>NZ_JBICKN010000006.1:0-990570 GCF_043104185.1 Delftia sp. WSY_22
ACGAAAATCTTTGCAAGCCGGCCCGGCACGTCGCTTTCGCGCTATATAATTTGCGTACTCTGAAATGCCCAGGTGGCGGAATTGGTAGACGCACTAGTTTCAGGTACTAGCGGGTAACTCCGTGGAGGTTCGAGTCCTCTCCTGGGCACCAAACATGAAAAGGCCGTTGCACATGCAACGGCCTTTTTGCTTGGGTGCGTACACGGATGCCTCCATCCCAAGCACCATCAGGTATCGGCAGGGTCAAAAAAAAAGGGAGCCGACGGCTCCCTTTCTTGACGATGAGGGTCTCAACCCCACCCCGTCACTTGCGCAGCAGTTGCTTGAGCACGTTCTGCAGGCGGCGTGCGGTGGCGTCATCGCGTGCCGATGCCAGCACCCGCGCGGCATCGCTGCCCCAGGTTTCCTGCGGGGCCGGATCGTTGCGGCGCGTCAGCAGTTGCAGCTGCAGGGCACGGCGGGCGCTCAGATGCTCTGCAGGCGTGGGCACGTCGGCAGCCATTTCAAGGCGCAGCAGGGCTTCACCCGCATCACCCTTGGGCGCCTGGGCCAGTGCCTGCGACCAGGCGCTGCGCACTTGCGCAGACACGCGACCGCCGAGCTGCTGGGCCGCCGGAATCTGCGTAGCGTCACGCGATTCCCAGGCTGCCATCAGCTGGGTCAGCGCTTCGCCATGGGCCTGGGCCGCGAGCTTGCGCAGAGCGTCCTGCGCATGCTCCATGGCTTCACGCTGGGCACGGAAGGCCGGATCGGCCAGGCGCGGACCGCGCTCTTCACGCGGTTCGCGGCCAAAGCGGCCATTGTCACGGTTGTCGCGTCCGTCCCTTCCATCGCGGCCACGGCCACCGTCGCGGCGGTCGCCAGGACGGGCAGCGCGCGCACCACCCTCTTCCTTCTTCATGCCGGGACGATCATCCCCGCGCACGGCAACCACGGGGCGCACCGGCGCCGGCTTCGCTTGCGATTCTTCCGAGCCGGCCGCAGCCACTGGCGCCTGTTCCGGCTGGGCAGCGTTGACGGAGGCATCGGCACGGCCGCGCAGCGCCTGCTCCAGAGCCTCCACCGCAGCGCGGATTTGCTGCACGTCACCCGATGTGTTGGCAGCTTCCACGGCCTGCGAAGCCTCCAGTACGCGGCGGTCATGGTCGCTGAGCTGCACGGCTGCGGCCCGGGAACCACGCTCGCTGCCCTTGCGGTTGAAAGCCTCGTCCAGGGGCTTGCGGAAGGCGTCCCACAGCTTTTGCTCGTGCTTGCGATCCAGCGGCACGGCCTGCGCCTCGGCCTGCCAGCGCTGCTGCAGTGCCTTGACGGCATCGATGCGCAGGCTGGGTGCGGCGCCCAGCGCCGTGGCCTCGTCGATCATGGCGTGGCGGCGCTGCAGGCTGGCCTTTTGCGCAGCATGCAGCGGAGCCTCGGCCAGGGCCATGGCCTGCTTGAACTGGGGCTGCAGCTCGGCAAACAGTTTTTCACCGATATGACCGCTCTCGCGCCAGCGTTCAGCGAACTGGCGCAATGCGCGGGCCGCACCCTTGAGATCTTCGCTGGCGGCCTGCTGCGCTGCCCAGGCCTTGATCTCTTCGATCAGCGCCAGGCGCTGTGCCTTGGACTGGGTGGTTTCCGTGCGCAGCTTGTCGTGCCAGGACTCGACCACCTTGTGGGCCGCGTTGCAGGCTTCGTCAAACTTCTTCCAGAGAGCGTGGTTGGCCGCGCTGCCCTGGTCGGCCAGCTTCCACTGCTCACGCAGGCTGCGCAGGGATTCCTGGATCTTGCGACCGCCCAGCGCCTGGCCTTCAGGACGGTTCAGCAGAGCTTCCGCCTTGGCAACCAGCTCCTCACGCAGCTTGTCTGCGTTCTGGCGCGGCCAGCCTTCGGCTTCGCCTGCTGCCAAGAGGGCCTCGTGCACCTTGGTGACCAGTGCGTCGTCCACCAGACGACCATGGGCCTTGATGGCGGCACGCACGGCTTGCACGGCAGCGGAGCCAGCCTTGCTTTCGCCAGCAGCCGTCTCGGCCTGGAGCTGTTCCAGCGCCTGGGTCAGGGCAGCGCTGGCGGCAGCCACCTGCTCAGGCGACGTCTTGGCCTTGGGCTGCGCTGCGCTGCGGCCGGCAGGCGCTGGCTTGGACGGCTCGGCGGCCGCTGCCTCGGGAGGCAGGCCACGCGCCACACGCAGTTCATCGGCCCACACGGGCACGGTGGGCAGCGGGGCTGCTTCGTCCGCTGCGGCTACCTCGGTCAGCGCAAGGGCAGACTGGAAGGCATCCCAGACAAGGATCAGCTGTGCGCTGGCGGCTTCCAGCTGGGGCGGGAAGCGTCCATCCACGCTGGCCCAGTTGGCATCGCCGGTGAGCTCGCCGGCCTGCTCCTGCCAGCGGGCCACGTCGGCGCGCAGGTTGTCGAGCACAGCCTGGGCGTCGCGCCATGGCTTGGTGGACAGGACTTCGATGCGCTGGGCCAGCAAGACAGCCACTTCGCGCTGGACCTGCACGCGATGCTGCAGTTCCTCGATGGCCTTGACGCGCTCGGCCAGTTGGGCCTTGTACTGCGACAGCGGCTCACGCGACAGCGGGGCGCCTGCCTTGGCGGCGTCGCGCTGCCAGGCGATGGCGTCGGCGGCATTGAAGGGCGATGCGACCAGCAGTGCCTGGGCCTTTTCAGCCCATTCCACTGCGATCTTTTCCTGGTCCTTGGTGCGGCGGATTTCATCCAGACGCTCACGCACGGCGCGGGCCGCGCTCTTGTCGCGCGCGCTCAGCTCCTTGAGGACGTCCTGCAATTGCTCGACCGAAGGCTGGGTTGCCAGCCAGTCGCGGATGCGCGAGGCGCGATCACCCGAGGTTTCGGCGGAGAAGGCACCGCCCGTGAGCACATCCAAGGGGTGTTGTTCAGGATTCTTGGCAGAAGCAGGGCTCACTTCAGGTGCATCGGACATGGTGCTGCGGGGGGAAAGAGAAGACATGAATCAATCGTTGAATGCCTGGCTGCCGCGGGCCGCCAGACGCGGCCGGCCGGGCTGCATGCAGGCATGCTAGCCGGGCCGGGAAAACCATATTCTCGCCGTTATTTGAAGCGGAGCCAAAACCGGGCTACTGTGCGGACAGGCTGAGCTGGGCGCGCGGGCTCCATTCCTGGTCGTCGGAATCCAGTTTCGGGGCCCCGAGAAACAGGCGCTCGAGCGGCAACTGCTGCTGCGCCAGATAGTCGCGAACGGCCACGCCGCGCGCCAGCGCCAGCTCGCGCATGGCATCGTCGGGCACGGTGATCTGCTCCAGCAGCAGGCTGCGCATCTGGTCGGTGGGCAAGTCCTTGGCCATGCCGATGACATTGCGCGGCTTGGCAAAGTCGGCACGGCTGTAAAGCGCCTTGGTCAAAGCCGGCACTTCGGCAGCAGACAACTCGGTCACCGATTCTGCCGATTTGCCCTCGCGCAGCACCTGGCGGCGCTTCTGGGCCAGCAACAGGCGATCGAGTTCGGCCTGCTTCCAGGCCTCCTTGTCCTGGGCCTCGCGCGCCTCGCCGATCACGGTGAGCCTGAGGGCCGGGCGCTCCTTGAGGGAGGCGACCACCTTGTCCAGGCTTTCGCGGGCCTTGGCATCGATCTGGGATCGGCCCGGCGCAAAGGCCACCACGCCCGACTCGCCGCTGCCGCCAAATGCGCCCGACAGCAGCGAGAACGGCGAGGTGACGGCCTTCATGATCAGGTTGCCGATGATCTTGAAGATGACTGGCGCCAACCTGAATTGCGGGTCGTTGAGCGAGCCGCTGACCGGCAGGTCCAGGTCGATGACGCCGTTGCGGTCGGCCAGCAATGCCACGGCCAGGCGCACGGGCAGCGAGGCCGGCGCACCTTCGACGGCTTCGCCGAAGGTGAGCTGGTGCAGCACCAGCTTGTTGCGCGCCGTGAGCTGGCCATCGGGCTCGATCTTGTAGCTGACATCCATGCTGAGCTTGCCGCGCTCGATGCCATGGCCCGCGTACTTGATGGAGTACGGCGACAGCGGCGGCAGCTCCAGATCGCGCATCTGGGCGCGTATGTCCAGGGCCAGCGGCTTGGCCAGCGGATTGACCTGGCCGGTGATCTCCAGCGAAGCCGTGCCCTGGGCGCGGCCGCGCAGCTCCACATCCGCCAGTTGCGGCCCCTGCTCCCCGGCCGGCTGTTCGGACGAGAAGGCGCTCAGGCGGCCGGCCAGCTCGCTGAGGTCAGCCGAGTAGTTGGGCTGGATGAAGTAGTCGGAGAACTGCACCTTGCCGCCCGTCAGCACGATGGGGCCGATCTTGATGACCGGTGCAGGCCCGGAAGCGGCCTTCGGCGGGACGGGCTCGGCAGGAGCCGCCGCGCCATCCGCAGCCGGCGCGGTGTTTTGCTCCAGGGACTGCTGAGACTGGGCCGACTTGACGATGTCCTGCAGATTGATGCGGCCATTGCGCTGCACGATCACGCGTGCAAAGAAGTCGCTGAGCGCCGTCTCGCGCACGCTCAGGCGCAGTGGCTGGGCGGGCTGCATCTGCAGGTCCAGGCCACGCACGGCCAAGGTTTTCCAGGCGACGAGTTCATCGCGCAGGCCCAGGCCCAAGGCAGCCGATCGAGCCTTGGCCCGGTCGGCCGTGGATTCGCTGAGCACGGCTGCCACGGCGCCTGCGGCCGTGCTGGGTACGCCCTGCACCGCAGCCTCACCCCCGGCTTGCACGGGCGAGGCCAGCGCGGAGCGCATGCGCAGATCCACCAGTTCGACATCGCCCTGCACCATCAGCTCGGGGCCGGCAGGCTGGCTGGCAAAGCGCAGCTGACCCAGGAAATTGCCATCGGCGCGCACCAGCTCCACATTGAGCATGTCGGCAAAGTAGGGCTCCAGCGCGTGCAGCGGCAGGCTGCGCGCCTGCAGCCTGCCCTGAAGCGACAGTGGCGCCAGTCCCAGATCGCCGCGCAGGCTCAGCGATCCTGCCTGGACACGCCGGCCCGAGCCGACCTGGGCGGACAGCTCCAGCGGCGTGGGGGCGGACTTGGCCGCCAGCGGCTCGATGGCGCCCAAGCGCAGGCGCAGTGAACTCAGATCCAGGGACACGGTGCGCGCCGAATCGGCGTTGCGCACGGGCGCTTCGTCACGCAGCGCAACGGCGCCACCGTCCACTTCCACGGCCTGCAGCCTCAGACCCCAGGGCCTGGGCTTGTCCTTGGCGGGGTCCGGCGTCGCAGGTGCCGAGGATGCGGGTGGCAGCCATTGCTCATACATCCACCGGCCCTGGGCGTCGCGCGACACGCCCAGCTGCGGCTTTTGCAGCGCCAGGCGCCCCACGGAAACCTGCTGGCTGGCCAGATTGACCTGTGCCTGCTCCAGCTGCAGGCGCGCGATGTCGACCGGCGCGGCCTTGTCCTTGAGGCTCAACTGCTCCACGCCCAGCTCGGCCACCTGCACCACCATGGCGGAGCCGCTCCAGCCCAGGCCGGCGTCGGTGCTCAGCAGGCCGGTCAGCTCCGGCTTGAGATGGGCAGACAGATACGGCGCCGCTAGTTGCAGAGGCAACTGGCGCGCGGAGACGGCCAGTTGCCCCTGCCTGTCGGTCATGGCGCCGCTCAGCCTCAGTTCGGCGGGTTTTGCACCCTCTCCTGCCGCTGCAGACTGCACCTGCATGCCGGCATCAAATTGCAAAGGCTGCTCCAGCGGCCAGCGGACATCGCGCACTTCCAATGACAGCTGGCGCGCCTGCAGCGCCGCACCCGACTGGCCTGCGCCGGGCGACGCATCGCGCCAATGCACCGTGGCATCGGAAATGGCCAGCCTGTCCAGGCTCACCCTCCAGGGCTGGGGCGCATCGGAGGCAGGCTTTTCCACTGCCGGCCTGGAATCGGAGGCAGAGCGACTGCCCATCGCCATCCAGTTGATGCGGCCTTGCGCATCACGGGCCGCGAAAATCTCTGGAGCGCTCCACTGCACGGACTCCAGCTCCACCACCGACTGCAGGGGCTGCACGTTCTTGAGCACGGCCGCCAGGCGCTCGAAACGCAGCAGGGGCGCCTCATCGCGGTCAAGCAACTCGGCACCGGACAGGCTGACCTCGCCGGTGATCCGCACCACGGCCTGCTCGGCCTGCTCAAAGGAGATGTGCAGATTGGTATCCAGCACGCCGGAGCGCGGCTTGACGGGGGCATTGGCGGGCACATAGCCCAGGTAAGGCGTCAGGTCCACACCCTGCCAGCTCAGATCGACGGCCGTCTGGCGCTGGTCGGTGAAAGGCGTGCTCTGGGCACTGGATTCAAAGCGGCTGCCATTGAGCGCGAAGGACAGGTGCGGCAGCACCTTGATCTCGCGCTTGGACTCCAGATTGCTGATGAACGGCAGCTTCAGCTGCAGCTGATCCAGCATGTGCTCACGCTGCTGGACATCGTCCTGCAATTGCACGCGGCCGTCGCGCAGCGCAATGTTGTACAGCGCAAAGCCCAAGGGCTTGGCCGGCGGCGTATCGCTGGGCTCGGCCAGCCGGGCCAGCACATCATCCACATCGAAGTGCCCCAGGCTCTGCTGCGTGAGGCGCAGCACCGGCGCATCGACCTCGATGGCATCCAGGACAGGCGCCAGCCTGAAGAGGGACTGGATACTGGCATTCACATAGATGCGGTCGACCTGCAGCTGTGGCGACGACGGCGCGGGTTCTGCCTGCCCTGCGCCCGCCGGCTGGCTTTTGGCAATGCGCAGATCACGCAGGGTCAGCTCCAGCGACCAGGGCCGGAACTCCACTGCCCCCACATGGACCTGGCGACCCAGCTTGGCCGATGCCTGCTTTTCCAGCTGGCTTTTGGCGACAACGGGCACCAGCGCCCACAGCAGCAGCCACAGCAAAAGAAACGCTGCAAAGGCGATGGCCAGCCTGCGCAGCCAGCGGTGCTTGAAGAGAAATTGCATGGGGCTCTAATAACTAGTACGGCGCCATCCTGGACAGAGGACGCAGCGGTGGCTGCATTGCATCAGAAATTGGGCTGGCAGCAAGACCTCAACCCGCATCACCGCACATTTCTTGACGTTGCAGTCACCCTGGAACGACAAAGCCCGGAAGCCTTGAACCGGCTTCCGGGCTTTACGGCAGGCACAAGTCCTGGCCGTTTTCCGCAGTCAAGGAGAGGATGGTCCTTGCTGCTCGGAAGCAAGAGATTGCTTCCAGGAAGGCCGCGGAAGAAGACTTGAACGACTGTGCCCGAACCATCGAACACCACTTTTACCCGTCTTCCACCTTGGCGAGACGACTGCAGGAGCAGTCGCCTCCAATATAGAAGGACGCAGGCCAGGCCTGCCAGTGCTTTTGCATTTCATTGCAATTTCATGAAGCCCTGTACAACCGCCGCAAGCGCCCCACATCGGTAGCACGCAACCTGCTCTCAAACACTCAGAAACTGTGTTTGCATCCATGGTTTGTTATTATTCATCGATCTAACAAACGCAATTCATAGTGTTGACCGTGTATTTGGTGAGCTCCTAGAATCCGCCAGCGCTCGAATAGAGCGTTTTTTGTTTCTGCTGCCTCACGACTGAGCAGATCCCGCAGGCCTACAACGCAACGGTGCACCAAGCGCCAGCCTCCCGGATCCGCAGCACCCAATCCAGGGTGTCAGCCTCACCGGCCTTCGCTTCGGCGAAGGCCGTTTCGGGTTGGTGCCCCTAGAAAGGAAAAAGCTATGCCAGCGTCAGGAAAATTTTTCGCCGCCGCGCGAACGTTCGCCATCGATGTGGCCAACGGTTTTCTTGCCATCATCCACAACAGCTTCGCCCTTCTGGGCCTGGCTGTGGCCTTCCTGGCCATTACCTTGTTCGCCCGTCCCGACCTGCGCGATGCCGGAGAGAGCCAGCTGCGCTCCTGGCTGACCGCTCGCCAGATGGCCGAGCTGGGTGCGCCCGTCGAACTCGCGGCCAGCGACCGCGCGACGGCGACCAACCCGAAGAACCTGCCCAAGGATCAGGCGGCCGTGGCCTTCTGGCTCAGCAAGAAGTACCGCGTGGCGCCCGAGCCCATCGCGGCACTGGTCAGCGAGGCCTACGACCTGGGCAAGGTCAACCGCCTGGACCCGACGCTGATCCTGGCCATCATGGCCATCGAGTCCAGCTTCAATCCGTTCGCGCAAAGTGCTGTCGGCGCGCAGGGCCTGATGCAGGTGATGACCACGGTGCATACCGACAAGTACGAGAACTTCGGCGGCCAGAACGCCGCGTTCGACCCCGTCAGCAATCTGCGCGTGGGCGTGCGCGTGCTCAAGGAGTGCATTGAGCGCGCCGGCTCCATCGAAGGTGGCCTGCGCTACTACGTGGGCGCGGCCAACCTGCCCACCGACGGCGGCTATGCCGCCAAGGTGCTGGCCGAGCACCAGCGCCTGCGCATGGCCGCCGGCCTGCGTGCCGTGCCGCTGATGACCGCCAAGATCGAGCAGCCCAAGCAGGCCGTCCAGATCGCAGCCACCAAGCCGGCCACATCCACGGCCGAGGCAGCCGGACCTGCGGCCTCGGCAGCGTCCGCTGGCACCCCGGCAGTGCCGGTCAGCTCGAGCAGCATGTCCGCGCGCACCGAACAGGTGGCCCTGCAGACACAGGAGCCGGCGCTGTAACCGGAACCACCGACATGGCGCACGAAGCTGGCTAAGGCCAGCTTTTTTCATGCCTGCCTGCACCCGCTGATCTGCCAGGCAGGCGGCTTTGCCAACGCCCCTCGCCTGTCTTCGGCTCCATCAGCTCAGCTACACTAGCGGGGTACGCAACTGGCGATAGGCGCAGCCGCTTCACGCACCGCTGCCGCTGACGTGGAAACCAGCAGAAGGCCTGAAAAGAACCACCTTCTGTGAACCACCGGGGAGCGTACCGCCCAGCCTCCATGCGCACGCGGGATCTGGAGTGTTCCGCCGTTCGCCTGGGCAGCCCTTGGCCTCAAGGGAATTTCAAGTTCACAGGACTGCCATGTTTCAACGCACCAATACCGTCGAGAAAGTCGACGCCGAAGTCTTTGCCGCCATCCAGGCCGAGAACCTGCGTCAACAAGAACATATCGAGCTGATCGCCAGCGAGAACTACTGCTCGCCCGCCGTGATGGAAGCCCAGGGCTCCCAGCTCACCAACAAGTACGCCGAAGGCTACCCGGGCAAGCGCTACTACGGCGGCTGCGAGAACGTCGATGTGGTCGAGCAGCTTGCCATCGACCGCGTCAAGAAGCTGTTCGGCGCCGAGGCAGCCAACGTTCAGCCCAACTCCGGCTCCCAGGCCAACCAGGCCGTGCTGATGGCCTTTGCCAAGCCCGGCGACACCATCATGGGCATGAGCCTGGCCGAAGGCGGCCACCTGACGCACGGCATGCCGCTGAACATGTCGGGCAAGTGGTTCAACGTGGTCTCCTACGGCCTGAACGCCGAAGAAGCCATCGACTACGACAAGATGGAAGCGCTGGCGCGCGAGCACAAGCCCCGCATCATCGTGGCCGGCGCATCGGCCTACGCCCTGGCCATCGACTTCGAGCGCTTCGCCAAGATCGCAAAGGAAGTCGGCGCCATCTTCTGGGTGGACATGGCCCACTACGCCGGCCTGATCGCCGCGGGCGTGTACCCCAACCCCGTGCCCCACGCCGACGTGGTCACCACCACCACGCACAAGAGCCTGCGCGGCCCGCGCGGCGGCGTGATCCTGATGAAGGCCGAGCATGAGAAGGCCATCAACAGCGCCATCTTCCCCGGCCTGCAAGGCGGCCCGCTGATGCACGTCATCGCCGGCAAGGCCGTGGCCTTCAAGGAAGCACTGTCTCCCGAGTTCAAGGCCTACCAGGAGCAGGTCGTGAAGAATGCCAAGGTCGTCGCCGAAACGCTGACGGCCCGCGGCCTGCGCATCGTCTCCGGCCGCACGGAAAGCCACGTCATGCTGGTGGACCTGCGCGCCAAGGGCATCACCGGCAAGGCGGCCGAAGCCGCACTGGGTGCCGCCCACATGACGATCAACAAGAACTCCATCCCCAACGACCCCGAAAAGCCGATGGTCACCAGCGGCATCCGCGTGGGCACGCCCGCCATGACCACGCGCGGCTTCAAGGAAGAGGAAGCCCGCCTGACGGCCAACCTGCTGGCCGACGTGCTGGAGAACCCCAGCGACGAAGCCAACCTGGCCCGCGTGCGCGCCCAGGTGGCCGAGCTGACGGCCCGCTTCCCGGTCTACGGCGCCTGATTTGAGCGCATAGAGGCCTGCCATGAAGTGCCCGTTCTGCAGCCACCCGGACACCCAGGTCGTGGAGACCCGTGAGGCCGAGGATGGGGGCTTCATCCGCCGCCGCCGCCAATGCGGCGGCTGCGACAAGCGCTTCACCACCTATGAGCGGCCCGAGGTCAGCTTCCCCGCCATCGTCAAGAAGGACGGGCGGCGCATCGAGTACGAGCGCGCCAAGCTGCTGGGTTCGTTCAAGATTGCGCTGCGCAAGCGTCCCGTGAGCACGGAGCAGATCGATGCCGCCATCGAGCGCATCGAGGAACGGCTGCGCAACCTGGGCGAGCGCGAAGTGCTCTCCAGCCGCCTGGGCGAGATGGTGATGCGCGAGCTCAAGCTGCTCGACAAGGTCGGCTACATCCGCTACGCCAGCGTCTACCGCAGCTTCGAGGACGTGGACGACTTCAAGAACGTCATGGATGAAGTCCGCAATCCCGGCTGATCAGGCCGGCAGGACACAAGAAAGCCGCCCTTGGGCGGCTTTCTCTTTGGCGTCCTGGCAGCGCTTTCAGGGCGCCGCGGCAGGAATCGGCGCCAGGCCTGAATCGACGTCGCCGCACTGGGCGCGGTGGCGCAGGGCGTGGTCCATCACCACCAGGGCCAGCAACGCTTCGGCGATGGGCGCGGCGCGGATGCCCACGCAGGGGTCATGGCGACCCTTGGTGATGACTTCGGTGCTCTGGCCCTGGGTGTCGATGGACTCGCGCGGCGTGATGATGGAGCTGGTGGGCTTGATGGCGATGCGCACCTCCAGATCCTGGCCCGTGCTGATGCCGCCCACGATGCCACCGGCGTTGTTGCTGCGAAAGCCTTCGGGGCTCAGCGAGTCGCCGTGCGTGGTGCCGCGCTGGACCACGCTGTCGAAGCCCGCGCCGATCTCCACGGCCTTGACGGCGTTCAGGCCCATCATGGCGTAGGCGACGTCGGCATCGAGGCGGTCATACAGCGGCTGGCCCAGGCCCACCGGCATGCCACTGGCCTGCACGCGCAGCGCGGCGCCGCAGGAGTCGCCCGACTTGCGCAGCGCATCCATGTATTCCTCGTAGCGGGACACATCGGCCACCGGCGCAAAGAAGGGATTGTTGCGCACATGCTCCCAGCTCTCGAAGGGCAGCGACAGCTCGCCCACCTGGGTCATGCAGGCGCGGAACTCGGTGCCGAATTTTTCCTTGAGCCACTTCTTGGCCACGGCGCCGGCCGCCACCGTGGGCGCCGTCAGCCGTGCGGAGGAGCGGCCGCCGCCGCGCGGATCACGGATGCCGTACTTCTGGAAGTAGGCGTAGTCGGCATGGCCGGGACGAAAGCTTTGCGCAATGTTGGAGTAGTCCTTGCTGCGCTGGTCGGTATTGCGGATCAGCAAAGCGATCGGCGTGCCCGTGGTACGGCCTTCGTAGACACCCGAGAGGATTTCCACCGCGTCCGGCTCGTTGCGCTGCGTCACGAACTTGCTGGTGCCGGGGCGGCGGCGGTCCAGGTCGTGCTGGATGTCCGCCTCGCTAAGTGCCATGCCAGGCGGGCAACCGTCGATGACGCAGCCGATGGCCGGGCCATGCGATTCGCCGAAGTTGGTGACAGTGAATAGGGTTCCGAAGGTGTTGCCGCTCATAGGCCGATGATTATGCCCGGGTCGCCCCCAGGCGCCGCTCCCGCTGCAGCGGTGCATTGCGCAGGCTGCCATCTCCTGCAAAGAAACAATAAAACTATCAAATTACAAATATTGATAGCTAGAATTACAGAACATTGTTCTTCAACCGCCTGCGGACCATCCCTCAGGCACCAGCCGCAACTTGCGGGAGATTCGTGAAATGCAGACCTCTTCCGGCTCAACGCAACGCCAGGATCGCAGCGATCCTGCGAGCAGCACTCCACCGCCTTCACCCATCCTTCAACAGGATGCCGGTGACCAGAATCTTCACCCCACCCTGATGACCATGCTGCTGGTCTCAGCCAGGCCCGATGATTTCAGAACCCGCAACCGGCTTGCCCAGGCCAAGCAGTACATGCGGGCCCGGCTGGATGACCCCGAGCTCAAGCCCCTGCAGGTGGCCCAGGGCCTGGGCATGTCGCTGCGCAGCCTGGCGCGCCTGTTCGCCACCGAGGGACTGACTCCCAGCCGCTGGCTCTGGAACGAGCGCCTGGCCCAGGCCCACCTGCTGCTGCAGGCCGACAATGCGCGGCGCGTGACCGATGTGGCGATGGCCTGCGGCTTCACCAGCTTCTCGCACTTCAGCCGCGTCTTCAGGCAGGCCTATGCCGTGCCGCCCAGCGCCTTGCTCAAGCCCCGGCGCAGCAGCGTGCATTGAGCGGGCTTGCGCCCGCCCGTAAAAAGCCAAGGCCTGCGCCGCGTTCTGCGGTCGCAGGCCTTGCCGCATGGGCAGGGACGGTCTTGCCGCGACCGGATGATCAGTCCGCGCCCTGGCGCTCGCCTTCGGGCCAGTCGCGGATATAGGCCTTGAGCATGCGGTTCTCGAAGTTCTGGCTGTCCACCACGGCCTTGGCCACGTCGTACAGGCTGATCACGCCCATCAGCATGCGCTTGTCCATCACCGGCATGTAGCGCGCATGGCGGTCCAGCATCATGCGGCGCACCTCGTCCATGTCGGTTTCCATGGTGCAGGTCATGGGAGCGTCGTCCATGGCCGAGCGCACCAGCGTCTCGCCCACGCCGCCGTGCTTGACAAAGCCCTGGATCACTTCGCGGAAGGTCAGCATGCCGACCACGTCGCCGTGCTCCATGACCACGAGGGAGCCTATATCGCGCTCGGACATCACCTGCACCGCGCTGGCCAGGCTTTCGTCCGGCGACACCGTGTAGAGGGTGTTGCCCTTGACGCGCAGGATGTCACTTACTTTCATGCCGTATCTCCAAGATTGTCTGTGTCGCCGTGGTTGCGGCAAGCCCATGTCTGCCGGGAAATATAGCCCACAATGCCCGCTTGCCTTGACAACCATGGAGACAGGAATGCCCGGCTACTCGGATCCCGGCTTTGACACTCTGGCGCTGCACGCGGGCGCACAGCCCGACCCCGCCACCGGTGCGCGCGCGACGCCCATCCACCTCACGACCTCGTTCGTGTTCGAGTCCAGCGACCATGCGGCCTCGCTGTTCAACCTGGAGCGCCCAGGGCACGTCTACAGCCGCATCTCCAATCCCACGAATGCCGTGCTGGAGCAGCGTGTCTCGGCCCTGGAAGGCGGCGTGGGCGCCATCGCCGTGGCCAGCGGCCAGGCGGCGCTGCACCTGTCGGTGGCCACGCTCATGGGCGCGGGCAGCCACATCGTGGCCAGCACGGCGCTGTACGGCGGCTCGCAGAACCTGCTGCACTACACGCTGGCGCGCTTCGGCATAGAAACCACCTTCGTCAAGCCCGGCGACATCGACGGCTGGCGCGCCGCGGTGCGCCCCAACACCAAGCTGTTCTTCGGCGAGACGGTGGGCAACCCGGGCCTGGACGTGCTCGACATTCCCACCATCAGCGCCATAGCCCATGAAGCCGGCGTGCCGCTGCTGGTGGACTCCACGCTGACCTCGCCCTGGCTGATGAAGCCGCTGGAGCATGGCGCGGACATCGTCTACCACTCGGCCACCAAGTTCCTGTCGGGCCACGGCACCGTGGTCGGGGGCATCGTGGTGGATGGCGGCAGCTTCGACTGGGAAAAGTCGGGACGCTTCCCGGAGCTGACCGAGCCCTACGACGGCTTCCACAACATGGTGTTCAGCGAGGAAAGCAGCACTGGCGCCTTCCTTCTGCGCGCACGCCGCGAAGGCCTGCGCGACTTCGGCGCCTGCATGAGCCCGCACACGGCCTGGCTGATCCTGCAGGGCATAGAGACGCTGCCGCTGCGCATGGAGCGCCATATCCGCAACACCGAGAAGGTGGTGCAATTCCTGGCCAGCCATCCGCTGGTGGGCCGCGTGGGCCACCCGCTGCTCGATACCCATCCCTCGCACCAGCTCGCCAAGAAGCTGCTGCCGCGCGGCGCAGGCTCGGTGTTCAGCTTCGACATCAAGGGCAACCGCAACCAGGGCCGCAAGTTCATCGAGACGCTCAAGGTCTTCAGCCACCTGGCCAACGTGGGCGACTGCCGCAGCCTGGTCATCCACCCTGCCAGCACCACGCACTTCCGCATGAGCGACGAGGCGCTGGCCCAGGCCGGCATCGGCCAGGGCACGATCCGCCTGTCCATCGGGCTGGAAGACGCAGACGACCTGATCGACGACCTCAAGCGCGCCCTCAAGGCGGCCGAGAAGGCCGCGTGAATCGGCAAGGGAGACACCAACAATGAAGATCGATGTTCACGGCCACGCCATCTACGCCTATACCGGCGGCAAGGCCTTCAATCCCGCACAGCCGACGGCCATCCTCATCCACGGCGTGCTGTGCGACCACAGCGTCTGGGCACTGCAAAGCCGTTACCTGGCCAACCACGGCTGGAACGTGCTGGCCATAGACCTGCCGGGCCACTGCCGCAGCGCAGGCGATGCGCCGGCCAGCGTGGAGGCGGCGGCGGATTTCATCGGCCAGCTCATGGATGCGGCAGGCATCGAGAAGGCCGCGCTGGTAGGCCACAGCTGGGGCAGCCTGATCGCCATGGAAGCGGCTGCGCGGCTGGGCGCGCGCGTCAGCCACCTGGTGCTGGTGGGCACGGCCTACCCGATGAAGGTCTCGCCTGCTTTGCTGGACTCCGCGCTCAGCACGCCCGAGCAGGCCATCCACATGGTGAATGTGTTCTCGCGCGCCACGCTGGCGCCACCCAGCGGCGCAGGCAGCTGGGTGTTCGGCGCCGGCATGGCGCTGGGCCGGCGCGTGCTGGCCAGCAATGACCGCACCAACCTGCTGCACGCCGGCTTCAAGGCCTGCGACAGCTACGCGGGCGGCGAGGCGGCCATGGCGGCGCTGCAATGCCCGGTCCTGTTCGCCCTGGGCGAGCAGGACCAGATGACGCCGCCCAAGGCCGCCAAGGGCCTGATCGAGGCGGCCCGGGGCGCGCAGCGCCAGGTCAGCATCGTGCACCTGCCCAGCGGCCACAACCAGATGACCGAGGCGCCCGACCAGACGCTGTTCGCCATCCGGGATTTCCTGGCGCGCTGAGACCGGCCGGGTCCGGCCCGCAGGGCAGGCACGCACTCACTCACGCACTCACGCCCCGCGCGCGGGGAAGATGCTCTTTTTCACGAGCGCGTGCACGCCCCAGTTGCCATCCACCACCTGGGTGATGCCGAAGTCCACGGCGATCGACATCAGCGAGATGGCCTCGTCCTCTCCCAGCCCCTGGGTGGTCATGAGGAAGTGGCGCATCTTGTGATAGGCGTCGCGCAGCGCCAGGTCCACGGAAGACTTCTTGAAGATCTGGTTTTGCGCATCCGGCCCCAGCTCCGCCAGGTAGTTGGCGTAGCTGAAGCCGTGCAGCAGCCATTCGTCCTGGGTTTCGAGCAGCGGATAGGCCAGCTCGGCCAGCGGCGTTCCAGGCAGGTCCGCCTTCTTGTGCAGGATCAACTGGAAGGTGCCGGTCAGCGAGCACTCGATGGCCGTGCCGCACAGCTCGGAGTCCCCCTGCGAGGCATGCGGATCGCCCACGGTGAAGTTGGCCCCTGGCACGGCCACGGGGAAATACATGGTCGCCCCCTTGCCGATGCGCCAGTTGTCGATGTTGCCGCCCGTGTGGTTGGGCGGAATGGAGCTGGCCATCTCCGCCTCGGCCGGCGCCACGCCGATGGTGCCGAAATGCGGGCGCACGGGAACGCGGATATTGCGCAGCACGTTTTCGTTCTTGCTGATCGTGCGGTGGTCCACGGGCACGCCCGGATAGTCGATGGTCGGGTGGACCACGCCGAAGGGGTCGGTCTGCGGCGTCCAGCGGTAGTTGTAGACGGCGCGGGCCCAGTTGCGCTCGCCGGTCGCATCCACCTCGTAGATGGTGACCACCTCGCGCTTCCGGGGCTCGGTGAGCGTGTCGCCATAGTGAAAGCCCCAGTTCGCCGCCGCATTGCTGCCGAAGGTCCGGCCCTTGAACTGCGGGTTGCCCGAGGGGCGCGGCACCACATCAATGATGCGTACTTCCAGCACATCGCCGGGCTGGGCGCCCTTGATGCGTACCGGCCCCGTGCAGATGTGCACGCCCTGGCCTCCGCCTGCGCCGTTCTTGGCATCCATGGGGCCTGCGCCCCGGCGATCGACGTTCTTGCGCTGGCTGTCCCAGTGGAACACGCTCTCGGCGCCAGGGTCGCCCCGGACCATGCGTTCGGCATCGTCATTGGCATGGTGGGTCAGCGTCTCCATGGTCACGTAGTCGCCCGATTCGACTTCGACCACCGGCTTGGCCGATCTGCTGAAGTAGCCCCAGAGCACGGTACTGGCAGAGGCGGGAATGTAGTAGTGGCTGGCCATGCCCTGGCTGGCCCGGGCGCCAGGCGCACCCTGGGCAAAGGCCCGGGACGGTGCCATCGCACCGCTGATGGCGCCGGCCGAGACCGCGCCGCCACCGACCACCATGGCGTCGCGCAGGAAGGAACGGCGTGCAACCTGGAATTCCTCGCGGATCAGCGTCTCATCGGCTGGCGAAGCACCGTGCTGGCAGCCCGGGCCGCAGATATGTTCTTGGTGGGGGATGGTCATCGAAAATACTCCTGCTGTTGTGGATCGGTGCCGGCAGCGCCAGTGTCCAGGCGAGCATGTCCAGGCCGGTTGTTCCTGCGCGCACAAAAACTTGTCGCGGCTGCCATCCGGTGCGCCGGGCTTGGACAGGCAGTACGCGGCAGTTCATAGTTCGCCCCTGATGCACGACGATCCAAGACGCTTTTCCACCCACGCATTTCCCGATGCCTTGCGGCAGGCTGCGCTCAATGAGGCGCTGTCCAGGGCAGACATCCATGGCGAAGCGCCCACGCCACCGGCCACCCACCTGGCGCTGCGCAGCTCGCCACTGGGATCGGTATTCATTACGCTGGCCACCTCGCCGCTGACGCTGCGGGCCGTGGCCAAGCGGCTGCGCGGCCCGGGCCTGCTGCTGTGCGCCTTGCTGCAAGGCAGCGCCGATGCGGTGGTCGAGGACGCCGCGTTCCCGCTCAAGGCCGGCTCCGCACTGCTGCTGGAGTCAGACCGGGAATGGCAGCTGCAGTTGCCCGGCGACGGCCGCCTGCTGCTTGCGCGGCTGGAGTCTTCGAGCTTTCTGCTGCGCCTGCTGCGCTCGTGCCCGCCCGAGGCCAGGCACATCGGCGGGACAGGCGGTGTGGGGGCCATGTGCATGGCAATGGCGGCCTCACTGGCAGAGCAGATCGACACACTGGCACAGGACGATCTGCTGTCGGTGGAGGCCACGCTCACCGACATGCTGGTCACCTGCCTGACACCGCGCGCCGGCAATCCCGACCAGGAGCAGGCCGAGGCGACCGAGCCGCCCAGCGCCGTGCAGCTTGGCCATCTGCGCCGCATCTGCCGCGCCATCGAAACCCGGCTGGGCGATGCCGAGCTGTCCATCGATGCCATCGCCGAAGCCGAGGGGCTGTCCACGCGCTATCTGCAAAAGCTGTTCAAGGGAGCGGCCACCAGCTTCAGCACCTACCTGCGCGAACGCCGGCTGGAGCGCTGCCGCATGGATCTGAGCAACCGCTCGCTGCAGCATTTCTCCATCGCCGAGCTGTGCTTTCGCTGGGGCTTTGGCGATGCCGCCAACTTCAGCCGTGCCTTCGCGGCCCGCTATGGGCTGTCTCCCAAGGCCTATCGCGCCAGTCCGGCGCGCGTGCAGGATGCGCCGCCCGGCCAGCGCGGACGCCCCTCGCCCGCCGAGAGCGCTGCGCAGGGTGCAGAACCGGCCGCAGCGCGCCTGGCACACAGCCCGTTCCAGGCCCTGCTGCGCGACCATGCACGCTACGCCCAGGCGCTGGCCCTTGTGCCCAAGCGCTCGGCGCACGCAGACAATGGCGGTGCGTCGCCCCAGCACTACTACCTTCCGGTCTCCGACAAGACCGTGCACTGGGGCTACCTGAGCCGTTCACTCAAGCCCGTGCTTTCGGTGCGCTCGGGTGACGTGGTGACCATGGAAACGCTGACCCAGCATGCCTCGGACGACTGGGAACGCATGATCGAAGGCGATCCGGGCGCCGAAAGCGTGTTTCACTGGACCGCAGCCCAGAAGGCCGTGGACCGGCGCGGCGCGGGCCCGATGGATGCCTCGATCTACGGCCGCGGCGCAGGCGAGGGCTTCGGCGTGCACATCTGCACCGGCCCCGTCTATGTGCATGAGGCCGAACCTGGCGACCTGCTGGAGATACGCATCCTCGACGTGCAGCCACGCCCCAGCTGCAGCCCCGCCCACCACGGCCGTGTCTTCGGCAGCAACGCCGCCGCCTGGTGGGGCTTTCACTACCGCGACCAGATCACGGAGCCCCGCCAGCGCGAAGTGGTCACCATCTACGAAATCGACCACGCACTGCCCGAGGAGCCCACGGCCCGCGCCGTCTACAACTACCGCTGGACGCCGCAGACCGACCCCTTCGGCGTGGTCCATCCGACCATCGACTACCCGGGCGTGCCCGTGGACCCCGCCAGCATCACCCGGCGCTTTGGTGTGCTGGACAAGGCACGCGTGCCGCTGCGTCCGCATTTCGGCATGCTGGCCGTGGCACCGCGAGAGGCCGGCCTGATCGACTCCATACCGCCGAGCTACTTCGGCGGCAACCTGGATAACTGGCGCGCCGGCAAGGGCGCGACGCTCTTCCTGCCCGTATCGGTGCCAGGCGCGCTGTTTTCGGTGGGAGACCCGCATGCATCCCAAGGCGACTCGGAACTGTGCGGCACGGCCATCGAATGCTCGCTGACCGGCAGCTTCGAGCTGCGGGTGCACAAGCGCGCCGCGCTGGACAACCGCTTCCTTGCAGAGCTGGACCACCCTTTCCTGGAGACCGGCTCCGAGTGGGTGATACAGGGCTTCAGCTTCACCGACCACCTGGCCGAACTGGGCAGCCAGGCGCAGTCCCAGGTCTATCGCAAGTCATCGCTGGAAGGCGCCATGCGTGACGCCTTCCACAAGGCAAGGCGCTATCTGATGCTGGCCCACGGGCTGGACGAGGACGAGGCCGTATCACTGATCTCCGTGGCCGTGGACTTCGCCGTGACGCAGGTGGTGGACGGCAACTGGGGCGTGCACGCCGTGATCAAGAAGAAGCTGTTTCCGCCGGAGCTCTCGGCGTCCGCCCAGGCCGGCCCATGAAGCCCACCCGGGATCAGACCCGTGCCAGGAAGCGGGCGATGCGCTGGGCGATGCGCTCGGGCTGTTCGCGGTGGGGGACGTGGCCGCCACCGGCCACGATCTCCACCTCCACAGGGCCGCGCGCCCGGTCGCGGATACGCTCGGGGTGGACCAGGGAGCCGAACTCGTCATGCTCGCCGTGGATGGCCAGCACCGGGCAGCGCACGCGCTCCAGCGCCTCGTCCAGCCGGTAGTCGGCAAACGGCTGCGACAGCCAGGTATCGACCCAGGCAGACAGCACCCAGGCGGCCTTGTCGCCGTGGTATTTCTCCAGGCGCGCCAGCTGGCCGGGCCGGGCGAAATCCTGTTGGGCCGCACGAATGCCCTGCAAGGTGCGATCTTCCACGAAGGCCTGGGCGGACTCCGTGACCACCGCCTTGCACTGCGCGCCGTATCGGGCCGCCACCATGGCGGCCATGCCGCCGCCCACGCTGTGGCCCAGCACGATGAAATCCCCAAGGCCCAGCCCCTGGTGCACTGCCGGAAACACGGTCTCTGCCTCCCGGGCCACAAAGCCCGGCCCCAGCGTGCCCGGATAGGGGTCGGACTGGCCAAAGCCCAGCCGGTCGTAGGCCAGCACATCGCGGCGCGTGGCCTCGGCCAGTTGCTGCGGGAAATCACGCCACAGCGCCACCGAACCCAGCGAGTCGTGCAGCAGCACGATGGGCGCGCGGGCCAGGGACTCTTCGCCGGCCGCCGGCGCCTGCCAGCGCCTGACGTAGATGCTGCCCTGGGGCGTGGAAATGCGGGTTTCGCTCAGGGATGCGGGGATGTCGGTCATGCAGGAGGAAGGCATCGAAAAACTCCATGCCGGTCAGCGCCGGCCCGGCAGACATCATGCGCCCGCATGCCGCCAGAGGGCGACACCGTGGCGACGCGCAGGGCGGAATGCGGCAGCTTTTGTCTCTCTCGGGGCAGCTTTTGCGAACCTGGGCGCGCGGGTTCCTCCGATGGTGAGCGGCAAGGCAGCAGCGTATAAGTTGACCCTACCCCATGCTCGCGAAGGCCTGCCATGTCACACGCTTCCGCTCCCCTGCCCGGCGCCGCACAGGCTGCCGTGGACCCGCGCCAGTTCAAGAGCTTTGCCGAGTTCTATCCGTTCTACCTGCAGGAGCACAGCAACCGCACCTGCCGGCGCCTGCACTTCGTGGGCTCCACGCTGGCGCTGCTGTGCCTGTTCGCGCTGTTCCTGACCGGCAATTTCTGGTTCCTGCTGGGCGGCCTGCTGTTTGGCTACGGCTTTGCCTGGATAGGGCATTTCGGCTTCGAGAAGAACCGGCCCGCCAGCTTCAAGCGCCCGCTCTACAGCTTTCGCGGCGACTGGGTGATGTGGCGCGACACCCTGACGGGCCGCATCCCGCTCTAGACCGGAGCCTGCGGCCTTTGCTCCAGCAGATCGGCCAGCGTCATGCCTGCCAGCCCCGTGCGATCCCACAGCGGCTGCACGGCCGGCGACGGCGCCAGCAGCAGACGCTGCACCAGCGGCTGCAGCGGCGTGCGATGGGGCTCCACCAGCAGCATGTAGCGGGGCTCGGGGCCTTCGCTGGCCGCCACAGTGCCGGGGGCCTGCACCGTGCCCACCCAGTCCAGCACCGACAGCGCCTGCAGCACCGGATCGATCTGCTGCCAGTCCACACGCAGGCGCCGCGCCAGATCGCTGGCGTACAAGCCCTTGGCGGGCGACTCGCGCTCCTGTGCGAGGTACTGCAGGATCTCCACGGCCATCTCGAACTGCCAGCCCTGCTGGCCCGGCATGCGCTGCACGCCCGCCATCACGATGGGCAGGTAGGCCGTGACCACGGCGCCCAGCAGCACGATGACCCAGGCCATGTAGATCCAGATCAGCAGGATGGGCAGCGTGGCGAAGGTGCCGTAGATGACCGAATAGGTAGGCACCGAGGCCAGGTACAGGCCCAGCGCCTTCTTCGCCAGCTCCATGCAGGTGGCCACGAACAGGCCGCCCACCCAGGCATGGCGCCAGCGCACCGCCGTGTTGGGCACGTAGTGGTACAGGCCCGCCATGCCAGCGGCCAGCGCCAGGAACTCGATGGAATCGAAGATGAAGCGCAAGCCTTCGGGCAGCGCATTAACCAGCCCGCGCGAGGCCGACATCACATAGGACGACAGCACCAGGCTCAGGCCCAGCACCAGGGGGCCCAGCGTGATCGCCGCCCAGTAGATCAGCACGCGCTGGCCCAGCGGCCGCAACTGGCGCACGCGCCAGATGTTGTTGAGCGTGCGGTCAATGGTGAGGATCAGCGCCACCGCCGTGATCACCAGAATGGAAAACCCCGCCATGCCCAGCTGGCTGGCCTTGGAGGCGAACTGCGTCAGATAGCCCAGCACCTGGCGCGCGATGGTCTCGGGGATCAGGCTGTCGATCAGCCAGCGCTCCAGCACGATCTGCACGCGGGAGAAGATGGGAAACGCCGTGAACAGCGCCAGCGCCACCGTGAAGAAAGGCACCAGGGCCAGCACCGTGGTGAAGGTCAGGCTGCTGGCGGTCACGCCCAGCCGGTCCTCGCGAAAGCGTTCGCGCAGCGTGTGTGCGGTATTGCGCCATGGAAAGCAGCGCCAGCGTTCGCGCCACGATCTCGGCACCGCAGGCTCGGGCGGCTCGGCCAGGGACAGGCTGCGCTCCCGGGCAGGAACGGGAAGCGCCAGGGAGCCATCCTCCAGGCCATCGACGGGCTCCTTTTCGGGGCCGCCGCTCATCGCCACATCTCCGCCGCAAGGCGCATGTCTGCAGCGGGCGCGGCCATCCAAGCAATCACATGTTCAAAGGTCAAGACCATGGCCGATATGATGCCACCCCGATGACTGATTCCATTTCTCGCCCCGGCGCCGATGTCGCCGCCACCCGCTGGCTGGCGGTCTCCAGCCTCATGGGCCTGATCGTGCTGAGCCTGGCCTGGGAACTGTGGCTGGCGCCCATGCGGCCCGGGGGCTCCTGGCTTGTGCTCAAGGCCCTGCCGCTGGCGATTCCGCTGATCGGCCTGCTCAAGCACCGCATGTATACCTACCGCTGGGTCAGCCTGCTGGTGTGGATCTATTTCACCGAGGGCGTGGTGCGCGCCTGGAGCGACCCCGCGCCCGGGCGCTGGCTGGCGCTGCTCGAAGTTTTCCTGTGCCTGATGCTGTTCACCGCCTGCGCCCTGCATGTGCGCTGGCGCCAGCGCAGCGCGCGCCGCGCGGCCCAGGCGGCCGGCGGCTGAGCCCCCCGTTTTCATGCCTTCACGTCTTTGAAAGAAGTTGCAACATGACTGCACTGCTTGAACGCCTGCGCCAGATCGTCGGCGAAGCCCATGTCCTCACTGAGGGCGACCTTGTGGCCTACGAACAGGATTGGCGCCGCCGCGTGCGCGGCAAGTCCCTGGCCGTGGTACGCCCGGCCAGCACGGCCGAGGTGGCCGCCGTGGTGCGCGAATGCGCGGCCGCAGGCACCAGCATCATCCCGCAGGGCGGAAACACCGGCCTGTCGGTGGGCTCCACGCCGGACGACAGCGGCACGCAGGTCGTGCTCAGCCTCACGCGCATGAATGCCGTGCGCAACATCGACCGCGACAACCTGAGCTTCACCGTCGAGGCCGGCTGCATCCTGCAAAGCCTGCAGGAGCTTGCCGAGAAAGAGGGCCTGCTGTTCCCGCTGTCGCTGGCCGCCGAAGGCAGCTGCACCATTGGTGGCAACCTGGGAACGAATGCGGGCGGCACCCAGGTGGTGCGCTACGGCAACACGCGCGAGCTGTGCCTGGGCCTGGAAGTGGTCACCCCGCAGGGCGAGATCTGGGACGGCCTCAAGGGCCTGCGCAAGGACAACACCGGCTACGACCTGCGCGACCTGTTCATCGGCAGCGAAGGCACGCTGGGCATCATCACCGCCGCCACCATGAAGCTGTTCCCCCAGCCTGCGGCCCAGCTCACGGCCTTCGCCGCCGTGCCCTCCATGGAAGCGGCCGTGCGCCTGCTGGGCATGGCGCACCAGTACCTGGGCGCGGGCCTGACGGGCTTCGAGGTCATGGGCCAGTTCGCTCTGTCGCTGGTGATCAAGCACATGCCCCAGCTGCGCGTGCCCTTTGCCGGGCTGATCGGCGCGCCGCCCTACTACGTGCTGGTCGAGAATTCGGACAGCGAGTCCGAGCAGCATGCGCGCGAGCGTTTCGAGGCGCTGCTGGAGCTGGCCTTCGAGGACGGCTGCGTGCTCGACGCCGTGGTGGCCGAAAGCCTGTCGCAGGCCCATGAGCTGTGGCACATCCGCGAAAGCATTCCGCTGGCCCAGGCCGAGGAAGGCCTGAACATCAAGCACGACATCTCCATCGCCGCATCGCGCATCCCCGCCTTCGTCGAGCACACCGATGCCGTGCTGCAGCGCGAGATCCCTGGCGTGCGCCTGGTCAACTTCGGCCACCTGGGCGACGGCAACCTGCACTACAACGTGCAGGCGCCCGAGGGCGGTGACGCCAAGGCCTTCCTCAACGAGCGAGAGCACCTGGTCAACCACCTCGTCTATGAAGCCGTGGCCGAATTCGGCGGCTCGTTCTCGGCCGAGCACGGCGTGGGTGCGCTCAAGGTGGACAAGCTGCAGAAGTACCAGTCCCCCGTGGCGCTGGGCATGATGCGCGCCATCAAGCAGGCGCTGGACCCGCAGGGACTGATGAACCCGGGCTGCATCCTGCCAAGGCAAGCCTCCTGAGCGCAACGCCGCCCCTTCTGGGGCAGCGCCGGGTTTGCACGCGCCGTCCTGAGCCAGGAGCGGCACGTGCCTGCCTTGTCAGGAAACCGGTTTGGCCTCGATATTGGCCATCGTCTTGTTGACCTGTTCGGGCCAGGCGATGTCGGCGCCGGCCGCATCGGAGAAGTCGGACTGTTTGCCGCCGGTGAGCAGCCACACGCGCAGGGCATTGCGGGCGGGATCGATCACGATGGCGCCCATTTCCTCGCCGCCCTGGTGCGGGCGCAGGCCGACGATGCTCCAGACATCTCCTTCCTTGGTCAGCGGGCCCACGGTACGCATATTGCTCAGCAGGGTCGGGTAGCTGGTGCCCAGCAGCGCCTTGAGCCGGTCGGCCAGCACGCCCTGCTCCAGGTAGTTGGTGCCGTCGTAGGGATACTTGCCCACGTACTCGGCCAGGCTGTCCAGGCCGGGCTCCCCCGCCTTGGCGGTGGAGGGCATGCGCGTGCGCGCGGGAAACGCCAGCACCAATTCCGGGGCTGGTGCAGCCACATCGAGTGCGACGGACTGCGCGGCCTTGGGAGTCGGGACGGAGGGAGAACGCGGATCGCAGGCTGTCAGCGCCAGCATGGCGACACCCAATGCAACGGCGGCCTGCCAGGGGGAGAGCATGGAAGACATGCGCAAGCTCCTTGTCAAAGCGGATGCGAAAAAAGCGGTGACGCCGGTGCGAAAGCCTGGGCAATGCACCGGCACCAGTCTGCGGGCATTTTCTCACCCGGGGCGCCAGACCTTGTTTCAAGGGGCATGGATACCGTCGGACAAGGCGCCGTATTCATCAAGGGATAATCCGGAAGATGAACACGACTCCTGCGCCCCGCCCAGCCCGCTCCCAGTACGAAGATTTCATGCGCCATGTGTACGAGCACGGCGTGTCCAAGACCGACCGTACCGGCACGGGCACGCGCAGCGTGTTCGGCCACCAGATGCGCTTCGACCTGTCCGAAGGCTTTCCGCTGGTCACCACCAAGAAGGTGCACCTCAAGTCCATCATCCTGGAACTGCTGTGGTTCCTGCGCGGCGACAGCAATGTGCGCTGGCTGCAGGAGCGCGGCTGCACCATCTGGGACGAATGGGCCCGCGAGGACGGCGACCTGGGCCCGGTCTATGGCGTGCAATGGCGCAACTGGCCGACGCCGGACGGCGGCCACATCGACCAGATCGCCGAAGTGGTCAAGCAGCTCAAGAGCAACCCGGACAGCCGCCGCATCATCGTCAGCGCCTGGAACGTGGCCGACCTGCCGCAGATGGCGCTCATGCCCTGCCACGCCTTCTTCCAGTTCTACGTGGCCGACGGCAAGCTCAGCTGCCAGCTGTACCAGCGCAGCGCGGACATCTTCCTGGGCGTTCCCTTCAACATCGCCAGCTACGCGCTGCTGACCCACATGCTGGCCCAGCAATGCGACCTGGAGGTGGGCGACTTCGTCTGGACCGGTGGCGACTGCCACATCTACAACAACCACTTCACCCAGGTCGAGACCCAGCTGGCGCGCCAGCCCTTCGCCTACCCGACGCTGCAGATCAAGCGCCGGCCCGACTCCATCTTCGGCTACGAGTACGAGGACTTCGAGGTCGTCGGCTACCAGCACCACGAGCCCATCAAGGCCCCCGTGGCCGTCTGAGGCAGCAGAAAGACCCGCCCGATGGCCATCCATCTCATCTACGCACGCGCCGCCAACGGCGTCATCGGCAAGGACAATGCCATGCCCTGGCACCTGCCCGAGGACCTGGCGCACTTCAAGCAATTGACCCAGGGCTCGGCCGTGGTCATGGGCCGCAAGACCTGGGACTCGCTGCCGGCCCGCTTCAGGCCGCTGCCCGGGCGCACCAACATCGTGGTCACGCGCCAGGCGGACTGGGCGCCCGAGCCGGCCGCCCCCGGCGTGCTGCATGCCACCAGCCTGGAGCAGGCCCTGGCGCTGGGCCGCCAGGCATCCGCCGACGTGTGGGTCATGGGCGGTGCCCAGATCTACGCCCAGGCCCTGCCGCTGGCCGACAGCATCGAGGTGACTGAAATCGAACGCGACTACGAAGGCGACGCCTTCGCGCCCACGCCGGGCCCCGAGTGGCAGGAAGTCTCGCGCAGCCGCCATGTGGCAGCCAACGGCCTGCCCTACAGCTTTGTGCGCCTGCAACGGCGCTGACACGGTCCTGTCGCAAACGGGGCTGGCGGGCACGGCGGGTCTGTGCAAATAATGTCGGTTTTCCAAGCCTGCGCCGTCTTTTGCATCTTTCCGCCATGAGCCTCGTCCAGCCCCTGCCCCCCGGTCCGCTCGACATCGTCGGCGACATCCATGGCGAAGCCGAAGCGCTGGAGCATCTGCTGGGGCACCTGGGCTACGACGCGCTGGGCCGCCACCCCCAGGGCAGGCGCCTGGTCTTCGTGGGCGACTTCTGCGACCGGGGTCCCGACAGCCCGGGCGTGCTGGCCCGCGTGGTGCCCATGCTGGAGTCGGGCCATGCGCTGGCCGTGCTCGGCAACCACGAAATCAACCTGCTGCGCGAGGATGCCAAGGACGGCTCCGGCTGGTTCTTCGACAGCCGCGTGGCCTCCGACACACCCAAGTACGCCCCGTTCGCACGCATGCCGCTGTGCGATATCCCCGACACCCTGGCCTTGCTGGAGCGGCTGCCCATCGCCATGGAGCGCGAGGACCTGCGCGTGGTCCACGCGGCCTGGCGCCCGCAGCAGATCGCCATGGCGCGCGAGCTGCCGCCAGGCAGCGCGCGCAGCGCCTATGACCACTTCGAGGCCGTGGCCGCCCAGCAGGCCCAGGTCAACAAGGTGGCCGAACGCATGCGCGCCGAGCGCCGGCAATGGCCGCACGACCTGGAAGACCGCAACTGGCTGCCGCCCTTCCTGCCCGCGCACAGCGAAAGCGAGCTGGCCAAGGCCATGGTCAATCCGCTGAAGGTGCTGACCTCGGGCGTGGAGCGCGAATGCCGCAACCCCTTCTACGCGGGCGGCAAGTGGCGCTTCGTCGAGCGCGTGGCCTGGTGGAACGAATACGAGGATGCCCAGGCCGTGGTCGTGGGCCACTACTGGCGGCGCCTGAATCGCGGCGGCCCGTCCTTCCATGGTGCCCAGGCCGAGAACCTGTTCGGCCAGACGGGCCCGCTGTCCTGGCACGGCCGGCGCGGCAATGTGTTCTGCGTGGACTACTCGGTCGGCGGCCGCTGGAATGCCCGCCTGGCGGGCGAGGACCCGCAGCAGCGCTTCAAGCTTGCCGCCATGCGCTGGCCCGAGCGCCGCCTGGTGTTCGACGACGGTGCCCAGGCGGACAGCGAGGAGTTCGGCGTTGCGGCGGCCGCTGCCGCATAGCACGCGCCAGATACGCGGCGCTTAGCGTCAGCAGCAGCGAGCGCGGTGCGCCGTAGCAGTTGTTGCCCGACACCGTGTTGAACGAAGGCACGTAGCAGCGCCTGTCCAGCAGGTTGCTGGCGTTGGGCGCCACGCCCAGAGGGTGTCCGCCCCCTCCGAAGAGAGGGGGAAGCGGCGCAGCCGCTCAGGGGTGCCTCAGAACGTTCCGCGCAGCGTCAGCATCACATTGCGAGGCTCGCCATACCAGTTGTTGCCGCCGCTGGTGCCCACCGTGCGGTAGTAGACCTTGTCGAACAGGTTGTTCAGGTTGAGCACGGCCTGCCAGTTGCGGTTGATGCGGTACTGCACGCTGGCATTCCACACGGCATAGCCGCCCTGGCTGAACTTGAAGGGCACGGCCGCGCCGTCGAACTTGCCCGTGTCAGGATTGAAGGCATTGGCCGAGCCGCTCACGAAATGCGCGCTCTGGATATTGGCGCCACCGCCAATCGTCCATTGCGACAGCTCGCCGGGCAGGCGGTAGGTGCTCCACAGCTTGAACAGATGCTTGGGCGTGACGGAGTGGTAGATGCCTTCGATGCCCGGCGTCTTGTTGTGGTTGCGGTTGAAGGTGTAGCCGGCAAACAGCTGCCAGCCACGCGCCAGCTCGCCCGAGATCTCGCCTTCCACGCCCTGGCTGACCACCTTGCCCTTGCTCAGCCAGCAGCAGTTCAGGCCCGCGTCGCCGATGTCGGTGTTGGGGTAGGAGGGATCGGCCACGGCCTCGCCATTGCGCTCTATGCGGTACAGGGCCATGGAGGCCATCAGCCGGCCCTCGTTGAACTCGCCCTTGGCGCCCAGCTCGAAATTGCGGCCCTTGATGGGGTCCAGCGGCGTGCCGGGCAAGGGCCCACCCAGCTTGTCGGCCTGGGACTTGTGGATCTCGGCGACGCTGCCGTAGGCCGTCCAGCGGTCGTCGATGTCGTAGACCAGGCCACCGTAGGGCGTGAAGATGCCGCTCTCGCCATAGGACGACACGATGCGGCTGGTGAGATTGCCGGCCCGGTCGAAGCGCAGCCAGGGCGTCTGCGTGTCGTAGCTGGCGCGGCGCGCGCCGACGATGGCGGTCAGGCGGTCCGTCAGGCTCAGGTTGAGCCGGCCGTACAGGCCCTTCTGCGTGGCGCCATAGCCCGCGAAGCTGCGCGTCTTCCAGACGAAGCTGGGCAGGGGAATGGCGCCCGGGTCGAAGCCGAACACGTTGATGCCCCCCGGCATGTCCACCTCGGACAGAAAGGTGTCCTGCGTGTCACGGATCTTGGCCCAGTCCGCGCCCAGCAGCAGCCGGTGCCTGCGCCCCAGCAGGGAGAACGTTCCGCTGACGTTGGCATCCAGCGCCTTCTTGGTGGAATAGAAGTCGTTGGAGAAGCCGTTGAGCGTGGCTCCCAGGCCCGTCGTCGGATCGACCGCGCCGGTGACGTCGGCCAACCGGCTGTCGCTGTCCACCTTGACATAGTTGGCATGGGCGCGGACGCGCCAGTCGCCCTCCAGCTTCTGTTCCAGCTGGGCAAACAGCTCCTTGTTGGTCCTGTCGTAATGGCCCCAGCCCGCCATGAGTGCCGTATGGCGCGGCAGGTGCAGATCGTCGCCATTGGCCGCGCGCGGCAGGCCACCGCGCCAAGGCAGGCTGGCCGACTTGTCGTAGCTGCCGCCCAGGGTCAGCTTGGTCGCAGGCGTGAGATCGGCTTCCACGATGCCGTAGAGCAAGGTGTTGCGCGCATCGGCGTAGTCATAGAAGAACTCGCGGTCGCTGTGCGCCAGCACGGCGCGGCCGCGCACCCGGCCATCGGCAGCCAGGGGGCCCGCCACATCAAGTTCTGCACGGCGCTGGTTCCAGCTGCCCACCGAGGCCGAGGCCAGCACCTGCGGCTGTGCCGTGGGGCGCTTTCTCACCAGGTTGATGGAGCCGCCGGGCTCGCCATTGCCGCTGTACAGGCCGTCCGCGCCGCGGATCACCTGCACGCTGTCGTACATGGCCATGTTGGGGTCGAAGGTGCCCTGGCTGAAGGCGTCCACCGCCGCTCCGTTGATCTGGACATTGCTGATCTGGAAGCCCCGCGCGTAGAAGCTGTTGGCCGTGCCGCCCAGGCCGCCCGAGCCCGCGTAGTCCACCGTCACGCCCGTGGTCTGCTGCATCACGTCGCCCACGGAGACCAGGCCCTGGTCCTCGATGCGCTGGCGTGTGACCACGGAGATGGACTGCGGCGTCTCGCGCACGCTCTGCCCCTTGCCCAGCGACACGCGCGAGGCCGCATAGGAGCCCGAACCCTCCGTGGTATCGCCAGCGTGTGCCTGGGCCGTGACCAGCACCGTGCCCAGCGCAGCATCGGCTGCCGGCGACGGCTCCCTGGCCGGTGCCTTCAGCGTGTAGGCGCCCGGTACGGCGTCGATCACGGTCACGCCGGTGCCGGCCAGCAGCCGGTCCAGCGCCTGGCGCGGCGTGAAGCGGCCCTGCAAGGCCGGCGAAGTGCGGCCTGCAACGATCTGCGGATCGAACAGCACCTGGTGCTGGGCCTGCTGCGTGAACTGGCGCAGCGCGCCGGCCAGCGGCTGGGGCGCGATGCTGAAGGCCAGCTCCCCTGCCTGGCCCGCCTGCCCCGCCTGCACGGACGATGGCTGCTGCGCCTGCACCGCCGGCTGCGCCAGCGCGACCAGGGCTGCGGCCACCAGCGACGGCATCCTTGCCCGCCGCCATGGCCTGCCCCTGCGCTGAAACTCTCCTCCCCAAATGCCAGCGCCCATGGCGGCGCTGCCGTGTTCTTTTCCTGCTTGCATCCCTGCTCCTGCTGCACTGTGTCCATTGCCCGCTGTCGCGGTGTGCGCGGTGGGTGGCAGGCAGACAGTTGAGCGTCCACCCGCCACGCGCGTGCGCGGCCGTCGCGGTTGTTGGCTGAGCTGTGCACTGGGCAGCGGCCTGGCTGGCAACCATGGAGGCGCGAGAAAACCCGGCCTCCATGAAGGTAAAACCCGCTGCCGCGCCAAAGTGGGAACGTGGACGAACCGAGAAAGCGGGTTGTTTACATTAATTTACAAATAGACAAGGCACTCAATGCGCCGAGATTCGCCAGCCGCCCTGCGCTTCGGCCTGCACACGCACCGGCAACAAGTGCGGCAGCGAGCGCAGAAACACCTCGGGCTTGCCGGTCAGCGCCACGCCGGACACGGACAGCGCGGCCAGCCGCGCATCGCCATCCACCCGTACGGGCTGGCCCAGGTAGCGGGCCAGATCGGCTGCCACCTGGGTCAGCGGCGCCTGCTGGAACACCAGCTGGCCGCTGCGCCAGTCGCCCACGGTGTCCGCGCCCGCGGCCAGCGGCTGCCGTGTGCCGTCGCGGGCATCGACGGACATGCCTGCGCCCGCGCCCAGCAGCAGGCGCCGGTCGTCCGCCGCATGGCGATCGGGGCGCAGCTCCACCTTGCCCTCCAGCACCTTGACCACCAGCGCTGGCGGCCCGGCGCGCACATTGAAGGCCGTGCCCACCACGCGGATCTGGCTGGCGCCGCAGTCCACGGTGAAGGGCCGCGAGCGGTCGGCGGCGACCTGGAAGAAGGCCTCGCCCTGGTCCAGCACCGTCTCGCGGCGGCGCGGGTAGTAGCGCACCTGCAGCCTGGAGGAAAAATTCAGCGTGACCCGCGTGCCATCGGGCAGTTCAGCCTCGCGCACCTCGCCGGGGCCGGTGGCCATCTCGATCACATGGCTTGCGTGGTTGTCCCAGGCATACCAGCCGCCGCCCAGGGCCAGCGTCGTGACCAGAGCCACCGACAGCAACGCCGGCATCAGGCCGCGGCGTGTGCGCTGACGCGCCGGCGCGGGCAAGTGGGCCTGTGTCTGCGCACGCGGCCCGCTCGCCCTGGCTTGCGGCGCAGCAGCCGCGTCGCAGGCCAGCGCCGGCCTGCGCAACTGCTGCAGGTCCAGCACCGTGCGCCCCAGGCTCTCGAAGATGCTGCGGTGCTGCGGGTCGGCGGCCAGCCAGGCGTCGAGTTCGCGCTCGTCGGCGCCGGTCCAGTCGGCTTCGCGGCGGCGGGCGAAGTAGTCGGCAGCGCGGGCGTGCAGTTGCAGGCGTTGCGGGGTCAGCGTCATTCCCGGCCCTCCCCGTCCGTCGCGGCCTGCGCCAGCAGGCCCTGCATCAGGCGCATGTCTTCGGCGCTGCCGTACTGCACGCGCAGCTCGCAATAGGCCATGGCCAGCGTCACATGGTTGTGCACCATGCGGCGCGAAATGCCCATGCGCTGCGCCACCTCGGTCTGCGTGAGCCCGTCGATGCTGTGCAGCACGAAGGCCTCGCGGCGGCGCTCGGGCAGCTCGGCCATGGCCTGCTCCAGCCGGCCCAGGCGCTCGCGGTGGTGCGCCGCCTGCAGGGGGTCCGAGCCTTCGCCGGCCGGCAATTGCTGCGCCAGTTCCATGTGTTCATCCAGCGAGACCGATTCGCGCCCCGGCGCGCCCGCCGAGCGGCGCCAGGCATCGTGCGATACATGGCGGGCGATCACGCGCAGATAGGGCTCCTGCTCCTCGGGCGGCAGGGCCTTGCCCGAGGCCGCATAGCGCACGAAGACCTCCTGCACCGCATCCTCGGCATCCTCGCGGTTGCGCATCTGCCGGCCCAGCAGGCGGCGCAGAGGCTGGTGCCAGCGTGCATACACGCGGGCCAGCAGGGAGGGGGCGGCATCATCGTCCGCGCCAGGCACGCGCGCGCTCACGGGCAGGCTCCCGGCACAGCGGTCAGGACGCAGGCAGGCACGCCAGCATGGGAAACGGACAGGACGAAGAAGAACGGCACGGGCGGCGATTGTACTGAGAATGGTTCTCATCAACACCCTTGCGGCCGGCACGCGCCATGCGATGCGGGTGCTGCGGATGCCTTACCGGCCCGCTGCCCCATGCAGCGCCACCAGCGTGGGCACCACCCAGTTCGGCGCAGGCTGCGCCCCGTCGAAGCACTGGTCCTCGGACGGCACGGCGATGACGGTCATGCCGGCCTGCCGCGCCGCATGTGTTCCCGAGACCGAGTCCTCGAACACCAGGCAGCGCCCGGCCGGCACGCCCAGGCGTTGCGCCGCGAAGTGGTAGATGTCGGGCTCGGGCTTGCCGCGCACCACCTGCTCGGCCGAGACGATGGCGTCGAACGCCGGCCGCAGGCCCAGCGCATCCAGGGTGTGGTGGCACAAAGACAAAGGAGAGTTCGAAGCCAGCGCCACGCGCCAGCCCAGGGCGCGGCAGGCGCCCAGTGTTTCGCGCACGCCGGGCAGGGCCTGTCCATGCGCGCTGACCAGGGCCGCCACGCGCGCGACCACGCGGCTCTCCAGCTCGCGCTGGCTGGGCCCCTGCCAGGGCCGGTGGGCATACCAGTGCGCGGCAACCTGCGCCGTGGTCATGGGCGCCGTCACGCGGGACATCTCGGCCGTGATGTCGATGCCGACCTCGGCAAAGGACTCGCGCTCGGCACGCTTCCAGAAGGGCTCGGAGTCTATGAGCAGGCCGTCCATGTCGAAGATGGCGGCGCCGAATCCGGCCTGGCCAAGGCATGCGAACGAGGGAGCGGCTTCAGGGATTTGCATGGCGCGCATGCTAGCGCAGGCGGCAAGTGAAAGCAGTTGCTGTTAGCCTGTGCCGGCTGGCGATGGATGCAGATGCATGCGATTGCCAGCCCTTCACAATCCTTAGCGAGCCCGCAATGACCAGCCCCCTGTACACCGCCTCCATTCCCGTCCTGCAGCAGATGCTGAAGGCCCTGTCCGACGTGCTCAAAAAGGCCGAGGAACACGCCGCGCAGAAGAACATCGATCCCGACGCCCTGCTGCAGGCCCGCCTGTTCCCCGACATGTTCCCGCTGGTGCGCCAGGTGCAGATTGCTGCGGACTTCGCCAAGGGCATCGCCTCGCGCCTGGCCGGCGCCGAGGTGCCTTCGTGGCCCGACACGCAGACCAGCTTTGCCGACCTGCAGGCGCTGATCACCAAGGCGCTGGACCATGTGGGCTCGTTCGCGCCCGAGCAGTTCGCGCAAAGCGAGTCCCGCGAGATCGTGCTGCGCCCCGGCACGCCCAAGGAAAAGAAGCTGACCGCCAGCGCCTACCTGCTGCACTACGGCCTGCCGCAGTTCTTCTTCCATGTGACCACCGCCTATGCCCTGCTGCGCCACAACGGTGTCGAGGTCGGCAAGCGCGACTACATGGGCAGCTACTGAGCGTGCCGTGGCCGGTCTGGCCAGCGCTTCACTGCGCGGCCAGATCCCGGCCCCGCGTCTCCGGCAGGCACATGGCGAACAACACCACCATCAGGTAGCCGGCCGTGGCGCAGATGCCGATGGCCGTGCCCAGCGACAGGCCCAGCCGGTCGCTGAACACGCCCACCAGCGCAGGAAAGGTGGCCCCGATGCCGCGGCCGAAGTTGTAGCAAAAGCCCTGGCCAGAGCCTCGCAGTTCGTTGGGGAACAGCTCGGCCAGGAAGGCTCCGGCGCCGCTGAAGATGCCCGACATGAAAAAGCCCAGCGGAAAGCCCAGCACCAGCATCCAGGCATCGGTGATGGGCAGCAGCGTATAGGCATAGGCCAGGCTGCCGGCGCCGATGGCGAACAGCGTGAAGGCCAGGCGCCGGCCCAGCCGGTCGGAGGCGTAGGCACCGCACAGGTAGCCTGCAAAGGCGCCGAAGATGAACATGAACTGGTAGCCGCCCGAGCCCAGCACCGTCAGGTGGCGCTCGTTCTTCAGGAAGGTGGGCAACCACACGGCAATGGCGTAGTAGCCGCCCTGCATGCCCGTGAACATCAGGCTGGCCAGCACCGTGGTCTTGAGCATGCCGCCCTTGAAGATGTCCAGGAAGTGCCCGCTGCGCTCGCCCCGGCCCACGGCGGCGCGGGTCTTCAGGTAGACCTCGGGGTCCTTGACGGTGCGGCGTATGTACAGGATCAGCAGGGCCGGCAGCAGGCCCAGCAGGAACATGGCCCGCCATGACATCTCGGGCGGCAGAAACGAGAACAGCGCCATGGACACCAGCACGGCCGCACCCCAGCCTATGGACCAGCTGCTTTGCACCAGGCCCACCGCCTTGCCCCTGACGGCCGGCCGTATGGTCTCGGCGATCAGCACCGAGCCCACGGCCCACTCGCCGCCAAAGCCCAGGCCCTGCAGCGTGCGGGCCAGCAGCAGTTGGCCCGGTGTCTGCGCCAGGCCGCAGGCGAAGGTGAAAAGAGCGAATACGAGGATGGTCCACTGCAGCACGCGCACGCGCCCGTAGCGGTCCGCCAGGATGCCGGCCATCCAGCCGCCGATGGCCGAGGCCACCAGCGTCGAGGTGCCGATCAGGCCGACCTCGGTCTTGCTCATGCCCCACAGCGACAGCAGGATCGGGGTGACCAGGGGCAGCGTGTAGTAGTCGAAGGCGTCCACGGCATAGCCGCCGAACGAGGCCGTCAGCGCCCGCTTTTCCTTGGGCTCGAGCTGGCCCAGCCAGTGGCCCCGGGGCTGCTCTGCGGCCAGGGTCCTTGCGTTGTCAAGGCTTGTCATTTGTTGTCTCCTTGCACTTCGGCTGCGCGAAGCGTCTTGCATTCAATGGCACTCCATCGGTTGTGATCCGGGCCTGGCCGGGCGGCCCTCCCCCGCCCGCGCCATGCCCCCTGCTGGCGGCGTGTCAGGCCGCCGTTCCGTAGCCGCCGCCCCCCGGCGTGCAGACTTCGAAGATGTCGCCCGGCTGCATGTGCACGGCGCCGATGTGGTCCAGTTCCTCGACCTGGCCATCGGCACGCAGCACACGGTTGATGCCCGGCTGCCCCGGCTGGCCACCTGCCATGCCGAAGGCCGGATTCAGGCGCCCGTTGGACAGGATGCTGGCCGTCATGGGCTCCAGGAAGCGCACGCGCCGCACGCCGCCGTTGCCGCCGTGCCAGCGCCCGCCGCCGCCCGAGCCGTCGCGGATCTCATAGCTGTCCAGCATCACGGGGAAGCGGAACTCCAGCACCTCCGGATCGGTCAGGCGCGAATTGGTCATGTGCGTCTGGACGACGCTGGTGCCGTTGAAGCCGCGCTCCACCCGGCCCTCGGCGTCCAGCACCGCGCCTGCGCCGCTGCCGCCGGCAATGGTTTCGTAGTACTGGTGGTGCGCATTGCCGAAGGTGAAGTTGTTCATGGTGGGCTGGCTGCCCGCCATCACGCCCAGCGCGCCGAACAGCGCGTTGGTGATGCAGGTGGAGGTCTCCACATTGCCCGCGACCACCGAAGCGGGCGGGTTGGGGTTGAGCATGCAGCCTTGGGGGATGATGACTTTCAAAGGCTTGAGGCAGCCCGCGTTGAGCGGGATGTCGTCGTCCAGCAGCGTGCGGAACACATAGAGCACGGCCGCCATGCACACGGCGCGCGGCGCATTGAAGTTGTTGGTCTGCTGGACGCTGGTGCCCGAGAAATCGATGACGGCACTGCGCTCGGCCGTATCGACGGTGACGGCCACGCGGATCTGCGCGCCATTGTCCAGTTCCAGCGTGAACTGCCCGTCCCTGAGCCGCGTGATGACGCGGCGCACCGACTCCTCGGCGTTGTCCTGCACATGGCCCATGTAGGCCTGCACCACGGGCAGGCCGAACTGCGCCACCATCTTGTGCAGCTCCTGCACGCCTTTTTCATTGGCCGCGATCTGGGCCTTCAGGTCGGCCAGGTTCTGCTGCGGGTTGCGGCTCGGGTACTCGCCGCTTTGCAGCAGCTCGACCATCTCCTGGGCGCGCAGCACGCCGCGATCGACCAGCTTGAAGTTGTCGATCTGCACGCCCTCTTCCTCGATGCGCGTGGAAAACGGCGGCATGGAGCCCGGCGTGATGCCACCCACATCGGCATGGTGGCCCCGGCTGCCGACGTAGAAGGTCGGAGATGCCTCGCCGGCGATATGGACCGGCGTGATGACGGTGATGTCCGGCAGATGGGTGCCACCCTGGTAGGGGTCGTTGAGCACATAGACATCGCCCTGGGCCATGCGCCCGGCGTTCCTGCGGATCACCGTCTGGATGCTTTCGCCCATGGAGCCCAGATGGACGGGCATGTGCGGCGCGTTGGCGATGAGATGGCCCCGGGCATCGAACAGCGCGCAGCTGAAATCCAGCCGCTCCTTGATGTTCACCGAATAGGCGGTGTTCTGCAGCTGCAGGCCCATCTGCTCGGCGATGTTCATGAACAGGTTGTTGAAGACCTCCAGCAGCACAGGGTCCACCGTCGTGCCGGCCGCGTACTCGACCTTGCGCGGCACCACCCGGTCCAGCACCAGGTGATCCAGCCCGGTGAGCCTGGCCGACCAGCCAGGCTCGATCACGGTGGTGGCGTTGCGCTCGGCGATGATGGCCGGGCCGGCAATGACGTCGCCGGGCCGCAGGTCCTCGCGCACCACCAGGGCCGCGCCATGCCAGGCGCCGCCGGAGTACATGCGCACGGTTTCGCGGCGCGGATGCTCGCGCGGCGGATGCTCCGGCTGCAGCGGCTCGCCGGGCGCATCGCCCGCAATCACGGCTTCGACCGACACGGCTTCCACCACCAGCCCCTTGCCCGCCATCAGAAAGGCGAAACGCTGGCGGTAGGCCGACTCGAAAGCCGACTGAATGCCCGGCAGGGAGCCAAAGGGCACGACCAAGGCGGAATCGGAGCCCTCGTAGCGCACATGCACGTTGTGCCGCACCTGCACAGGGCCTGCGCCGACCTGCCGGCGCTCCAGCTCCGCCTGCGCGCCCGTGCCCAGCGCATCCAGGCATTCGGCGATCAGCGGCAGGGCCTCGGCAGTCAGCGCCAGCTCCATGGCCTGCTCGCGGATCACGGTCTGGTCCGCCAGGCCCATGCCATAGGCGCTGAGCACGCCGGCCAGCGGATGCACGAACACGCGGGACATGCCCAGCGCATCGGCCACCAGGCAGGCATGCTGGCCGCCCGCGCCGCCGAAGCACTGCAGCGTATAGCGCGTGACGTCATAGCCGCGCGCCACGCTGATCTTCTTGATGGCGTTGGCCATCTGCTGCACGGCGATGCGGATGAAGCCCTCGGCCACGTCCTCGGGAGTGCGCCCCGTCTGCCGCGCCAGTTCCTCGAAGCGGACACGCACGGCCTCGCCGTCCAGTCGCTCGTTGGCGGCAGGCCCGAACACGCTGGGAAAGTAGCGCGGCTGGACCTTGCCGACCATCACGTTCGCATCGGTCACGGCCAGGGGGCCGCCGCGGCGATAGCTCGCCGGGCCGGGATGGGCACCCGCGCTCTCGGGTCCCACGCGAAAGCGCGAGCCGTCATAGGCCAGCACCGAGCCGCCGCCGGCGGCCACGGTGTGGATGCTCATCATCGGCGCGCGCATGCGCACGCCGGCCACCTGGGTCTCGAACTCGCGCTCGAAGGCGCCTGCATAGTGGCTGACGTCGGTGGATGTGCCACCCATGTCGAAACCGATGACCCTGTCGTGCCCGGCCAGGCCCGCCGTGCGCGCCATGCCCACGATGCCTCCGGCCGGCCCGCTCAGGATGGCGTCCTTGCCCTGAAAACTGCCCGCGTCGGACAGCCCTCCGCAAGACTGCATGAAGAACAGCCGCACTCCCGGCATCTCTGCAGCCACCTGCTGCATATAGCGGCGCAGGATGGGAGACAGGTAGGCATCGACCACCGTGGTATCGCCCCGGCTCACGAACTTCATCAGCGGACTGGTCTCGTGCGAAGTGCTGACCTGCGTGAAACCCAACTGCCGCGCAATGCGCGCCGCCATCTGCTCATGCCGCGTATGGCGGTAGCCATGCATGAAGACGATGGCCACGCTGCGCAGGCCGCGCGCATGGGCTGCGGCCAACGCCGTGTGCAGGTGCAGCCCGTCCAGCTCGCGCAGCACCTTCCCATGGGCATCCACACGTTCCACGGCCTCGACCACCTCGCTGTAGAGCAGTTCGGGCAACTGGATATGGCGGTCGAACAGGCGCGGACGGTTCTGGTAGGCGATGCGCAGCGCATCGCGAAAGCCCCGCGTGGTCACCAGCAGCGTGGGCTCGCCCTTGCGCTCCAGCAGCGCATTGGTGGCCACCGTGGTGCCCATCTTCACGCACTCCACAAGGTCCGGCGTGACCGGCTCGCCGGGCTTGAGGCCCAGCAGGTGGCGGATGCCGGCCACGGCCGCGTCCCGGTACTGCTCGGGGTTCTCCGACAGCAGCTTGTGCGTGACCAGGCTGCCATCGGGCCGCTTGCCCACCACATCGGTGAACGTACCGCCACGGTCTATCCAGAATTGCCAGCGCCTGTCATGGGGAGTGGAGCGTTCTTGCATGGTGTCGGAACCCGTTTGTCTCGAAGTTGAAGTCAGGAAAACCGTGGCCTGGAGCACGGCCCTCCGCCGGTGCCCACCACTGGCGTCCAATCTAAAAGTGCCCCTGGACCGCGTCCATCGAGAAGTTTTCGCCCCCTCTGTTCACGAAAAATGAACAGGAGCGGCCCCTTGCCGGCCAGCGACGCAAAGAAAAAGGCCCGCCGAAGCGGGCCGCAAGCCAAGCAGCCAGGCAGGCAGGCAGGCCGTCAGAACGCGGCCAGATGGCTGTTGCGCAACTCCGTCACCAGCATGTGGCCCGGCTCGTGCGTGATGGCGAATGGCAGGGCCGCCGAGCGGATGGCCTGCTGGGGCGTCACGCCGCAGGCCCAGAACACGGGAATCTCTCCCGGCCTGAGCGCCATGGGCTCGCCGAAGTCCGGCCTGTCGATGTCGGCAATGCCTATCTGCGCGGGATCGCCCAGGTGCACGGGCGCCCCATGCACGCTGGGAAAGCGCGAAGTGACCTGGATGGCGCGGATGGCGTGGGCCGCCGTCATGGGCCGCATGCTGACCACCATGCTGCCGCCGAAGCGGCCGGCCCGGCCGTTGGGAATACTGGAGATGAACATGGGCGCGCCCCGGCCTTCATCGATGTGGCGCACGGGCACGCCCGCCTCGCGCAGCGCATCCTCGAAGGAATAGGAGCAGCCGATGACGAAGCCCACCAGGTCGTCGCGCCACAAGTTCGTGAGGTCATTCACCTGCTCGGCCCTGTGACCATCGCGAAACACCCAGTACGAGGGCAGGTCGGTCTTCAGATCGATATCGCCGAGCTCGGGCACGCGGCTGCTGCCGGGCTCGGTCACGCCGATCAGCGGGCAGGACTTGGGGTTGAGGCGAGCAAAGCGCAGGAACTCCTCGCTGCACTCGCGCGGCAATATCGCCAGGTTGCCCTGGGTGTAGCCGGGGCACTGCCCTGCCGTCTGCCCGCGAAAGCGGCCGGCGCGCACCTCCTGTCGGAACTCGGTCGGATGGGTCCAGTGCGTCATGGGTGAGCCTCTATTGAGTGGAGATGCCTCCCAATGTAAAAAGCAGCAGGCCACCGGTCCACTCAGGAATTGTGCGCAGCCTCTCCCAGAAAAACTGAACAGCCACTGCAGCCCGCGCAGACACCCATGAACATCCGCTTTCTGGAAACCTTTGTGCTGCTGGCACGCATCGGCAGCGTGCGCCGCGTGGCCGAACTGGTGCATGCCAGCCCCGGCGCCGTCTCCATGCGCATACGCGGGCTGGAATCGGACCTGGGCGTGACCCTGTTCCACTGGGACCGCAAGACGCTGCAGATCACCGACGCCGGCGCCCGCTTGCTGCGGCATGCGGAGGCCGTCATCGAAGCCGCACGCACCCTGGAGCGTGCCGCCAGGTCCGACGACGCCATCGGCTGCCGCCTGCGGGTCGGCGTGCTGGAGACGGCGGTACACACCTTCCTGCCCGAATTCGTCAAGGCGATGGGCGCCAGCCTGCCGCACATCGAGCTGGACCTGACCGTCGATCTGAGCACCCACCTGTCGGAGCAGATGATGCGGCGCGACCTGGACCTGATCGTGCGCACCGGCAGCGGCGTGGACCCCCAGTTCGCCGTGGTCGAGAACCTGCTGGAAGTGCCCGTGCACTGGATTGCCAGGCGGGGCCTGGTACCCAGGAAGGATGGTCTGCACAAGGCGCTGGGCAAGCAATTGCTGACACAGATGCGCGGCACCGGCCCCTACGAGCAGGCCGTGGCCATGGCACAGCAGCTGGCCGTGCAAAGCGGCATGGTCTCCAGCGATCTGCGCATCTCGGGATCGCCCTCGCTGGCGGCCCTGGTCTCGCTGGTGCGCGAGGGCCTGGGCGTCGCCATCATGCACGGCATGCTGGTGGCGCCGCAGCTGGCAAGCGGGGAGCTGGTGGAGCTGGATCTGCCCACGCCACCCTCCTTTCGCATCACCACCTGGTACCCCAAGAGCCCGCCGCCCGGCGTCACCGACACCGCCCAAGTGCTGCGCCGCGTCTGCAAGAGCTACTGCAAGCGGGTCAGCCCGCATCTGGTGCGGTACATCGGCTAGGGCGCGGATGCCGGCGGCGGCTCCTGCCCGTGCAACAGCGCCAGAAAGCTGGCGGCCGCCTGGCTCAGCGGCCGGTCGCGGCGCACCAGGCTGCCGTAGGACTGCAGGTTGCGGCGCATGCGGTAGGGCAGGATGCGGACCATGCCGTGCTCGGCATGGTCGCGGGCCACGGCCTGCGGTATCACGGCCACCAGATCGGAGTTGCGCACCAGGTTCATGGTGGTGAGGATGGAGCCCGTCTCGATCAGGCCGCGCGGCAGCGGCAGGCCGTGGGCCTGGAACTCCTGGTCGATCAGCGCGCGCATGGGACTGCCCGGCGGCTGCAGCACCCAGCCATGGGCCTGCAGCTGCGCAAAGCTCACGCTGCGGGCACGCGCCAGCGGATGGCCGCAGCCCGCGATGATGGACAGGGCCTCATCATCGAGCGAGCAAAACCGGTGATCCGCGTCGGACGGCCCGGCCGGACGGCCCACCACCACCTCCAGCACCCCGTCCTGCAACTGCGCCAGCAGCCGGTCGCTGGTGTCCACGGCCACCTCGATGGACAACAGCGGCCACTGGCGCTTGAGCGCCAGCAGCGCCTGCGTGAGGCGGCCCGGCGACGCCGCCATGATGCTGCCCACGGCCAGCCGCCCCGCGCTGCCTTCGCGCAGTTCCTGCAGCTCGCGGTTCAGCGCCTCCATGCCGCCGCGCAGGTGGCGGAAGTAGCCCGTCACGCGCTCGCCGGCGGCGTTCAGTTGCAGGCCGCGGCCCACGCGCTCGAACAGCGGCAGGCCCAGCGCGCCTTCCAGCTCATGCAGCATCTTGGTGGCCGCCGGCTGGCTCAGGCCCAGCCGGGCTGCAGCGCCGCGCAGCGTGCCCTGCTCCTCTATGGCCAGCATCAGCGCCACCTGCCGCATGCGCAGGCGGTTGAGCAGTTGCGGCGTGCTGTCCCTGCGGTCGATGGAGCCCATGGAAGTCCCTTTGAATTGATTGCCTGGAGTTATCCATTCATCAGCAATTTTCAGTTTACGGCAATCAATTGCCTGCCTAGCATGGGCCCACAACAAAAGCACCGGAGACAAGACATGCAACGCCGCATCCTGCTGGCCGCAGCCGCCCTGCTGCCCTCGCTCGCCACCGCTCAAACCCCGCCAACCCCGCCCGACTGGCCCGCGCGGCCCGTGCGCATGCTGGTGGGCTCGGCCCCGGGCGGCGGCACGGATGCCATGGCACGCGCCGTGGCCGACCGGCTCGCGCCGCTGCTGCGCCAGCCGGTGATCGTGGAAAACCGCCCCGGCGTCTCCAACACCCTGGCCGTGGACATGACGGCCAAGTCCACGGACGGGCACACCATGGTGATGGGCGTGGTCACGGCCCATGCCATTGCCCCGCACCTGCTCAAGCTGGGCTACGACAGCAACCGCGACCTGGTGCCCGTGGCCTATGTGGGCGCAGTTCCCAATGTGCTGGTGGTGGGAAACAGCCTGCCCGCGAACTCGGTGCAGGAACTGGTCGCCCTGGCCCGCAAGGAGCCCGGCAGGATCAACTTCGCCAGCAGCGGCACGGGCAGCACCCAGCACATCGCGGCCGAGATGTTCAAGGACGCGGCCGGCATTGAACTGACCCACGTGCCCTACAAGGGCAGCGCCGCCGCCCTGGTGGACCTGGTCAGCGGCCAGGTGCAGATGAGCTTCGACACCATGTCTTCGGTGATCGGCCAGATCAAGGCCGGCAAGCTGCGCCCGCTGGGCGTGACGTCGCCGCGCCGCAACGCCCAGCTGCCCCAGGTGCCGACGCTGGCCGAGGCCGGCCTGCCCGGCGTGGAGATAGGCGCCTGGTACGGCATCTACATGCCAGCGGCCACACCCCGCGCCGTGCAGGCCCGGGTGCACGACGAGGTCAACAAGGTGCTGGCCATGCCCGAGACGCGCACGCGCCTGGAGGCCGTGGGCGCCGAGCTGCAGCCCATGGGCCAGGCGGAGTTCATTGCCTTGCACAACGCCGAGTACCAGCGCTTTGGCGAAATCATCCGCAAGAACCACATCAAGATCGACTGAGCCGCACATGCCCGCATCCGAACTTCCCGTCGTCGCCCTGACCCTGGGCGATCCCGCCGGCATAGGCGCCGAACTGATCGCACGCCTGCTGGCGCGGCCCGAGGCCATGCAAAAGGCCAACATCGTGCTGGCCGGCGACCCCTGGCTGTGGCAGCAGGGCCAGCGCATCGCGGGCCTGCAGGTGGCCACCGCGCCCATCGCCAGCATGGCCCTTGCACGGGGCCGCACCGATACCGCCCTGCCCGCCTTCCTGGCCCTGGACACGGTGGCCCCCGATGCCGTGCACCAGGGTCGTGCCGAAGCCGCAGGCGGGCGCTCGGTGCTGCAGGTGCTGGACCGGTGCATGGACGCGGCCCAGGCCGGCCAGATCGACGCCATCTGCTTTGCGCCGCTCAACAAGCAGGCCATGAAGCTGGGCGGCCTGCGCCATGAGGACGAGCTGCACCACTTTGCCGAGTACCTGGGTGTGAGCGGCTATTTCTGCGAATTCAACACGCTGGGCGATCTGTGGACCTCGCGCATTTCGTCCCATGTGCCGCTCAGGGACGTGGCCGGCTATCTGAGCCAGGAGCGCATCGCCCAGGCGGCCGAGCTGATCTACCGCGCGCTGTTGGCCAGCGGCATGGCGGCCCCCAAGGTGGCGATTGCGGGCTTCAACCCGCACAACGGCGACGGCGGCACCTGCGGGCGCGAGGAGATCGACATCATCGCGCCGGCCGTGCGCGCGCTGCAGGCCCGCGACTGGCCCACGCCCGACCCGTTCCACGGCCCCTTCCCGGCCGACACCATCTTCCTGAAGGCCCAGGCCGGCGAGTACCAGGCCATCGTGACCATGTACCACGACCAGGGCCAGATCGCCATCAAGCTGCTGGGCTTCTCGCGCGGCGTGACCGTGCAGGGCGGCCTGCCGATCCCCATCACCACGCCGGCCCACGGCACGGCCTATGACATCGCGGGCCAGGGCCGGGCCAGCGTGGAGGCCACCTGGCAGGCCTTCCTGATCGCCTGCCGCATGGGCGCCGCGCGCCTGTCCTGACTGACTTCACTCCCCCGCCCTCACCATCATGAAAATCAAATCCGTCCGCGCCCGCGTCTACGAATGGCAAGGCAAGACCGTGCCGCCCCAGGGCAACTTCTGCTCCAACGCCATGGACCTGCTCTATGCGCCGCAGGAGACCATGTCCACCTTCCGCTTCCATTCCTGGACGGTGGTGGAGATCGAGACCGATGACGGCATCGTCGGCCTGGGCAACGTGGCGCTGGCGCCGCGCATCGCCAAGGCCATCATCGACGAGTACCTGGCGCCCCTGGTCATCGGCCACGACCCGTGGGACTACGAATACCTGTGGCAGCGCATGTACCGCGCCACGCACGCCTGGGGCCGCAAGGGCGTGACCATGGCCGCCATCTCGGCCGTGGACCTGGCCATCTGGGACATCCTGGGCAAGAGCGTGAACAAGCCTGTGTTCAAGCTGCTGGGCGGGCGCACCAAGGAAAGGATTCCCTGCTACTACAGCAAGCTCTACCGCACCGACCTCAAGGCCATGCAGCAAGAGGCGCAAAAATTCCTGGACCAGGGCTTCAAGGCCTTCAAGATGCGCTTCGGCTACGGCCCGGCCCATCTGCAGGAAGGCGTGCGCGAGAACCTGCGCTCGGTCGAGGCCGTGCGCGAAGTCATAGGCTACGACTGCGACCTGATGCTGGAGTGCTACATGGGCTGGAACCTGGAGTACGCCAGGCGCATGCTGCCCAAGCTGGAGAAGTTCGAGCCGCGCTGGCTGGAGGAGCCCGTGATCGCCGACGACATCGACGGCTACGCCGAACTCAACCGGCTCACCAGCATTCCGATCTCGGGCGGCGAGCACGAGTTCAGCCTCTACGGCTTCAAGCAGCTGCTGGACAAGAAGGCCGTCAGCGTCGTGCAGTACGACACCAACCGCGTGGGCGGCATCACGGCCGCGCACAAGATCAATGCGCTGTGCGAGGCGTTCAGCGTGCCCGTCATCCCGCATGCGGGCCAGATGCACAACTACCACCTGACCATGAGCACGCTGGCCTCGCCCATGGCCGAGTACTTCCCCATCTTCGACGTGGAAGTGGGCAACGAGCTGTTCTGGTACATCTTCGACGGCGAGCCCGTGGCCGAGAACGGCTTCCTGCAGCTCAGGGACGATGTGCCGGGCCTGGGCCTCACGCTCAAGACCGAGTACCTGGACCAGTTCCGCATCGTCGAATGAGGGAGCACGCCATGCCCGGAATTTCTCGGCCGCGCTACAGCGGCATCTTCCCCGTGGTACCCACCACCTTCCACGAGGACGGCACGCTGGACCTGGCCAGCCAGAAGCGCTGCCTGGACTTCATGATCGACTCGGGCGTGGACGGCCTGTGCATCCTGGCCAACTTCTCCGAGCAGTTCCTGCTGGCCGATGACGAGCGCGAGACCCTCACGCGCACGGCGCTGGAGCATGTGGCGGGCCGCGTGCCCGTGATCGTCACCACCACGCACACCTCATCGCGCGTGTGCGCCGAGCGAAGCCGCCGCGCGCAGGACATGGGTGCGGCCATGGTGATGGTCATGCCGCCCTACCACGGCGCCACCTTCCGCTTCGGCGAGCCCCAGATCCAGGGCTTCTTCCAGGCCGTGTCCGATGCCATCGCCATTCCCATCATGGTGCAGGACGCGCCCGCCGCAGACACGCCGCTGTCCCCCGCCTTCCTCGCGCGCATGGCCCGCGAGATCGAGCAGGTCTGCTACTTCAAGATGGAAACCGCAGGCGCCGCCGGCAAGCTGCGCGAACTCATCGCCCTGGGCGGCGAGGCCATCGAAGGCCCATGGGATGGCGAGGAAGCCATCACCCTGCTGGCCGACCTGCAGGCCGGCGCCACGGGCTCCATGACGGGCGGCGGCTTTGCCGACGGCATACGCCCCATCATCGAAGCGCACAGAAACGGCGACCCCGACACCGCATTCGCCCTCTACCAGCGCTGGCTGCCCCTGATCAACCACGAAAACCGCCAGGCCGGCTTCCTGGCCGCCAAGGCGCTGATGAAGGCCGGCGGCGTGATCGCCTGCGACGCGCCGCGCGCGCCCTGGCCGCCCATGCACCCCGAGGTGCGCCGCCAGCTGCTGGACATTGCGCGGCGGCTCGATCCGCTGGTGCTGCGCTGGGGGGGTTGAGGCAGTTGAGGTCTCAGCAGAAGGAAACCGCCGCCTGTGCATGGGCTATGCTGCCGCTCTGTGCCTGCCAGCCCCACCGATCAGACTGCCGCCCATGTCCGCAACCTCTTTGTCCCCGTCCAACGTCGAACTGGACGACGCGCTGTATGCCAGAGTCCTGTCCTGGAACGACGCCCAGTCCCTGGCCCAGCAGACCATGAGCTTCTTCATGCGCGAAGGCGAGCACACCATCGGCATCGACATGCAAGTGCTCAGCGCAACGCAGACATCGGCCGACACGCCCGGCATGCTGCAGTTCTCCCTGGTGTTTCGCGGTCCGCGCCAGCCGCAGCTGCCGCAGCGCACTTACCGCGTGCGCCATGCGCAGCTCGGTGACTACGCCATCTTCATCACGCCCATTGCGCAGTCGGCAGGCCATGTCGATTACGAGGCCTGCTTTTCCCATGCCGTCTGATCCGTTCGTGCCCGAGCTGCCGCCGCTGTATCTGGAGGATGTGCGGCTGCGCCTGGTCGAAGAAGCCGACTACGCTTTTCTCCGCGCCCTGTACCGCCAGGTACGCGCTGCCGAACTGGCGCCCGTGCCCTGGAGCGAAGCCGAAAAGCATGCCTTCTGCGATTCGCAGTTCGCTTTGCAGGACCAGCACTACCGCAAGCACTACGCACACGGCGCGTTTTTCGTGATCGAGAGGGCAGGTCTGCCTATAGGCCGGCTCTACCTCAATCTCGCACCCGGGCCGCTGGGAGTGATGGACATCTCGCTCGACGCCGCTGTTCAAGGCCAGGGACTGGGCACGGCCCTCATGCAATGGCTGGCCGGCTGGGCAGATCAAGAAGGGCGCGACATGCAGCTGTTCGTGGAAGCCAACAATCCAGCCCGGCGCCTGTATAAGCGCCTGGGCTTTGTCGAGCAGGACCAGGAAGGCATCTACCTGCGCATGCGCAGGACCGCGGCGCTCAGCCGCGGTTGAACACGGCTTCCAGCAGACCGCCTCGCGCGTCGCTGGGGCTCAGGAAGACGGCGTGGCTTCCCAGAGCCGGATGAGAGATTTCCCAGGTGTCCTGCAGCAACGCGCCAGGGCAGGACAACTCGAACAGTGCGCTGAAAGAGCGGTCGCCGTGCAGTGTGTGCGGCAGCGCTGCCAACGAAACCAAACGTAACTCGGAAACTTCTCCTGCTACCGAGAAGCTATGGCCCAGCAGCGGCTGAAAGTGGCTGCGGCGCAACTCCATGCCAGCCGCACAGGCGATCACTGGAATCCCGGAAACGGCCGCTGCAGCGGGAAAGGCCCCTGCAACCTGCATGAAAGCACGGCGTCCTGTCTTCATCGTGGCCCTTCCTGCCCAAGCAACAGAAGCAAAATATTTTTGCTGCGAAACAGGTTGCCATACTAAACTATTTTGCAATTATTAACGTTTACTAACCCCACCCTGTCATGGCTCAACCCTTTGTTGGGGAAATCCGCATGTTTGCCGGCAACTTCGCGCCGGCAGGCTGGATGTTCTGCGAAGGGCAGCAAATGCCCATCTCGGAATACGAAACCCTTTTCACTCTGATCGGCACGACATACGGCGGTGATGGCCAAAGCACCTTCGCCCTGCCAGACATGCGTGGCCGCATCCCCCTGCACGCAGGCAACGGATTCCCGCTGGCTCAGGCCGCTGGAGTCGAAGACGTCACGCTGACCGTCAATCAGATTCCAGCCCACACGCACGGCGTTCCCGCGTCCTCGGGCACAGGCTTTCTGGCCTCGCCCGCCGACGCAGTGTTTGCCAAGCACAGGGATCACAAGGCCTTTGTGAACGGCGTCCCCGCCACGCCCATGGCTGCATCGATGGTGAGTTCGGTAGGAGGGTCGCAGCCGCATACCAATATGCCGCCCTTCCTTTGCGTGAACTTCATCATCTCGCTGTTCGGCATCTATCCCTCCCCCACCTGATGTCTACCCCCTTTCTCGGAGAGGTTCGCGTCTTCTCCTTTAACTTCGCCCCCAAAGGCTGGGCTCTTTGCAATGGGCAGTTGCTGCCCATCAACCAGAACCAGGCACTGTTCTCGCTGCTGGGCACCACCTACGGTGGCGACGGGCAGACCAACTTTGCACTGCCCGACCTGCGCGGCCGCATGCCCATGCACATGGGAGCCGGCCATACGCAGGGAGAGAGAGCAGGCGAGCAAACCCACACCCTGACCCTGTCAGAGATACCGCAGCATAGCCACGCCATGGCCGCTTCCGGCACTACGGGCCAGGCGACATCGGGCAACGGCAACCTGCCTGCAGCGGCGCGCGGCCACTATGCGCAAAGCGGTGATACGACCATGCCAGCCCTGCTGGCCAATGTGGGCGGCGGCCAGCCACACCTCAATATGCCGCCCTATCTGGCACTGAGCTTTTGCATGGCCATGCAAGGCCTCTTTCCTTCTCCGACCTGAAGACCATGTCCGATCCCTTCGTCGCCGAAATCCGCATTGGCGGATTCAACTTCGCACCCAAGGGCTGGGCCTTTTGCGATGGTCAGCTCATACCGCTTTCTCAGAACACGGCGCTGTTTTCCCTGCTGGGAACGACATACGGTGGAAATGGCAAGTCCAACTTCGCGCTTCCCGACTTGCAGGGCCGCATGCCCATGCACCCGGGCCAAGGACCTGGACTGTCACTGCGCGATCTGGGCGAATCCGGCGGTGTTGAAACCGTGAAGCTGCAGGCATCGGAAATTCCCGTCCACAGCCATCTGGCCCGAGCGGGCACGCCTGCGGATCCCGCTGTAGCCAGCCCGGCAGGCGCCGTCCTGGGCACCGCACCGACGCGCCCGTACATCGCGCCAGCCTCCAACACCTCTGCGGTCACCATGGCTCCCCCTCAAGCTGCGGGCGACAGCCAGCCACACAACAATCTTCCACCCTACCTGGTCATGAACTTCATCATCGCCTTGCAGGGCATCTTCCCCGCACGGAGCTGAGTACACCTATGCGCAGTTCCATTGCGGCCTTGACCCTGTTGACCTTGACCACGGGGGCTCAGGCCGATCCCCTGGTGCAACGCGAGTTCTCTGGCAGGGACAACCGCTTCATAGAAATGCCCGGGGCCGGCTTTCGCGCCATGGCCTCAGGCAAGCGCATCAGTTTCGACGCGCAAGGCATGAGCATCGACCTGCCCGGCCGGGCCACCAGCGTGCAAGGCCGGTCGGTGGCCGCATCCGGCGTGGCCCGGAGCCTGAGCCTGCGCCCGGATTCGCGCCTGCGCTACAGCTTCGAGAACGGGACCATGTCGGCGCCGCAGGGCATGCAGCCTTCGCCCACGCTGTACCACTGGCTGGTCGGCGAAGCCGCGCAATGGCGCACAGGCCTGCGCAGCTTCGGTGCGCTGGGCTACCGCAGTGTCTGGCCCGGCATCGATGCCGTCTTCCAGGGTGAGCCCGGTGGCCTCAAGTACCAGTTTGAGCTGGCGCCTGGCGCCGATGCCTCGCTGGTCTGGCTGCGCGTGGAAGGTGCGACGGATGCACGCATCCTGCCCACGGGAGCGCTGCAGTGGAGCATAGGCAACGACCTTTTCACCGACGATGCACCGCTGGTCTACCAACCCCGGGGCAATGGCCGCGTGGACGTGCCCGCCCGCTATCGGCTGGAGCAGGTGGACGCCACCACCTGGCGCGTGGGCTTTGAGCTGGGCAGCCATGACAAAGGCCTGCCGCTGGTCATCGATCCGGCCTGGACCGGCTACTCGGGCCTGGTCGGAGGCAACTCGGCCGACCAGGTCAACGCCGTGGCGCGAGACAGCGACGGCAACACCTACGCTTGCGGCGTGACGCAATCGTCCGACCTGCCCAACGCGGGCAGCAGCAAAGGTGGCGAGGATGCCTTCGTCGTCAGATTCGATCCCAAGGGTGTCCCCTTGAGCGTCACTTATGTGGGCGGATCGGGAGACGACGCCTGCAACGGCCTGGCCGTGGACATACAAAACCGCATCCACCTGGCGGGCAGCACGGAATCCACCGGCTTCCCCCTGCTTGGCACAGATGCCAACCAACGCTTTCGGCGCAGCAAGAGCACGACGGATAGGGATGCCTTCGTCATGCGCCTGGCACCAGACGGTGCCGGCATTCTGTATTCGGGCCTGATTGGTGGAACGGGTGACGATCAGGCCAATGCCCTGGCTCTGGACACCCTTGGCCGGGTCTATGTGACCGGATTCACGGAAGGCAAAGGCTTTCCTGCCGTGAACGGGCCGCAGCTCAACCACGGCTTTGGCCCTGCGCAGTCAGAAATGCGGGATGCCTTCGTGGCCCGCATCGACGCTTCAGGCAGCGGGCTGGAGTACGCCGGATACATCGGCGGCGACGGCGGCGCCGACATCGGATATGCCATTGCCGTGGACGGCACCGGCGCGGCCTATGTGGCAGGCGCTACCGACTCTGTCTCGGGGATGCCGGGCGCCACGGGCCTCAGGACACAAATCAATTCGCGCGCCATCGATGGATCAGACGGCTTCGTCGCCAAGATCCGGGCCGACGGCAGCGCCTTCGACTACTTCACGCTGCTGACAGGCTCGGGGGCCGGTGCGGACCGTGCACTGGCACTGAACCTGATGTATGACGGCTCACTGCTCGTGGGCGGGGAGACCGGGTCAGACAACTTTCCTGCCGACAACGGCGGACTGCGCAAGGGCCTAGGGCCGCAGACCGCGCGCAGCACCGGCATGGACGGCTTTGTGCTGCGTCTGAATGCATCAGGAGACCAGGTGCTGGACGCCACCTACCTGGGTGGCAATGGCTACGACAGCGTGGAAGGGCTGGCCGGCGACGGCGTGCAGTGGTTCGCCACGGGCAGCACCAGCAATGGCGCAGGCTTTCCCGTCAAGGCACAAAGCGGCCTGTCCACCACGCCAGGAGGCAAGCAGGACGGCTTCCTGGTCAGCATCGCAACCAGCGATCCGAACAACTGGAACTATGCAGGGTTCCTGGGCACCTCGGAAAACGAGGCCATGCGCAGCCTGGCCGCAACCAATGTGCAGGGCAGGACCCTTCTTTCCGTGGGCGGCGCCACCACCACATCGGGCACCAACGGCCTGACCAACCCTGCGAACAGCGCCCTCAGCGCAAACGAGAGCCTTTCGAATGGTCTGGTATTTCGCATCGATCCTTTCGGCCCACCTGCGGCCATGGCGGTGCTCACTGGCTCTCAACAGTCCACCCGCATCCAGCAGCCTTTTGCCACGCCGTTGTCGGTCAAGGTCACCGACATCGACGACCAGCCGCTTGCCGGCATCATGGTGGACTTCAATGCGCCTGCCGCATCGGGGCCATCCACTACCTTTGCCACAAGAACCTCGGTCACGACCAACGACCAGGGCATCGCATCGCTGAGTGCCACGGCCAACCTGTTCGCCGGCAGCTATACCGTGACGGCGCAGGCAGGGGCGGCCAGCACCTCGTTCTCGCTGACCAATGACAAGAGCCCGCAGGCTGCACTGACGGCAAGTGCAGCACTGCAGACCCTGCCCTATGCCGGCACCACCACGCTGAGCGCCAACGGCGGCTCTGGCGCAGGCGCCATCAGCTACGCCGTAACTGCAGGCGCGGCCTATTGCACCCTGACAGGCAACACGGTCACAGCCACGGCTGTGGGCGATTGCACCGTGACGGCGACCAAGGCGGGAGACGCCAGCTACCTGGCCGCCACGACCACCGTGGACATCTCGGTGATCAAGGCCCAGCAGCCTGCGCTGACGGCGATGGCAACACCCAGCACGCTGGCGGCCTTCAGCACGGCCGCGCTGTCAACCAGTGGCGGCGCAGGGTCCGGCGCCGTGGGCTTTTCCATCACGGATGGAGCCGCCTTTTGCTCCGTCAACGGCAACACGCTCACTGCGGAAGGCACGGGCTCCTGCACAGTGACCGCCACCAAGCTGGGCGATGCCAACTACCAGGACACGCTGGCCACCACCGTGGTGACCGTGACCCCTGCAGCCCAGGTCACCCTGAGCGTGCAGTCCACGCCTTCGACCCTGACCTTCGGCGCCACGGCAACCCTGGCGACCACTGGGGGTTCGGGCAGCGGCGCCGTCACCTACGCCGTGACGGGTGGTGCCCAGTTCTGCGCGGTGACGGGCAACCAGTTGAGTGCCATTGGCGCCGGCAGTTGCACCATCACGGCCACCAAGGCTGGCGACATCAACCACCAGGCCATCAGCGCCAGCACCACCGTCATCGTGGCCAAGGCTGGACAGACAGCACTGTCGGTGCAGGCCAGTCCTGCAGCCATCAGCTTTGGCGGCATTTCGCAACTGAGCACCACGGGCGGCTCGGGCACCGGCGCCATCGGCTTGAGCGTCGCGGGCCCCTGCAGCATCGCGGGCTCCACGCTCACCGGCCTGGGTGTCGGAACCTGTACGGTCACGGCCACCAAGGCAGCGGATGCCGACCATGAAGAGGCCACGGCCAGCACTTCGGTGACGGTGTCACAGGCAAGCCAGGTGGCCCTGTCCGTGGTGGCATCACCCGCCAGCATTCCCAAAGGCGACTCCAGCACGGTCACCGTCACTGGCGGCAGCGGCAGCGGTGCACTCACGCTGGCGCTGACGGCAGGCGCTGGCAACTGCGCGCTGTTCGGCAACACCGTCACCGGCACGGCCGTAGGCAGCTGCACGGTGACGGCGACCAAGGCGGCCGATGCCAACCATGCACAGGCCACCGGCTCGGTACAGATTGCAGTCGGCAAGGCAATCCAGAACATCACCTTCGATTTCTCGTCCCTGCGTTATCTGAGCCCCCAGGCCCTGTCGCTGGCAAACGCCGCCGCAACCAACTCCAACCTGCCGATCAGCTTCAGCAGCCTCACTCCTCAGACCTGTGTGGTCACCGGCACCTCGCTGCGGCTGATGCGCACGGGAGATTGCACGCTGCAGGCCAGCCAGGCCGGCGATGCCGAGTACGCCGCGGCAACGCCCGTGAACCAGACCTTCACGATCACCCTGCCCCCCCACTCTCTGAGCACCATCACCGGTACCGTGGGCGGAACGACAGTCTCAGCAGAGATTGCTGCGGGAAGCCCATGGGTCTTCACACCCATGGGAACAGGCCCGGCGCAGACTGCGGGCTTCATCCCGCTGCAGGGGCACATCAGGTCACCTGCCGACGCACCGCCTGCCAATCTTCAGTTCCCGCTGGGCCTGTTCGATTTCGCTGTCCACAACGGTGCGCCGGGATCCACGGTGAGCATCAAGCTCACGTTCCCGAACAATCTGCCCCGCAATGCACAGTACTGGAAGTACGGCCCCACGTCCGACAACGCAACGCCGCACTGGTATCACTTCACCGGCGCGCAGTTCAACGCCAGCGACAACAGCGTGACGCTGACGATTGAGGACGGCAGGAACGGCGATGACGACCTGGATGTGAACGCCTTCATCAGTGACCCGGGTGGCGTGGCCGTGCTGGCCGCCGCTGCCGGCGGCAGCCCTGCGACCATTCCCACGCTTTCGCAATGGGGCCAGTGGACGCTGGCAGCGCTGATGCTGGGCGTCGCAGCCCTGGCCGGACGCCGCACGCGAATGCGCAAGCCGCGCTGAGTCCTACACGGTAGCCGGGGCTGCTCACGCGCCCCCGACTACCCGAGTCAAGCCTGCACGATCCCCGACACATCCAGCACATACATCTGCCGCTGGTGCTCGTGCACGGAGTCGATGCAGACCTGGCGCCCGTCACGGCTCCAGCGCGGGTGCAGGTCGCAGCGGTTTTCCTTGCTGAGATCGGGAGAGGCGTAGAAGCAGCCCAGGTCGTGGCGCTCGCCCGTGTGCATGTCGTACAGGAACAGGAAGCGCTCATGCGTTCGGTCGTCGGGATAGGTGTCGCTGAGCAGCCAGCGCGTGTCCACGGGCGAGAAGCTCATGTGGCCGTTCTCCACCAGCACGCCTGCGCCCACCACCTGCACGTCACCGCCCTCCACATCGTCATAGAGGTGATAGTGGATCTCCCCGGCATGCGGGCCCCACACAATGATGTGGCTGTCGTCCTGCCATAGCGGATGCGAGATCTGGTATTCGGACTTTTCGTAGTCGAACGTGCCCACGGCCATCGGGTCGAAGTCGTCGGCCAGCTGGGGCAGCGGATGGTCCGAGCATTCGAGCAGGCGCATGTCGGAGCCGTCGGGCGCCATGGTGATGAGGCGGTGCAGAAAGCAGGTTTCGTCCTTGACGCGTTCGGTCCAGCGGTGCAGGAAAAGAATGCGCGAGGAAGACGGGTTGACCTCGATATGGCTGACCCAGTGGATGGCCTTGTCCATCGATGTGCGGTGATGAAATGCCTTGAGGCGCGCATAGCTGGCCAGCAGCCTTGCCTCGCCCGTCGCGACCTCCATGCGCCAGATGCCGTCGTCCTCGGGCGCCAGGGGCAAGGCGAAGGGACCACCCTCTTCGCTGTAGCCAATGGTTTCGTGCGTGATGTAAAGGCGCCGGTAGTCCACGCACAGCGCCCAGGCACTGCTGGGCGCCACCACATACACAGGCATGGGCAGGGTGCGCCGCTCGCCGCTGTCCACATCGATGACCACGGAGCCGAACCCCGGATAGCGCCCCCCGGAATCTGCCGTCCTGTCGTTGTAGATCAGCTGGCGGCCCGCCAGCCCGTCCAGCCACTGCAGCTGACTGCCCATCTGCCAGTTCCAGGCGCCTGTCTCGCCCACGGCGTGGAAGCGGTCGCCGTTTTCGGTATCGAAGTAGCCGATGGACGCCCGCGCCTGGGGCGTGAGGTACTGGTCCATCCACGGCGTTTGCTGCGCCAGCACCAGGCGATTGCTGCGGTCCCAGCTGGACTTGTTGTAGTAGCCGAAGAAGTGGTGCTGGCGGCCATCGCCCAGGCGGCGGCAGGGGACGAAGGATGCGGGGGTGTTCGAAGTCATGGAGCGTTTCATTGGGCGGAGATGTGGCCTTCGGCGATCACGCGGTCCCAGCGCTGCTTTTCGCGGGCAACGAAGGATTGCGCCTCAGGCAGGCTGTTGGCGACGGCGCTCATGCCCTGCTCTTGCAGGCCCTTGCGGAACTCGGGTGTGGCCACGACCTTTCGGATGTCGTCATTGAGCTTTTTGACGATGGCCTCGGGCACCTTGGAGGAGACTGCCACCGTGGTCCAGGAGGTGGCCACATAGTCCTTGAGCCCGGACTCGGCCGCCGTGGGCACATCCGGCAGGGCCGGCAGTCGCTGGCTGCCCGTGACGGCCAACGCCTTGAGCTTGCCGCCGCGTATGTGCGACAGCACCGTGGGCGGGTTCTCGAACATGAGCTGGATCTGGCCGCCCAGCAGGTCGTTGATCGCGGCCGAGCTGCCGCGATAAGGCACGTGCACGATGGGCGCGCCCGCCTGCAGCTTGTACAGCTCGCCCATCATGTGCACGGACGAGCCCACGCCGGCCGAGCCGAAGTTGACCGTGCCAGGCGCCTTTTTGGCCAGCGCCGTCAGCTCGGCCAGGTTGCTGGCAGCAAGGCTGGGCGTGGCCACCACCACATGCGGCATCTCGGCCAGCACGGTCACCACGCGCAGATCCCTTGCGGGGTCATAGGCCAGCTTGCTGTATACGCCATAGGCGGCATGCAGGCCGATGGAGCCCACCATCAGCGTGTAGCCGTCGGCCGGCTGATCGGCCACATATCGGCCTCCCAGATGACCGCCCGCGCCGGGTTTGTTTTCCACCACTACCGGCTGGCCCCAGAGCCGGCTCAGGCGGTCGGCCAGCATGCGTGCCTGCACGTCGGAGCTGCCGCCTGCAGTGAACGGCACGATGATGCGCAGCTGGCGCCCCGGCTGGGGAAAGCCATCCTGCGCGATGGCGGCGACTGGTGCCGTGCCAGCCAACGAGGCGGAGATGGCCACAGCGAGCATGGCGGCTTTGCGGCCTGCGCTTGTCTTGATCATGGAATCCTTTCGATGGCGCTGCCGCGCCTGGGCAAACGATGCAATGAGGCCAGTGTAGAAAGCGGGGCATCTTTGGAAAAATGCATTTTTCCGTGGCCTCTATACAGAAAAGATATACATTGCCAGCCACCCCGAGCAGGAACGAATCGCCATGTCCAGACCCCTGAGCTCCCGAGAGATCGAGGCCTTCCGTGCCGTCATGCAGACCGGCACCACCACGGCCGCCGCGCGGCTGCTGCACACCACGCAGCCTTCGGTCAGCCGGCTGCTGGCCCAGATGCAGGCGGCCGCAGGGCTCAAGCTGTTCGACATGCACAAGGGCCGGCTGCGCCCCACGGCCGAGGCCGTGGAACTGTTCGCCACCGTGCAGCAGCATTTCCTGGGGCGCGAGCGCATAGAGCGCGACCTGGCCGCACTGCGCCAGTCCGGCGCCGGCACGCTGCGCATAGGCTGCACGCCGGCCCTGGGCCTGAGCGTGATCCCGGCCGTGGTGCGCAGCTTCGCGCAGCGCTACCCGGGCACCCACATCAGCCTGCAGACCCTGGGCTCCACGCCCTTGCGCGAGGGCCTGCTGCATGGCCACTTCGACCTGGTGGTCAGCACCATGGCGCTGAGCACGCCCGAGCTGGACGCCACCGTGCTGCACCGCAGCCGCGCCGTCTGCGTCATGCACCCGGACCATGCGCTGGCCACGCGCACGCGGCTGCATGTGCGTGACCTGCAGGGCCAGCTGCTGCTGACCCTCAACGCCGATGACGACATCTACCTGCAACTGCGCAGCACCATGCAGGAACACGGAATAGAAGCCGGCTCCACCATGGAGACCACCTACTCCTCCACCATCTGCACCCTGGCCGCCCAAGGGCTGGGGCTGGGCGTGGTCAACCCCTACGTGGCCTCGGTGTTCGCGCGCGACCTGCGTGTGCTGCCACTGCTTCCAGCCTGCGCGGTGGAGGTGGTGCTGGCCCTGCCGCCCCAATACGCGCCCACCGAAAGGGCCGACTGCTTCGTGCAGTTGCTGCGCGAGCAATTGCACGCCTATCCGCAGGCCCGCACGCCCTAAAATTGCGGCCGATTGGAGACAAGCGGTTTGCAAACGAGTACCCACGAGCCCATGCTCACCCCCGCCGAGCGCGAGGCCATCAATTCCGGCCAGTGGTTCTGCAGCCTTTCGCCCTCGCTGCGCCATGACATCCTGCGCCAGACCACGGTCCGGCGGCTCAAGGACGGGGCACTGATCTATGCACGCGGCGATGTGCCGCACAGGTGGTATGCCTGTGCGCAGGGCGCCGTGCGCATGAGCTCGACCAGCCTGTCGGGTCGGCAGACCACGCTGGCCTATGTGGAGCCGGGTGCCTGGTTCGGCGCCATGTCCACCTTCCTGGATGAGCCGCGCACGCGCGATGCCTATGCCCATGGCGACACCACGCTGCTGTGCGTGGACAAGGAGAGCTTTCACGCCATCCTGGCCACGCATGTGGAGTTCTACGACGCCCTGCTGCGCCTGCAGGCCCACCGCATACGCCAGACCTACGGGCTGGTGGAAGACCTCAACACCCTGCCCCTGCGCGCACGCCTGGCCAAGCAGCTGCTGCACCTGTCGCGCAGCTACGGCACACAGGTGCTGGACGACCCGCGCGAGCTGCGCATAGGCCTGCAACTGGTGCAGGAGGAGCTGGCCCAGTTGCTGGGCGCCTCGCGCCAGCGCGTGAACCAGGAGCTCAAGCGCATGGAGCGCGACGCCTGCATTCGCGTGGAAGCCCAGGGCCTGGTGGTCAGGGACCTGGTGGCCCTGCAGACCATCGTGCGCGAGGCCAGCCTGGCCGGCGCCTGAGGCCGGCGCCGGTTCAGCGCCGCCAGTCGATTCTTGCCGGGCGGCCCGGCAGATGCAGCGCAGCCGTTGCAGCAGGCGCCTCGGCCAGCAACCGGCCCTTGCGGAACACCTTCAGGCGCGTGGCGCGCAGCCGTATCGCCTCGGCCGCATCGCGCGCCTGCAGCAGCACGAAGCTGGCATCGCAGCCGGCCTCGATGCCATAGCAGTCAAGGTGCATCACACGCGCCGCGCGCGTGGTCACGGCGTCGAAGCAGTCGCGCATGCCGTCCTGGCCGGTCATCTGCGCCACATGCAGGCCCATGTGGGCGACCTCCAGCATGTCGCCCGAGCCCATGCCGTACCACGGGTCCATCACGCAGTCATGGCCGAAGGCCACGTTGACGCCTGCGGCCAGCAGCTCGGGCACGCGCGTCATGCCGCGGCGCTTGGGATAGCTGTCCTGGCGGCCCTGCAGCGTGATGTTGATCAGCGGATTGGCAATCACGGCCACGCCGCTTTCGGCGATCAGCGGCAGCAGCTTGCTCACGTAGTAGTTGTCCATGCTGTGCATGGAGGTGCAGTGCGAGCCCGTGACGCGGCCCTGCAGGCCCAGGCGCTGCGCCTCGAAGGCCAGGGTTTCGATGTGGCGCGACAGCGGGTCGTCGGACTCGTCGCAGTGCATGTCCACCAGCAGGCCGCGCTCGGCCGCCAGCTCGCACAGCAGCCTGACGCTGTCGGCACCCTCGGCCATGGTGCGCTCGAAGTGGGGAATGCCACCCACCACGTCCACGCCTTTGTCCAGCGCCCGCCGCAGGTTGGCGACGCCGCCGGGCGAGCGCAGCACGCCGTCCTGCGGAAACGCCACCAGCTGCAGGTCGATATAGGGAGCCACCTGGCGCTTGACCTCCAGCAACGCATCGACGGCCAGCAGGCGGGCATCGCTGGTATCCACATGGCTGCGGATGGCCTGCAGCCCCTTGGCCGCCGCCCAGTCGCAATACTCCAGCGCGCGCGAGATCAGCGCCTCGGCCGTGAGCAGCGGCTTGAGCTCGCCCCACAGCGCTATGCCCTCCAGCAGCGTGCCGCTGCGGTTGACGCGCGGCAGGCCGTGGCTCAGCGTGGCATCCATGTGGAAATGCGGATCGACGAAGGGAGGCGACACCAGCTGGTGCTGTGCATCGACCACCTGGTGGGCAGGCGCTGAAAGGCCCGCCGCGACCTCGACGATGCGCCCGCCCTGCACGGCGATGGACATGTCCTGGCGGCCGTCGGGCAGCGTGGCGTGAATGACGAGTAGATCAAGCATCTGCGTATTCTGCGGGCATGGCCGCGCACCCGCAGACTTGCCTGACCACGCTGAATGGCCTGGCAGCGGTCAGACCGAAAGCGCAAGGGATCAGGGGGAACTACTGGTAGCTGATGGTGAAGGTCGCCGCCGCATTGGCACTGCCTATGGTCACGTTCTCTCCGGTCTTGACATAGCGCGCCGTCAGCGGGATATCCAACCGCTCCTGCCCGTAGGCAACAGACCCTGCAAACCATTGATTCCTGTTGCCGGCGGCATTGGAGTCCGGGCCAAAGCCCAGTATCTGGTCATCCTTGCGGATCTGCACACCCACACCTTTTGCCACCGAGGTTTTCGACAGGGTCAGAGCATTCCCGATATTTCCAGGATTTGCCACATCCGTCAGGGTGACATAGGCGTTGGTCAACGAACCTGGAATGCCGCCCTTGCACAACAACGAGATGAGGAAGGAGCGGGGAGCACCGGTTGAGCCGATTGAGGTGAGTTTTTGAGCGACAGTCTGGGCCATGCGCACGGGCTCCGGCGCCTGTGGGGTACAAGTGGGCACCCTGGGCCGGAGGACGACGGGCGAGGAAAAGCTGTATTGAGCGAGAATCTGGCCAGATGCATCAGTCGCGCGTTCGTACAGGAAATCGCTGTCCAGCACGCCACCTGCAGTGATATCGCCATCTGCGGTCTTGATCAACTCAACTTTGACATCGGAAAATTGATATGCAAAAGATCCGGGGTGATCGGAATGCTCCGAAGTACTTACAGGCGCAGCACCATGTATAGTCGAAACCCTCATTCCAATACCCTCGACTGTCGTCGGGTATATATTATTGACTGGTGTAGATTTACCTACGCTATAGCCCATGACCCGTTGCTTACAATTCATCAATCTCTTGCCAACCCCATTACTCAGTACCGCCACAGCGGCTTTTGAGTAAATCACCGTGTTCTTGGCCACAGTGGGATTGAATTCTGGGGGATTGAAATTACTGAACACATACTTGTAATAGCCTGCCCCATCACTTGTATCTTTAATTTCGCATTGGGACCATGCGGAGGTGGCCATCATTGCAAAAATAAGTATCATGACAGCCTTGTTTATTCTGCAAAAAGCACCTATGAATATATGCATTCTGAATACCTCCGGATAATAAAAAATTCCAAGGCCGCATTTCCTTGGTAAATTTTCAATCATAGGCACCTTTCATCCGAGATGAAATCAGATCAATCTGATTCAAGGTCTGCCCGGTGCCATGAAGGTCGTGGCGAGGCAGGCGATGGACATGTCCTGGCGGCCATCGGGCAGCGTGGCGTGAATGACGAGTAGATCAAGCATTTGCGTATGCTGCGGGCAGGGCCCGGCGCTCTCTCTTTCGGTAGGGTTTCATCAGGGCATGCGGATAGCTGGCCCTGCGCTGCCGGCATGCGCGCGCCCTCCCCGACGATACCTATCAGGGGCACAGTCCTGCGGCCTGCGCAGACTCGTGCTGGAGCCTGCGCTCCAGGTTTTGCCAGTCGCTATGAAGGTCGCGCGCCACGCGCGGGCGCCTGCAAAGCGCAACGTGGTGCGCCTGGGACAGCGGTTGCAGCGCGGCCAGTGCCTGCAGGCGCAGGGCATCGTCGTTCAGCAGTTGCGCGGCGGCCAGCCGGGCCTGGGCGATTCCGATTTCGGCATATGCACGGGGTGCAGGCAGCTGTTGCGCCAGGGCCTGGCGCACTTCAGCGGCATCACCCATGCCTATGGCAATCCAGAGCCAGGCGATCCAGCTGTCCTGGGAGGCGTAGTGGCCGGCCTTCTTCGGCGGGGTGCGCTCCACGCTTTGGCGGGCCAGTGCCACGGCAGCGCCAGTCTGGCCGTGCTCGGCCATGAACCGGGCATGCAGGGTTTCGGCCTGCATCAATGAGAAGATTTTCCATTCACGGCGCTGAGCCGAATCCGCAGTCACGGCATGTGCAGCTTGCGGCGCTGCCTGAAGCGCGGCCTGGAGCGCGATCACATTGGCCTGCAACTGGGCTTGCGCCGCTTCGGGGTGGCCGCTGGCATCCAGCAACCGGGCGAGCTTGATGCGCGCGTGCAGCAGCAGGAAATCGTCCGGCGCATCGGCGTCGGCGCGGCGGATCTCCACGGCTTGCACCATCCGATCAAGCCTTTGCGCCACGGTCTGATCAGGCGGTCCCCAGAACGCAAGAACTTCCTGCACGCTGGCCAGCACCCGGCGTGCAGGGCCTGGCACGTCCTGCAGGTCGGCCACCAGTCGCTGGCGCAAATTCGCTGCCTGCTCGGCGGTATCCGCCGTGTCGGCCATGCCTTTCAATGCAAGGGCACGCTGCAGATCACTCTGTGCCCGGGACTGCGTCATCGCCCAGGCCGATTGGTAAAGTGCTTTGGCGCGCGCCTCGGCCAGAGGATGGTCGTCCATGAGTTGCAGTTCCCCGGCGGCTTCCAGGTAGATCTCCACCCGTTGCTCTTGGGCAGACGGGGGCAGTTGGTCGGCCTGGGCCAGGCGGGCCTCGATCGCGGCCAGGTGCTGCTCCGGTACGTAATCACGGCGGGCAGACAGCTCCACATCCCACAGCGCAGCAAGAACCTGCCGCCCCTGCGGCGCAGCTTGATGAATGCCCATGACCATGGCCACCGGCAGCAGCAGGCAGGCCAGGTAGATTGCCAGGCCCGCTGCGCCTTCGGCCCAACCGGGCGCACGCGATTGCAAGGAGGGCAGCAGTGCGCCTGCAGCGGCCGCGCGCCGGACAAAGGGCCAGCGCGCAAAAGCGGGTTGCTGCAGCACGCCGAATGCGCGGTGTACGGCATCGGCCTCACTGACCGGGGCCTGGCATGCCTCCTGTTGAGGAAGCGTGTGCAGGGTGCGATGCACGGCCCGCTCCAGTTGCATCACACGCCATTGCCACGGCAGCCCCATCAGCAGCACGCCGGTGAGGATGGAGATCAAGGGGTCCCGGCTGAACCAGGCCAGCCCACCCAGCGCGGCCATGCCCGCCAGTGCAAACACCAGCCGCATTGCGGGCAGGCGAGCGAACAGCAGGCTCTCCACCACGCGGCCGCCATCCAAAGGCGTGAGGGGCAACAGGTTGAATGCGTTGACGACCAGGGTCAGCAGCAGCAATTGCATGGTCCAGGCGGGTGGCTGCGGGAGCAGGCCCCAGCCTACGGCAGCCAGCGCTCCCACAGCCAGCAACAGCCCAGGCATGGGACCGGCCAGATAGACGCCCACTTTTTGCAGCGGCGTGGCATCCGCCTTTTCTCCGGTGGCCATGCCGCCCAGGCCAGGAATGAAGAAGACGGATTGCCGCTGGTAGCCCGCCCAGCGCATGGCCAGCCAATGCCCTCCTTCATGCACGGCGATCACCACCAGAAGCATCCACGCCATGTCCCATGAAAACAGCACGGCGCCTGCTGCCAGGAACAGCGCCGCCGTGATCCAGAAACTGCGGTGGCGGTTGTGCGCCATGCCCAGCCCGCGCTGCACGGCTTTCTGGTAGCGAAAGCGCAGCGCCTCGGACACTTGCCGGACCTGCGGCCCATGAAGGCATGCGTCGGCAGATGGGCTGGCGGGCCCCGCCCTGTCTTCCTTGCGCACCTGGCGCAAGGCGCGCCAGGCCAGCCGCAGCGACTCGCGCCAGCTGAGCCGCCAGAACCCGGGCCCGGCAGGCAGCGCACGGCCCTGGGCCACCAGTGCAGGGACTTGGCTCCGGCCCCACTCATCCAGGCGCTGTACCGCCTGGTCAAGGCCCTGGACCACGGGAGCCCGGTCGCCGGACAGGCGCTCGGCGTAGGCGGCCCAGGCCGATGCGGTATCGGGCTGGGCATCGTCCAGGTAGGTCCAGCCGGGCGGCGCAGGCAGGCTTGTCTGAGGCAGGCCATTGAAGCCCATCCAATTGCGCCCGTCGGCAAAGAATGTGAGCCAGGTCACGGAGCCCACGGTGCGGCCATGCCTGGCGCTTCCCGCCTGTTCGGCCTGGACCATCGCCCAGGCCCGCCCGTCGGCATGGACGAACAAGTCCACCTCCAGAGGAAGGTCGGGATCCATGGCCTGCGGATGCGTGCCCTGCAGGCTGGCACACCAGGTGAAGCCCAAGGCTTGCAACTCCGGCCGCATGGCATCCAGCACCGCCCGTGAGTCGGGCTCCAGTGCCTGGCGCTCCACCACGGCCATGGGCGCAGCACGCAGGCGCAGGCGCATGCAGTTCAAAGTGGCCAGCAGCAGCGAGAGCGCATACAGCAAGGGAATCGCGCCCAGCAGCGCCAGCCAGGGCGCGGCTTGTGAGAGCCAGTTCATCATCTTGAATAGTCTTGTCGATGGAGTGTGACGGTTCTGATGTGCCCTCCCAAAAGCTCCTCCAGGCAGATCAGCATCGGGATCGTAGCCTTGCCACCCGTGATGCGACAATCAAATCAAAGGACCATTCTTCAAATGAAAATCGCCACCTGGAACGTCAATTCCCTGTCCGTGCGCCTGCCGCAGGTGCTGGCCTGGCTGCAGGCCAATCCTGTCGATGCGCTGGCGCTGCAGGAGCTCAAGCTCACCGACGACAAGTTTCCGCTGCAGGCGCTGCAGGAGGCCGGCTACCACGCGGTCAGCCATGGACAGAAGACCTACAACGGCGTGGCCTGGCTGACGCGCACGCCGGTGCACGACGTGGTGCGCAATATCCCGGGCCTGGATGACGAGCAGGCCCGCATCATTGCCGCCACCCTCGATGCCGAAGGCGGCCCGGTGCGCCTGATCAACGGCTACTTCGTAAATGGGCAGGCGCCGGGCACCGACAAGTTCGCCTACAAGATGCGCTGGCTGCAGGCGCTGCAGGACTGGGTGAAAAGCGAGATGGCAGCCCATCCGCGCCTGGTGCTGGTGGGCGACTTCAACGTGGCGCCCGAGGACCGCGACTCCTACGATCCCATCGGCCTGAAGGACACGATCCACCACACGGTGGAAGAGCGCACGCATTTCCAGGCGCTGCTGCAGCTGGGCCTGACCGATGCATTCCGCATGTTCGACCAGCCCGAGAAAAGCTATTCGTGGTGGGACTACCGGATGCTGGGTTTCCAGAAGAACCGGGGCCTGCGCATTGACCATATCCTGGTCAGCGAGGCCTTGCGTCCCAGCGTCACCGCCTGCATCGTGGACCGCGCGCCGCGCAAGAATCCGCAGCCCAGCGACCATGCGCCGGTCGTCGTGACATTGGGCTAGGTTTTCGGACTTGCGCTACAGCATGTAGCGGCGCAGCCAGTGGATGGCCTCGATATGGCCGCGCAGCATCAGGGACTGGCGGTGAAGAATCTCGCTGAGCGCCCTGGGCAGGCGTGCCTGCTCGGCGGCCTCATAGGCGCTCAGCCATTGCTGCTGGCAGGACTCGGCCTGGTCCAGCACGTAGTCCGCGCCCTCTTCCCTGCCCAGCAGCCCGTCCCAGAAGGCGTTGCGACGCAGTGCGGCACGGCTGTCGCGCACGGGCAGCACCACGCCGCCGTTGGCGTCGATGGCGCGTTCCAGGTCATCGACCAGGACCTGGCTGGCATTGAAGTGGCGCGCCAGTACCTGGCCTATCAGTCCCTGGGGCATGGGATCCATGCATTCGCCCAACCGGACATGGGCCTGGCGACCCAGGGCCAGCACGGCATTGAGCAGCGCCGTGGTCTGCAGTTCCAGCGTGGAAGCCGCAGGCTGTGCGGGCGTGCGCCGGCGCGCCTGCAGCCAGGAGGCCTCCACGGCCTCACGCACCTGGTTCCAGTGCAGCAGGCTGCCACCCCGTTCCTGCTCCCAGCGTTCTTCCAGCCGGGCTTCTGCGGACTCGAAATCCTGCTGCGCGTGTTCCGGCGACAGGGAAGCCTTCCAGCCCAGTGCATAGGCGGGCCGGTATTGGTCGTAGCCGCGCCCCGGCACGAAGTACGGCTCCAGGAAATAGCGGTCATGCCAGTACGCATCGACCGGCTCGCCGAGCTTGCGCGGTGTCGATGGGTACATCACGCCCGGGCGGGCGGGTTTGGCCTTTTGCCAGAGGTTGGAGAGGACTGTGGGCACGATAGGTCGGGACGTAGGCCGTTCCAGCGAAGAGGACTCCATTGTCCCCAGCCCGGGCGGCACGGCCCGTCAGCACCCCGGGCGCCGGCCTGTAGGAGTCGGACCCTTGCCAAGGCAAGGGCCCAGCCGCCCGCCGGCTTGCCTTACTCGAAGGCGTCCTCGTCCATGCCCAGCTCCTGCAACTTGCGGGTGATGGTGTTGCGGCCTATGCCCAGGCGCTGGGCGGCCTCGACCCGGCGGCCGTGGGTGACGGCCAGGGCCGAGCGGATCAGCTGCGCCTCGAAGCGGCGGGACAGCTGGTCCCAGACCTCGCCATGCCCCTGGGCATGGGTGTGCTCCAGCAGCTGGCGCGCCTGCTGCCCCAGCAGATGCACCCAGTCCAGGTCGGACGTGGCCAGTCCCCCGTCATGCGGCTGGGCCAGCGACGGGGCTGGCATGGCGATGCGGCCCACTCCCTCTTCCGCCACGGCCGGCGCATGCGACAGCACCACCGGTGCGGGCACGCCGGCATTGCCGCCGCCCACGGGTGGCGCGGCCTCGCCCAGCACCTCGGGAGGCAGGTCCTTGACCGAGATGACCTGGGCTGGCGCCATGACGGTCAGCCAGTGGCAGATGTTCTCCAGCTGGCGCACGTTGCCGGGAAAGGCGAACGACTGCAGCCGCTGCATGGCATCGACCCCCATGCGCTTGGGCTCCACGCCCAGCTGCCGCGCGCTTTGCTGCAGGAAGTGGCGTGCCAGCATGGGCACGTCTTCGTTGCGCTCGCGCAGCGCGGGCAGGCGCAGGCGGATGACGTTGAGGCGGTGGAACAGATCCTCGCGGAAGGCGCCGTTGCGCACGCGCTGCTCCAGGTCCTGGTGGGTGGCGGCGATGACGCGCACATGTGCCTTGACGGCCTGGTGGCCGCCCACGCGGTAGAAATGCCCGTCCGACAGCACACGCAGCAGGCGCGTCTGCAGGTCGAAAGGCATGTCGCCGATTTCATCGAGAAAGAGCGTGCCGCCCTCGGCCTGCTCGAAGCGGCCGCGCCGCTGGGTCTGTGCGCCCGTGAAGGCGCCGCGCTCGTGGCCGAACAGCTCGGACTCCAGCAGGTCCTTGGGGATGGCGGCGGTGTTGATGGCCACGAAGGGGCCGCCCGCCACGGGCGAGTGCTTGTGCAGCGCGCGCGCCACCAGTTCCTTGCCCGAGCCCGACTCGCCCGTGACCAGCACCGTGACCTGGCTCTGGCTGAGCCGGCCGATGGCGCGAAAGACGTCCTGCATGGCAGGCGCCTGGCCCAGCATCTCGGCCTGCAGCGGGGCCTGTGCCTCGGCCACGTCCTCGCGCAGGCTTTCCTCGACGGCGCGGCGGATGAGCTCCACCGCCTTGGGCAGGTCGAAGGGTTTGGGCAGGTACTCGAAGGCTCCGCGCTGGAAGGCCGAGACGGCACTGTCCAGGTCGGAGTACGCGGTCATGATGATGACGGGCAGGCCGGGCTGCTGGGCGCGGATCTGCTCGAGCAGTTCCAGGCCGGAGCCGCCGGGCATGCGGATATCGCTGACCAGCACCTGTGGTGGCTGGCGCGCCGGGTCGCTGGCATCGACATCGGACAGTGCCGTGAGCACGTCGCGCGCCTGAACGAAGCTGCGCGTTGCCCAGCCTTCCCGGCCCAGTGCCTTTTCCAGCACGAAGCGGATGGAAGGGTCATCATCCACGATCCAGATCGGTTTCATTGGTGGTGCTTCCTTCCCTTGTTGCAGTGTTGACTTCCGTGGGCCTCAAGGCAGGGGAATGAGGATGCGGAAATCCGTGCGGCCCGGCTGGCTTTCACATTCGATCAGCCCCTGGTGGCGCTGCACGAAGGTCTGCGCCAGCGTCAGCCCCAGTCCCGAACCGCCATCCCTTCCCGATACCAGCGGATAGAAGATCCGCTCCTTGATGGCATCGGGAACGCCTGGCCCGTTGTCGATCACATGCAATTCCAATGCCAACCGGTAGCGTTGGCGACCAAAAGTTACCTGGCGCGCCACACGGGTTCTCAAAATGATCTCGGCATCGCCGGCCGCGATGCGTTCGTGCAAGGCCTGCGCCGCGTTCTGGACGATGTTGAGCACGGCCTGGATCAGCTGTGCGCTGTCGCCCCGGAACTCGGGAATGGAGATGTCGTAGTCGCGCGTAATGGTCAGCCCTGCAGGATGCTCGACGAGCACCAGCGAACGCACGCGCTCGCAGACTTCGTGGATGTTGACGTCACCGACCTCGTGCGGATGGCGGTGCGGCGCCAGCAGCCGGTCGACCAGCGCCTGCAGACGGTCGGCCTCGTGGATGATGACTTCGGTGTACTCGCGCAGCTCGGGCGCGTCCAGATCCATCTGCAGCAACTGGGCCGCGCCACGGATGCCGCCCAGCGGGTTCTTGATCTCGTGGGCCAGGTTGCGGATCAGCTCCTTGTGCGCCTGGGCCTGCTCGCGCAAACGCTCCTCGCGGTCCTGGCGTGCCTGCTGCTCCAGCGGCCAGAACTCCACCAGCACATGGCCGGGCCGCTCGGCCAGGGAAACCGTGACGTGCACAGGAAGCGCATCGCCCCCCACGCGGTGCAGGCTGGCCTCGAAGCGCAGGGCGGCGAAGTCGTTGTCCTGGGCGCCGCGCAAGGCCTTGTCCAGCAAGGCCGGCTCGGTGAAGCAGGCAGCCAGCTCGCTGCCTTCGAGCATGCGGCGCGACAGGCCCAGTGCGTTCTCAAGGGCCGCGTTGGCGAAAAGCACGGCGCCTTGCTCGTCGAGCACGGTCATCAGCGTGCACAGCAGATCAAGCGCCTGATAGGAGGCCGGGGGCGCCGGCCGGTCGTCCTGGATCATGGCCGGGCTCGCATGGGCCGCTCGGGCCCGTCAGTTCTTGGGAAGTCGATCCAGTTCGCGGCGGATGCCGGCGACATCGCCTTCCTGCCGCGAGATGCTGCTCTTGAGCTGCTCGACACGTTCCAGATAGCCCTGGGGATTGCGCAACTCCAATGCGGTGCGCTGGGGATTGCCATCGTTGTACTCCTGACGCAGCTGTGTCAGCTTCTCCTGGGCGCGGGCCAGCTCGCTTTCGAGGATGGTCCGCGCATCGGAGTCGCGGGCCTTCTGGGCGCTGCTGTTGACCTTGGCCGGAGCGGGCGATCCTGCCGCAGGAGCGGCGGAGGTGCGCGGCGCCTGGCCGCCGCCCGAGGCCGCCGGCTTGCTGCCGCCATGGATCACCGTCACATGCCCGCCGTCCACCGGCTTGCAGTCCTTGGCCTTGGCCTGGCTGACGTTGTTGGTGTACTCGTTGCCGCAGCGGTAGATCACGTCCTGGGACCAGGCTCCTGCCGACAGCAGCGGCAGCAGCAGCGACACAAACAGTTTCTTCATTCCATTCCCTCGGGTAGCCAGATCGGAAGGGCCCGGCTTGTCCGGGCAAGTATCGCTCCATCTTCCGGGCTGGACGTCATTTCTTGAGCGGGACAACCCCTTTTGGTTCCGCGCCCAGCATACCCAGGTCCTGGCCGAAAGCAAAAAAGGCGGCTTGCGCCGCCTTTTTGCCGACCCGCCTTACAGCGAGAAGTACATGTCGTACTCGACCGGGTGCACGGCCTGACGGTAACGGGTCACTTCGCCCATCTTCAGCTCGATGTAGGCATCGAGCATGCTGTCCGAGAACACGCCGCCCTTGGTCAGGAACGAACGGTCTGCGTCCAGTGCTTCCAGGGCCTGGTCCAGGCTGTGGCAGACCGTGGGCACCAGCTTGTCCTCTTCCGGGGGCAGGTGGTACAGATCCTTGGTCGCGGCTTCGCCGGGATGGATCTTGTTTTCCACGCCGTCCAGACCTGCCATCAGCAGGGCCGAGAAGCCCAGGTAGGGGTTCATCAGCGGATCGGGGAAGCGTGCCTCGACGCGGCGGCCCTTGGGGTTGGCCACGTAGGGGATGCGGATCGATGCCGAGCGGTTCTTGGCCGAGTAGGCCAGCTTGACCGGAGCCTCGAAGCCGGGCACCAGGCGCTTGTAGCTGTTGGTGCCGGGGTTGGTGATGGCGTTCAGGGCACGGGCGTGCTTGATGATGCCGCCGATGTAGTACAGCGCGAAGTCGGACAGGCCGGCATAGCCGTCACCTGCGAACAGGTTCTTGCCATCCTTCCAGACGGACTGGTGCACGTGCATGCCGGAGCCGTTGTCGCCCGGATAGGGCTTGGGCATGAAGGTGGCGGTCTTGCCGTAGGTGTTGGCCACGTTCCAGATCACGTACTTCATGACCTGTGTCCAGTCGGCGCGCTCCACCAGGGTCGAGAACTTGGTGCCGATCTCGTTCTGGCCGGCGCCAGCCACTTCGTGGTGGAACACTTCGACGGGAATGCCCAGCTGCTCGAGCAGCAGCACCATCTCGGCGCGCAGGTCCTGGGTGCTGTCCACGGGCGGCACGGGGAAGTAGCCGCCCTTGTTGCGCGGACGGTGGCCACGGTTGCCGGACTCGAACTTGGCGCCGGAATTCCAGGGGGCTTCGTACTCTTCGATTTCGTAGAAGGTGCTGCCGGGTTCGGTGTTCCAGCGCACGCCGTCGAAGATGAAGAATTCAGGTTCGGGACCGAAGTAGGCGGTATCGCCCAGGCCCGAGGCCTTCAGATAGGCTTCGGCACGCTTGGCCACCGAGCGGGGATCGCGGTCGTAGGCCTTGCCATCGCCGGGTTCGATCACATCGCACTGCAGGAACAGCGTGGTCTCTTCAAAGAAGGGGTCGATGTTCGCGGTGGCGGGATCGGGCATCAGTTGCATGTCCGATGCTTCAATGCCCTTCCAGCCTGCCACCGACGAGCCGTCGAAGGCGTGGCCCGAGGTGAACTTGTCTTCGTCGAAGTGCGACACCGGCACCGTGACGTGCTGCTCCTTGCCACGGGTGTCCGTAAAACGAAGGTCCACGAATTTGACCTCGTTCTCCTTCACCATGTTCAACACGTCTGCAACGGTCTTTGCCATCAGATCTCTCCTGCCAATCTGGCTGATCAAAAAAGATAAATACTCTTAAGCAGTTTGCGTGCCAGGCTGCATCCATTGAGTGCATGCCCGCAGACTGGCACCTGCTTGGCGCGCCAGCCCCGTGATTCTGCCGCCTTGCGTGGGCGTTGTGGATGACATTGCAGCCTGGCCCGGCCCGAGTGACCACTCACCAAATCGGTGCAGATTTGGATGAAGGGCCGCAAATCAGATATTGCGCACCAATTCAGGGCCAAGACTTGCACCAAATGAGTGCAAACCTTCCAGCAGCGTGGGCCAGGCCTTGGTGACGGCACCAGCTTCGCCCTTGACACCAAGTTCTATGTGCCGGCCGTGCTTGGAATCATCCACGCTGGGCAGGCTGAACACCTTGACGCCCGGGTGGTCGCGCTCTATGGCCACCATCAGCGGCGTCAGCGTGGCTTCCATGCCGCCGTAGACGATGACCGAATGCTCCCGCTGCACCGTGCTGTGGAAATGCTTGGCATAGCGCTGCTCCAGCACCCACTCGACCATGGGCCAGGCCATGACCGGGAAGCCGGGCACGAAGTGCACCGTGCCGCTGGCGCCCGAACAGGAAAAGCCCGGGATCTTGTTGTAGACGTTGGGGATGATGCGCGCGCCTTCGGGGAAGTTGCCCATCTGCAGCCGGTGCAGGTTGTCGGCCCGCTGGGGCTCGTAGGGCTTGCCTTCCTCGGTGGCCACATCGCGCATGCGTTCGCGGATCAGGGCCACGGCTTCCGGGTGCAGGGCCAGCGGCACGCCCAGGGCCTCGGCCGCGCATTGGCGCGTGTGGTCGTCGGGCGTGGCGCCTATCCCGCCAAAGCTGAAGACCACGGCCTGCGATGCGAAGGCGCGGCGCAGGGCGTCGGTGATGCGTGCCCTATCGTCACCCACGTACTCGGCATGGGCCAGGGACAGGCCACGCGCGCCCAGCAGCTCTATCAGCTTGGGAAGGTGCTTGTCGGCACGCTTGCCCGACAGGATTTCGTCTCCGATGATGAGTGCGCCAACTTGAAGGGTCATGTGGTCTTTTCTTGCGGGGTGGGGGGAACAGGGGCTGTGCCGGAGCCTTGCGGCGCGTCGGGAGCGTAGGGAATGATGGGTGCTTCGGGCAGCGCCGGCTCCTCCTCGCGCATGCGCTGCAGCGCCGCCAGGCAGAAATGGGCAAACCACAGCGAGGAGAAGGCGAAGATCAGCGCATAGATCCAGATGGCCACCGGAATCAGTATCCAGAAGGCTGCAACGAAGACCACGCCCGAGGCCCAGACAATGGCCGGAGCCGCCCCCAGGTAGCCACAGACCACGCCCATGAGCATCAGCGCCAGGCGGTGGCGCAGGAACAGGCTGCGGCGTTCTGGCTTGCTGGCGTGGGCAGACAGCGCGTCGAAGGCCATGACGCGGTAGGTCAGCCAGCCCCAGATCAGCGGGGGGATCACCACCACCAGGGGAGGCACGAACCACAATGGAACCGATACCAGCAACGCGATCAGGGCGATCAGCGAGGAGCCGGCCGACCACAGCAGGCTGCCGATCAGGGTGGCACCCTGCCTGCGCTCGAGTGCCGGAAAGCGCCGTTGCGCCACCAGCTCGACCAGGGCCGGCGTCATGAACAGCGCCACCAGCAGCAGCGAGACCACGACCAGCACCGGCGTGACCGAGAGAACGACCAGCACCGGCGCCACCAGCTCGGGCAGCGATTGCACGCCCATCCAGGACCAGACCGTGTGCAGCCAGCCCACGCCCTGCAGGACTCCTTCCGTCCAGACCACGGCATCGGCCCAGAAGAAGTAACCCAGCAGCCAGGCCGTGATGGCCATGAAGAGCAGGGGAAACAGCGACCATGCAATCACCCGCTTATGCAGGCAATACGCCGTCGCACGCCAGAAGGAATCGAGTAGCAAGCCCATGCCGGCAAGCATACCCCGAGCCCAGCCTCAAGCGCGACCCATCAACCTTAGGAACCCACGCCATTGCTGGGCCCAAAAGCCCTGGCCGTAGTCGCGCAGCTGGCCCTGGGCATTGGGCTGGACCTGGTCGCGCACGCCGGTGGGATCGAAGCGCAGCTCGAAATTGGCGGTGCCGAACAGCATGTCCCACCAGGGCAGGAGCACGCCGAAGTTGTTGCCATGCGCCTTCTTGTTGCGCACGGGCGCCATGGGCTCGTGGCCAATGCCGATGGCGTGGTGGCGGCGGTGAAAGCGCGGGCTGATCCACAGCCGCTCGCCGATGGTGCCGAACCAGACGCGCAGGTTGGCATGCTGGAAGCTCTCGCTGAGCTGGGTGAAGGCCACGATGGCCACGAACTGGCCTGGAGCCACGCCGATGAGCTGGGCCACGAGCACGATGATGGTGTCGCGGATCACATCGTCGAGCAGGTGATTGCGGTTGTCGCTCCAGACCGTCATCTGGCGTTGCGAGTGGTGCAGCGCATGCAGCTTCCACCACCAGCCGATGCTGTGCTGGCCCCGGTGTATCCAGTAGTCGAGGAAGTCGAAGGCCAGCAGGTAGATGATCAGGCTGACCCAGGCCAGATCGGTCACGCCGGGCCAGACACCGTCCAGGTGAAAGCTCGGCAGGCCCCAGACATGCAGGCGGCCCATGAGCTCGTCCCACAGCGGGTCCAGCGTGAAGAACAGCGCCAGCCTGAACAGGCCCAGCCGGTGCACCACGGTATAGATGATGTCCACATGGATGGCGCGCCGGTCGGTAACGGGCTCGACGGGCCGCCAGTACTGCAGCGGCGCGATCACGGCCACCATGATGAAGATCTGCAGCAGGCCCACCAGCAGCCAGCCTGTGGCGTCGTAGGCATCCTCCAGCAGGCTGGCCTGTCCCAGCCAAAAGAGCACAGGCTGGACAACGCCCTCGAACAGGCGCTGCTGCGCATTACCGAACCACTGAATCCACCAGTCCACACCACGCTCCCATCGCCCGCCGCGCTGCGCGCGCGGACGTCATGCGAATTTTGCTATCCAATCCCGATAGTCGGGGTGCTCCCGCAGCGTGCGGAAGCAGAACCCCTGCTTGAGCAGGCCTGTGATCAAAGGTTCCAGCACGGCCGGTGCCCAGGGGTCCTTGCGTGACCAGATGCCCAGATGGGCCAGCAGGATGTCGCCGCTGCGGATGTTCTTGAGCGCCTGGGCCAGCAGCTGCGCATTCGGGTAGCGGTCGCTGGGCAGCTCGTCGCCCAGAAAGCCTGCGCTGGACCAGCCCACATGCATGTAGCCGCCCTGCCGCGCGGCGTCCAGCAGCGCGGGCGAGGTCTTGCCGCCGGGCGCACGGAACAGCGGCAGGGGCTTGCGCCCGGTGATCTGCTGCAGCCGCTGTGCAGCCCTGCGGATCTCGTCGCAATAGCCTGCCGCATCGACCGTGAAGCTCTCGTTGGCGCGTGGCCCGGCCGAGGGGCGCACGCGAAAGCCCGTGACCGGACCGTTCTTCGAGGCACGCAGATCACCGCGCCAGTACATGTGGTCGTAGGTGTGCGAGGCGAACTCATGGCCTTCGGCGGCGCGTGCGCGCCACCAGGGCGCCCAGGTCTCGCCCAGGCTGCCGTCGCCTTGCTGCGTGCGCTCGTTGGCGGCAAAGAAGGTCACTGGCACGCCATGGCGCTTGAGCACCTCGGCCACCAGGTCGGCAATGCCCATGTGGCCCGTGTCGAACGTCAGGTACACGGTCTTGGCGCAGCCCGTGCCCTGCCCTGCGGCCATCGCGGGGCGCAGCAGGCTGAAGGCGGCGGCGCCAGCCAGCGATTGCGCAAAGAGTCTGCGGTCCATCAGCGCTGCGCGTGGGCCAGTGTCCAGACACCGTGGGGCGACTTGCCGACCTTGACCTGCTGGACCACCTTCTTTTCGACGGTGTCGATCACCGACAGCTTGCGCGCCCAGCGCGAGCTGACCAGCAGGTAGCGGCCGTCGGCGGAAACGTCCATGCAGTCCGGGCCTCCCGGGGCCGGGTAGCTGGCCACGACCTGGTTGGTCTGCATGTCGATCTTGCTGATGGTGTTGGCCACGCGGTTGCTCACATACAGGTGGCGGCCATCGCCGGCGGCACGCATGGCGTGGGCGCCAGCGGCTGTCTTGATGCGGGCCACGCTGCGCGGCTCGGGGCCGGTGATGTCGAACACTTCCACGCCATCGCTGCCGGTCAGGCCGATGAACAGCTTGGTGCCGTCCGGGCTGCCATAGAGATCGGCCGGCATGGGGCCGGTGGGCACGCGGGCCTTGATGGTCTGCGTGGCGATGTCGATGGCCACCAGGGCATCGCTGTCCTGCATGGTGGAATAGATGGTCGTGCTCCTGGCATCGATCCAGAGATGGCTGGGCGTCTTGCCCGTGGGCACGCGCTTGACCAACTGCGGGTTCTGGCCATCCCAGCGGTAGATGTCGATGTGGTTGAGGCGGTTGGCCGCCGTGACGAACCACTTCATGTCCGGGCTGAAGCGCAGGTGATAGGGGTCGATGATGTCGCGGATCACGCGCTGCACCTCGCCCGTGCGCGGATCGACCAGGGTCAGGGTATCGCCCAGCGCATTGGCCACGACCAGCGATTTCTCGTCAGGCGTGAGGTAGAGGTGGTGCGGCTCCTTGCCCGTGGGAATGCGGGCCGTCTCCTGCCAGGTGACCGGGTCCACGATGCTGATGTTGGCATCGAGCGAGTTGAGCACGAAGATGGGCGTGGGGCCCTGGGTCTGCGGCGGCGGCGTGACACGCGCAACTGGCGCTACCGGGGCAGCAGAGGCCGCAGGCACGGAAGGCGCGGCTGGAACGGCAGCGGCCTGAGCCGATGCAGCCTGCGCCTGGACGGCTGCAGGCGTGGCTGAGGCCGCACGGGCCGATTTGGATCCGGGCAGGGACGCCACGGCCAGCCAGGCCAGCGCACCGCCGCCCACAACCAAAGCCACAGCCGCGCCCAAGCGCCCGACGGAAAGACGTTTCACAAAGCACCACCTTCTGAGAATCTGCGCAGTGTAGCCGCGCCATTCAGCCCTCGGACGCTCTAGGGCATCGGCTTTTGAAGCTGTGCAAAAAACCGACATTTACGCGACGTTGGCCCGAGATATCGCGACAAGCGCGCCAACCCATGACTTGCATCAAGGCATGACGACAACGCATGAAAACGCAGGCCACAACGACAAAGGGAGCCGGTTGGCTCCCTTTGCAGGCAAGGACCTTGAAAGCGCAACGGCTCTCAGATCTTCCACTTTTCCATGAGCTTTTCGGGACGCAGCGTGTCGTAGTGCTCGAAAGGCTGGTGGATCCAGGGGTTGGTCGGCAGGTAGTCCACCGAGTAGTCAGGCGTGAACGCGGACAGGCCCTTGGTCCAGATCACGGCGCTGCGCAGCTCGGTGATCGGCGGATAGTTGGTCTTGAGCATGGCGATCACGGCATTCAGCGTGTGGCCCGAATCGGCCAGGTCATCGACCAGCAGCACGCGGCCGGCAATCTCGCCCTTGGGCGTGGTGATGAAGCGCGCGATGTCCAGATGGCCCTGCACCGTGCCGGCCTCGGCGCGGTAGGAGCTGGTGGACATGATGGCCAGCGGCTTGTCGAAGATGCGGCTGAGCATGTCACCGGGGCGCAGGCCGCCACGGGCCAGGCAGAGAATGGTGTCGAATTCCCAGCCGGACTGGTGCACTTTGATCGCGAGCTTTTCGATCAGTCCGTGGTATTCGTCGTAGCTCACATACAGGTGTTGACCGTCTTCCGTCAGCATGGAATGGCTCCTGGTTCAATCTTGGGGTTCAAACGCCAGCAGTTCACTGGGCGGCGTAGGGGTTTTGCATCAGGATGGTGTGATCCCGGTCGGGGCTGGTCGAAACCATGGCGATGGGCACGCCCGTCACTTCCTCGATGCGCTCCAGATAGCGGCGGGCATTGGCCGGCAGCTTGTCGTAGTCGGTCACGCCCACGGTGGAATCGGTCCAGCCGGGGATGGATTCATAGATGGGCTTGCAGCGGGCGATCTCGTCGGCGCCCATGGGCAGCAGGTCGATCTTTTCGCCGTCCAGCTCATAGCCCACGCACAGCAGCAGTTCCTGCAGGCCGTCGAGCACGTCGAGCTTGGTGATGCACAGGCCCGACAGGCCGTTGACCTGGGCGCTGCGCTTGAGCAGCGCGGCGTCGAACCAGCCGCAGCGGCGCGAGCGGCCGGTGGTCACGCCCTTTTCGGCGCCCACGGTGCTCATGTGCCAGCCTGGCGTGCCTTCCTTTTCCCAATCCAGTTCGGTGGGGAAAGGACCGCCGCCCACGCGGGTGCAGTAGGCCTTGGTGATGCCCAGGATGTAGTGCAGCATGCCGGGGCCCACGCCCGAGCCTGCAGCCGCATTGCCGGCGACGCAGTTGGACGAGGTGACATAGGGATAGGTGCCGTGGTCCACGTCCAGCAGCGTGCCCTGCGCGCCTTCGAACAGCAGGTTGGCGCCTTCGGCGTGCGCGGCGTTCAGCTCGCGGGAGACATCGGCCATCATGGGCTTGAGCAGCTCCGCATGGCGCATGGCCTCTTCGTACACCGCGTCGAATTGCACTTCGCCATCCTTGATGTACGGCTTGAGCGCGTCACCGAAGGTGAAGTTCTTCGAGCCCAGCACGTTGACCAGGATGTGGTTGTGCAGGGCCAGCAGTTCGCGCAGCTTGGTGGCAAAGCGCTCGGGGTACTTGAGGTCCTGCACGCGCAGTGCGCGGCGGGCAATCTTGTCTTCGTAGGCGGGGCCGATGCCACGGCCGGTGGTGCCGATCTTCTCGGTGCCGCCCTGCTCGCGCGCCGCTTCACGCGCCACGTCCAGCGCCGAGTGGAAGGGCAGGATCAGCGGGCAGGCTTCGGACACGCGCAGGCGGTCGCGCACTTGCACGCCGGCCTTCTCCAGGCCTTCGATTTCCTCGAACAGCTTGGCGGCCGACAGCACCACGCCGTTGCCGATATAGCACTTCACGCCGGGGCGCATGATGCCGCTGGGAATCAGGTGCAGCGCGGTCTTCACACCATTGATGACCAGCGTGTGGCCCGCATTGTGGCCACCCTGGAAGCGGACCACGCCCTGGGCGCTTTCGGTCAGCCAGTCCACCAGCTTGCCCTTGCCTTCGTCACCCCACTGGGTGCCGACCACGACCACGTTGCGACCTTTGGTAGCTTTCATATTCAAATCCGATGAAATCCGAAGAAATTGACAAATGCGTCAGATGGCTTGCACGGCCCACTGCCCGGCAACCTGCACGAGCTCACGGTCGCAGTGGAACTCGTCCACTTCGCTTTCATGGCCTGGCAGCACGCAGACCACGGTCTCGCCCTGCCGGCGCAATGCCGCGATGGCGGCTGCCACCTGGGGATCGTCGCCCCAGGGCGCACGGATGGCAGCCTTGAGCGGGCGCTCGGGCACGACGGCCACGAGCTGCTTGATGTCCAGGCTGAAGCCGGCGGCGGGCCGGTTGCGGCCAAAGACCGCGCCCACCTCGTCATAACGGCCGCCGCGCACCAGCGCGTCGCTGGCACCCGGAACATAGATGGCGAAGCGCGTGCCGCTGTAGTAGGCATAGCCGCGCAGATCGGCCAGATCAAAGCTCACGTTCACGCCTTCCAGGCGCTGGGCAAGCCAGCGCAGCTGGTCCAGCAGAGGCTGCACGCCTGCCGTGCGCGCCAGCAGCTTCTCGGCGCGGTCCAGCACCTCGATGCCGCCGTACAGCTGCAGCAAGGCCATCAGGCCTTCGCGCGAGGCGACGGGGAAGTCCCGGGTGAGGCGCTCGAGTTCGCTCGCATCCTTGGCGGCCAGCGCGGCATGCACGCCGCGCAGCACCTGCATGTCCACCATCACGCCAGCCAGCAGGCTGCGCACGATGCGCACATCGGCCAGATCGACGTTGATGTCGGTGACGCCTGCGCTGCGCAGGCAGTCCAGCGCCAGGTGCAGTGCCTCCAGGTCGGCTTCCATGCCCTGGTGGCCGTAGATTTCGGCACCGAACTGCAGCGGCTCACGCGTGGCGCGGGGGCGGTCAGGGCGGGCATGGACGACGGGGCCGCAGTAGCACAGGCGCGTGAGGCCCTTGCGGTTGAGCAGATGGGCGTCGATGCGAGCCACCTGCTGCGTGGTATCGGCACGCAGGCCCATGGTGCGGCCCGTCAGCTGGTCGATGAGCTTGCAGGTCTGCAGGTCCAGCGCCTCCCCTGTGCCGGTGAGCAGGGATTCGAGGTACTCCAGCATGGGCGGCATGACCAGTTCATAGCCATAGCCACGTGCGGTATCGAGCAGGCCTCGACGCAATTCTTCGATGTGCCGGGCCTCGGAAGGCAAGACATCGGCGATGTGATCCGGCAGGACCCAAGCAGACATGGAAAAAGGGGGAGGCTGTTAAAAACGTGATTCTACCGGCTGTTGCGGGCCAGCCCAAATTGGGGGTGTCCCAAGGCCCGCGAGGAGCGTTCGGTATTCCGAATCAATTCGGTGTGCGGGCGCCAGCGGCAGCGCAAGAAAAAACGGCGCCCCAACAGGGGCGCCGTGCATGGGCCGGGCGGCGTTGCCGCTCAGGCGTTCTTACTTTCCAGAGCTGCCGCCGTTGCGGTAGGCCTTGAAGAAGTCGGTCTGCGAAGGATCGAGCACAAGCACGTCGCTCTTCTTGGCAAAGCTGGACTTGTAGGCCTCCAGGCTGCGGTAGAACTGCGCGAACTGCGGGTCCTTGCCAAAGGCGTCGGCATAGGTGCGGGCGGCTTCCGCGTCGCCCTCGCCCTTGAGCTTCTGGGCATCGCGGTAGGCGTTGGCGATGGTGATCTCACGCTGGCGATCGGCCTCGGCACGGATCTTCTCGCCTTCGGCGGCGCCCGTGGAGCGCAGCTCGTTGGCCACGCGCTTGCGTTCGGCCTCCATGCGGCGATAGACCGATTCCGTGATGGTCTCGGCATAGTCCACGCGCGTGATGCGCACATCGACCACGTCCACGCCCCAGGGCTTGGCGCCGCGCACGGTCTCCAGCACTTCGCGCTTGACGTCGTTCATCAGCGCGTCGCGCTTGCTGGACAGAAGCTCGCGCACGGTGCGGCGGTTGATTTCCTCCTGGAAGGCGTTGCGCACCACGCGGTTGAGCTGCATGGCACCGGCCGACTCATCCAGGCCCACGTTGCGGATGTACTCCGACGGATCGGAGATGCGCCAGCGCACGTACCAGTCGATGACCACGCGCTGCTTTTCGGCAGTGAGCATGGGCTCGGTGTCGGTGCTGTCCAGTGTGAGCAGGCGCTTGTCGATGTAGCGCACGTTCTGGAACGGCGGCGGCATCTTGATGTTCAGGCCCGGCTCGGTGATCACTTCCTTGATCTGACCCAGGGCATAGACCACGCCGAACTGGCGCTGATCGACGACGAACAGCATGGAGCTGAGCAGCGCCAGCGCCAGAAGAATGCTGGTGATGAAAAATCCAACTCGGTTCACTTGGGCTGCTCCTCAGCGTGCTTCGCGGTCACGGCTGCGACTGCTGTCGCGGCTGCGCGCATCGTTCGAAAGGCCGGGAATGGCGGCAGGCGCAGGCGCCTGGGTGCTGGGGGCAGCCGAGCCATCGGCTGCCGGCACATTGCCGCTCACGCCTTGCATGATCTTGTCCAGCGGCAGGTACAGCAGGTTGGAGCCCTGGCGCGATTCCACCAGCACCTTGGTCACGTTGCCGTAGATCTGCTGCATGGTTTCCAGATACATGCGGTCGCGCGTGACCTGGGGCGCCTTCTGGTACTCGGTGAACACCGAGCTGAAGCGCTGCGCATCACCCTGGGCCTGGGCCACGATGCGGGCCTTGTAGCCATTGGCCTCTTCCAGCAGACGTGCCGCCGAGCCGGCTGCGCGGGGCACCACGTCGTTGGCATAGGCCTGGGCCTCGTTCTTGGCGCGCTCGCGCTCCTGGCCGGCACGCAGCACGTCGTCGAAGGCGGCCTGCACCTGCTCGGGCGGACGCACGCCGCCTTGCTGCAGGTTGATGCCCACGACTTCCACGCCCACCTTGTAGCGGTCCAGGATGGTCTGCATCAGGTCGCGCACGCGCGGCGCGATCTGGTCTCGCTCCTCGGCCAGCGCCGTGTCCATCTTCATCTTGCCGACGACTTCGCGCACGGCGGTCTCGGCGGCCTGGACCACGGCCTCGGACGGGTTCTTGCTCTCGAACAGCCAGGCACGCGCGTCGCTCAGACGGTACTGGACGGCGAACTTGATCTCGACGATGTTCTCGTCCTCGGTGAGCATGGCCGACTCGCGCAGGCCCGTGCTCTTGATGATGGTGTCGCGCCCCACGTCAGCCGAGCGGATCTGCGTCACGAACACCAGTTCATGGCGCTGGATCGGGTACGGCAGGCGCCAGTTGATGCCGGCACCCACCGTGCTCTTGTACTTGCCGAACTGGGTGATGACGGCCTGCTGGCCTTCCTGGACGATGAAGATGCCCGTGCCCATCCAGATGATGAAGGCAATGCCGGCAATCAGGCCCACGCCCATGCCGGCACTGCGCATGTCCGGCGGCTGGCTGCCACCGCCATTGCGCACGGGCGGCTGCCCGCGGCCACCGCCCGGCTTGCCGCCGAACAGGCCCGAAAGCTTGCGGTTGAGGTCACGCCACAGCTCGTCCAGATCCGGCGGTTGGCCACCCCCACCCGAGGAGGGACGGTTGTCACGGCTGTCGCGGTTGTCGCGTGCGGGTTCCGCAGGCGGCGGCGCAGCGGGACGGTCGGCATCGGGGCGCGAGGCATCGTCGTTCTTGTCGTCGCCACGTCCCCAGCGCGGATCATTCAGGTTGAACATCCCGCGAAGGCGCTGCGGCAGCATCGCCCAGCGATGGGCGCGTTGTGAAAGATTCATGCGAGAAGTCTCGGTTTCTTCGGTAAAGACAGGGACCCAATCGGCATTTTGCCCAATCAGGGCGCTAGCCCCTAGTATTCGGCGTCCTGCCCAGGGGGCATCGCGCCATCCACCTCCCCTTCGCCCCGCTCTTCACCACCATGCGCTTCGGCGTATTCCGCTTCTGCGCGCAGTGCGTGGTCGGCCAGCAGCTGCCGCAGCTGCGGCAGCCCCTCACCGGAGCGGGCGCTGACAAACACCCGTGAAACAGGTAGTCCGTCAAGCTCGTACTGGTCCTGCAACTGCGCTGGAAGCCGCTCTTCATCGACGGCATCGAGCTTGTTGAAAACCAGTACCAGAGGCACCTCCTGGGCACCGATTTCCTTCAGAACTTTCTGGACTTGTTGGATTTGTTCCGGGAAATTCGGATTGGAGGCGTCAACCACATGCAGCAGAAGATCGGCATCGATCGCCTCCTGCAACGTGGCCTGGAATGCATCGACCAGGCCGTGCGGCAGGTCGCGGATGAAGCCCACGGTGTCCGACAGGGACACCGATTGCCGGGCCTCGTTCAAATACAGCTGGCGCGTGGTCGTGTCCAGCGTGGCGAACAACTGGTCGGCCGCATAGGCCCGCGCCTTCACCAGCGCATTGAACAGCGTGGACTTGCCGGCGTTGGTGTAGCCAACCAGAGAGATATTGAAGATGCCATGGCGCTCGCGCCGGCGGCGCTGCGTGGCGCGTTGCTTCTTGACCTTCAGCAGCCGTTCCTTGGTGCGCTTGATCGATTCGTCGATCATGCGGCGATCCAGCTCGATCTGCTTTTCGCCAGGGCCGCCGCGCCCGCCGATGCCGCCCATCTGGCGCTCCAGGTGGGTCCAGCGGCGCACGAGGCGCGTGGCCACGTATTGCAGGCGCGCCAGCTCCACCTGCAGCTTGCCTTCATGGCTGCGGGCGCGCTGGGCGAAGATCTCCAGGATCAACAGGGTGCGGTCGTTGACCGGCATCTGCAGATGGCGCTCCAGATTGCGCTGCTGGGCCGGGCTCAGGGCCTGGTCGAACAGCACTTCCTGGGCACCGTGCATCTGGGCGAGCATGCGGATTTCGTCGGCCTTGCCGCTGCCCACGAACAGCGCCGCATCGGGCACCTTGCGCTTGCAGGTCAGGCGTGCAACGGGACGCAGGCCGGCCGTGCCGGCCAGCAGGCCCAGCTCTTCCAACTCGCCATCGAAATGGGGAAAGCCGAAATCCACGCCCACCAGCAGCACTGGCGTTGGCGTGGACCGGTCAAAAGATTCAGAACTCAAGAAAAACCTCTCCCGAAGGGTGAGGAAGCTCCCCGGCTGTGCGGGGAGGCATCAGGGCGCAGCGAGCTCAAGCGCTGGCGTCGCTGCCGGCAGCTTCGGCCGTGGAGAAGTTCACGGCGCGGCCGGGAACAATGGTGGAGATGGCGTGCTTGTAAACCATCTGGGTGACGGTGTTGCGAAGCAGAACCACGTACTGGTCGAAGGATTCGATCTGGCCTTGCAGCTTGATGCCGTTGACGAGGTAGATGGACACCGGCACATGTTCGCGGCGCAGCGCGTTCAGGAACGGGTCTTGGAGGAGTTGGCCTTTGTTGCTCACGATATTCTCCGTGTTCGAAGAGTGTTGTTGTAAACCGACACCTTACCACAGTGTTTTGGGCCCCCTGTCTGCACAAGGGTTTTCCCCAAATTCCGTGGCTTGTTATTTGTCCTTGTCGGCGAAAGGATTATGAGAGGTTTTCAACTCGATCCGCAACGGCGTGCCGACCAAATTGAATTCCTTGCGGAACCGCCCTTCGAGGAAGCGCTTGTAGGCCTCCGTCACATGCTCGAGCGAATTGCCGTGTATGACGATAACCGGCGGGTTCATGCCGCCCTGGTGCGCGTAACGCATCTTGGGTCGGTAGATGCCTGTCTTCTTGGGCGTCTGGAACTGCACGGCTTCCATCAGCAGGCGCGTGAGCACCGGCGTGGGCATCTTGCAGGTGGCTGCCTTGTGCGCCTGGATGATGGAGTTCCACAGCGGACCCAGGCCCTGGCGCTTTTCGGCCGAGATGAAGTGCATGGGAGCGAACTTCAGGAAGGACAGGCGCGTCTCGATCGAGCGCTCCAGCATCTGGCGCTGGTAGTCGTCCACCGCATCCCATTTGTTCACGGCCAGCACCACGGCGCGGCCGCTTTCCAGCACGTAGCCGGCAATGTGCGCATCCTGGTCGGTCACGCCCTGCGTGGCATCGATGAGCAGCAGCACGACGTTGGCGCTCTCGATGGCCTGCAGCGTCTTGACGACGGAGAACTTCTCGATGGCCTCGAACACCCGCCCCTTGCGGCGCAGGCCTGCCGTGTCGATGAGTTCGAACTTCTGGCCGGCGCGCTCGAAGGGCACGGAGATGGCATCGCGCGTGGTGCCCGGCATGTCGAAGGCGACCAGTCGCTCCTCGCCCAGCCAGGTGTTGATCAGCGTGGACTTGCCGACGTTGGGGCGGCCGGCCACGGTGAGGCGGATGGGCTTCTGGGCCACATCGTCGAAGGGGTCGTCTTCCTCGGGTTCGGGCAGGTTGAGCTGGCCCAGGGCCAGGTCGACCAGGCCGCGCACACCCTGTCCGTGCGCGGCGGAAACCGGCAGCACTTCGCCCAGGCCCAGTTCGTAGAACTCGGTCAGCTGCACGCCTTCCTTCATGCCCTCGGCCTTGTTGGCCACGAGCACGCAGGGCTTGCCCAGGCGGCGCAGGTACTTGGCGATGTCATGGTCCTGGGCAGACATGCCCAGGCGCGCATCGACGACGAAGACCACGACGTCTGCCTCGGCCACGGCCTGCTGCGTCTGGCGCGCCATCTCCTTGAAGATGCCGCTGGATGCATCAGGCTCGAAGCCGCCGGTGTCGATCACGATGTATTCGTGCTTGCCCTGGCGGCCCTGTCCATAGTGGCGGTCACGCGTGAGGCCCGCGAAATCCGCGACGATTGCATCCCTCGACTTGGTCAGCCGATTGAACAGCGTCGATTTGCCCACATTGGGTCGCCCTACCAGGGCAATAACTGGCTTCATTCCCGAAAATACCTATCAATCCGGCCGGAAGCCGTACACAGTTCCGCTGCGGCTTACCACCACCAGCGTATTGGCAGCCGATACCGGGGGCGAGGCCACACCGGAGTCGTCCGTCTTCAATCGTGCCAGCGCCTGTCCGTCCGTCTTGGACAGCAGGTGCACCACACCATAGTCATCACCAAACACCACCGAACGGCCCAGCATCAACGGCGCCGTCAGGCGGCGGTGCTGCAACTGGTCGATGGACCACACGCGCGAGCCGTCGCCGCGGCGCCAGGCCTGGACGGTGCCATTGCTTTCGGCGCCGAACACGGTTTCGCCATCGCCGTCGATGCCGTCGGCACCCTTGGACGGCTGGGTCCAGCGCACCGATGCATTTTGCGTATCCACACAGCCCACGGCAGCCTGGAAGGCGCGCGCGCAGACGCTGTCGCCGACACGGCTGACGCGGCCGACGAGGTCCACCAGGCGCTCCACGTCATTGGTGCCGCGCGGGCTGGCCAGCGGGGCCTCCCAGCGCACGGCACCCGTGTCGGGATCGATGCCCACCATGCGGCCCGACAGGCCGGCCACCAGGGTGTTGCCCACGGCGATCAGAACGCCGGGCTGGCGCAGCACCAGCGGTTCGCCAGGGCGCTGCGCGGTCCACAGCTTGCGGCCATTGGCGGCATCGAATGCGGCCAGCGAGCGGTCGGCCGCCAGCACGAAGACGCGGCCTCCCGCCACCAGCGGCGGCGTGTAGGCGGCTGCGGGCAGCGGCTGCTTCCACAGCTGCTTGCCTTGCGAGTAGACGATGACCTGGTTGCTGCGCGTGAGCACGGCCTGGCGCTGGGCGTCGCCACCCACGCCGGCAGTCAGCGGCTCGCCAACGGTGAAGCGCGACAGCTGGCTGCCATTGCGCGCATCGAGGGCCGTGACGCTGCCGTCCTTGGCCGCGATCAGCAGCGTGTCACCCTGCACATGGATGTCGGTGGCCAGCGGCACTTCGGCGCCCAGCTTGGCCGTCCAGGCCTGGTGCACTGCCAGCAGGCCGGGGTTGGCCCCCAGTTCCTTGGGCTTGGGCTTGGTGTCGCTGCTGAACCACGAGGAGACCGTGGAGCAGCCGCCCAGGGCACCGGCCAGCAGGCCCAGAGCCATCCAGCGCGCAACGCCACGCGGGCGCGAGATTGCCATCAGTTGATCTGCCGAAGTTTTCAAGGTTGCTTCTCCGAGGTCGAAGTCTTGGCCTGTGCCAGCACGGTGGGCGTGGCGCCCAGGGCGTTGAGCTTGAATTCGATCAGGCGTCCGTAGTCCACGCCCTTGTCCAGGAGCGCATGGGCGCGCTGGTAGGCGTTGATGGCCTCGGCCGTCTTGCCCTGGGCCGCAAGAATGTCACCGCGGCGGTCGGCCACGATGCCGGCGAAGGATTCGGGCATGCTGCCATCCAGCGCCTTCAGGGCTTCGTCGTACTGCTTTTGCTGCTCCAGCACGGCGCTCAGGCGCAGCTTGGCCAGGGCCTTGTAGCCTTCGTCGCCCTTGTCGGCCACCCAGGTCAGGGCTGCCTTGGCATCATCGAGCCTGCCTTCGTCCACTGCAGCCTTGGCCAGCAGCAGGCCGGCCTGGGCTGCCTGCGTGGTGCCGGCGTACTTGTCCTTGAGATCGGCAAAGGCCTGGCCGGCGCGCGCCGCATCCTTGCCTGACAGCGCCACATCGACGGCATGCGCCAGAGCGGCAGCCTGGGTGGCCTGGCGCTTTTCCCAGTACTGGTAGCCATTCCAGCCGGCAAAGCCGACAAAGATGACCACGAGCACACCCGTGATCAACGTGCCCCAGGTATTCCAGAAATGCTTGAGCTGCTCTATCTGCTCTTGTTCTTCGAGATCGAAATGGTTTGCCATGAATCGCCTGTGTCGCCTTGTGTATGGAGGACGCCGCTGGAGCGGTGGCCTGGAAAGCTGCGGATGACGGTCAAACCGCCGATTGTAGGGTGGCAGCCCATTGGGCCGCATCGGCCAGGGCTTGCTGCACCTGCTGGCCCGTGCCGTCGCGCAGCGACTTGACGGTGACCAGGCCCTGCTGCAGCTCGTCGGAGCCGAAGATCAATGCGAAATGCGCGCCACTGGCATCGGCCTTCTTGAACTGCGACTTCATGCTGCCCAGGCCTTCGGCGCTGGCCGCATGCATCTGCACGCGCACGCCGGCCTCGCGCAGCTGCTGCAGGGTGCGCAGGGCCACGGGCATGGCCGACACGTCGGGAACGATGGCGTAGGCATGCAGCATGGGCGCGGGGATGTCGGCGCCCAGCTCCTTGACGAGCTCCAGCACGCGCTCCACGCCCAGCGCCCAGCCCACGGCCGGCGCGCTCTTGCCGCCCACCTGTTCGATCAGGTAGTCGTAGCGGCCGCCGGCGCAGATGGTGCCCTGCGCACCCAGCATGTCGGTGATGAACTCGAACACCGTGAGGTTGTAGTAGTCCAGGCCGCGCACCAGGCGCGGATTCACGGTCCAGGGCACGCCATTGGCGTCCAGGATGGCCTTGAGTCCGTCGAAGTGGGCCAGCGAGCCCTCGCCCAGGAAGTCCAGCAGGCGCGGCGCGCCGTTGACCATGGCCTGCATGGCGGGATTCTTGGTGTCCAGCACGCGCAGCGGGTTGCTGTACATGCGGCGCCTGGCCTCCTCGTCCATCACGTCCTGGTGCTGCTCCAGGTAGGCGATCAGGGCCTGGCGGTGGGCCTGGCGCTCCTCGGGCTGGCCCAGGCTGTTGATTTCCAGGCGCCACTGCGTCAGGCCCAGCTGCTTCCACAGGGAGACGGCCAGCAAAATGAGCTCGGCATCGACATCGGGGCCGGCAAAGCCCAGGGCCTCGGCTCCGATCTGGTGGAACTGGCGGTAGCGGCCGCGCTGCGGGCGCTCGTGGCGGAACATGGGACCCATGTACCACATGCGCTTGCCGCCGTCGTACAGCAGGTTGTTTTCGATGGTGGCGCGCACCAGGCTCGCCGTGCCTTCTGGGCGCAGCGTCAGGCGCTCGCCATTGAGCTTGTCCTCGAAGGAGTACATCTCCTTTTCGACGATGTCCGTCACCTCGCCGATGCCGCGCACGAACAGTTGCGTGTGCTCGACGATGGGCGTGCGCACGTTGCGGTAGGCAAAGCGCGCCATCAGCTCGCGCACCTGCGCCTCCAGCCATTCCCAGCGAGCGGACTCGGCGGGAAGAATGTCGTTCATGCCTTTGACGGCGGAGAGTTTTTCGGGTTTGGCCACGTTGTTCTCGTTCGATGAATGCTCGGAAACAGGAGCGGACCCCGCCTTTTGCGCTCCATGCTCCCACGCGCATCCCGCGTGAGACCCCATGAAACAAAGCGTGGTGTGCTATCTATTTTGCAATAACTGCAATGCCTGGCGCAGCCGCTCAGGCGGGTGCGGCAGCGGTGGCGCCATAGGTGCGCGCCACATAGTCTTCGACCAGGGTCTGGAATTCCTCGGCAATGCGCTCGCCGCGCAGCGTCAACGCCTTCTCGCCGTCAATGTAGACGGGGGCAGCGGGCGCCTCGCCCGTCCCGGGCAGGCTGATGCCGATATTGGCGTGCTTGCTCTCGCCAGGGCCGTTGACGATGCAGCCCATCACGGCCACCTTCATGGCCTCGACGCCGGGGTACTTCATGCGCCACAGCGGCATCTGGCCGCGCAGGTAGTCGTCGATGCGCTTGGCCAGCTCCTGGAAGGTGGTGCTGGTGGTGCGGCCGCAGCCAGGGCAGGCCGTGACGCTGGGCACGAAAACGCGCAGGCCCAGGGCCTGCAGGATTTCGGAGGCAACCACCACTTCCTGCGTGCGCGCCTCGCCGGGCTGGGGCGTGAGCGAGACGCGGATGGTGTCGCCAATGCCTTCCTGCAGCAGCACGGACAGCGCGGCGGCCGAGGCCACCGTGCCCTTGGTGCCCATGCCGGCCTCGGTCAGGCCCAGGTGCAGCGCATAGTCGCAGCGCTGCGCAAGGGCCCGGTAGACCGAGATCAGGTCCTGCACGCCGCTGACCTTGCACGACAGGATGATGTTGTCGCCGTTCAGCCCCATGGACTCGGCCAGGCGCGCGGAATCGACGGCCGAGGAGATCAGCGCCTCGAACATGACCTGGCGCGTATCCCAGGGCTGGGCTCGGCGCGAGTTCTCGTCCATAAGGCGCGCCATCAGCTCCTGGTCCAGCGAACCCCAGTTGACACCGATGCGCACGGCCTTGTCATAGCGGGCTGCCGCCTCGATCATCTGGCCGAACTGCTTGTCCTTTTTCTCGCCCTTGCCGACGTTGCCGGGGTTGATGCGGTACTTGGACAGCGCCTCAGCGCAGGCCGGGTATTCGGTGAGCAGGCGGTGGCCGTTGTAGTGGAAGTCGCCCACCAGAGGCACGTACTCGCCCATGCGGTCGAGCTGCTCGCGGATGTAGGGCACGGCAGCGGCTGCCTCGGGCGTGTTGACGGTGATGCGCACCATCTCCGAGCCGGCCTGGGCCAGCTGGCGCACCTGTATGGCCGTCTCGACCGCGTCCACCGTGTCGGTGTTGGTCATGGACTGCACGCGCACAGGCGCATCGCCGCCCACGGTGACGACATTGTTGCGCCAGACCACGCGGGCCTGGCGGGACTTGCGCGGCAGCGGCGAGGCAATCGCTATCGGCTGCTGCGTGGATAGGAAATCTTGCACGGTCACTTCACCTCAAAGCGGGCCACGTTGTCACGGGTGGTCTTGGCCACTTCCAGCAGCTCACCACGGACGCGCACTTCGGTGCCGCTGGCATTGCCGACGATGACAGACAGCGGCAGCGCACCTTCAGCGCCAACCGACTCACCTGCCGCCAGCGTCTTTTGCAGCACCACGCGGCCGTTGGCATCCTTGACCTGCACCCACGATTGTGCGCTGGCCTTCATGACCAGCACGCCACCAGGCGTTTGCGCGGCCTGGGTTGCAGGAGTCGCCGCTGCGGCATCGGCGGGCACATCGCCAGGCACGCCGGCTGCGGGAGCCGCTGCTGCAGGCGCCTGGACGGCTGGCGTTGTTGCAGGCGCTGCAGGTGCAGGTGCTGCAGGCGCCGCCCCTTCGGAGGCTGGCGCTGTCACTGCGGGCGCCACAGGCTCCTGGGCAGCCACGGGCTCGGACACGGTTGCGGCCGGCGACACCAGGGCAGCGGCGTCGGAAGAGCCGGCCTGCGGCTCCTCGGCATCGCCTTCGTGCTTGGGCAGGAAGTACACGGCGGCGGCGGCCGCCAGCAGCAGCAGCACGATGATGGCGACCTTGCGCGAACCGTTTTCGCGGCCCAGCGGTGTTCCGGTGGCCTTGAAGGAGCGCTCCTTGAACGTGGCATTGATGCTGCCGCGATCATCGGCCAGGCTCTTGAGCTGGGTGCGCGGCAGCAGGGCCAGCACCGAGGCCGAGTCCACGCGCAGCGTGCGGCAGACGCTTTGTGCCAGGGCCCGCATGAAGACATGGTCCTGGAAGGCGGCATAGTCATCCGCCTCCAGGGCCTCCAGCTTGGGGGCCGGCACCTTGAGCGCCGCCGCCAGTCCGGCCAGCGACAGGCCTGCCGCCTCGCGCGCCTGGCGCAGCAGCGTGCCCGCCGTCATGGAAGTTTTGGCGTTCTCGCCTTGCGTACCTGCTTCGTCATGCACCGCCAACACCTCACTCATTGAATGCTCCACGCTCGTAGGCCAGCCATTGGCGGGACTCCGGGAAGCGCTGGTGCAGCTGGTCGGCCAGCTGCCGCATCGCTGCAGATTGCTGCAGCGCCCTCTCTATCTTGATGCCCAGCCACAGGCTTTCCGCGTTGGACTGGGGGCTGCTGTTGAGGCGGCGGATATAGAACTGCGCCCTCTTGGCGTCGCCCCCCTGCAGCATCACATTGCTCAGGTGATAGGCTATCACCGGGTTGGCGGCATCGAGTTCATAGCCCTTGAGCAGCGCCTGCTGGGCCTCGACCAGCAGACCGGCCTGCTGCAGGCACAGCCCCTTGGCCATCCATGTCTTGGGACGCTCCAGGTAGCCGGGCTGGGCCAGTGCCTTGTCCAGCCATTCCTGGGCCTGCACATACTGCTTGCGCTGGCACAGCAGCCATCCGTAGTTGTGCTGCAGGTCACCGTCCTGGGGGCGCAGCGACATGGCCTTGCGCAGGCTGGCATCGGCCTGGTCCCAGTCCTGGTTGCGCATGTAGATCAGGGCCAGCAGTCCATAGCCATCGGCGGAACCGGGGTCGGAGGCCAGCGCCTGGTTTACCTCTTCCAGGGCCACATCGATGCGGCCGGCCTGGAAGTAGGAAGCCGCCAGCTCCAGGCGAATGGCCGCGCGGCGACGGGGATCGACCTCGGCGGCCGAGGCCATCGAGGCATTGGAGACGGACGAAGCATTGCCGGAGCCTGAATTCGCCGAAGGCACCAAAGGTTGCTTGCCGGCGCAACCGGCCAAGGCAAGGACCAGCACCGGCACTGCCCAGCGCATGCATCCACCGATACCCCCCGATCGCAGCCGCCGAGCCACTGACTTCATGAACTGTCCCTTTGTTCCGTAGGTCCTCTCAAGGCATCTGCTTGAGAACAATGGTGCGCTGCTTTGCCATGCGCTCGGCAGCGCGCGTGCGGTCCTTGACATCGCCAGCCAGCTGTCCGCAGGCTGCGTCGATGTCGTCGCCACGTGTCTTGCGCACCGTGGTCACAATGCCGGCATTGCTCAACAGGCTGGCGAACTCCGTCACCCGCGCTGCAGGTGAACGCAGCAGGCCCGAGGCCGGGAAGGGGTTGAACGGAATCAGGTTGAACTTGCACCAGCTGCGGCCGTCGCCACGTGCGCGGACCAACTCTATCAGTTGGCGCGCATGCTCAGGCTGATCATTGACGCCATCGAGCATGCAATATTCGAACGTGATGAAATCGCGCGGCGCGAACTCCAGGTAGCGCTCGCAGGCATCGAGCAGCTCGTGGATGGGGTACTTGCGGTTCAGCGGCACCAGCGGGTCGCGCAGCTCGTCGTTGGGCGCATGCAGCGACACGGCCATGGCCACGGCGCAGTCCTGCGACAGCCTGTCGATCATCGGGACCACGCCCGAGGTGGACACGGTCACGCGGCGGCGCGAGAGGCCGTAGCCATGGTCATCCAGCATCACGCGCAGCGCCGGCACCAGGGCCGTGTAGTTCTGCAGCGGCTCGCCCATGCCCATCATCACCACGTTGGAGATGACGCGCTCGCCACCCGTGCCCAGGCGCTTGCGCAGCGCATGCTCGGCATACCAGAGCTGGGCCAGGATCTCGCCCGTGCTGAGGTTGCGGCTGAAGCCCTGGTGACCCGTGGAGCAGAAGCGGCAGCCCACGGCACAGCCGGCCTGGGACGACACGCACAGCGTGCCCCGGTCATCTTCGGGAATGAAAACGGATTCGACGGCATTGCCGCCCCCCACGTCGAACAGCCACTTGACCGTTCCGTCGGCAGACACATGCTCGGTCAGAACCGGCAGGGCCGTGATGTGGGCACGCGCCTTGAGCTTTTCGCGCAGGGACTTGGCCAGATCGCTCATCTGGTCGAAATCGCTGGCGCCTCGCTGGTGGATCCAGCGAAACAGCTGCGTTGCGCGGAAACGCTTCTCGCCGAGCTGTTCGCAATAAGCGGCCAGTCCGTCGAGATCAAAATCTAGCAAATTGGTATTCATGTCGGCAGGCCGGTGCCACGCCGCTCTCGGCTCTTCCGCGGCAGGCATGGCCTGCACCGGACAGACCATGACGGCCGCGGAAGACGCGGGGATCAGCGCGAGTAGACGTTCATGCCGGGGAAGAAGAATGCCACTTCCACGGCTGCAGTTTCAGCGGCGTCAGAGCCGTGCACGGCGTTGGCGTCGATGCTGTCGGCGAAGTCGGCGCGGATCGTGCCCTTCTCAGCCTTCTTGGGGTCGGTGGCGCCCATCAGTTCACGGTTCTTCAGGATGGCGTTCTCGCCTTCCAGGGCCTGGATCATCACGGGGCCGGAGATCATGAAGTCCACCAGGTCCTTGAAGAAGGGACGCTCCTTGTGGACGCCGTAGAACTGCTCGGCTTCGCCGCGCGACAGGTGCACCATCTTGGCGGCGATGACCTTCAGGCCGGCGGCCTCGAAGCGAGCGTAGATCTGGCCGATCACGTTCTTGGCAACGGCGTCGGGCTTGATGATGGAAAGAGTGCGTTCGATGGCCATTTGAATGGTTCCTAATCAGGGTTACTATGGATTTTTGTCAATTGGACAAAACCGTTGATTCTAGCTGTGCCATCAAAGTCCTTGATGACATGGTGCTGCCAAAGGGGAGGCTGACCGCCGTATTTCAGCGGCGCCCTCCCGGCTTGCGCTTGGCGTTCTGGCGTGCACGCGACAGGCTGTCGGAGCCGATGTAGCCCACCGATGTACGCATCGGATCGGGCTGCTGGCTGCCGCCTGTCTTGCCACGCCCGCCTGCACCGCCCTGCCCTCTGCCCTGGCCGCCCTCCGCCTTGCCCCCCTTGGGAGCGGGCTTGGCACGCGGGCCGTCCAGCATGGCATTGGGTGCCGGGCGATTGCCGTCGAAATAGCGGCCGCCGCCTTCGCGGCGGACGGTGTTGCGGTCGGCCGGGCCACCACGGCGGCCTCCGGCCGGAGGCTTGGGTGCAGCAGGCGCACGCGCCTGCATGCCTGCCGCGGAGGCCAGGGACTGGATGTCGGCCTGGTCCAGCTCCACCCAGGCGCCGCGCTTGAGGCCGCGCGGAAGCACCATGGCGCCATAGCGGATGCGGATCAGCCGGCTCACGGCATGGCCCACCGCCTCGAACATGCGGCGCACTTCGCGGTTGCGGCCTTCGGAAATGGTCACGCGGTACCAGCAGTTGGCACCTTCGCCGCCGCCATCCTCGATGGAGCCGAAGGCGGCCACGCCGTCTTCCAGCTGCACGCCATCGGTCAGGCGCTGCTTTTCTTCCTTGCTGAGCGCGCCCAGCACGCGGGCCGCGTACTCGCGCTCCAGGCCGAAGCGCGGGTGCATCAGGGAGTTGGCCAGCTCGCCCGAGCTGGTGAACAGCAGCAGGCCTTCGGTGTTCAGGTCCAGGCGGCCAACGGACTGCCATTTGCCATGCTGCAGGCGCGGCAGCTTGCGGAACACCGTGGGGCGGTTCTGGGGATCGTCGTGCGTGACGACTTCGCCCACGGGCTTGTGATAGGCGATGACACGCGCCGGCGGCGGATCGATGCGAAAGCGGATGGGCTGGCCGTTGACCTTGATCTGGTCGCCGAACTGGATGCGCTGGCCCACGTGGGCAGGCTCGTTGTTGACCGAGATGCGGCCTTCAAGAATGAGCTGCTCCATTTCAAGGCGCGATCCCAGCCCGGCCTGGGCCAGCACCTTGTGCAGCTTGGGCGAATCGACCTGGGGCAGCAGCACGCGCTTGGCAGGCGCGGCATCGTCGCGCTCTTCGGCGGCGTCGAGCTCGCCCGAGATGACGTCCGCAAAACCGTAGCCTTCGGCAGACCCTGAGTCGCTTGACTCTGATGCATCAGCCGTCACCAGCTCCTGCACGGTGTCTTCGGCAGGCACCGCCTCGGCGGCCGGGCGCGGCTTGCGCGCAGGCCTGGCGCCAGGCCGGGACTCGGCCTTGGGAGCGCGCGAGCGCGCGGGGCGGGCCTTGCGCTGTGCGCCAGCCTCGTCGGACGCCGGCTGGGCGTCCTGGTCCTTGGAGATATCACTACCCGTCATGGCTTTCCTTCTTCGGCCTGCAGTGCAGCGCCGTCCGTATCCGTTGTGTCTGTCGTATCCGCGGTGTCCGCTTTTTCCGCTGTGTCTGCGGTCTGCGCAGCTTCTGCGGCGCTCGCGGCATCTGTCCCATCCGGTGTCTCAGCCTCGCCCGAGGGCGCCTCTGGCAAGAGAGCGGCAAGGGCGTCGTCCTCACCGTCCTCGACCAGCTCCGGCAGCTCCGTCTCATCGGCCTGCAACGGCACCTGATCCAGCAATTCCTCGCCCACGTCCTGCTCGCCGATGACCGGCGGCACTTCGTCGGGACCCCAGCCTTCGGTCGGCGGGGCGTCACCGGCTGGCGCACTCTCTTGCACCTCAGGCTCGCCCGACTCCTCCAGCGCCTTGAACAGGCTTTGCTGGGATTCGGGCTCCTCAAGCATGGGCAACTGGTCCAGCGACTGCAGGCCCAGGTCGTCCAGAAACTGGCGCGTGGTGGCAAACAAAGAGGGCCGGCCCACGGTTTCCCGGTGGCCAATCACCTCGATCCAGCCCCGGTCTTCCAGTTGCTTGATCAGCAGGCTGTTGACCGTCACACCGCGTATGTCCTCGATATCACCGCGCGTCACCGGCTGACGGTAGGCGATGATGGCCAGCGTCTCCAGGGTCGCACGGGTGTAGCGTGGCGGCTTTTCGGGATGCAGCCGGTCCAGGTACACCCGCATCTCGGGCCGGCTCTGGAAGCGCCACCCGGACGCCACCTGCACCAGCTCCACGCCCTTTTGCGCCCAGTCCTTCTGCAGGTCCAGCAGCAGGTCCTTCAGCGTGTCGGAGCCCAGCACGTCATCGAACAGCGAGCGCAGCTCACGCAGCGTGACAGGCTGCGGCGCGCAGATCAATGCAGTTTCCAGGACCCGCTTGGCATCTACCGTATTCATGGCTCAGCGTCTCGGGAACAAAGGCGCGCGTGCCACCAGGGGTGGCAGCCAGGGTGCGCCGAATCAAAGAAGAGGAAGCAAGCGCTCCACAGATGCCATGCGAGAGATGGTCAGAGGCTTTCGGCGGGATTGTAGCTCAGCCCCCAATTTTCCAGCGCCTGCGCCATGTCGGCGGGCAGCGGCGCATGCAGCACCAGGGCCTGGCCCGTCATGGGATGGGTGAAGGCCAGCCGGAAGGCGTGCAGGGCCTGGCGCGTCATGCCGCCAGCGTCCTTGCCGCCGTAGACGGCATCGGCCACCAGCGGATGACCCAGAGAGGCCATGTGCACGCGGATCTGGTGGGTGCGGCCCGTATGCAGCGTGCAGCGCACCAGGCTGACTTCGTCGTTGCCGGCCAGCAGGTCGATGTCGGTGCGCGCGGTCTTGCCCGCATGCTGGGCCAGGTCGACCACGGCCATGCGCAGGCGGTTGCGCGGATCGCGGCCGATGGGCGCATCGACCTCGCGGTGCTTGCGCGGGCCCCAGGCCTTGTGGGCCAGCGCCAGGTACTGCCGGCTGACATCGCGTGCGGCGATCATGGCCACCAGCGCATCCATGGCGGCGCGGCTGCGCGCCACGACCATGAGGCCGCTGGTGTCCTTGTCCAGGCGGTGGACGATGCCGGCGCGCGGCACCTCGCGCGCCTTGGGGTCGCGCCCCAGCAGGCCGTTGAGCAGGGTTCCCGTCCAGTTGCCGGGCGCCGGGTGCACGACCAGGCCAGCCGGCTTGTTGACGACCAGCAGGTGCTCGTCCTCATGCACCACGTCCAGCGCCATGTCCTCGGGCTGGAAGGCCATGCTCTGCTGCGTGGGCCGCATCTCCAGCACCATGCGGTCGCCCGCCGCGACCTTGGCGGAAGGCTTGCCCAGCACACGCCCGTTGAGGGTGACCGCGCCCTGCGCAAGCAGCTGCTGCAGATAGCTGCGCGAGAACTCGGCCACGCATTCGGCCAGCACCTTGTCGGCGCGCAGGCCGTGCTGGGCGGGCGGCACGGTGATTTCGCGCAGCTCGGCGGCGGCCTCGACCTCGCCACCTTCGGCGTCGGCCTCGTCCTGGTCCTCGACCGATTCCGGCAGCGGTTCGCCGGGCGCAGAAGAAACAAGCCCCTGCGGGGCAGGGGCTTGTCCGGTTTGCCTGGTGCTGCGGCTCATCAGCGCGAAGGCAGGTAGCGCGAAGGATCGACAGGCTTGCCCTGGCGACGCACCTCGAAGTGCAGCTTCACGCGGTCGGCGTCGGTGCTGCCCATCTCGGCAATCTTCTGGCCCTTGCGCACGGTCTGGTCCTCCTTGACCAACAGCGTCTGGTTGTGCGCGTAGGCCGTGAGGTAGGTGTTGTTGTGCTTGAGGATGATCAGGTTGCCATAGCCACGCAGGCCGGCGCCGGCATAGACCACGCGGCCATCGGCAGCGGCCATCACGGGGTCGCCGGCCTTGCCTGCGATGTCATAGCCCTTGTTGCGCGCCTCGTCGAAGCCGGCAATCAGGCTGCCCGAGGCAGGCCAGATGAAGTCCACATCGTCGGCGCCCTTGCCGGCTGCGGGTGCAGGAGCCGGTGCCGGGGTCGGCGCGGGTGCAGGCGTTGCGGTGGAGCTGCCAGACGATGCCGAGGATGCCACGGGCGGCAACGGCGTTGCCACCACCGGCGAGCCGCTGGGCGTGGAAGAGGAGGACGAGGACGACGACGAAGAACGTGTGCTGCCGCTGTCCGAACTTGCCATGGACGAGCTGGTCGGCGGCACGACGCGAACCACCTGACCGACTTCGATCAGGTTGGGGTTCTCCAGATTGTTCCAGCGCGCGATGTCCTTCCAGCTCTGGCCGGTCTCCAGGCCGATGCGGATCAGCGTGTCACCCGGCTTGATGGTGTAGTAGCCGGGCTTGCCGGCGTTCTCGACGCCGGGCAGCGGCTTGACGGCCGCCGATGGCGAGGAAGAGGTGGAAGTGGAGGTGGATGTTCCGCGGTCCTCCACGGGAGCCCTGTTCACTTGGGATGTGCAGCCTGCCAGAACCATGCCGGCCAGCACCACCGTTCCCCAAGCCCCAAGACTTCGCGATACCAACATAAGTTATTCCCTTCTAGGCGATGCCCGATTTTAGGGGGACAAAGTTCACGGCCTCCAAAATCGATTGCGTAAACCCGTGTGAACTCTTGTCAATCACCAGCAGTGCCTGCTTACCCCCCGTAACCACCATGGGCGCGACAAGCCGCCCGCCCACGGCCAGCTGGTCGCACCAGGCCGAGGGCATGCTCTCGCCGCCGGCGGCCGAGATGATGCCCGCGTACGGCGCGCCGCTGCCATAGCCTTCCATGCCGTCTCCAAAGATCAGATGGACATTGGTCAGGCGCCAGGGCCGCAGGTTGCTGCGCGCTTTCTCGTGCAGGCCGCGCAGGCGCTCGATCGAATAGACCTCGCGTGCCACGCGCGCCAGCACGGCCGCCTGGTAGCCGCAGCCGGTGCCGATCTCCAGCACGCGGCCCAGGCCCGACTTCGCGGCCTCCGAACCCAGCAGCAGCTCGGTCATGCGGGCGACCACGCTGGGCTTGGAGATCGTCTGGCCCAGACCGATGGGCAGGCTGGTGTCCTCATAGGCCTGGTTGACCAGGGCGCTGTCCACGAAGCGGTGGCGCTCCACCGCTCCCATGGCAGCGAGCACGGCCGGCGACTGGATGCCGGTGGCGGCCAGCCGTTGCACCATGCGCGCGCGCACGGCGGCCGAATCCATGCCGATGCCCGAGGGCTGTTGCGGGGCACGGGCGGCGGCGGTGGCCAGCGCGGAGCGCGCGGGCACCGCGCGCGAGGCCGGCGCAGGGTTCTGCACCGAGCGCGCCACCCACGAGGGAACTCCGGGACGGCGCTCGCTCACGGTTGCACCGCCCCGCCCTGGGCAGGCAGCACGGCCTGACTGGCCGATGCCAGCCTGGCCGCCGTCTGCGCCCAGTAGCCCAGGTTGTCATGGTCGGTCAGGTCCACCTTCAGCGGCGTGACAGACATGTGGCCGTGGGACGTGGCGTGGAAGTCCGTGCCCTCCGAGTCATCCATGGCCGCGCCTGCGCTGCCTATCCAATACATCATTTCGCCGCGCGGGCTCTCCTGGGTGATGACGCGCTCGGCCGCATGGCGGCGGCCCAGCCGGCACAGCTTGAGCGGCTTGAGCGCGGACAGCGGCATGTTGGGAATGTTCACGTTGAGCAGCCAGGGCGACAGGCCGATCAGTTCCTGCGACTGCATGTCCATGACCAGCTGGCGCGCGGCGGCGGCGGCAGCCTCGATCTCGGACCAGCCCTTGTCCACCTGGGAGAAGGCAATGGCGGGAATGCCGAAAAGAAAGCCCTCCATGGCCGCGCCGACGGTGCCCGAGTAGATAGTGTCGTCGCCCATGTTGGCGCCGTTGTTGATGCCGGAGACCACCAGGTCGGGCCGGTAGCCCAGCAGGCCGGTCAGGGCGATGTGCACGCAGTCTGCCGGCGTGCCGTTGACATAGCGGAAACCGTTGTGGGCCTGGTGCACGTACAGCGGTGCATTCAGCGTCAGGGCGTTGGACTTGGCACTGTTGTTGTGCTCCGGCGCCACCACCTCGACGTCTGCCACCGTGCGCAGCGCCTCGTACAAGGCCTGGATGCCGGGCGCCTGGTAGCCGTCGTCGTTACAAATGAGAATCTTCATGGATACAGCAGGGATTGCGGGCGATTGTAGGCGGGCGTCTCGTCGCCCGAGGGACAGGAGGCATTCCCGCCACACTCCTATCATCGGCCAGGCATTCAATCACAGGAGACAACCACCATGCACGCTTGGCTTTGCACAACGCCCACGGGCGTCGATCAACTGCAGTGGACGCAGCTGCCCACACCCGCACCGGGCCCTGGACAGGTACTGCTCGAAGTGAAGGCGGCCAGCCTGAACTTTCCCGATCTGCTGATCGTGCAGAACAAGTACCAGATGAAGCCTGAGCTGCCGTTCGTGCCGGGTTCGGAATACGCGGGCGTGGTCCAGGCCGTGGGCGAAGGCGTGAGCCACCTCAGCGTGGGCCAGCGCGTGGCCTGCCTGTCGGGCACCGGGGGCTTTGGCACCCATACGCTGGCACCGGCCGCGCTGTGCATGCCGCTGCCCGATGGATTCAGCTTCGTCGATGCAGCGGCCTTCATCATGACCTATGCCACCTCGCACCATGCGCTGATCGACCGTGGCCAGCTGCGCGAGGGCGAGACCGTGCTGGTGCTGGGCGCGGCAGGCGGCGTGGGCACGGCCGCCATCCAGATCGCCAAGGCGGCAGGCGCACGCGTGATCGCGGCAGCCTCCACCGACGAAAAGTGCGCGCTGTGCAAGGCACAGGGCGCCGATGCCACCATCAACTACAGCCAGGGCGACCTGCGCGCGGCCATCAAGGAGGCCACCGACGGCAAGGGCCCCGACGTGGTCTACGACCCCGTGGGCGGCGACTTCGCCGAGCCTGCCTTCCGCTCCATCGCCTGGCGCGGCCGCTATCTGATCGTGGGCTTTGCCGCAGGCCCCATCCCGGCCCTGCCGCTGAACCTGCCGCTGCTCAAGGGCGCATCGCTGGTGGGCGTCTTCTGGGGCGAGTTCTCCCGGCGCGAGCCCAAGGCCAACGCGGCCATGATGCAGGAGCTGGCCCAGTGGTACGGCCAGGGAAAGATCAAGCCCGTGATCGACCGCACCATGCCCATGGCCGAGCTGCACGCGGCCTACGCACGCATGGGATCGCGCCAGGTCCAGGGCAAGCTGGTCATGGTCAACGAGCAGTGAACCGGGCGCCGGCCATGCCACACTGGAGGGCATTGCATTCTGAAACAACTGCCCACCCATGGCCGAGCGCTCCGCTTCCGAACTGGCACGCGAAACCCTGCGGCAACTGGCGCTGAACCGCCTGCCGCCCACCCCGGAAAACTACACCCGCCTCTATGAGCAGGCAGCCGGCGAACCCGGCCCCGCCAGCTTTCCCCAGGGGCCGCTGCGCCACGTCCATGCGCTTTTGCCTGCGCAGACGCCCGGACAGAAGCGCCTGCGCGACCAGTTGGGCGCCGCCATAGAACGCAGCGACTGGCAGGGCCTGCAGCAGGTCATCACCGCCTATGCCAACGCGGCCCTGCAGCCGCCAACCCATGAGGCCAGGCCCGTGGAATTGCCCGTGCCGCCGCCCCTGCAGGCTTTGCCCGAGGATCTGACGCAGCAGCTGGCGCGGCGCTTCGAGGCCTTCTTTGCGCTGCTGAATACCCAGGAAGCCAAGACCCGGCAACTGCATCAGCAGCTCATGGAACAGCTGCAGGCACCGCCCGTGGACGCCAAGGCCCTGGCGCGGCGCCTGCATGACCAGCACTACCAGCTGTCGTTCTCCATTGCCGACCAGCTCCAGGTCCTGCAGCTGGTGCAGGAGCTGCTGCAGACCCTGATCCAGCATCTGGCCCAGGACCCCACGCACGGCAGCTGGCTGGTGCCGCAGCTCACGGCCATCGAGCAGGCCATCACGCCGCCGCTGTCACCCGCGCCCCTGGTGGATGCGCGGCGCGAGCTGCAGACCGTGATCCACCGGCGCATGCAGCTGCAGGACGGCATGGCCGCCGCGCAGCAGGCGCTCAAGGACATGCTGGGCGGCTTCGTCCAGCATCTGGCAAAGATCACGAGCAGCAACGAAACACTGGGCGCCCGCATGGAGGAAGCCGCGCGTCAGCTGGACGGCATCCAGCGCCTGGAGGATGCCGCCCCGCTGCTGCAACAGGTGCTGGAGGCCACCCGCACCATGGCCGCCGGCAGCCGCGTGGCCCAGGAAGAGCTGCAATCGCTGCGCAGCCATGTCGATGCCTGCGAGGCGCGCATAGAGGCCCTGCAGCAGGAACTGGACGAGGCCGCGCGCCGTGCACGCCACGATCCGCTGACCGGCCAGCTCAACCGCCTGGGTGTGAGCGAGGCGCTGGACCGCGAGGTGGCGCGCGCCCAGCGCCATGGCCAGCCGCTGAGCGTTGCCCTGCTCGACATGGACGGCATGCAGGCCCTCAATGCCGAGCTGGGGCATGCCATGGGCGATGCCGCCCTCATCCATGTGGCCCAGCTGGCACGCCAGGGACTGCGTCCCGAGGACGTGGTGGGCCGATACGAGGGCCAGGCCTTCGTGCTGCTGCTGCCCCAGACACCGGAGACTGCGGGCGCCCAGGCGCTGCAGCGCCTGCTGCAGTTGCTGGAGCAGACGCCTTTGCCAGCCTCTTCGCAGACGCCAGGCCAGCCGGCCCCCCGGCCATTGAGCTTCAGTGCGGGCGTGGCCCAGCTGCAAAGCCACGAAAACGGCATGGACGTGCTGCGCCGCGCGGATACCGCCATGCTGCAGGCCAAGGAGCGCGGCAAGCACAGCATTGCCACGGCATCAGGCGCACAATGGCAGCCAGTTGGAAATGCAGGCGCCGGCCTTTGATCCACCGAGGCCACGCTCCGTATCTCCCCGCTTTCTTGCGCCACCTGCCCCCGAACCGCCATGCCCCTGCCCTTCAGCGCCCCCGTCCCTGCACCGCGGCGCCAGTTTCTGGTCGCAGCGGGCCTGGCCACGGCGCTGGGCCAGTTGCCTGCCTGGGCCCGCCTGGGCGAGCGGCCTGCGCACAACCCCTTCACGCTGGGCGTGGCCAGCGGCGACCCCGAACCCGACAACGTGCTGCTGTGGACGCGGCTCACGCCGCCGCTTGCACAGCTGGGCGAGACCGACACCACGGCCATGCCTGCGCTCAGGATCCGCTGGGAGCTGGCGCACGACCCGCTGTTCCGCCAGATCGTGCGCAGCGGCGAGGCCATGGCCCAGCCCGAATGGGGCCACGGCGTGCATGTGCAGGTGGGAGGGCTGGCGCCTGACCGCTGGTACCACTACCGCTTCATGCTGGGTCAGGCCGTGAGCAGCACGGGCCGCTGCCGCACGGCGCCCGCGCCCGGCAGCCTGCCCCAGCGGCTGCGCCTGGCCTATGCCTCCTGCCAGCGCTGGGAGCACGGCTACTACGCAGCCTGGCGCCAGGTGGTGCAGGACGCGCCGGACCTGGTGCTCTTCCTGGGCGACTACATCTACGAGTACGCCACGCCCGCCATGACGCTGGGCCTGGCCCGCACCCACAACCTGCGGGCCGCGCAAAGCCTGCAGGACTACCGGGACCGCTACGCCCTGCACAAGAGCGACCCGCTGCTGCAGGCAGCGCACGCCATGTGCAACTGGTCCGTGGGCTGGGACGACCATGAGGTGGAGAACAACTACGCCGGCGACCAGGGCCAGGGCGATGCCGGGCGCTTCCTGGCCCGGCGCATGGCTGCCTGGCAGGCCTTCTACGAGAACATGCCGCTGCGCGCCAGCGCACTGACCGGCGCGGGCGCCCAGCATGGCGGCGGCGGGCTGCAGCTGTACCGCAGCCTGCAGTGGGGCCGGCTGGCCCGGCTGCATTTTCTGGACGGCCGCCAGTACCGCAGCGCCCAGGCCTGCCGCGCCGAGGGAGCGGCAGACAAGGGCAGCGTGCGCCCTGCGCAATGCGCAGCCCTGTCGGATACGGCGCGCAGCTTCCTGGGCTGGACGCAGGAGCAGTGGCTGTACCGCCAGCTGGCCGAAGATGCCCGCCAGCACGCAAGCGAGGGACCGCGCTGGAGCATCCTGGCCCAACCCACCCTGGTGTCCACGCACCGGCCGCCCTCGGGATCGCAGGCCACGGACAGCTGGGACGGCTACCCTGCCGCGCGCCAGCGCCTGGTGCGCCACCTCACGCCGGGCGCCCAGCCCACGCCGCGCAACAGCGTGCTGCTGGGCGGCGACCTGCACCAGAACTATGTCTGTGCCGTGCACGCAGACCCCGAGGCCGCGCCCGAGCGGCGCAATCCCGTCGTGGCCAGCGAGTTCTGCAGCACCTCCATCACCTCGCGCAGCGGCACCACCCAGGCCAAGGTCGATGCCATCGTCGACCACAACCCGCAGGTGCTGTACGCACGCTGCGAGGAACGCGGCTACGGGCTGGCCGACATCACGCCCGAGCGCTGGACCAGCGAGCTGCGCGCCGTGGCCAACCCGATGCGAGCCGACAGCCGCATCTACACGCTGGCCCGCTTCACCGTCGAGGACAGGCGGCCCGGCCCCGTAGCCAGCTGACAGGGCACTGACGCAGGGCACGACCAAAGGGCACTTTCAGCAGGCCTGGCAATCAGTGGCTATCCTGACATCGCCCCCCGGCATGCCGCCTATCGTATGGTGCGCTGCCTTGCCCCGCCCACCGGAAAACGGAAGCAATGCACCTGACTTTCAGCGCCTACTACACCCTGATCTTCGCCGCCCTCGTCCTTTTGCTGGGCAAATGGCTGGTACGGCACCTGCGCCTGCTGCGCGAATTCAACATCCCCGAGCCCGTGGCCGGCGGCCTGGTCGTGGCCGTCGCCCTGTTCGTGCTCAACCAGACCCTGGGCTGCACCTTCAGCTTCAGCAGCGAGCTGCAGATGGCCTTCATGCTGGTGTTTTTCTCGTCCATCGGGCTGAGCGCCAATTTCGCCAAGCTGCGCGAAGGCGGCCGTTCGCTGCTGCTGTTCCTGGCCGTGGTCGCCGTCTTCATCAGCCTGCAGGATCTGGTCGGCGTGAGCCTGGCCAAGATGCTCGGGCTCGATCCGCTGTTCGGGCTGATCGCAGGCTCCGTCACCCTGACGGGCGGCCATGGCACGGCAGGTGCCTGGGGCCAGGTTTTCGAGCGCGAATACGGCATCCAGGGCGCGGTCACCCTGGGCATTGCCTGTGCCACCTTCGGACTGGTGATCGGCGGCCTGATCGGCGGCCCGCTGGCCAAGGCCCTGATCACGCGCCGCAGGCTTGCCGTGCATGACCCCGCAGCCGCCCCCGAAAAACAGCCCCCGCTGGGCGAAAGCGCAAGCCACGGCGGCTTCGAGAACCCCGAGCAGACGCGCCTGATCACCACCAGCGCGGCCATAGAAACACTGGCCCTGTTCGCGGGCTGCCTGGGCTTTGCCGAGTTCATGACGCAGTTCACCGCCGGCACCCTGTTCTCCCTGCCCACCTTCGTCTGGGCGCTGGCCGGTGGCGTCCTGATCCGCAACACGCTGGACTATGTCTTTCACTTCCAGGTATTCGACCGGGCCATCGACGTCTTCGGCAATGCCTCGCTGTCCATCTACCTGGCCATGGCCCTGCTGTCGCTCAAGCTGTGGGAGCTGGCGGGGCTGGCGGCGCCGCTGATGGTGATACTGGCGGCCCAGACGCTGGTCATGGGCCTGTATGCCGCGCTGGTGACCTTCCGCATCATGGGCAGCAACTACGATGCAGCCGTGCTGGCCGCCGGCCACTGCGGTTTCGGCATGGGTGCCACGCCCACGGCCGTGGCCAATATGCAGGCCATCACCAACCAGTACGGCCCATCGCACAAGGCCTTTCTCATCGTCCCTATGGTGGGCGCCTTCTTCGTCGACATCGTCAATGCCACCGTGATCCAGCTGTTCATACGCTGGCTGCACTGACCACTACGAACACCGAACGCACCATGCCCCTGCTGCGCCGTGCCCTTGCCGCCACCCAGGCGCTCGTCCTGACCCTGCTGCTGGCAGGCTGCAGCCTGCCGCCCCTGGCCGGCCGCAGCGAATCCACGGCACTGCCGCCCGAGGCCGCCCAGGCCACGCTGCTGGGCCAGGCGCTGGCACCGCTGCTGGACCAGCATCCGGGGCTCACCGCAATCCACGCGCTGTCCGACGCACGCAATGCCTACGCCGCGCGCGCCCTGCTGGCCCGCGTGGCGCAGCGCACGCTGGATGTGCAGTACTACATCTGGCGCGGCGACACCACGGGCCACCTGCTGCTCGACGAACTGCGCCGCGCCGCCGACCGGGGCGTGCGCGTTCGCCTGCTGCTGGACGACGGCGGCACGGCAGGACTGGACACCCAGCTCGGCGCCCTGGACCAGCATCCGCAGATCGAGGTGCGGCTGTTCAACCCCTTTGCCCAGCGCACGCCCAAGGCGCTGGGCTATGTCACGGATTTCTCGCGCACCCAGCGGCGCATGCACAACAAGAGCTTCACGGCCGACAGCCAGGCCAGCATCGTGGGCGGCCGCAACATAGGCGACGAGTACTTCGCGGCCACCGACGGCGTGCTGTTCGCCGACCTGGACGTGGTGGCCATGGGGCCGGTGGTGGCCGACATTTCACATGCTTTCGACCAGTACTGGGCCAGCGCGTCGGCCTATCCCGCGGCCAGCCTGCTGCCGCCGCTGCCCGACTATGCGGTGGCGCGCGCCTACGAGGCCCTGGCCACCGAAGTGCAGCGCCCCGAAGCCCAGGCCTATGTGCGCGCCGTGGCGCAAAGCCCGTTCACGCGCGAGCTGCTGGCCGGCCGCCTGCCACTGCAATGGGCCCGCGCCACCCTGGTCAGCGACGACCCGGCCAAGGTGCTGGGCCAGGTGCCCAAGGAGGGCCTGCTGATCACCCAGCTGACCCCGGCCATCGGCCAGCCGCAGCGCCAGCTGGACCTGGTCTCGCCCTACTTCGTGCCCACCGAGGCCGGCGTGCGCGCCCTGGCCGGCCTGCGCCGCCAGGGCATTGCTGTGCGCGTGCTCACCAACAGCCTGGAGGCGACCGACGTGGCCGTGGTCCATGCCGGCTATGCCCGCTACCGGCGCCCGCTGATCGAGGAAGGCGTGCAGCTGTACGAGCTGCGCCGCCAGATCGGCACGCAGGACGACGAACCCAGCCCGGGCCCGCGTTCGCCCGCAGCAGCATCGGCAGGGAAAGCGGGGGTGGGTTCCGGCAGCCGCCCAGGCAGCTCGGGCTCCAGCCTGCATGCCAAAACCTTTGCGGTCGATGGCGAGCGCATCTTCGTGGGCTCGTTCAACTTCGACCCGCGCTCGGCCCACCTCAACACCGAGATGGGCCTGCTGATCGACAGCCCCGAGATGGCTTCGCAGATGAGCCGCATGCTCGACCAGAGCCTGCCGTCCGCCGCCTACCACGTGCAGATCGATGCACAGGGCCGCCTGAGCTGGACCACGGAAAGCGGCACGCCGCCTGCGCCGCTCACCACCACCACCGAGCCCGGCAGCAGTGCATTCAAGCGCCTGATGCTGCGCGTGCTGGGCTGGCTGCCCATCGAGGGGCTGCTTTGATGCCGGGCCCTGCCGCTCAGTCCAGCCGGATCGACGGGCGCAGGCGCGAATTCATCAAATCGATCAGCCACAGCAGCCCGCCGCGCCAAAAGCCGTAGATGCGGGCCTGGTGCGAGCGGTACAGCATGATGTGGCTCAGCATGGCCATGCGCCCGCGGATCACGCCGCCGTTGAACACGCCGAATTTGCCCAGCGATCCATAGGCGTCGTAATGAGCCAATGACACCAGGGCGCCAAAGTCGCGGTAGGCAAAGCCTTCGGGACGGAAACCCGGCTCCTTCAGCAGGCGCGGCAGCGTCTCCACCAGATAGCGGGCCTGCTGGTGCGCCACCTGGGCGGTGGGCGGCAGCGGCACGCTGGCCCCGGGCAGGGTGAAGCTGGCGCAGTCCCCCACGGCGTAGACATGGGGGTCGCTGGTCTGCAACTGGCCGTTGACCTTGAGCTGGTTGCCTTGCGTGGTCTCCAGTCCCAGCTGCGCCAGGAAGGCCGGGGCCTTCACGCCCGCTGCCCAGACGCGCAGGCCTGCGGGGACGAACTCGCCGCTGGCCAGAACGAACCCCTCTTCGCTGGCCGACTGCACGCGGCCGTTGACGATCACCGAAACGCCCAGGGCCTGCAGACGCAGGCGCGTGGCTTCGGAAATCTCTTCAGGAAAACCGGGCAGCAGGCGCGGCCCGGCCTCGATCAGCACGATGCCGAAGCGCGCGGCCTCGCCCAGCGCGCCGTAGGCGCGGGCGCTCTCGGCCAGCTGCACCAGCTCGGCCGCCAGCTCCACGCCCGTGGCGCCGCCGCCCACGATGGCCACGCGCAGCTGCTCGCCGCTGGTCATGCAGCGCACCATGCGCAGGCGGATCTCGCTGTTGAAGGCATCGGCCTTGCGGCGCGAGTCGATCATGAAGCAGTGCTCGTCCACGCCCGGCGTGCCGAAATCATTGGCGCCGCTGCCCACGGCGATCACCAGCCTGTCGTAGGCAATGCGCCGGCCCGGCACGATCTCGCGGCCATCGGGCGCCTCGATGGGGGCCAGCAGCACCTCGCGGGCCTCGCGGTCCAGGCCGCACATTTCGCCGGGCTGGTAGGCAAAGCTGGCGTCGCTGGCCTGGGCCAGGTAGGTGGTCTGCTGCTGGGCCAGGTCGCGCGTGCCGGCGGCAATGGTGTGCAGCATGGGCTTCCAGACATGGGCCGAATCGCTGTCCACCAGGGTCACGGAGCCGATGGCCCCCGTGCGCCCCTTGCCCAGCGCCGTGGCAATCTCCAGCCCCGCCACGCCACCGCCCACGACGACGATGCGCGCCCCGCCCGATCCCGTTGCCGAACCCGCTTCTTGTTCCTTGCCCATTGCTGCTCCCTGCCGGAAGGCCCGGCCGGCCGCACCATGCGCCGGCTTGCAGGACATTCGCTTCCAGACAGTCTTGATTCTTGTCAGTTTGGGTAGCAGGCGACTTGCTAGGGGTAAGCCCCAGATCTGCAACAGATATCTGATAGAAGACCGCCGATCGCGCAAGGCCCAGTCTTGTGCAGGACCGCGCTGCAGGAAAAACATCATCCTTGCCGGATGGCCAGCCGGACCTGATCATTACGCTATCAACACAAGAGCATTCACACCGTACTTCGCGCAGTCTTGCCGACGACATGGCGGCCTGCATCTGAAGACCTGCACGAATGTCCCGCCGCAGAGCCCGCGATTTGCGATTGTCAATATACGAAACGTATATTCCCCGTATGATCGCCACCCCATGGGAATCGTCAAAATATCCGACCAATTGCACGACCAGATCCGCCTGTCCAGCGCGGCCCTGGGTCGATCCATCAACGCCCAGGCCGAGCATTGGCTGCGTGTCGGCCAGCTGGCCGAACACCATCCCCATCTCGACTACGCAGGCATCTGCGCCCTGCTGCTGCAAGAGGCCGCGGCCACGCTGAAGCTGGGCGAGCCCGAAGCGGCGCCGGCTCCCGCCGATACGGCAGCACGCCGCCCGCGCCCCGTGCGCCTGTCGGAAGGCCTGCAATGAGGGGCGCCAAGCTGCGCAGCGTCCCGCTGCACGATGCCCTCGATATCGGGCAATCACGCAAGGCCGGTGGCCTGGCCGCCCGCGTCCTGCAGATGCTGGTGCCCCACGTGCAGCCGGGCGTCAGCACCGAGCACCTGGACAGGCTCTGCCATGACTTCATCGTCGACGAACTGCGCTGCGTGCCCACCAACGTGGGCTACCACGGCTTTCCGAAGACGGTCTGCACCTCGCCCAACCACGTGGTCTGCCACGGCATCCCCGACGCCCGTCAGATCCTGCGCGAGGGCGACATCCTCAATGTCGATGTGGCCGTGACCACGCCCGAGGGCTGGATCGGCGACACCAGCCGCATGTACTACGTGGGCCAGCCCTCCAACCAGGCGCGCCGCCTGGTGGAGACCACCTACGAGGCCCTGCTGGCCGGTATCCGCGCCGTGCGCCCCGGCGCCACGCTGGGCGACATCGGCCATGCCATCCAGACCGTGGCCCAGCGCGAGCGCTTCAGCGTGGTGCGCGAGTACTGCGGCCACGGCATCGGCAAGGTCTACCACGACGACCCCCAGGTGCTGCACTACGGCCAGCCCGGCCAGGGCATGGTGCTGGAGGCCGGCATGATCTTCACCATCGAGCCCATGCTCAACGCCGGCAAGGCGGCCACGCGCGAACTGGCCGACGGCTGGACGGTGATCACCAACGACAAGTCGCTGTCCGCCCAGTGGGAGCACATGGTGGTGGTGACCGACACGGGCTTCGACGTGCTCACGCGCTGGCCCGAGGGCACGGGCAACTACGCGGCCATCTGAGCATGGCGTCCAACTACCTATACCTGGGCCTGGCCATCGTCGCTGAGGTGGCGGCCACCTCCTGCCTCAAGCAGTCCGAAGGCTTCACGCGGCTGTGGCCCAGCGTGGTCACGGTCCTGGGCTACGCGCTGGCCTTCTACTTCCTGTCGCTGACGCTGCGCACGGTGCCCACGGGCGTGGCCTATGCGATCTGGTCGGGCGCGGGCATCGTGCTGATCTCCCTGGTCGGATGGCTCTGGCAGGGCCAGACGCTGGACCTGCCCGCGCTGGCGGGCATGGGCCTGATCGTGGCGGGCGTGCTGGTCATCCAGCTGTTTTCCAAGACGGCCGGACACTGAGCCGCTGCCCGCGCTGCGGCCTGGCCCTCAGCCCGTGATGGCCTGGACCGACCCGGCCTGGCGGCGCAGCTCGAACTTCTGGATCTTGCCCGTGCTGGTCTTGGGCAACTCGCCAAAGACCACGGCACGCGGCACCTTGTAGCCGGCCAGGTGCTTCTTGCAGTGGGCCACGATGTCTTCGGCCGTGGTCTGCGCGCCGGCCTTCAGCTCGATGAAGGCGCAGGGCGTCTCGCCCCACTTGGGATCGGGCTTGGCCACCACGGCGGCGGCCAGCACGGCCGGGTGGCGGTAGAGCACGTCCTCGACCTCGATGGACGAGATGTTCTCCCCGCCCGAGATGATGATGTCCTTGCTGCGGTCCTTGATCTGTATATAGCCGTCCGGATGCTGCACGGCCAGGTCGCCCGTGTGGAACCAGCCGCCGCGGAAGGCCTCGTCCGTGGCCTGCGGGTTCTTCAAGTAGCCCTTCATGGCGATGTTGCCCTGGAACATGATCTCGCCCATGGTCTGGCCGTCATGGGGCACGGGTTCCATGGTCTCCGGATCGAGCACGCTGGCCGAGCGCTGCAGGTGGTAGCGCACGCCCTGGCGGGAATTGAGGCGCGCGCGTTCGCCGATGTCCAGCCCATCCCAGGCTGCATGCTTGGCGCAGACCGTGGCCGGGCCGTAGACCTCGGTCAGGCCGTAGACATGGGTGATGTCGAAGCCCAGCTGCTCCATGCCCTCGATCATCGACGCCGGCGGCGCCGCGCCCGCCACCATGGCCTTGACTCCGGCGGGCACGCCCTCCTTCATGGCGGCCGGCGCGTTGACCAGCAGGCCGTGCACGATGGGCGCGCCGCAGTAATGCGTGACGCCGTGGTTGCGGATGGCGTCGAAGATGGCCTGGGCCTCCACCCGGCGCAGGCAGACGTTGACGCCGGCGCGTGCCGCCACCGTCCACGGAAAGCACCAGCCGTTGCAATGGAACATGGGCAGGGTCCACAGGTAGACGGCGTGCTTGGGCATGTCCCACTCCAGCACATTGCTGATGGCATTGATGGCCGCCCCCCGGTGGTGGTAGACCACGCCCTTGGGATTGCCCGTGGTGCCGCTGGTGTAGTTCAGCGCAATGGCGTCCCACTCGTCGGCGGGCAGCTGCCAGTCGAAACCGGCATCGCCGCCGGCCACGAAATCGTCGTAGTCCAGGCTGCCCACCTGCTCGGCGGCCGGGCCGTACAGCGCGTCCTCGACCTGGATCACCAGCAGCGGCGCGCTGCGCTGGCGCAGCTTCAGCGCCTTGGCCACCACGCTCGTGAACTCCGGGTCCACGATCAGCACCTTGGCCTCGCCGTGGTCCAGCATGAAGGCAATGGTTTCCGCATCCAGCCGCGTGTTCAGCGCATTGAGCACGGCCCCCGCCATGGGCACGCCGAAATGCGCCTCCACCATGGGCGGCGTATTGGGCAGCATCACGGCCACGGTGTCGTTCTTGCCCACGCCCGCCTTGTGCAGGCTGCTGGCCAGTTGGCGGCAGCGCGCATAGGTCTCGCCCCAGTTGCGGCGCAGCGTGCCGTGGACCACGGCCAGCCGCTCGGGATAGACCTCGGCCGTGCGGGCGATGAAGCCCAAGGGGCTGAGCGGCGCATGGTTGGCGCTGTTGCGGTCCAGGTGCTGGTCGTAAATGTGGGTCATCGTGGTCTCCGGTTCGCTGGGGTTCTTGGTGTGATGCAGGTCTGCCATTGCAGACTGGCGAAACCTGAAGATATAGCAAGACAGGCTTACACAAGCTTGATGCGCGACCACCGGGCGCGCCACCGCACAGGCCCGGATAACCAAAGCGGCATGCATGGTCTTTGCAGGGCATCACAACTTTCAGAATTTCATGGAAATTGAAAATACTCATGCAAAACAATCACTTGACCTGCCTGCAGACGCGCCCCAGCCTGTCCCCAAGGCGACTGCACAACCACAGTCCTCTATAAGACATCATTTATCAGATGACTCGGCCGCACGGCCTCGGCTTCACTCGTAGAATCGCCGCTTGTATTCGCCGGCCAGCACCGCTGGAAGGCGAATAAGGAGTTCCTAGAGGAGTCGCCTGGCAACGCTCCAGGCATTGTTGGAGACGAGCCTGCACCCCACCGGTGCAGGCTTTTTTTTTGCTTCAGCGCAGGCTCAGGGACTGGCGCTTCCAGGCCGGGTCCTGCCAGCGCTGGAACAGCGGCAGGGCAGACACATCGCCGGTCACGCGCTCGGTGGCCAGGCCGTCCAGCCGCACCACTTCGAAGCTCTTGCGGTAGCGGCCCTGGCCACGGGCCTCGCGCGCCACCAGCATCAGCTGGCCGCCAGGCACCCAGCCCGCCCATTCGGCCACGCCGGTCTCCGGCGCGGTGGCGGCGGGGGGAAGCACATCGGCCAGCCAGCCGCCTTCGGTCTTGCGCAGCACCCACAGTTCGCGCCAGCCTTCCAGCGGCTGCACGGCCAGGGCCACGGCCGTGCCCTCGCGGTTGGTGCTGGCCGATGCGGCCCACACCACGCCATAGGTGCAGCGGCGCAGCAAAGGGGCCTTGGCGCCGTGCTGGGCGTCCACCAGCAGCACGCAGGTTTCGCCGGGAGCACCGGGCTCGGTCAGCAGCGTCGGGCGGGCTCCGGCAGCAGGAGCCGCAGCAGCAACAGGCGCCAGCGCCCAGCGCACGGCGCTCACCCGCATGGCCGCGTCGTTGTAGGCGCTCTGGTCTTCATCAGGCAGCTCGGACTTGCCGACGCCCGTGAACTCGGCCAGCGCCCGGGCGGCCGATGCAGCCACGGCAGGGTCGGCCATGCCTTTGCGCGCCTGCTGAAAGGCCAGCGCGCCCCACACGCTGGCGCGGCGCATCTGCACGCGGCCGCGCAGGTAGGGCGGCAGGCCGGTCACATCCACGCGCTCCAGCACATCGGCCTGCCAGGCGTACAGGCGGGCGCGCTCATGGGCCGGCAGATCGGGGTCCACGCATTCGGGCCGTGTCAGCGCCAGGGCGGCGCGGGCGCGCTGCGGCGCGTCGGCGGCCGGCATGGCCAGCACGCGGCGGAAGAATTCCCCTTCGTAGCAGACCTGCATGCGGCCTTCGACCTCATGGGTCGCAAAGCGCAGGCCGTAGCCGCTGGCCACATCCAGGTGGGCCGACAGCGTGGCGCCCGAGGTCTTGCCGGGCGCAGCGGCGGAGGCGCGCCGCGCCAGCCGGTCGGCAAAGCCGCCCAGTGCGTCGAAGGCCTGCGCGCCTTCGGCGCCAGCCAGGGTCCTGGCGGGCGCGGCCTGCAGGTAGGCAGCCGCCAGGCCGATGCCCAGCGCCTCGGCACCGGGCGTGTCCTGCACGAAGCGCAGCACGGCCAGCAGCGCGGGGGCATCGGCCTCTGTCAGGGCCACACGGCGCACATCGCTGGCGCGGATGAAGCCGCCGCGCTCGCGCTTGTGGTCCCAGACCTGGAGGTAGTCCAGGCGTTCGCCCCTGATCTCCAGCACCTCGCCCTGCCACAGGCTGGCCTGCTGCTGGGCGCCATCGCGCGGCGCGGCGCGCAGGCTGGCCTGGTCCTGCACCACGATGGCGCTGCCCATGCCGGTGGCCAGCGCTGCGGCGGCCAAGGTCGATACGGTCAGCATGGCTTATTGCTCCTGAACGGCTGCGTTGGCATCTTCGGCCGCCACGGAGGCTGCGCCGGCCTGTGCATTGCGGCTGCCGCCCAGCAGGGCCGCGCCGATGAAGTCGCCATTGGTCGGCGGGGGCGCGATGATGACCTGGATCTTGTCCGAGAGCTTGTCGGCCAGCGTCTTCTGGATGAGCAGCGGGTAGCGCGTGACCAGGGTGCCTTCGCGCGCCATCTGCTCGGCGTTGACCTTGCCCAGGCGGTCCATGCGGAAGGCCTCGGCCTCGGCCAGCTTCTGGCGTGCATCGGCTTCGCCGTTGGCCTCGATGCGGCGGGCCTGGGCGCTGCCCTCGGCGGCTTTCACGCGGGCCACGCGCTCGGCCTCGGCCTCCAGCTGGCGCTGCTCGATCTGGCGCTGCTTGAAGGGCAGCACATGCTTCATGGCCTCTTCCTGGGCACGCGCCGCAATCACCTGCTCGCGTGCGGCGGCTTCGGCGGCCACTTCGCGGCGCACCTTGTCGGCATTGGCGTCCAGCTCGGTTTCCTTGACGCGCTTGTCCTTGAGCTCCAGCGTGTAGCGCATCTTCTCGGAGGCCAGCTCCTCGGCCAGCAGGCTGTCCATGCCGCGGCGGTACTCGGCGGGCAGGTCCACCTTGCCGATCTGGATGCTGCGCAGCGTGACGCCGTCGGCCGCCAGGCGCGTGCGCAGTTCGGTTTCCATGATCTGGGCGATCTCGGCACGCTTGGTCGAGAAAATCTCGCGCACGGTGTAGCGTGCGAACACCTTGTAGACCAGGCCCTGCACGGCGGGCTCCACGATGTCGCCGCCTATGTCCAGAGGCAGGTTGCCGGCCTTGACGGCGGGCGATGCGGGATCAAGCGCATAGCGCACGTTCAGGTCCAGACCCAGGGACAGGCCCTCGACCGACTGCAGGGGTGCGCTGCCATTGGCCTGGCGCATGGCCTCCGGACGGTAGCTCTGGTCGCGCAGGGAGAACACGCGCACCGTGTGCAGGCCCGGCACCACCCACACGCTGCCATCGCGCCACAGGCTGACGGAGCCCGTGAACTGGTTCAGGCGCACGCCCAGCGTGCCCTGCTCCAGGTGCTGCACGGGCGGGTTGCGCACCACCACCAGGCCGGCTGCCACCACCACGGCGCCGATGGCCAGCCAGCGCACGGTACGTGCCGTGGGCAACAGGACTGCCCAGTCCACGGGCTGGCGGCGGGGCGCGTTGCCCGGCAGCGTGCCGGCGTCGGCTGCAGGCTCGGAGAAATCGGCGGTGCCGGCTCCGTCCAGGCGGGCGGACTTGCGGCCTGTCAGGGCCTGCATGATGCGGTTCCAGGTGGCTTTCATGGTGTTCTCTCTCTCGGCTGTGATGGCTGTTGTTGGCTGTTGTTGGCTGTTTCTGAGGCACCGGAAACAGGGGTGGCTCATTGAGGACCGATTGTTCGGATCCACCCCGGAAGCAACAACGCAGCGCACGGACCAAAGCGCTCACACCGGCGGCGCAAACGCTCCGGCCCCGGAAGAAAAACTCACACCCGGGCCGGCGCAGGGCCGAGATAATCCCGCGAACACCGCCACGGCGGCCTCCCCGACCCCACCCCTGCACAGCCCCATGACCCGTATCGCCGTGATCGAAGACGACCTGCCCACCAGCAACCAGTTGGCGGGATGGATACGCAGTGCGCGCAGCGGCATCGTGATCGACCAGTGGTTCACGCGCGACGAGGCCGAGGCCGCCCTGGCCCGCGAGCACTACGACGCCGTGGTGCTGGACATCGAGCTGGGCCGCGAGCGCCATGCCGGCGTGGCCCTGATCAACGCCATCAACAAGCTGGGCCAGGGCACGCCGGTGCTGGTGGTGTCGGCCATGCCGGCCGCCATCTACCGCAGCATCATGAAAGCGCTGGACGCCTGGGACTACCTGCAAAAGACCACCTTCGAGGAGGCCGACTTCATCGAGACCTTCCTGGACATCCTGCGCACCACGCAGCGTGCGGCGCCCGTGGCCGCGCAGGCAGCCGCAGCGCCTGCAGGCGACGCCCTGGTGCTGGACCCGCTGTGGCAGCGCACGCCCACCTGGCGCGGCGAGCGCATCAACCTGCCGCTGACGGCCCAGCGCATCCTGGCCACGCTGCACCAGCGCAGCGGCGAAGTGGTGTCCTACGACGAGCTGTTCGAGGTGGTCAAAAGCGGCCGCAACCGCGACAACGTGCGCAAGCACGTCAGCACCATCCGCGAGGCCCTGCGCGAGGTGGACCCGGGCTTCGAAGGCATAGAGAACGTGCCCATGCGCGGCTTTCGCTGGGTGGGCCAGGCCGGCGCCGCCGCCCGCGCATGAAGCGCCTGCTCAACCCCAAACTGGAGCTGCCCCGGCTGGAAGTTCCGCGCCTGGGCCTGGCCGCCTTCCGCCAGCGCATCCTGCTGCGCGGCGTGTTCGTGCTGCTGGCCGTGGCCACGGTGGCGCTGAGCGTGGTGGTGCTCAAGGACGAGAAGGAACGCGCCTGGCAGGCCTACCAGCACGGCTTTGTGCGCAGCCAGGCCGAGGTCATGGCGCGGCTGCGCCATCCTTCGGGACGCTTGGCCCTGCTCAATGCCGGACACCTGGGCCAGGGCGTGACACCGCTGGCGCCGCTGCTGCTGCCCTACGCCGCCATCGACTTCGACGATCCGCAAAAGTCCCAGCAGGCCGTGGAGATGGCTGGCTGCTCGGTGCAGTATCCCGATGGCGCCTCGCTGTGCGCGGCCATCGGCAACAATCCCTACGCAGGCGGCTTCATCTATCTGGTGGGCAGCTTCTTCGCAGGCGAGCTGACACCGCGCGAACGCGGCTCGCGCGAGCCCGCCCAGGCGCACCGCGCCCGCATCACGCTGGACATGCGCGGCAGCACCTACCGCTGGATCGCCCCCTATGAGGCCATGCCGCAGCAGGGCAGCAGGGCCGGCAACGGCGAGCACGGCCGGCTCACCGGCTTTGTGGACAACGGCACGCCCCAGCTTGACGCCCGCGCGCGGCCCGTGCGCGATTTCCGTGGCTGGCTCTGGCAGAACGGCCATTGCCGCGACCTGCCGCCTGGCGTGCAGGGCCATGCGGGCAATGACAAGACACCCCCTGCAGCCGATTGCCTGCGCCGCACGCACTACTCCATCCGCCTGCCGGTCGAGCTGTTCCGCGAGGCCTTGTTCCGCAGGGACGTGCGCCCCGTCTGGCCGCCCGAAGACCTGGGCAGCATGCGTGTGCGCGTGGAAATGCTGGCCCCGGGCGAGGCGGCCGCGCCCCTGTTCGACAGCAATGCGCCGGGGGCGCAGCTGGCCGCCTCGCTCAACGACATCTCGCGCAGCCTGCTGCCCGGCGAGCGCGTGCAGATCCGCAAGGTGGGTGCCGACGAGGCCAGCACCATTACCCTCAAGGGCGTGGATGTGCAGGCCGCGCCGTCGGCGCCCTGGCTGCTGCGCCTGATCAGCTGGCTGCCGCTGCATGCGGCCGGCGTCTCCGCCGCCACCATGACCCCGGCCGTGCCCACGGGCCAGGACATTCTGGACACGCCCACGGGCAACTACACCGTCAGCTTCACCGGCCACCCGCGCGATGTGGAGCAGGGCCTGGCCGCCGTGGCCACGCGCCTGTCCTGGTACCTGGGCGCCATGCTGGCCGCCATTGCGCTGGCCTGGCTGATCGTCGAGCTGGGGCTGATCCGCCGCGTGACCGCCCTCACCCGGCGCGCCGCCGCCGTCTCCTACAACGTGCAGGACGGCCATGTCGGGCCACGCCTGGGCGATCTCGAAGTGTCGGACCTTCGTGGTTCCGACGAGCTGGGCATTCTGGCCGGCGGACTGGCCGACCTGCTGCAGCGCGTGAAGGACGACCTGCAGCGCGAGCAGCTGCGCGCCCAGCAGGAACGCGACATGTGGCATGCCGTGGGCCACGAGATCATGTCGCCCCTGCAATCGCTGATGGTGCTGTACGGCCCCGACGACCCCGGCCACCGCTATGTGCAGCGCATGCAGCAGGCCGTGCATGTGCTCTACGGCACGGCATCGCCGGCCGAGGCGCTGCAGGCCGCCACCGTGCCGGAGGGCCGGCTGGACCTGGACGCCTTCCTCAGCCACGTGGCGGCCAACGCGCACTATGCGGGCATTGCCGATGTGGTCTACGAAGGCGGGAACAAGAGCGGGAGCGCGGGAGCCGCCGGCGCCGTGATCGTGCGCGCCGACGAATTTGCCCTGGAGGACGTGGTCACCCACATCCTGCGCAATGCCGACAGCTACCGGCCGGCCGGCACGGCCATCACGCTGTCGCTGTCGGCCTCCGAGTCCACCGCCAGCGCCACGCTGCACAACCAGGGCGCCACCATTGCGGAGGACCTGCTGGAGCGCATCTTCGAGCTGGGGGTGTCCGCGTCCCAGGAGCCTTCTGCCGCCAGCGGCGCCGAGCACCGGGGACAGGGCCTGTTCGTGGCCAGGACCTACATGGCCAAGATGGGCGGCACGATCAGGGCCCACAACACGCGCGATGGCGTGGCCTTCACGCTGACCTTCCAGCGCCTGGGCTGAGGGCCGGGCGCTGCCGGCCAGTGCCCCCGGGGCACGGCCGGATGGCCCCGCGAAGGCACAATACGCGGGTGTCCATTCCCCAATCGTTCATCCAGGAGTTGCTCGCGCGCGTCGACGTGGTCGACATCGTGGGCCGTTACGTACAGCTCAGGAAGGGCGGCGCCAACTTCATGGGCCTGTGCCCTTTCCACAGCGAGAAGTCGCCTTCCTTCACCGTCAGCCCCAGCAAGCAGTTCTATCACTGCTTCGGCTGCGGCAAGAACGGCAACGCCATCGGTTTTCTGATGGACCATGCCGGCATGGGCTTCGTTGAGGCCGTGCAGGATCTTGCCGGCCAGGTCGGCCTGCAGGTGCCGCAGGACGACATCAGCCCGGCCGAGCGCGAGCGCCAGGCCGCCCAGAAGCAGAAACAGGCCACCCTCACCGACGTGCTGGAAAAGGCCGGCGAATCTTTCCGCAAGCACCTGAAGGCCTCCCCCCAGGCCATCGAATACCTCAAGCGCCGCGGTGTCTCGGGCGAAACCGCCAGGCGCTTCGGCCTGGGCTATGCGCCCGCCGGCTGGCGCAACCTGGCCAGCGTGTTTGCGCATTACGACGATCCGCAGCTCGAAGAATCGGGCCTGGTCATCGTCGGCGAGGACGACGGCAAGCGCTACGACCGCTTCCGCGACCGGCTGATGTTTCCCATCCGCAACGTCAAGGGCGAGTGCATAGGCTTCGGCGGCCGCGTCTTCGGCGACGAGAAGCCCAAATACCTGAATTCGCCCGAAACCCCGGTGTTTCACAAGGGGCGCGAACTCTACGGCCTGTTCGAGGCCCGCACCGCCCTGCGCGACATGGGCTATGCGCTGGTCACCGAAGGCTATATGGACGTGGTGGCCCTGGCCCAGCTGGGCTTTGCCAACGCCGTCGCCACGCTGGGCACGGCCTGCACGCCCGATCACATTCACAAACTGTTTCGATTTACTGACGCCGTCGTTTTCAGCTTCGACGGCGACGGGGCGGGCCGGCGCGCCGCGCGCAAGGCGCTCGATGCGGCCCTGCCCTATGCCAGCGACACGCGCAGCGTCAAATTCCTCTTCCTGCCCGCCGAACACGACCCGGACAGCTTCATCCGCGAATACGGCAGCGAAGCCTTTGCCCGCTACGTGGGCGACGCGCTGCCGCTGAGCCGCTTTCTCATCGAGGCGGCCAGCGAAGGCTGCGACCTGGGCCAGGCCGAAGGCCGTGCCCACATGGCCAGCAATGCCCGCCCCCTGTGGACGGCCCTGCCTGACGGCGCGCTCAAGCGCCAGCTGCTGGGCGAGATCGCCGAACTCGTGCAGCTCGATGCGCGCGACCTCTCCGACCTGTGGTCGCAGGAAGCCGCTCGCAGCGGCCCGGCGCGGGGCTCCATGGCCGGCGGTGCTTCCCATCCGGGCCAGCAGGCCGGCCATGCACCGGCCGCGCCCGACTGGGGCCAGCCTGTCGAATACGGCGCGCCTTCGGGCTGGCACGAGCGTGGCGGCCATGGAAGCGGCGCGGGCGGCTGGCGCAGCGGCGAGCCCGGGCGCGGCGGCAAAAAGCCCTGGCCGCGCAAACCCTGGGACAAGAATGGCCGGGCCGACTTCAACCCGCCCCCCATGGGCCCGCGTGGCGCGCCAGCCACACGCACCGACCAGGCGGCACGCCTGCTCATGGCGCACATGGAATTCATGGAAGAACTCACCCACGAGGACTTCGAGGCACTGGCGCACTGCTCAGGCGAACATGGCGCCATGTTCCGCTGGATGGAGGCACAGTTCCAGGAATCCGGGGCCCGGCCCTTTGCCGTGCTGCGCGAACAACTGCGCGGCCTGCCTCACGAAACGCTGGCAGACAGGCTCATGAGCGGCCCCCACGCGCATCCCGAGGGCGAACTGCCCGAGCTGCGCCGTGAGTTGCGTGATGTCCTCAATCGCATGGTCATCGTCCACATCAAGGCCCAGATCGACGAAGCCTTGCGCGACATGGCACGGGACCCCAGCGCCGCCCAGCGCTATCGCGATCTCTTTGCCCGACAGCAGGCCCTGGAAAACCAGATGCGCACTTCCTCTTGAAATCGAGGTAAGCAGATATAATTGGGGGCTATCGGCAAGAGCGACAGCAGCACCTCCGGACCGGGCCCCGTGACGAACTCACGTGATTGCAGCAACTGCACGGCCCAATTTCCCGCAAGGACTGCACACCAAATGATCGCCCAGACATCTTGCCTGGAATATGTACGCTTCCCTGGCGGGCCTAGTCCGTCCGCGCGCGCTTAGGCGGCGCTTGTTTGAGTTTCCCTTTGTGTGTGTTCGCTCCCGACCGTGAGGTGCTCATGCCCGTTTCAAAGTCCGTGAAGTCCAAGCAGGCCCCCGAAGCTCCAGCGAAGCCCAAGACTTCGACAACCTCTTCAGCCCCGGCCGTCAAGGCCGGTGCCGGCAAAGCCGCTGCAGGACCGAAGAGCGCCGCATCTGCGGCCAAAGCAAAGAAAGATACCGACGTGGTAACCAAGTCCCAAGCCGAACTCAAAGCCATGGCCGACGAACTGCTCGCCGCCGCGACGCCCAAGCGTGGCCGCAAGAAGGCAGCCGAAGGCGACGACGCCCCCGCCCAGACAGAAAAGAAGCCTGCTGCCGCCAAGAAGGCGCCGGCCAAGGCCGCCACCTCCACCGCTGCAGCCAAGACTCCCGCCAAGCGCGGCCGCAAGCCCAAGGCCAAGGAAGCGGGCGACGACATGGACGACGCCGACCTGTCGGACATCGATGGCGACATCGATGGCGAAGTGGAAGGCGAAGTCGAGACCGAAGTGGAAGTCGAGGTCGAGGCCTCCTCGGCCCCGGCTGAAAAGGTCAAGCCCCTGCGCATGAAGATCAGCAAGGCCAAGGAACGGGCCTTGATGAAGGAATTCGGCCTGGACGAAACCGTCCTGACCGAAGAGGAAATGTCCACCCGCCGCCAGCGCCTGAAGGCGCTGATCAAGCTGGGCAAGACGCGCGGCTACCTGACGCACAGCGAAATCAACGACCACCTGCCCGACAAGCTGGTCGATGCCGAGACGCTGGAAGTCGTGATCTCCATGCTCAACGACATGGGCGTGGCCGTCTACGAGCAGACCCCCGACGCGGAAACCCTGCTGCTGAACAACACGGGCCAATCCGCCACCACCGAAGAGGAAGCCGAGGAAGAGGCCGAAGCCGCCCTGTCCACGGTGGACTCCGAATTCGGCCGCACCACCGACCCCGTGCGCATGTACATGCGCGAAATGGGCACGGTGGAGCTGCTGACGCGCGAAGGCGAGATCGAAATCGCCAAGCGCATCGAAGGCGGCCTGATGGACATGATGGAGGCCATCTCGGCCTCGCCCGCCACCATCGCAGAAATCCTGGCCATGTCCGAGGAAATCCGCGAAGGCAAGGTCGTCATCTCCACCATCGTCGACGGTTTCGTCAACGCCAATGAGAACGACGACTACGTGGCCGAAGAAGACTTCGACGAATACGACGAAGAGGACGACGACGACGGCAAGGGCGGCTCCAAGGCACTGACCAAGAAGCTCGAAGAACTCAAGAACGAGGCGCTGCGCCGCTTCGACGCCATGCGCGAGAACTTCGACAAGATGCACAAGGTGTACGACAAGGAAGGCTACGGCACGCCCACGTACATCAAGGTGCAGAAGGCCCTGACCGAAGAGCTGATGACCATCCGCTTCACAGCCAAGACCATCGAGAAGCTGTGCGACCTCGTGCGTGCCCAGGTCGATGACGTGCGCAAGAAGGAACGCGAGCTGCGCAAGATCATCGTGGACAAGTGCGGCATGCCGCAGGAAACCTTCATCGCCCAGTTCCCGCCCAACCTGCTGAACCTGCAGTGGGTGGTGGAGCAGGTCGCGGCGGGCAAGCCCTGGAGCAGCGTGCTGGAGCGCAATGTCCCGCCCGTGCAGGAACTGCAGCAGAACCTGATCGACCTGCAATCGCGCGTGGTCGTGCCGCTGGACGAGCTCAAGCGCATCAACAAGCGCATGAACGACGGCGAGCGCGCCAGCCGTGACGCCAAGAAGGAGATGATCGAGGCCAACCTGCGCCTGGTGATCTCCATCGCCAAGAAGTACACGAACCGCGGCCTGCAGTTCCTGGACCTGATCCAGGAAGGCAACATCGGCCTGATGAAGGCCGTGGACAAGTTCGAATACCGTCGCGGCTACAAGTTCTCGACCTATGCCACGTGGTGGATCCGCCAGGCCATCACGCGCTCGATCGCCGACCAGGCGCGCACCATCCGCATCCCGGTGCACATGATCGAGACCATCAACAAGATGAACCGCATCTCGCGCCAGCATCTGCAGGAGTTCGGCTTCGAGCCCGATGCGTCCATCCTGGCGGCCAAGATGGAGATCCCGGAAGACAAGATCCGCAAGATCATGAAGATCGCCAAGGAGCCGATCTCCATGGAAACGCCGATCGGCGACGACGACGATTCGCACCTGGGCGACTTCATCGAGGACACCAACAACACCGCTCCCGTGGACGCCGCCATGCAGGCCGGCCTGCGCGACGTGGTCAAGGACATCCTCGACGGCCTCACCCCGCGCGAAGCCAAGGTGCTGCGCATGCGCTTCGGCATCGAAATGTCCACTGACCACACGCTGGAAGAAGTGGGCAAGCAGTTCGACGTCACGCGCGAACGCATCCGCCAGATCGAGGCCAAGGCCCTGCGCAAGCTCAAGCACCCGAGCCGCTCGGACAAGCTGCGCAGCTTCATCGACTCGCTTTAAGGCGCTGTGGATGCCGCCCCCCGGGCCGGCAACCGCCCCCCTGGAAAGCCCCGCACTCCCCTGCGGGGCTTTTTGTTTGTGGCCGGCCATCTGCCGGGCAGGGCGACGGTGGCGCGATAGACTGCCGCCTTTGTCTGCAAGGGCATCAGCATGGCTATCGAAATCGAACGCAAGTACCTTGTGGCCGACCCCGGCGTCGTGACCGGCCTGACCGGCGTGCGCATGGCGCAGGGATACATCGCCGACAACGGCATGTGGGTGCGGGTGCGCATCGCCGGGGACGCCGGATTTCTCACGCTCAAGGGGCCGGCACGCGGCATGAGCCGCGCCGAATTCGAATACCGGATTCCGCTGGCCGACGCCGAGACGCTGCTGGCCCAGCACTGCGCGCATGGCGCACTCGAAAAGGTGCGCTACATCGTGACGGTGGACGGCTTCGACTTCGAGGTCGATGTATTCGAAGGCCCGCTGGCCGGGCTGGTCACGGCCGAGATCGAACTGGCCAGCGAGGATATCCAGCCGCCCTCGCCCGCCTGGCTGGGAGCGGAGGTCACCGCTGATCTTCGCTACAGCAACGCGCAACTGGCCAAGACCCGGCAGGTGCCTTCACCGGCCGTGCTGCCGGGCTGATGCAGGACGGCCTTGTGGACGCCCCGGGGCTACGGGGGGCTACAGGGGGCCACCAGGGGGCGACAGAGGCCGCAGGGACTGACTGCCGGAACTTCCTGCGCTGTGCAGCGGCTCAGCCGCCGGCCCGGTCCAGGGCCATCGTCTGCACGCGCAGTTCGCAGCCCTCGCGCAGCGGCTGCAGCCCGCCCACAGGCCGGAAGCCGTTCGCCAGGTACAGGCGCATGGCGGGAGAGTCGGCATCGGTCACACCCAGCCGCACACGCTGCATGCCCTTGTGCCAGGCCCAGGCGACGGCCTGGGCCAGCAGGGCCTGGCCCGCACCCCGGCCACGCACGGCGGGATCGACCCACATCTGGAAGAGATCGGCCACGCCGGGCTCGGGGGCACACAGCTTGCACCAGAGCAGGCCGCAGGCCTGGCCGCCGTTGACGGCGAAGAGCACCCTGTCCCTGCCGCCGGCAACGGCGGCCTGCAGCCGCGCAGCCCAGTCCGCGTCAACCCTTGCGGCCTCCGACTCCCAGGTGCTGCCGAAGGCGTCGGGTGCATCGCGCAGGGCACGCAGGCGGATATCCCGGTACTGCGGCCATTCATGGGGTTCAACGGGGCGGATGGAGATCATGGTGCGTCCTTAGGCAGACAAAAAAGGGTTGGCGTCGGGAGCCAAGGCGGCGCCCGGCCGGATGGTCCGGCCCGGGCCTCAGCGCCGGCCATGCCGGGCTCCGAGCACTGCCAGCATGCGGAAGAAGGCTGCGCCTATCTCTTCCTCGGAAACGCAGGCGTACCCCAGCAGCAGGCCACGCCGCCGGTGCGGACCCGCGTAGTAGCGCGACAGCGGCTTGACGAAGATGCCGGCCTGCCGGAGGTCCTCGGCGAGCACGACATCATCGTCCTGCCCGGGCAGCTGCATCACGAAATGCAGCCCCGCGCCGCTGTCCACCCAGGGCAGGTGGTCGGCGCCCAGATAGCGCTCGATCAAGGCCATCAGCATGCGGCGGCGCTTGCCGTAGAGCAGGCGCATCTTGCGGATGTGGGCGGCGTAGTGGCCTTCCACGATCAGTTCGGCGATGACCTGCTGCGGCAGCTGGTGACCCTCTCGGTACAGCTCGGAATGGATGCGGCGCAGCGGCTCGGCCAGGGTCGGGGGCAGCACCATGTAGCCCATGCGCAGTCCCGGGTAGAGGGTCTTGCTGAAGGTGCCTATGTAGATGACGGGCGCGTCCTCCTCCATGCCCTGCATGCTGGGCACAGGGCTGCCGGAGAACCGGAATTCGCTGTCGTAGTCGTCCTCGACGATCCAGGCCCCCACCCGGCGCGCGTAGGCGATCAGCGCGCGGCGCCGCGCCATGCTCATGACGGCGCCCAGCGGGTACTGGTGCGAGGGAGTGACGAAGATCAGCCGCGGCACGGGCAGGCCGTCCGGCAGATGCATGCCCTCCTCGTCCACTGGCACGCTGTGCAGGCTCAGCCCGTGCTGCATGCGCAACACGTTGGCGATGCCCCAGTAGCCCGGCTCCTCCATCCAGACGCAGTCGCCAGGGTCGGCAAGGCTGCGCACCACCAGGTCGATGGCCTGGTGCACGCCTTCTGTGATCAGCACCTGGTCGGCTGCGCAGTTCACCGAGCGCGCCACGCGCAGGTGCTCGGCCAGCGCCTGCTTGAGCGCCTCCACGCCGCCGCGCGTGCCATAGGTGAGCAGCTGCGGCCCGGCGTGTCGCAGCAGGCGGTTGTGGATGCGCGCGTAGGCGGCGCGCGGGAACTGCGTCACGTCGGGCACGCCAGGCATGAAGGCGCCCCATTGCTGCTCCGAAGCCTGGGCGGTTTTCAGCAAGGCCTGTGCCTGCACGGACAGGCCGCCGCCAGGCGCAGGCGCTGCGGCGGCAGCGCGGCGGGCGGGTGCACGTCCGCCGCTCAGCAGCATGGCCGCAGGCAGGGTGTCGACCACCTGCGTGCCACGCCCGACCTGGCTGCGCACATAGCCCTCCACCTGCAGCTGCTCATAGGCATGGTTGACGGTGTTGCGCGACACATCCAGCTCGCGGGCCAGGTCGCGCGAGGCCGGCAGGCGGCTGCCCGGCAACAGGGCCCCGCTGTCCACGGCCTGGCGCAGCGCCAGGTACAGGGCCCGGTTCAGGCGGACGCGGTCCCCGCCCAGCCCGCGCCAGTCCATCTGGAGGATGAGGTCCGCGCACACGGAGGGTTTTGCCATGTCTGCCTTGCCTGCGTTGCCTGCGTTGCCTGCGTTGCCTGCCTTGTGGAAGCGATGGTGGCGAACTCGATTGGCACCATCATCTTTTCAAAAGATGGCTCCATTCATGGAACCAATCGCCACTATAACCGTAAGCATTGCAGCCACCTCAACGGAGACCTTCCCATGTCCAGCGCCGCCACCAACGACACCACCAGAGCCTCGTCCGTCAACCAGCAACTCCAGAGCCGGCGCACCGCCGCCATGCCGCGCGGCGTGGGCGTGATGTGCGGCTTCCATGCCGTGCAGGCCGACAACGCCTTGCTGACCGATGCCGAGGGCCGCCAGTACATCGACTTCGCGGCCGGCATTGCCGTGCTCAACACGGGCCACCGCCATCCGCGCGTGGTGCAGGCCGTGCAGCGCCAGCTGGAGTGCTTCACGCACACGGCCTTCCAGATCGTTCCCTATGAAAGCGCCATTGCACTGGCTGAGCGCATCAATGCACTGGCGCCCATCGACGGCCCGGCCAAGACCGCCTTCTTCACCACGGGCGCCGAGGCGGTGGAAAACGCCGTCAAGATCGCCCGCCATGCCACGGGCCGCTCGGCCGTGATCGCCTTCCAGGGCGCCTTCCACGGCCGCACCCAGCTGGGCATGGCGCTGACGGGCAAGGTGGCGCCCTACAAGCAGGGCTTCGGCCCCATGCCGGGCGAAGTCTTCCACGCGCCCTTCCCCAGCGATGTGCAGGGCATCAGCGTGCAGCAGTCGCTGGACGCCATTGCCATGCTGCTCAAGACCTCGGTGGACCCGCAGCGCGTGGCAGCCATCATCGTGGAGCCCGTACAGGGCGAAGGCGGCTTCAACCCCGTGCCTGCCGCGCTGTTCACGGGCCTGCGCCAGCTGTGCAACCAGCACGGCATGCTGCTGATCGCCGACGAGGTGCAGACCGGCTTTGCACGCACGGGCAAGCTGTTTGCCATGGAGCACTACAGCGTGCGGCCCGACCTGATCACCATGGCCAAGAGCCTGGGCGGCGGTCTGCCGATCTCGGGCGTGGTCGGCCGCGCGGCCATCATGGACGCCCCCCATCCCGGCGGGCTGGGCGGCACCTATGCCGCCAACCCGCTGGCCGTGGCCTCTGCCCATGCCGTGCTCGACGTGATCGATGAAGAACGGCTGTGCGAGCGCGCCCACGCACTGGGCAACCAGCTGCGCGCGCGCCTGCAAGCCCTGCAGGCGCAGGATGCCGGCATCGCCGAAGTGCGCGGCCTGGGCTCGATGCTGGCCGTGGAATTCCACATTCCCGGCAGCGGCGAGCCCGACGCGCAGCGCGTGGCCGCCATCGTCCAGCGTGCGCAGCAGCAAGGCCTGCTGCTGCTGACCTGCGGTCTGTACGGCAACGCCATCCGCTTTCTCTATCCGCTGACGATTCCACAGCCGCTGTTCGCCAGGGCCCTGGACATCATCGACAGCGCCATCACACAGAGCGCGTCCCAGCCAGTCGCCGCCTGAATCCCCATCCCAGCCACACCCTGCTGCACCATGAGTCTTTCACTGCAACGCCCCGATCTGTTCCGCCAGGCCTGCCTGCTTGCCCAGGGCTGGCACCCCGTGGGCTCCGGCCCCGCCATCGATGTCTTCAATCCCGCCACCCGCGAACGCCTGGGCCAGGTACCCGCCCTGCAGGCCGGCGAGGCCGAGGCCGCCATTGCCGCCGCGCAGCGCGCCCTGCCCGCCTGGGCCGCGCTGACGGGCAAGCAGCGCGCCGGTATCCTGCGCCGCTGGTTCGACCTGATGCTGGCGCACCAGGACGATCTGGCGCGGCTGATGACGCTGGAGCAGGGCAAGCCCCTGGCCGAGGCGCGCGGCGAGATCGCCTATGCGGCCTCCTTCATCGAATGGTTTGCCGAGGAAGGCAAGCGCGTGGACGGCGAGCTGCTGCAGTCGCCCAACGCAGGCCAGCAGCTGCTCACGCTGCGCGAGCCCATTGGCGTGTGCGCCGCCATCACGCCCTGGAATTTCCCGGCCGCCATGATCACGCGCAAGGCCGGCCCGGCGCTGGCCGCCGGCTGCACCATGCTGGTCAAGCCGGCCGAAAGCACGCCCTTCACGGCCCTGGCCCTGGCCGTGCTGGCCGAGGAGGCCGGCATTCCCGCCGGCGTCTTCCAGGTGCTGACCGGCCATCCGCAGGACATCGGCCAGGCGCTGACGCAAAGCCCCGTGGTGCGCAAGCTCAGCTTCACGGGCTCCACGGCCACCGGGCGGCTGCTGATGCGCCAGTGCAGCGACACGGTCAAGAAGCTGTCGCTGGAGCTGGGCGGCAATGCACCGTTGATCGTGTTTGACGATGCCGACATCGACCAGGCCGTGGCCGGCATCGTGGCCTCCAAGTTCCGCAACGCCGGCCAGACCTGCGTGTGCGCCAACCGCATCTATGTGCAGGACGGCATCCACGACGAACTGGCCCGCCGCCTGGCCCGTGCCATGGCGGGCTTCAAGGTCGGCAATGGGCTGGAGCCCGGCGTGACCCATGGCCCGCTGATCAACGAGGCGGCCGTGCAGAAGGTGGAAAGCCATGTGGCCGATGCGCTGTCCAAGGGCGCGCGCCTGCTGGCGGGCGGCAGGCGCCCGGTGCCGGGCCAGCTGTTCTTCGAGCCCACGCTGCTGGCCGATGTGAACGACAGCATGCAAGTCTGCGAGGAAGAGACCTTCGGCCCGCTGGCGCCGCTGTTCCGCTTCCATGACGAGGACGAAGTGGTGCGCCGCGCCAACGACACCATCTACGGCCTGGCCGCCTATCTGTTCACCAACGACAACCGCCGCATCTGGCGCGTGTCGCGCGCGCTGGAGTACGGCATGGTGGGCATCAACACCGGCCTGATCTCCAACGAGGTCGCGCCCTTCGGCGGCGTCAAGCAGTCCGGCCTGGGCCGCGAGGGCTCGCGCCACGGCATCGAGGAATACCTGGAGACCAAGTACCTGTGCCTGCAGACGGCATGAGGGTTGCCTGACGTCCGCAATGGCACCCGGCAGGGAAGACGGCATGGGCCTTCGACGGCAGCCTGGCTAGACTGGGCGCCATCAAAGGCCCATCCGATCTGCACCATGGACGCTTCTTCCGCCCGCCTCCCCTCTCCTTCCGAACCGCTGCGCATCGCCGTCATGGGCGCAGGCGCCGTGGGCTGCTATTTCGGCGCACTGCTGGCGCGCGCCGGCCACCAGGTCACGCTGATCGGCCGCCCCGCCCATGTGCAGGCCGTGCAGCAGCATGGCCTGCGGCTGGAGACGGCGGCGCTGGACATCCAGGTGCCCATGCAGGCATCGACCGAGGCCAGCGCCGTGCGCGAGGCCGATGTGGTGATGTTCTGCGTCAAGTCCACGGCCACCGAGGAAGCGGCCCGCGAGATGCAGCCGCACCTGGCGCCGGGCACCCTGGTGCTGACCATGCAAAACGGCGTGGACAACGACGAGCGCGTGCGCGCCGTGCTGGGCCCGTCCGTGGCCGTGGCGGCCGCCGTGGTCTACGTGGCCACGGCCATGGCCGGCCCCGGTCATGTGCGCCATTTCGGCCGCGGCGAGCTGGTCATTGCGCCGTCTGCACTCAGTGAACAGGTGGCCCTGCAGTTTGGCAAGGCAGGCATTGCCGTGCAGGTATCGCCCGACGTGCGCGGCGCGCTGTGGGCCAAGCTGGTGATCAACTGCGCCTACAACGCGCTGTCGGCGCTGTGCCAGCTGCCCTACGGCCCGCTGGTGCAGTCGCCCGGCGTGACGGACGTGGTGGACGACGTGGTGGCCGAATGCCTGGCCGTGGCCAGGGCCGACGGCGTGGCGCTGCCCGGCGACGTGCCCGCTGCCGTGCGCGGCCTGCCGGCCACCATGCCGGGCCAGTTTTCGTCCACCGCCCAGGACCTGGCGCTGGGCAAGCCCAGCGAAATCGATCACCTCAACGGCTACGTGGTGCGGCGCGGCGAGGCCCTGGGCGTGCCCGTGCCGCTGAACCGCACGCTGCAGGTGCTGGTCAGGCTGGCCCCTTCACGCGTGCAGGCCAGCCAGGCGCCCCTGAACCCGCCTCAGAACTCGTAGTTGGCAGACACCCATAGGCGGCGGCCTTCCTGGTTGTTCGCGTAGCGGTTGCCAAAGATCACGGTGCCCTGGACCTGGCCCGGTACGTTGTAGGGCTGGTAGTCCACGAAATCCTTGTTGAACAGGTTGTAGATGGCCGCGTTGATGGTGAACTGCTTGCTCACGCGGTAGCTGCCGCCCAGGTGGAACTGGGTATAGGCCTTGTAGTTGCCCAGCGCGGCCTTGGCGGCCTGGGAGCTGGCGCTGGTGCCGGGGTCACGGTAGCGCTCGCTGCGGTATTCGGCGCGCAGCCACAGGTTCCACTGGGCACCCGGCTCCCAGTTCAGGCGGGCGTTGAGCGCGTGCCTGGGTGTGTCGCTCAGCGGGTTGCCACGGTTGGGGCCGCTCTTTTGCTCGCTCTTGGTGAAGGTGTAGTTGGCGCTGGCGTTCCAGCCGCGCGCCAGCGGCATGCGCGCACTCAGCTCCAGGCCGCGCGTGACGGCCTCGTCCACGTTGATGGACTGGCCGAAGGCATCCACCAGCGGCCAGTCGCCGAAGCTCACGCAGCCGGGGCGGTTGGGCGCTGCCGCAAAGTCGCAGTTGATCAGGCCCGGGCCGCTGGTGATCTTGTCCTTGAACTCGTTGTTGAACACCGTGGCGCTGCCCGCAAAGCCCGTGGGGCTGTCGAAATAGACGCCCAGTTCGGTGGTGCGGCTGGTTTCGGGCTTGAGGTTGGGGCTGCCCACCAGCGGCAGGCGGCCCTGCTGGCCGAAGCCGTTGATGCCGGGCGCCAGCTGCTCCACGCGCGGCGTCTTGTAGCCGTTGCTGACGCCGCCCTTCACGGTCCACTGCGGCGCGGCATTCCACACGCCGTAGATACGCGGGCTGAGCTTGCCGCCGAAGAGGCTGTGGCGGTCATAGCGCGCGCCCATGGTGAGCTTGAAGGCGTCGGTAAGGCTCCATTCGTCCTCGGCAAACAGGGCCTTCTGCGTGAAGGCGAACTTGTTCGGCGCCACGCCGTCCTTCATCTCGGCATCCCACCACTGGCCGCCCAGCGTGGTCAGGTGGGCACCCCAGGGCAGGACCAGCTTGCTGTCCAGCACCTTGCTTTCCACCTCCAGCGTGCGCGCGGCACCTGGCGTCGCGCCCGGGGTTCCCCGGGGAATGGTCCGGCCGATGGTCTCGGTCCGGTTGACCATGAAGCTGGTGTCCCAGGTTCCGAAGCCGTAGCGACCGGTATGGGCCAGCGTGAGCTGGTCACGGTTGTATTTCTGCTCGGGGCTGTAGCCTCCCGTGCCCAGCGTGCCCAACTGGCCCTGCGAGTTGTCATAGGTCTGGCGGCCCGAGTCCAGGTCCAGCGTGATGTCGTGGTACCTGTTGGGCGTGAGCGCCAGGCGCAGGCCCAGGTTGTTGATCTCGGACTTGACGGGGTTGCCGCCCATGATGGGAACGGCTGGCTGGCCGTTGGCGCCCGCATAGGTGATGTCCGAAGCGGCCCGGCGCTGGGTGCTGCCGCGGATCGACAGGCCCAGCAGGTCCTCCTTGATGGGGCCGCTCAGGTAGAACTTGCCGGACTTGATATCACCGAACTCCGACTCTTGCTGCAGCGTGTAGTCGGCGCTGACGCTGCCCGTCCAGGTCTTGCCGACCTTGCGCGTGATGATGTTGATCACGCCGCCCATGGCGTCGGAGCCGTAGAGCGTGGACATGGGGCCGCGGATGACCTCGATGCGCTCGATGGCGCCGATGGGCGGCATGAAGCTGGTCTGCGTCTCGCCAAAGCCGTTGGGCGTGACATTGCCGGCCGAATTCTGGCGACGCCCGTCGATCAGCACCAGCGTGTAGTCGCTGGGCATGCCGCGGATGCTGATGTTCAGGCCGCCGGTCTTGCCCGCGGGGGCGCCTACGTCGATGCCTTCCACGCTCTCCAGCGCGTCGGTCAGGCTGCCGAAGCGGCCCTTGGCCAGTTCCTCGCGCGGGATGACGGTGATGGAGGCCGGCGCCTCCTTGATGTCCTGCTCGAAGCCCGAGGCAGAGACCACGACTTCGCGCAACTCGGTGGCGGCAGCCGCATTGCTTTGCGATGGGGTCTGTGCCGATGCGGCACCCGAAGCACAGATGGCGGCCACCAGGAGGGCCAGAGGGGAAGGACGCGACGGAAGAACGCCGCGCAGATCGCGATACGACATGCAAACACTCCAGAAACGGAAAACGGGCTGTGAGGCCCGTGCAACTCGCTTTGAAATCTTTGGTTATGCGATGGGATGGGGATATGTAACGAAATTATATGAACATTGAGAATCATTTCCATTCTCATGATCACAATAGGATTTATCTGTCGCACGGATGCTACGTTCCTAGGAGCAGAAAGCGCTGACCGCACCAATGCTTGCGCTGGCGCAAGCTGCTCGCACCACCTCAATACACATCACGCCGGTAGCGGCCGCTGCGCACCAGCTGGTCCATTTGCGCCTCACCCAGCACGGCGTGCAGCGCCTGGTCCACGCCCTGGGCCATACCCTGCAGGCTGCCGCACACGTAGATGGCTGCGCCCTGCGCCACCCATTGGCGCAGCACATCGCCGGACTGCGCCAGCAGGTCCTGCACATAGGCACGCGGCGCGCCTTCGCTGCGATCGCGCGAGAAAGCCAGGTCCAGGCGCTGCAGCACGCCGCCCTCGCACCAGGCCTGAAGCTCGTCGCCATAGAGCCGGTCATGCGCGGCATTGCGCTCGCCGAACAGCAGCCAGTTGGGCCCCAGGCCTGCTGCGGCACGCGCACGCAGGTGGCTGCGCAGGCCGGCCAGACCCGTGCCGTTGCCGATCAGCACCAGCGGGCGCTGCAGGTTGTCTTCCAGCCGGAAATTGCGGTGCGCACGCAGCCTCAGGGTGATGGCTGCCCCCAGGGGCGCGCCCTGCGTGAGCCAGCCCGAGGCCAGGCCCGGCGAGCCGTCCTCGCGCCGCGCCTGACGCACCAGCAGGTGCACGCAGCCGTCCTGGGCGATGGAGGCGATGGAGTACTCGCGCGGATGCCGCGGGTCCGCAGGAATGCAGACCTGCGCCAGGTCGCCGGACTCCCACAGCGCGGCCTCCGTTGCAGGAGGCTGCAGCTCGATGTGGAACACCGGCTCGCCTGCGCTGCCCGGGTTCATGTGCCGGCGCGCGGCCAGCGTCCATTCGCTGAAGACCGGCTGCTCCCACGCAGGCATGTCGCCCAGGCTGCTGATCTGGGTCAGCTGGTGCTGCCAGGCAGTCAGCGCCTGGGGCGCGCCGTTGTCCATTTCGATGCGCTCGAACCAGGGGCTGGCGCCTGCGGCGCGCAGCCAGCTGTCCAGCGCGCGGCCAAAGCCGCAGAACTGCGCGTACTGCCGGTCGCCCAGCGCCAGCAGGCCGTACTGCAGATGGGACAGGTCCTGCGCCTGCGCCATGGAGTGCGCCAGGAACAGGGCTGCGTTGTCGGGCGGATCGCCCTCGCCATAGGTGCTGGCGATGAACAGCGCCCTTTGGGTCTGCGCCAGCAGCTTCACATCAACGCCATCGAGGGCGCACAGATGCACGCTCTCACCGGCCGTATGCAGCAGCCGCGCAGTCTCGCGTGCCAGCTCCTCTGCCTGGCCCGTCTGGCTGGCATAGGCCACAAGCAGGGGGAGCGCGCCCTCGCGCGCCGAGGCCAGCGCCGCGGCTTCGTGCTGCGCCCGCGCGCGCCGGCGGCGCTCGCGCCACCAGATGGCGGCGCACATGGCCACATACAGCAGTACCAGGACAGCGGCTGCGAGTATGCGCAGCCAGGATTCGGACAGGGACATGGCGTGACCGGAAAATCTACACGGCGCAGAAAAGGTTAGGGGCGCTCACGGCGCCAGCGCGGCAAACGCCGTGGTCATCGCCATGGCAGGGCCCTGCGCCGTGCGCTCGCACAGCAGTGCGGCCACGCCGTGCTGCTCGGCAAAGTCCAGGCCCGCACGCGGCCCCAGCACGGTGAGCACGGTGGCCAGGGCGTCGGCCTGCATGCATTCGGCATGCAGCACGGTGACGCTGGTCAGGCCGTGCGCCACGGGCTCGCCGCTGCGCGGATCGATGGTGTGGGAGTAGCGGCGCCCGCCCTGCTCGAAGGCATGCCAGTGGTCGCCCGAGGTGGCGATGGCCATGTCGCGCAACGGCAGCGCCAGCGGCGTGGACTGGTCCGCCATGCTGGCCACGGCCACGCGCCAGGGCTGGTTGCCAGGGCGCTGACCGCAGGCCCGCAGCTCGCCGCCCACCTCGACGAGGAAATCGGTATGGCCCAGCGCCTGCAGGTGCTCGGTGACCAGGTCCACCGAATAGCCTTTGGCAATGCCGCTGAAGTCCACATGCACGGCGCCGGGCTGCAGCGCGCGCCGGCCCTTCAGGTCCAGCACGATGCGCTGGTAGCCCACGCGCTCGCGCACCCGCCGCAGTGCATCGGCATCGGGGATGCCGGCGCCCTGCGCCTTTTCCGCACGCGGGCCGAAGCCCCACAGATCAACCAGCGGCCCCACGGTGGGGTCCCAGGCGCCGCCGCTGGCCTGTGCCCAATCGAGTGCACAGGTCAGCACGGTGAAGAATTCGGGCGGCAGTGCATGCCAGCTGCCGGGCTCGGCGCGGTTGAAGCGCGAGATGTCGGAGCCGGCTTCCCAGTTGCTCATCTGGCGCACGACCAGGGCCAGCGCAGCCTCTATGGCCTGGCGCGCCTCATCGAGCGGGCGGAAATCCGGGTTGTGCAGGCGCACGCTCCAGGTCGTGCCCATGGCCTCGCCGGTGAGCGTTTGCAGCGCGGCGGGGTCTGCCCGCCGCACGGCCTGCGGCGCGTAGCCGGAGACGGCAAAGGACGCTGCGCCTGTGGGCACAGGCGCGGCAAGGCCCCGGCCTGCGCTGCCCTGCAACAGGGCGGGCGCGAAGCTCACGCGCACGGGCGCAGGCGCAGGCGCGGGCGGGGCCCCGGGTGGGGACGCAAGGCTCAGGGCAGCACCTCGAACGTGCCCACATAGGACAGGCGGCGCTCCTTGGCCTGGGGCAGCGAGGTCTTGTTGTCCTGGGCGTCGGCATCCACCCAGTACATGCCGGCGGTGGGCCAGGTCACGCTGAACTCGCCCTTGGCGTCGGTCGTGGCCTTGATCTCGCCCTTGTTGTCGCGGTAGCGCGTGGCGCCGGGCACCAGCACGACTTCCAGGTTGGCGGCGGGCTTGCCGTCCACATGGAAGGCGAAGGTGGCCTTCTCGCCCTTGACCAGGTCGTTGGGATGGGTCACGGGCACCAGCTCCAGCCCCTTGCCCGAAGGCTTGACGGCGCTGGGCTTGCCCACGGTCACGAAGGTCTCGATGCGGCCCAAGGACTGGGTCACCTTCAGGTCCTGCGCGTCGGCGGGCACATCGGCGGCGAACTTCTCGGGCGAGCCGCGCCAGCGGCGGTTCTGGCCCGTGGCCTTGTCCTTCCAGGAGGCAAACAGGCCGTCGTTGACGATGGCCAGGCGGTAGGTGCCGCTTTGCTGCAGGTCCAGATCGAACACGCTACGCAGCTTGCCGCGATGGGCATTCTGCGGCGCGACGGCCGAGCCGTCCGGCGCCGAGACAACGAGGTTGTCCAGGCCCAGCGGCACGTGGTTGAAGAAGAACAGGTCGTTGGAGACGGCGGCATCCACCGTGATCCATTCGGCCTTGGACAGCACCGTGGTCGAGGGCAGCAGCCACAGGTTGTGGGCCTGGGCGGCCTGGAAGGCGCCGCAGGCAATGGCGAGGCTGGCCGCCAGACGGATGGCAAAGCGGGTCTTGGACTTCATGAAGATTCTCCTTGGTTCGTGGATGGGGCTGGCACGTGGGTGCCCCGCAAGATGCGTGGCCCGCCCGCATGCAGGGCCCAGTTCAGGGATGCCGGGCAAGGGCCTGGCCGGCCGCGCCGCCCCGCAGCAATGGCGTCACCCGCCTCGTGAGGGGGAAGACGCGCAAGGCCTCAGGGGGTTTCAATTTCAAGGCTTGAGCTCGACGCTGATCTCGCCCAGCTCGCTGCTGCCCTTGGCGCTCAGTTGCTCGGCCTTGGCGGCAGGCCACTTGAAGGGCACGGTGACCACTTCGCGGCCGCCGACTTCGCGCGCGGCCTCGACCACGAGCTTGTACTCGCCGGGCGGCAGCTTGGCGAAGGGGTTGGCGCCTTCGGTGAAGCTCAGCTGGTGCTTGCCCACGGGACGCGTGGGGCTGGTCACGCCATCGATGGGCAGCGTCAGGTCGCGGCCCGTGCGGCGCCACCACTGGCGCATGTCCTTGAGCCACTTCGTGCCTTCGGCATTGCGCATCTTCACGTCGTACCAGACCGACAGCGTGGCGGCCACCGAGGCGTCGGCGCGCTCGATCCACACGGCCACATAGGGGCGGTGGTACTCGGCGACATCCAGGCGCGGGACCTCCACGCCCACGTTCAGGCCGGCGGCAAAGGCCGGGGCCGCGCCCAGGCAGGCGCCAAGCGCCATGGTGTAGCGCAGAGAGAAGTGCGGATTCATAGGCAAGGCTCTTTCGGTTCTCAGTGGATCAACAGGAGGGCCAGCAGCATGGGAATCACCAGCCCCATGCCGACCATGGGCCAGGTGAAGGGACGGTTGCCCGCGTGCATCTTCAGGATGAACAGCCCGGTGACGGTGAACACCAGGCAGGCTGCGGCAAAGATATCGATGAACCAGCTCCAGGCAGCGCCCGTGTTGCGGCCCTTGTGCAGGTCGTTCAGATAGGCGATCCAACCCCGGTCGGTGCGCTCGTATTCGGCCTCGCCATCGGCCAGTCCCACGCGCACCCAGGCATCGCCACCGGGGCGAGGCAGGGACACATACAGCTCGTCGGCCGTCCATTCGGCTTCGCGGCCCTCGGCTTCAAGCCCCCACTGGCCGCGCACCCAGTCCGCAAATGGCGCAGGCACGGGAGCACGGTCGCGCGACTGGCTGGCCTGCTGCCGGACCAGCTGCACGCGCAGCGCGTCCGGCAATGCCGCCTCGCCGCGCACGATGCGCGGCTTGGACTCGATCTGCCCCGCATGATTGAGCGTGAACCCCGTGACGGCGAACAGCAGCATGCCGATCAGGCACAGCGCAGAGCTGACCCAATGCCACTCGTGCAGTGTCTTGAGCCAGTAGGAACGGCGCCGAGGGTCCGGTTTGGGGGATGTCATCGCAACAGAGGCAGGCGGCAGCACCACGCGGCCACAACCATCACGGCGGCGGCCACGGGGAGCACAGGAAAGAAAAAGGCCGGGGGATTCTACCGCCCACGAATAAGAATTGATCGCATTTACACAAGCTTTACCGGCTTAATCGACATCTGTGTCACGGCGCTCCATCTCCGCTCCTTGCCCCCGGAGCGCGCATGCCCCCACGCATCCCGGGACAGCGATGCACCGTCGGTGGGCCCTCGCCTGAAGCATCTGGCACCCATGCCGCCAGACAGCCTGCGTTATGTCAACTAGCTGACGCACATGCTTACATAATCTGCTTTTCTGATTCATTTGCGCCCACAATGGCGCGCGAACCCGATTGGAGACTGCATGCGCCTTCCGAGCTTTTCGCAAACCACTGCCAACGCCGCCCCCTCCGGTGACGGCACGCGCCAGAACCGCCGCCAGCTGCTGGCACAGGGCGCAGCCCTGGCCATGCTGTGCTCCCCGCTGGCCCATGCCGCGCCGCCCGCTGCAACGCCTGCGGCCCACGCGCCGCGCGCTGCCGCCGGGGGCCAGCGCGTGGCCGCCAGCCTGCGCATCGTCATTCCGGCCAATGCCGGGGGCGGCTGGGACCAGACCGGCCGCGCACTGGGCGCGGCCCTGGTGGCATGCGGCGCGGCAGATCGCGTGGAGTATGAAAACCTGGGCGGCAAGGGCGGCACCATCGGCCTGGCACAGTTTGTCGAACGCCATGGCCAGGACCCCGATGCGCTGCTGATCGGCGGCATGGTCATGGTCGGCGCCGTGGCGCTGCAAAAGCCGGCCGTGAACATGTCGCACGTGCAGCCGATTGCCCGCCTGACCAGCGACTATCTGGTAGTGGCCGTGCCTGCCGACTCCCCCATCCGCAATGCCAAGGACCTGGTCGCCGCGCTGCGCAGCGATCTGGCCCACCAGTCGTTTGCGGGTGGCTCGGCCGGCGGCGTGGACCATATGTTTGCCGGCCTGCTCACGCGCGCCGCCAAGGCGGCGCCCGAGCAACTGGTCTACAAGCCCTTTCCGGGCGGCGCCCAGGTGGTGGAGGCCTTGCTCAAGGGCGATGCGCGCATGGGCGTGTCCGGCTACAGCGAGTTCAGCGAAGCCCTGGCCAGCGGCAGGCTGCGCGCCATTGGCGTGTCTTCGCGCCGCAGCCTGTTCGGCCTGCCCTCGTTCCGCGAACAGGGACTGGATGCCGACATGGCCAACTGGCGCGCCGTCTTCACGGGCAAGCAGGTCAGCGCCGCACGCGCCCAGGCCCTGCTGGGCGCCGTGGAGCTGGCGACCCAGCACGAAAGCTGGCAGCGCGCCCTGCGGCAGAACCGCTGGGAGCCTTCGTGGCAGGCAGGCCGCGATTTCAGCGGCTTTCTGGAGCTGGAGCACACCACGGCCAGCGTCATGACCTATCTGCTCAAACTCAAGAGCTGAGAAACCGAAGTCCAGCGGGCAGGTTGCGTGGCGGGCCTGCAACACTGGTTCGGAGATTCGCGTATTCCTCTAGCGAAGCGCATTGCCGCTGTGGGTTTTGAGCTACCAAACTTGTAGCAGAATGGATCCAGAGCTATAGTTCCCCGGGACTTGGCTCGGCGCGCGTCCCACCCGGATGCCCCCGCCGGCTCACACACACCATTGCGCAAGGAGAAGCGTCATGAGCTCCAAGGAAAACGCCGCCATCAACCAGCTGTTCGAGAAACTCGAATGCCGCTACGCGTTGCGCGTGCTGTGGGCTTTGCGTGACGGCCATCCTCAGACCTTTCGACTGCTGCAAGACAGCGTGGGCGGCATCACGCCCAACACGCTGAACACCCGCATCAAGGAACTGCGCGAATGCGGGCTGCTGGAGCATGGCTCCGACGGCTATACCGTGACGCTGGCCGGCCAGGACCTGCTCAAGCGCCTGTCCGATGTGCAGGCATTCGCCAACCGCTGGGTGGCCGCGCGCGCCAAGAAGTGATTCTTGCGGCCAGGCCCTTCGCCCTCTTGCCGCCGGACAGTCTTTTTCCCCCACCGTTTCTCTCTCAAGGAATACCACCATGGCTTTCACCACCACCGCATCCGGCCTGCAGTATGAAGACACCGTCGTGGGTGACGGCGCCGAGGCCCAGCGCGGCCGCAGCGTGACCGTGCACTACACGGGCTGGCTCTACAACAACGGCGTGCAAGGCGCGAAGTTCGACTCCAGCAAGGACCGCAACGATCCCTTCGTCTTCCCCCTGGGCGGCGGCATGGTGATCAAGGGCTGGGACGAAGGCGTGCAAGGCATGAAGGTGGGCGGCCAGCGCACCCTGATCATCCCGGCCGAACTGGGCTACGGCGCACGCGGCGCTGGCGGCGTGATCCCGCCCAACGCCACGCTGAAGTTCGATGTGGAGCTGCTGGCCGTCTGAGCCTGCACCCGCTGGCCCACGCAAGGGCAAGGCGCGAAGGCGCCTTGCCTTTTTTTCATTTGCGGACCGTCCCAAGAGCCCCCAGGAGCATCGGACCTTGCGCGGCAAGGACAGCGTGGGGGCGGCTTCTCGCTCAGGGGGCTTTGCCGAACAGCGCCTCGTGCAGCGGCACATAGCTGGCGGGACTGGCAGCCTCGCGCAGGCGCGGGGCCAGCGCCACGAGCTGGTCGTAGCCCATGGCCGCCTCGACGGCCAGGTTGAGCCGGAATCCCTTGAGCCCCATATTGGCCGTGATGGCCACCGCCAGCGGATAGGCGTTGCGGTAGCGCACGGCCAGCGAAGGCTCGGATGGCGCAGACGCATCGCCGGCAGGCTGGGCCGGCGATGCGGCGGCAGCAGTGACGGCAGGCGCCGCAACGGCCACCACGCCCAGCCGGGGTTCGGCTGCATCGCGGGGCGCCAGCCATTCGCGCTCCACCAGCGCCAGGATTTCGTCCTGGGTCACGCCCATGCCGGCAACGGCCTGCAGCACCTGCGCCACGCTGCGTTGGCCGTCAAACAGCAAAAAGGCCGAGCGCAGCCGGGGAGAGAGATCGGCATGGCGTTCCTTGAATGCCTGTTGGCCGGCGGACGTTTTCACAAGATGCATGGCGGACGCAATTTTCTGCAGGGGATCGGATCGGACACGGCTCGCAGCGTGTCATGAGCCTCCGGCTCCCAAAAGCGGGTTTTCCAGCACGCGCGGGCTTCAGTTGGGCCGGGACTGATCCAGATCTGCCATCAAGACAAAAATTGGCAATTTCGTTGGCAATGTCGTCGGCCCATGGAGCCCATGCCGCTTCAGGCCACGCGCCCTGGCACGGAGCGCGCCGCAGCGCGCCGGCGCGGGTCCAGGCAGCTGACCAGCCAGGTCACCAGCAGGCCCGCCGGCACGCCGAAGACACCCGAGGAAATCGGCTGTATGCCCCACCACAGGCGGGCATGCAGCGCCTCGGGCAACACGGGCTGCAGCGCGGGCACGTGCGAGACCATGTAGTAGACGGTGATGCCCAGGCCGGCCAGCATGCCGGCCACCGCCCCGCGACGCGTGGTGCCGCGCCAGAAGATGCCCAGCACCATGGCCGGAACAAAGGCCGATGCCGCCAGCGAGAACGAGGCCGTGACCATGGGAAGGATGTCCGAGGAACGGCGCGAGGCCACGAAGGCGGCCGACAGCGCCACCACCAGCAGCGCGAACTTGGACAGGATCACGCGCTGCTCGGGCGAGGCGCGGCGCCGCCGCGCGCGAAAGTACAAGTCGCGCACCAGCGCATTGCTGATGGTCAGCAGCAGGCCATCGGCCGTGGACAGCGCGGCGGCCAGGCCGCCCGCCGCGACCAGGCCCGAGACCACGTAGGGCATGCCACCCAGCTCGGGCGTGGCCAGCATGATGAGGTCGGCGCCCATGCGGATCTCGCCGAACTGCAGGACACCGTCGCCATTGACGTCTTCCACGGCCAGCAGCGAGGCATCGACCCGGGCCCACTGCGCCATCCAGGTGGGCAATTCGTCGAAGCGTATGCCCACCAGGTTGTTCATGACCTCGAACTTGACCAGCACGGCCAGGGCCGGCGCGCTCATGTACAGCACGCCGATGAAGAACAGCGTCCAGCCCACCGAGGCCCGCGCCCCCGACACCGAGGGCGCCGTGTAGTAGCGCGTGAGCAAATGCGGCAGGCCTGCCGTGCCGGCCATGAGACAGAACATCAGCGCCAGGAAGTTGCGCCGGCTGTCCTCGTAGACCTGACGCTCCTCGGCCGATCCATCGGGGTTGCCGGCAAAGGGCAGGCTGTGCAGCGGAATGCCGCCCAGCGGCTTCTCGCGCTCGCGCATCTCCTGCAGCTGGCGTGTCCACAGGGCGCGCGCAGTCGCTTCGTCGCGCGGCATGGCAGCCAGTTCGCGGCTGGCCGCCATGATGGCGCCAATGTCGCCGCTGCGCGTGCGCAGATCGCGTATGCGCTCGGACAGCTGCTGGCGCTCGGCGGCCAGCACGCGCGGCACGTCCTTGAGCTTGTCCTCCAGCACCTCGGCGCGCAGGCGGTAGGCGGCGACCACTTCCTGTTCGGCCGGCGAGTCCAGCAGGCGCTGCTCCATCTCCGCGATCTGGCCGAGCTGGGCCGTATAGGCCAGCGGCGCCACGGGATTGCCCATCTGCCGGTAGGCCAGCCAGGACACGGGGATCAGAAAGGCCAGCAGGATGACCACGTACTGCGCGACCTGGGTCCAGGTGATGGCACGCATGCCGCCCAGGAAGGAGCACAGCAGCACGCCGCCCAGGCCCAGCATGATGCCGATCTCGAACTGCACGCCCGTCAGCCGCGAGGCAATGAGCCCCACGCCGTAGATCTGGGCCACCACGTAGGTGAACGAGCAGGTCACGGCAGCCAGCGCCGCGATCACGCGCGGCCAGCGCCCGCCGTAGCGCTGCTGGAAGAAGTCGGGAATGGTGTAGAGCTTCATCGCCCGCAGATGCGGCGCGATCAGCATGGCGACCAGGCAAAAGCCGCCCGTCCAGCCCAGCAGGTAGGCCAGTCCGCCGGCCTGCCCCGGCACGCCGGCAAAGCCCTGCAGGTACAGCGCCCCCGACAGGCTGATGAAGGACGCCGCGCTGACCCAGTCCGCCGCTGCCGCCATGCCGTTGTAGAAGGGCGGGATGCGCCGGCCCGCGACGTAGTACTCCTCGGGATCGCTGGTGCGCAGGTACACGCCGATGGCCGCGTAGACCATGACGGTGAAGAACAGGAAGATGGGGCCTATCCAGTGGCGCGACAGGCCTTGCTGCTCGGCCCAGAACATGAGGGCCAGAAAGCCGAGCACGCCCAGCGTGTACAGGGCCACGATGCGGTGCAGCCGCCAGCGGGAGGCGGCCGTCAGCAGCGAGCGCTCAGCCATGGCCGGGAGGCGACGGCGGGGCGGACGGTTGCGGGGCGGCGGGTTCAGACGGGGCAACGGCCCGGGCCTCGCGGCGCTCGAAATGGTCCATGGACAGACAATAGACGATGACGATGGCCAGGAACATCAGGACTGCCCCCTGGGCCGCGAACCAGTAGGCCAGCGGCCAGTCGGGGACCAGCGCCTGCAGGTCGCGTGCGTAGTAGCAGGCACCGAAGGAGACGGCGACCCAGACCGCGAGCAGCACGGCCTTGAGCCACAGATGGTGGATGTCGTGCAGGTCGGGGGCGAAGGTCTCGCCTTCGGACGGTCCCCCGACTGCGTCGTCATGCAAGTGCGCGTCCGGCGTATGCATGGCGACGCTGCCAGCCCTTACTGCGCCAGGCGCTGCCAGGTGGCGACCACGCTGTCGGGATTCAGCGAGATGGAGGCAATGCCTTCGTCAGCCAGCCATTGGGCGAAGTCAGGGTGGTCGGACGGGCCCTGGCCGCAGATGCCCACGTACTTGCCCTGGTCCAGGCAGGCCTTGATGGCGCGCGACAGCATCTTGCGCACGGCGGGGTCGCGCTCGTCGAAGTCGGCGGCCAGCAGCTCCAGGCCGGAGTCGCGGTCCAGGCCCAGCGTGAGCTGGGTCAGGTCGTTGGAGCCGATGGAGAAGCCGTCGAAGAACTCGAGGAACTCGTCCGCCAGGATGGCGTTGGAGGGCACCTCGCACATCATGATGAGCTTGAGTTCGTTGTCGCCGCGCTTGAGGCCGTTGGCCGCCAGCAACTGGGTGACGCGCTCGGCCTGCTTGAGCGTGCGCACGAAGGGAATCATGATCTGCACGTTGGTCAGGCCCATGTCCTCGCGCACGCGGCGCAGTGCCTCGCACTCCATGCGGAAGGCCTCGCCGAAGTCCTCGGAGATGTAGCGCGCCGCGCCACGGAAGCCCAGCATGGGATTCTCTTCCTCGGGCTCGTAGCGGCTGCCGCCGATGAGCTTGCGGTACTCGTTGGACTTGAAGTCCGACATGCGCACGATCACGGGCTTGGGCCAGAAGGCGGCGGCAATCGTCGCCACGCCTTCGGCGACCTTGTCCACGTAGAAGGCGCGCGGCGAGGCATGGCCACGGGCCACGGACTCCACGGCCTTCTTGAGGTCGGCATCCACGGCGGGATAGTCCAGGATGGCCTTGGGGTGCACGCCGATGTTGTTGTTGATGATGAACTCCAGGCGGGCCAGGCCCACGCCCTCGTTGGGCAGCTGGGCGAAGTCGAAGGCCAGCTGGGGGTTGCCCACGTTCATCATGATCTTGGTCTTGATGGCGGGCATCTCGCCGCGCTGCACCTCGGTGACCTCGGTCTCGATCAGGCCGTCATAGATCTTGCCGGTATCGCCTTCGGCGCAGCTGACGGTGACCAGGGTGCCGTCCTTGAGCAGATCGGTGGCGTTGCCGCAGCCGACCACGGCCGGAATGCCCAGTTCGCGCGCAATGATGGCCGCGTGGCAGGTACGGCCGCCACGGTTGGTGACGATGGCCGAGGCGCGCTTCATCACCGGCTCCCAGTTGGGATCGGTCATGTCGGTCACCAGCACGTCGCCGGGCTGGACCTGGTCCATGTTGGCGATGTCATTGACCAGGCGCACCGGGCCCGTGCCGATCTTCTGGCCGATGGCGCGGCCTTCGGCCAGCACATTGCCCGTGCCCTTGAGGGCGTAGCGCTGCTCGGCCTGGCCCTTGGCCTGGCTCTTCACGGTCTCGGGGCGGGCCTGCAGGATGTAGAGCTGGCCGTCCGTGCCGTCCTTGCCCCACTCGATGTCCATGGGGCGGCCATAGTGCTGCTCGATGACCAGGGCGTAGTGCGCCAGCTGCTGCACGTCCTCGTCGGACAGCGAGTAGCGGTTGCGCAGCTCATGGGCCACGTCGGTGGTCTTGACAAGCTTGCCGCTGACGGCCTTTTCCTCGGGCGAGGCAAAGACCATCTGGATCAGCTTGGAGCCCAGGTTGCGGCGGATCAGGGCCTTCTTGCCGGCCTTGAGCATGGGCTTGTGCACATAGAACTCGTCAGGATTGACGGCGCCCTGCACCACGGTCTCGCCCAGGCCGTAGCTGGAGGTGATGAAGACCACGTCCTCGAAGCCCGATTCGGTGTCGATGGTGAACATCACGCCGGCCGCGCCCAGGTCGGAGCGCACCATGCGCTGCACGCCGGCCGACAGGGCCACCACGTCATGGGCAAAGCCCTTGTGCACGCGGTAGGAGATGGCGCGGTCGTTGTACAGGGAGGCGAACACCTCCTTCATCTTGTGCAGCACCGACTCGATGCCCACCACGTTCAGGAAGGTTTCCTGCTGGCCGGCGAACGAGGCGTCGGGCAGGTCTTCGGCCGTGGCCGAGGAGCGCACGGCGAACGAGGCTGCCTCGTTGCCGCCCTGCAGGCGCACGAATTCCTCGCGGATGGCCTGCTCCAGATCGGCCGGGAAGGGCTGGTTCTCGACCAGGGCACGGATCTCGGCACCGACCTGGGCCAGGGCGCGGACATCCTCCACGTCGAGGGCGGCCAGCTTGGCACTGATCTTGTCGGCCAGGCCGTCGTGGGCCAGGAACTGGCGGAAGGCATGGGCCGTGGTGGCAAAGCCCGTGGGCACGCGCACGCCCTGCGGCAGCTGCGAGATCATTTCGCCGAGCGAGGCGTTCTTGCCGCCTACGGACTCGACATCGGTCATCCTCAGTTGTTCAAACGGAACGACGAGGGCGGTGGCCTCGAACAGTTGAGACATGGGAAAGCTCCAGAAGTTGAAAACCGTAGTGCGCCGCCCCGGCTGCCAAAGCCGGGCACGGTCGATCCACCCACGCAGGCGTGCGCGAGGCTTTGCTGTTCTGGTTGGAGGCCGGCAGCGAGCATGGATGGGAAATTGGGAATAATGGGCGCCATTGTAGGCGTTTGCCGTGAACCGACGGCAGCCCCCTGTCCAGAGCCCGACCACCATGCACACCCACACCATCTTCGTCATCTCCGATGGCACTGGCATTACAGCCGAGACCTTTGGCACGGCCATCATGGCCCAGTTCGACACCAAGTCGCGCCTGGTCCGCATCCCCTTCGTGGACACCATGGACAAGGTCCACCAGGCCGTGCGGCAGATCAACCATGTGGCCGAGTCGGAAAGCCACAAGCCCATCGTCTTCACTACCCTGGTCAACCAGGACATGCTCGACCTGATCGAGAGCCAATGCAAGGGCAAGGTATTCGACATGTTCGGCACCTTCGTGCGGCCGCTGGAGCTGGAGCTGGGCCAGAAGTCGCTGCACCGCGTGGGCCGCTTCGCCGACATCAGCGAAAGCAAGGAATACCTGGAGCGCATGGAGGCCATCAACTACACGCTGGCCCATGACGACGGCCAGACCCACCAGGACCTGACGGGCGCCGACGTGATCCTGGTGGGCGTCTCGCGCAGCGGCAAGACGCCCACCAGCCTGTACCTGGCCATGCAGTTCGGTCTCAAGGTGGCCAACTACCCGCTGATTCCCGAGGATTTCGAGCGCAAGCAGCTGCCGCCCGCCCTGGTGCCCTACCGCAAGAAGCTGTTCGGCCTGACCATCGACCCCCAGCGCCTGTCCAGCATCCGCAACGAGCGCCGGCCCGACTCCAAGTACGCCAGCCTTGCCAACTGCCGCTACGAGGTGGCCGAGGCCGAGTCCATGATGCGCCGCAGCGGCATCCAGTGGCTGTCCAGCACCACCAAGTCCATCGAGGAAATCGCCACCACGATCCTGCAGGAAGTCCTGCCCCAGCACCTGGGGCACTGAACCCGGTCTCAGGCCGAGGCGTTCCAGCGCAGCATGGGCTGCTGCGGCAGCGTCTCGACCAGGTAGTCCACCAGGGCACGCACCTTGGTCGGCACGTACTGGCGGTCGCGAAAGCATGCGAAGAAATCCAGCGTGGTGTCATCGAAGTGCAGTTGCCCCTTGCGCGCCGGGCCCAGGGCCAGCGGCTGCAGCAGCCCTTCGCGCATGTACCGGTGGGCGATGAAGCTGCCGATCCAGACGATGCCGCCACCGGCCACGGCCATTTCGGTGAGTGCATCGACATCGCTGGCGATGGCGGTCACGCGCAGCTGCGGGTCCACGCGCTTGCCGTCGCGTGAAAACGGCCAGCGCATGAAGCGGCCATCGGCCTCGCGCCGGTACAGCAGGCAGGCATGGTCGAGCAGGTCCTGCGCGGTCTGCGGCCTGCCGTGGGCCTGCAGGTAGGCCGGCGAGGCGCACAGCACGCGCGGCACGGCCGCCAGCTGGCGCACGGCCATGCCGGGCTCTAGCACATCGCGGTAGCGCACGCTGATGTCCACGTCTTCCTTGAGCACATCCACCTGCCGGTCCACCACCAGCAACTCCAGCTCCAGCCGGGGATGCCGCGCGGCAAAGGCCGGCAGCAGCGGCGCCAGCACATGGCGGCCAAAGGCGGCCATGCAGGCGATGCGCAGCCGGCCCTGCAGTTCGCCATGCAGCTGCGACAGGTCGGACTGCGCTTTTTCCAGTTCCTGCAGCACGGGGCCCACACGTGCCAGATAGCGCTCGCCGGCTTCGGTCAACGCCATGGAGCGCGTGGTGCGCGTGATCAGGCGCGTGCCCAGTTCGCGCTCCAGCCGGGCGATGTTCTGGCTGGCCGCTGCAGGAGAAATACCCAGCTGGCGCGCGGCCGAGGCGATGGAGCCGCCTTCCAGGGCTTTGACGAAGGTCTCGATGGAGCGCAGATTAGGCACAAAAACCTATGGATGAAAAATCAATTCATCAATATATCTTACGAGTGCACCAAGCTGCAGCCCTCTACACGACGGCCCGGGCCTTGCCTACAGTTGCGCACTTGCCGCGCCGAATCGACAAGCGGCCTGACCGGATACGCCTTCATGCCCGATACCTCTGCCTCCATCGCTCCCGCAACCCCTGCGGCACCGCGCAGCCGCAAGCTGCACCGCCGCTTCGCGCCCATCGTCTTTGCCTTCTACATGTCGGCCATCATGGCGTTTCTGATGTGCTGCGCCATCGTCGGCGCCAACAGCGGCCTGGGCGCCGACTACCTGCGGCGCGTGATGCAGACCTATGTGCTGGCCATGCCCGTGGCCTTTGTCTGCGTGATGGTGGTGCGTCCGCTGGTGGGCAGGCTGGTGGCCGCCACCGTGCATCTCTGAGGCGGCCCGGCCGGCTCTTTCCAGGGCCTGGGCCGCTCAGGCCAGTGTCTGCACTGCCAAGCGCGGCAAGCCCGCCACCAGCTCGCGCCATCCCGGCAGTTCGGCCAGGCCCGGTTTGCGCTCACCAAAGAACATGGCCATCAGATCGCCCTGCGCGTCGAAGGCCTCGACCGAGGTGACCACGCCATCGGCCGTGGGCTTTTGCACGGCCCAGACGCTGGCGATCATGTCGCAGCGCAGATGTAGGTTGAAGCCTGGGTCCAGCACATTGATCCATTGCGCGCCGCCGGGCGTGCCCATGGGCTGGATGTTGTGCACGGGGCCGGTATGGATCTGGATGCAGCCGCCGCTGTCCACGAAGACCATGATGGGCAGCCCGTCCACCGCCGCATCGCCCAGCAACTGGGCCACGGACTCGGGTGCCAGCCGCGCGCAACGGCCGGGGACCAGGCGGAAGGCTTGCTGGCGCTCCACGCCGAACCGGCGCAGCAGGTCGAAGAATTCATGCGTGTCCTGAAGGGCATCCCAGGCGGCGCTCAGGCCGTGCACGTCGATGACCTTGTCGGACTGCGGCAGCGCTCTGGGCCGGGCATGGCGAAACAGGTAGCCCGCGCTGGGCTCGGCAAAGCGCCGTACCAGCGCATCCCACGCTGCCATGTCGGTGGACTCGCGCGCATGGACCTTGTGCACGGCGCGGCCGTGGGCATTGAAGAACTGCAGGCTGTGCGTGGCCGGCCTTCCAGCCTGGGCGGGCTGCTCGGTCACGGCATAGCCGGCATGCCATTGGGCAAAGAACAGGCGCAGGTCGATCTCGCGGCCCAGCGCCAATCCCACGCCGCCGCTGGCCGAGAGCTTCTGGTACACGCCCGTCTTCTCATGCACCGTGGACTCATTGCGCGTGAGCGCCATCACGGTGCCGCAGTCCTGCAGCGCGCGCAGCACCTGCAGCCACTGCGCGCGCAGCGGCACGACCTGCAGGCCGCCGTCATGCAGGCCCGCGTGGGCGCCGATGGCGGCGCCTTCGGGCAGGCCCATGGATTCGGCGGCCTCCTTGGCTCGCAGGCCGCTCTGGCGTGCCTGGGCAAAGCGCTGGCGCACGTCGGGCGCATTGACGGGAATCAGCAGGTCATCGCAGGCTGCGGCGGCGGTGGTGATCATTGCAGGGTCTCCAAAGGGGCATGCCAGAGCGCGTGGGCAACGGAGGGATGGCGGGTCTCGGCCGCCGCCTCGGCCCGGGGTGCGCGCTGCGCGGCGCTGGCCTCGGAGACCGCCTGCCAGCGCCGCTGCAGACGTTGCAGCAAGGCCCGCATGTCCGGCGAAAAGCTGCTGTCGCCGGACAGGCCCTGCAGTTGATCGGCCACCTTGCCGGCAATGGCGGGTCGGTGGGCCTCGCAGCAACCGTGGCCGAAGCCGGTCATCAGCGCCAGCGTGGCGGCCAGTTGGGCCTCGCCTTCGGCCAGCAGGTATTCCTCGTCACGGGCAAGGCTTTCACTCTCGGTACGGTGCATGGGGCTCTCCTTGCGTTGCAAAACATCGTTGGGACACGGGTCGCGGCGCCTGGCCTTCAGGCGCCGGGCTTCAGAAATCCTTGATCAGCGAGACGCGCGCATGGCGCCCCGGCTGGCTGTAGGCGTCGGCAATCGCCGTGGTGGCCAGCAGGCCGCGCACATCGGACCAGCGCCAGTACTTCCTGTCGGTCAGGTTGTAGATGCCGGCGTTCAGGCGCAGGTCGGGACGGATGCGCCATTGCGCGCTCAGGTCCAGCACCGTGGCCGAGGGGCTGAGCCAGGCCGTGCTGCCGTTGGACACGTCGCCGGCCTTCTTGCCGCTCCAGTGCGAGACGTTGAACTGCACGCCCACGACAGAGCGCTCGTAGCGCACGCCCAGCACCAGTTGCTGGGGCGAGATGGTGTCCAGCGGCTTGTCGGACTGCGTGTCCTTGCCGTCGGTGTAGCCGTAGGCCAGGCGCGTCTGCCAGTCGCCGCCGGCCCAGCGGCCCCAGTCGTAGTCGGCCTTGAGTTCGAAGCCGCTGATGCGGGCGCGGCCCACGTTGATGGACTGGTAGATGGCGGGGTTGGCCGCGTTGCCGGGCTGGCCCGCAACCAGTTGCTGGTCGACGATGAAGTCCTTGTAGCGTCCCGTGAACACGGCGGCGTCCAGGCGCAGCCTGTCCATGCGCCCGCGCAGGCCCAGCTCGAAGGTCTGGCTCTTTTCGGGCCGCAGGTCGGGATTCGGAATGTTGCGGTAGAACGCCACCGGGTTCTCGAAGAAGGCGTTGATCTGGCCGGCATTGGGGGCCCGGAAACCTGCCGCATAGTTGCCATAAACGGACCAGACCGGGCTGGCCTGCAGCATCACGCCCAGCTTGGGAGAGAGCGCGGAGTCCGAGTTGCTGACCACGGTGGGCACAAAGCCGTTCTGCCGGGGCTTGATGCTGTAGTGCTCTGCGCGCAGGCCCGGGGTCACGCTCCAGGGGCCGTTGTGCAGTTCGGCCTGGGCGAACAGGGCGGTGGCGCTTTCGGTGGTGTCGGGGAAGCGCTTGAGCGGGAAGCTCTCGCCCACGGGCGGCGTGATGCCGTTTTGCACGTTGACCACCTTGTTGCGGAGGTAGTCCAGCCCGTACGTGAACTTGCCGCTGGCCGAGGAACTCCAGCGCAGCAGGCGGCTGGCCTGGGCGTGCAGCTGGATCGCGTCCTCGTCATAGGTCACGTCGCGCTCGCGGTACGGCAGGCCGATGCGCGTCTCGGTGACGAATTCGCGCGCGTCGGACTTCTGGTAGCTGGCCATCAGCTGCAGTTCGTCGGCCAGCGCCGTGCCCAGCTGCTGCCACTGGCCCTGCCAGCTGGCCCGCCAGCGCTTCATGTCGGTGCGCGAGTCGGAATTGGCCACGGTGGCCGAGCGCGCGGACAGCAGGGCGTAGTCGGCGCGCTTGTCCACGTTCTCGAAGGTGAAGACATGCTTTTGCACGGCGCTGGGCGTGAAGACCAGGCGGCCCATCAGCGATTCGCTGCGGTCTTTCTCGGGATTGGGCGTGGTGCGCGCCGCGCCCGTCACGTTGTTCGTGCCCATGTTCTCCAGCGCACGGGAGCGGCCCAGGCCCGCCGACAGCAGCCAGGCCCATTCGGGGCTGACTCGGCCCGCCACGGTGGCGCCCAGCTTGCGGCCGTTGTCCGAGCCGTCATAGCCGGCAGCCACGCGGCCGGCGATGCGCTTGTCCCTGCCCAGCAGATCGTCTGGCTGCACGGTCACGAAGTTGACCAGGCCGCCCATGCCGTCCGATCCATACAGCGCGGGCGTGGAGCCGCGCAGGATTTCCACGCGCTGCACCAGGCCCAGGTCCAGGTAGTCGCGGCCGAAGCTGTTGGCGCTGAAGCTGTAGCTGCGCGGCAGGCGCACGCCATCGACCAGCATGAGCACACGGTTGCCATCCAGGCCACGGATGTTGAAGCCGCTGTTCTGGTCACGCCCGGCCGACGAGGTCGCCAGCGAGAAGCGCGCCGGGGCGCGCGGCACATCGACATTGGGCAGCAGGTTGACCATCTCGCGGATGTCGCTGGCCTGTTCGCGCTCCATGCGGCCGGCGTCGATCACGTCGATGCTCATGGGCAGGGTGTCAGGGTCCTGCACCTCGCGCGAGGCGCTGATCACCATCTCCTTGAGGGCCGGGGCACGGGTCCGTGCCCCGGACGCGGCCTGCGCCAGCAATTGCGTGTCGGCATCTCCGGCGTTTGCGGCATTTGCCGCGTCTGCGGCGGCCTGCCCCGGCCCCTGGGCCAGGGCAGCGGAGGCGCACAGCACCGCGCAGGCGGCGGCCAGGGGATGGCGCGCCCGCCGGGCGCATGATTGCATTGCGAAGTCGTAAGCCATTGCGAAGCCCTCTCTCTCTGATCAACATGGATGTGCGAGAGCTGGCTTCTGGTTGCAGCGGCTGGCGGTTGGCCCGCCAGCCGTTGGCGCGTCATGTGCTGGCTGGATGAAGAAAAATTATATGCGAATAGTTCTCATTCATTGATTTGATCTGGCGCATAGGCCCTGGAGCAATCCCTGCTGGCACACCGGGCTGCTGGACAGCCATCTGTGTGCCACCTGCGCCGGCAAGGCACGCGCCTGACAGCGCCGGAATGAAAAAAGGCCCGGATGCCGAGGCATCCGGGCCCTTTCTCACGCCTGTTCAGCTCAGTGGCGGATCAGGTGGTCGAAGGCCGACAGCGCAGCCGTGGAGCCGGCACCGGCAGCGATGATGATCTGCTTGTACGGCACGTTGGTGCAGTCGCCTGCGGCGAACACGCCGGGCACGCTGGTGTGGCCCTTGGCATCGATCACGATCTCGCCGAAGCGGGTCAGCTCCACCGTGCCCTTGAGCCAGTCGGTGTTGGGCAGCAGGCCGATCTGCACGAAGATGCCTTCCAGCGCCACGGTCTTGACCTCTTCCGTCGTGCGGTCCTTGTAGGTCAGGCCGGTGACCTTCTTGCCGTCGCCGTTGACCTCGGTGGTCTGGGCGTTGAGGATGACGGTCACATTGGGCAGGCTCTTGAGCTTCTTTTGCAGCACGGCATCGGCCTTGAGCTCGCTGGCGAACTCCAGCAGCGTCACGCTGCGCACGATGCCGGCCAGGTCGATGGCCGCTTCCACGCCCGAGTTGCCGCCGCCGATGACGGCCACATTCTTGCCCTTGAACAGCGGTCCGTCGCAGTGCGGGCAGTAGGTCACGCCCTTGGTGCGGTACTTGTCCTCGCCCGGCACGTTCATGTTGCGCCAGCGCGCGCCGGTCGAGAGGATGACGGTCTTGGCCTTGAGGCTGGCGCCCGAGGCAGTCTGCACCTCGATCAGCCCGCCTTCCGTGGCAGCCGGAATCAGTTTGGAGGCCGTCTGCAGGTTCATGATGTCCACCTCGTAGTCGCGCACATGGCGCTCCATGGCGGCGGCCAGTTGCGGGCCTTCGGTCTTGGAGACCGAGATGAAGTTCTCGATGTCCACGGTGTCCAGCACCTGGCCACCGAAGCGCTCGGCGGCGATGCCGGTGCGGATGCCCTTGCGTGCCGCATAGATGGCAGCGGCCGCGCCGGCCGGGCCGCCGCCGACGATCAGCACGTCGAAGGCATCCTTGGCGGAAATCTTGGCCGCTTCACGCGAAGCGGCGCCGGTATCGACCTTGGCGACGATCTCGGCCAGCTCCATGCGGCCCTGGCCGAAGCGCTCGCCATTGACGAAGACCGTGGGCACGCCCATGACTTCGCGCTGCTCGACTTCCTTCTGGAACAGCCCGCCGTCGATGGCGGTGTGGCTGATCTTGGGATTGAGCACGGACATCAGGTTCAGCGCCTGCACCACGTCCGGGCAGTTGTGGCAGGACAGCGAGTAGTAGGTCTCGAAGTGCAGCGGCACGTCGATGTTGCGCACCTGCTCCAGCAACTCGGCCGATTCCTTGGACGGATGGCCGCCGACCTGCAGCAGGGCCAGCACCAGCGAGGTGAATTCATGGCCCAGGGGGACGCCTGCGAAACGCACGCCGCTGTCCACGCCGGGATTGGTGATCAGGAACGAGGGCTTGCGCACCTCGGCGTCGTTGTGCTCGACGACGGTGATCTTGTCGCTCAGCTCGCGGATTTCCAGCAGCAGTTCCTTCAGCTCGCGCGCACCCTGGCTGTCATCCAGCGAAGCCACCAGCTCCACCGGACGCTGCAGGCGCTCCAGGTAGGCCTGCAATTGGGCTTTCAGGTTGTTGTCAAGCATGTCGGACTCCTAGGGAAATACGAATTTTCGGAAAAAAAAGCCCGGGCGCCAGGCACCCGGGCGTCTTCAACAGTTCAACTGTGAACAGGAAGCGGTGTACCGCTTAGATCTTGCCGACCAGGTCGAGCGAAGGAGCCAGGGTCTTGTCGCCTTCTTCCCACTTGGCGGGGCAGACTTCACCGGGGTGGTTGCGGACATACTGGGCAGCCTTGACCTTGCGCAGCAGGTCGACGGCGTTGCGGCCGATGCCTTCGGCGGTGATTTCCACGGCCTGGATCACGCCATCGGGGTCGACGATGAAGGTGCCGCGGTCAGCCAGGCCCTGGCCGGGACGCAGGACTTCGAAGTTGTTGCTGATTTCCCAGGTGGGATCGCCCAGCATCGTGTACTTGATCTTGCGGATGGTGTCCGACGCGTCGTGCCATGCCTTGTGCACGAAGTGGGTGTCGGTGGACACGGAGAACACTTCCACGCCCAGCTTTTGCAGTTCGTCGTAGTGGTCGGCCACGTCGCCCAGCTCGGTGGGGCACACGAAGGTGAAGTCAGCGGGGTAGAAGAAGAACACGGCCCACTTGCCCAGGACGTCCTTTTCGGTCACTTCGATGAACTTGCCATTCTTGAAGGCCTGCGTCTTGAAGGGCTTGATTTGGGTGTTGATCACGGACATTGCTGTTTCCTTTGTGGTTGGTGAGTGAACACAGGACGAAGTCTAGGCCCAGGCCATCGATTGATCCAATGAATTGATTGAATTCATCCGATTGCCAAAAACTATGTAAACATCCTTGTCTCCAGGCCTGCGGGCTTGACCAGCCCGCCACCGGCCTGAAGAGGCTATTTTGGGCCGAAATATGACAAGGCAATGCAGCAACCCCGCAGCCGCGTCAGCATGCCGGCCCGCAAACGAGAACGCGCCTCATAAGCAGCCAATGCGTGATAACAGGGGTTTGCTTGATCTGACGCAGAAACCCTAGACAATCCACCCCTGTAGCGGCCGGCGATCGGCGCGGTCCCCCACGTACAACAAAGGAGTTCCCCATGCAAGGCGACGCACAAGTCATCACCTGGCTGCAAGCCCAGCTCAAGAACGAGCTGACGGCCATCAACCAGTACTTCCTGCACTACCGCATGTACAAGCACTGGGGCTTCGACAAGCTGGCCAAGAAGGAATACAAGGAGTCCATCGGCGAGATGAAGCACGCCGACTGGCTCATGGACCGCATCTTCGTGCTCGACGGCCTGCCCAACCTGCAGGACCTGGGCAAGCTGCAAGTCGGCGAGGACGTGCCCGAAGCCCTGGCTTGCGACCTGAGCAGCGAGAAAACCGCGCAGCAGACCATCAAGGACGGCATCGCCCACTGCGAAAGCGTGCGCGACTACGTCTCGCGCGACCTGCTGCAAAAGATCCTGGACGATACCGAGGAGCACATCGACTACCTCGAAACCCAGCTGGACCTGATCGACAAGGTCGGCATCCAGAACTATCTGCAGTCGCAGATGGACGAAGAGTCCTGAGCACCGGACTCAGGGGCGGCGGCACAGGCCGCGCCCCGCACGCGAAACGACGGGCCTGTGTGCCCGTTTTTTCATCTCCTGGCCCGGCTATCGGTCACTCGTCGGCATATCGCAGCGGAAACAACAGAAGAAAGGTCGTGCCGGTCTGCGCGGCCGACTGCACCTCGATCGTGGCGTCCAGCAATTCCGCCAGCCGCTTGACGATGGACAGGCCTATCCCCTCGCCTGCGCCGCTGCGGTAGCGGGCCGCCGCGACGCCGGGCCGTGGCTCGCCTCCGGCGCGGACCTCTGCGGAGGCCGCCGACGTCAGATGGCCCGAAGGGTCCAGGTCCGTGGCGTGCTTGAGGGCGGCAACCAGGGGCGCCGCCGGCTCCATGCCGGGGCCCGTATCCCCGATGGAGAGCATCCAGCGGCGCTGGTCCTCCCCATCACCAAGGGCCCACTTCACCGTGACGCCGCCCTCCTGGGTGTACTTGAGCGCGTTGAGCACCAGGTTCTGCGCGATGCGGCGCAGTTTCAAGGCATCCCCCTCCACCGGCATCGTCCCCGGCCCCTGCAGGTGCAGGTACAGGCCGCGCTCGTTGGCCAGGGCCTGCAGTCCCTCGCACAGATGGGTGATCACCTGGGCTGCGTCAAAGGAGGTCAGCTGGCGATGCTCGCGCCCGGCGTGCAGCTTGGCCAGCTCCGTCACGTCATCCAGCAGATGTCGCAGCGACTGGACGTTGCGGTCCAGCATGCGCAGGAGTTTCTCGCGCGACTGCGCCGGCGCATGCTGCATGCCCAGGCCATGCGTCACATTGGCCACCACGCCGACGTTGCTGCGCAGGTCATGCGCAACCTGCTCCCACAGTTGCGAGCGCTGCAGGTCCAGCGCGCTCAGGTCATGCAGCGCCGCTTCCAGGTCCCGGACATGGCCCTCGGCCTCCTGCTGCTGCAGGCGGAAATACTGGGTGCTGCTGTCCTGAACGTCGCGGGTATAGGTGGCGGCCCAGGCCTTGCGCGCAACGGGCATGGCGACGTGCGCATCAGGGCGCCCCTGGGCATAGTCCTCCAGCTGCGCCACCATGACTTCGTTGAGCAGCCCCAGCTCGCGCACGACTTCATGCAGGTCATAGCCCTGCTGCCAGCGGTGCAGGCCGTGGGCGGCGGCCTGCTCGCCATCGCCCGGCGGCTCGGCGGTGTCTGCCGGTGCACCGCCCAGGGTCCGCAGTTGCTGCTCGAACGCGGCCAGCACGGCCGGGATGTGATCGTTCAGCTGGGTTCGGGGAAGCGCCTCACCAGCGGTCAGCGCCGGGTCCCGCCTGACGGCCTTGCGCCATGTCTGCAAGAGTCCTTCGCGCTGCGCCTCTAGGGCGTCTGCCAGTATGCAGAGTTCATTTCCTTGGCTTGTCATGGATCGGCATCCGGGCGGTCTGTAGATAGGGAAAAAATGCGCTGCGCCGATGATGGTAAGGCCAAAAACCCGGCCGATCAGGCACGGGCTGGCGTGCCTACAGGCCGGTGGGAAAGTGCACGCCCGCGCGCTGGGCCGCCTGCACGATGTGGGTGGCCATGGCCTGCTGGGCCAGTTCGGGATGGCCGCGGGACAGGGCATCGATGATGGCCGCATGCTCCTCGGTGGTCGCATGCCGTGCGCCCCGCTTGTAGAACGGCAGGCGCTGGCTTTCCTGCATGACCTCGCCGCTGCCGCGCAGCACGTCGGCGATGGCATGGTTGCCCGAGATGGTGGCGATCTGCAGGTGGAACTCGAAATCCAGTCGCGTGGCCTGCACGAAATCGGCCCGCTCTATGCTCTGCTGCATGGCCTGCAGATTGGCCTGCAGGGCCTGCACATCCTCAGGCTGCACCACCAGGGCCGCCAGGCGCGCCACAAAGCCCTCCAGCGCGTAGCGCAGCTGATAGACATCGGTGAGCGCATGCGAGTCGGCAAAGCGCCAGGCGTCTGCGGCCGCAGCCTCGGGCGCCTCGGTCACGTACATGCCCTTGCCAGGCCGGGCCACGACCAGGCCCAGCCCCTGCAGCGTGGACAGCGCCTCGCGCAGCGAGGTGCGGCTGATGCCCAACTGCTCCGACAGGTCGCGCTGCGAAGGCAGGAGCGAGCCCACCGGATACACGCCGCCCTCGATCCACTCGCGGATCACGCGGGCGGCATTGCCGGCAACGGCGGTGCTGGCAGGGTTGCCGGCGGGTGTGCTGATGGCGGTGCTGGGTTCCATGCGTTGGCGGATCTCTGGCCCGGGGGCGGTGCGCCGATATTAGCGACTGCGCGCCTCGCCCGCCGGTTCACGCGCCCTGTCCGGCGCTACTTGTTGACCAGTTTGGCGGGCACGGTATAGGTCAGGAAGGCCCCGAACAGCAGCACGCCGGCCAGCACGAACATGGCCGCATTGGTGCTCTGCGTCGCATCCTTGATGAGGCCGATCATGTAGGGGCTGATGAAGCCGGCCAGGTTGGCGAAGGAGTTGATCAGCGCAATGCCGGCCGCAGCGCCTGCGCTGGACAGGATGGCCGTGGGCAGGCTCCAGAACAGTGGCGAGGTTGCCAGGCTGCCGCCCGCGGCCAGCGCCAGGGCGGCCAGCGACACGTAGACGTTGCCGCTGAAGGTGGCCGACAGCATCAGGCCCGCCGCGCCCACGCAGAACGGAACGATCAGGTGCCAGCGGCGCTCGCGCATGCGGTCCGAGCTGCGGCTGACCAGGTTCATGGACACCACGGCCACCGAAAACGGCACGGCCGTCAGCAGGCCGATCTGGAAGGCACCCTCCACGCCCGACTGGCGGATCAGGCTGGGCAGCCAGAACGTGAGCCCGTACTGGCCCATGACGGTGCAAAAGCAGATCATGGCCATCTTGATGATGCGCGGGTCGGAAAACAGTGCGCGCAGCGTGACGTGGCTGTCGCTCTTGCTGGCGTTCTCGCGAGCGATGTTGCGCTCCAGCAGGGTCTTTTCCGCCTCGGTCAGCCAGCGCGCTGCGCGGATGCTGTTGTCCAGGTACCAGAGCACGGCCAGGCCCAGGATCAGCGAGGGAATGGCCTCGATCAGGAACAGCCATTGCCAGCCGCGCAGCCCCGCCACGCCCTGCATCAGGTCCATGATGCCGCCCGACAGCGGTCCGCCCAGGATGCCCGAGACCGGGATCGCGCACATGAACAGCGCCACCATGCGGGCGCGCCGGTACGAGGGAAACCAGTAGGTCATGTACAGGATCATGCCGGGGTAGAAACCGGCCTCGGCCGCGCCCAGCAGGAAGCGCAGCACGTAGAACTGCGTGGGCGTGGTCACGAACATCATGGCCGCCGAGATCAGGCTCCACATGATCATGATCCGCGAGATGGTGGCCTTGGCTCCTATGCGGTGCATCAGCATGTTGCTGGGCACCTCGAAGAAGAAATAGCCGATGAAGAACAGCCCCGCGCCCAGGCCGTACATGGCCTCGCTGAACTGCAGGTCGGCCAGCATGTGCAGCTTGGCAAAGCCCACGTTCACCCGGTCCAGATAGGCCGCCACGTAGCAGGCCATGATGAAGGGCAGCAGGCGCCAGGCCACCTTGCGGTAGACGGCTGCCTCGGCCGGCGTTTCGCTGGACAGCGCCGGGGCCGCGCCGGCGGCCTCGGCGGATGCGGGAAGTGATGACATCAGGAAGTCCTTGGTTGAAGGGTTGTGATCAACTGGTATGACCGGTCTGAAAATACGGAGCGAATGTTGCCTTTCCCGCCGGCCAATGCACACTCGCATTTACCCGAACCACCGCAAATGATGCACAGGACATCGGCTGGCGTCACTCAGGTTTGACAAAATCCCCAGGCAACAGCAAACTGGTAATACCAGTATGAAAACAAGAGGCAGTACTTCGTGAATACCTTGTCAGAGACCCGCCCCGCCCGCCTTCGCCTGCACGCCCAACCGCTGACCGCCGAAGCCTTTGCCGAGTTTGGCGAGGTCATCGACAGTGCAGGCCACACGCCGCTGCTGATCAACGACGGCATGACCGAGCGCTACCATGCCCTGGCCCGCGTGGACACGGGCGGCAGCGAGGGCCACGCGCTGATCAACCTGTTCCACGCCCACCCCTATGCGCTGCCCCTGCAGCTGACGAGCATGGAGCGCCATCCCCTGGGCAGCCAGGCCTTCATGCCGCTGGACGCCCAGCCCTTCATCGTGGTGGTTGCGCCCCTGGGAGAGCAGGTGGCGCCCGGCGACCTGCGCGCCTTCATCACCAACGGACGCCAGGGCGTGAACTACCGCCGCGGCGTCTGGCACCACTCGCTGATTGCCCTGAACGCGCCCGCGCGCTTCATCGTGGTGGACCGGGGAGGCCCTGGCGACAACTGCGACGTGGTGCCCATCGGCGATGCCGAAGGCGTTGTGCTGGAGCTGGACAGCGCGCAGGACTGAATGGCCCTGCCCCAATGAACAAAGCCGCCCGAGGGCGGCTTTGTTCATTGGGCGACGGCGGCTCAGGCAGGCACCAGGAAGTCGCGGCTGATGCCCTGACCCAGGTCGTGCACGCGATCCAGGAACTGCGTGAGATAGGCGTGCAGGCCCGTGGCCAGGATTTCGTCGATGCGCGCATAGCGCAGGTCAGCCAGCAGGCGGCCCGCCTTGCGCTGGGTCTCGCGCGACTGGTCGTTGGCCACGCTTTCCAGGTTGGCCACCACTTCCAGCATGCTGGCCAGCAGCGAGCGCGGCATGTCGCTGCGCAGCATCAGCAGCTCGGCCACGCGCTCGGGCGTGATCACGTCGCGGTAGACCTTGCGGTAGACCTCGAAGGCCGAGACGCTGCGCAGCAGCGCGCTCCAGTGGTAGAAGTCGAAGGGCGTGGCCCCTTTGCCCGACGCTCCGTTGCGCGCGCTGCCATGGTAGTCGCGCTCGATGGCGTGGAATTTCACGTCCAGCAGGCGCGCCGTGTTGTCGGCGCGCTCGATGAAGGTGCCCAGGCGCAGGAAGTGGAAGGCCTCGTCCTGCAGCATGGTGCCCAGTGTCACGCCGCGCGACAGGTGCGAGCGGTGCTTGACCCATTCGAAGAACTGGCCCGGATCGCGCTCCCAGTCCCCCTCGGCCAGCAGGCGCTTGAGTTCCAGCCAGGTCTGGTTCTGGGTCTCCCAGGCCTCGGTGGTCAGCGCGCCGCGCACGGCACGCGCATTCTCCCGCGCAGCGCGCAGGCAGGAGGCGATGGACGAGGAGTTGCTCTCGTCGCGCACCATGAAGTGCAGCACGGCCTCTCGCTGCACCTCGCCGTGGCGGGAGGCATAGGCGGGGATCAGCTCGCTGATGGACAGCACGCCCTGCCAGGCCTTGCGCGCCGCCTGAGGCGCCTGGGGCAGCATGGAAGTGTCATAGGAGACGTTGAGCATGCGGGCAGTGTTCTCCGCACGCTCCGTGTAGCGGGACATCCAGTACAGATGATCGGCAGTACGGCTGAGCATTCAATGTCCTCCCTCGTTTGACTCACCGGCCCCGAGCACCCAGGTGTCCTTGGTGCCGCCGCCCTGTGATGAATTGACCACCAGCGAGCCTTCCTTGAGCGCCACGCGCGTGAGGCCGCCGGCCACCATGCGTACCTGATTGCCGCTGAGCACGAAGGGACGCAGGTCGATATGCCTTGGCGCGATGCCCTGCTCCACCAGGGTGGGGCAGGTGGACAGCGCCAGCGTGGGCTGCGCGATGTAGCCGCCGGGATTGGCGATGAGCGCGCGGCGGAAATCCTCTATCTCGCCGCGCGAGGCGGCAGGCCCGATCAGCATGCCGTAGCCACCGGCGCCATGGACTTCCTTGACCACCAGCTCATCCAGGTGGTCGAGCACGTAGCGCAGGTCGTCGGGCTTGCGGCACAGCCAGGTCGGCACGTTCTGCAGAATGGGTTCCTCGCCCAGGTAGAAGCGGATCATCTCCGGCACATAGGGATAGACCGATTTGTCGTCGGCCACCCCCGTGCCCGCCGCATTGCAGATGCTGACGTTGCCCGCGCGGTAGGCGCGCATGAGGCCGGGGCAGCCCAGCGTGGAGGTGGGACGGAAGACTTCGGGGTCCAGAAAATCATCGTCCACGCGCCGGTAGATCACGTCCACGCGCTGCAGGCCGCGCGTGGTGCGCATGTAGACCACGTCCTTGTCCACCACCAGGTCCTGGCCCTCGACCAGCTCCACGCCCATCTGCTGGGCCAGGAAGGCGTGCTCGAAGTAGGCGCTGTTGTACATGCCGGGCGTGAGCACCACCACCGTGGGCTCGGGCGTGCCGGCCGGAGCGCTGGCGCGCAGCGTCTCCAGCAGCATGTCGGGATAGTGGGCCACGGGCTCCACGGGATGACGCGAGAACAGGTCGGGGAACAGCCGCATCATCATGCGGCGGTTCTCCAGCATGTAAGACACGCCCGAAGGCACGCGCAGGTTGTCCTCCAGCACGTAGTACACGCCCTCGCCCTGGGCATTGGCGGCACGCACGATGTCGATGCCGGCGATGTGGGCGTAGATGCCGCCCTGCACGGCAAGGCCCCGCATCTCGGGGCGGTACTGGCTGTTGTTCAGCACCAGCTCGCGCGGCAGCAGGCCCGCGCGCAGGATTTCCTGGTCGTGGTAGACGTCGTGCAGAAAGCGGTTGAGCGCCGTCACGCGCTGCACCAGGCCTGCCTGCATGCGCTCCCATTCATGGGACGGGATGACGCGCGGAATCAGGTCGAAGGGAATGAGGCGCTCGGTGCCGGCGCCACTTTCATCCTTGTCGCCGTAGACGGCGAACGTGATGCCTACGCGCCGGAAGATGATCTCGGCCTCGGCGCTGCGCGCTCGCAGCGTCTGTTCGGACTGGCGCGCAAGCCATTGCGCATAGTCCTTGTAGTGCAGGCGCACATCGCTGCCGTCGAACGGCGTCATCGTGTACATCTCGTCAAATGGATGCATTCGTCACCTCCTGTCGCTGCATGTGTACGAGGTAAAGCAAGCTGCGGGCCAGCCCTCGTATCGCACCAGTGTAGCGATAGGTAACCTCAATCCGGACAAGCGGTATCCAGCATATGCCGGCTGCGCGGCCATCGGCGCCCGTCCTATCCGCCCTGCCTCTGCGTGATGTGCCTGACGTGCGTGACATGCATGTCCCAGTAACGGCGCGCCCGCTCCCGCTCGCAGACCAGCTGTGCGGGATCGGCAGAGCGCCAATGCGCTGCGCCGCAGCGGGCCGACTGCACCACGCTGGAGCCGTTGGCCTCATAGCGCCGCACCACCTCGGGGACCGGGTGTCCATAACGGCTGCGGTATCCCGCCTGAACCATGGCCCAGCGCGGTGCCAGGGCCTGCACCAGAGCAGTGCTCGATGAGGTGCGGCTGCCGTGGTGCGGCACCAGCAGCCACTGCACGGGCGTGAGGGCGCCGGCCTGCGCCAGCGCCCTTTCCTGTGCAGCCTCGATATCGCCGGCCAGCAAGGCCTGCACCCCGGATGCCGAACGCAGCAGCAGCACGCAGCTGCCCGCATTGGCGTGGGCCAGGGCCTGCGCGGCCGGCAGCGGTTCGCCCGCGGGTGGATGCAGCACCTGCATCTGCACGCCATCCCACTCCCACTGCTGGCCGGCCTCGCAGCGGCGCACGGCGCCCAGGCCGGCCAGAGCGGGGTCCAGGATCACGGAGTCCGATCCCCAGACCTCGGCCTGCGGCTGCGCGGCATGCACGGCCAAGGCACCGCCCGTATGGTCGCCGTCGCGGTGGCTGAGCCACAGCGCATCCAGGCGCAGCCCCAGGGCCTGCAGCAGCGGCACCAGCACCCGTTCGCCGGCATTGCTATCCATGCCGTACTGCGGACCCGTGTCATACAGCAGGGCGTGCCGGGCCGTGCGCAGCAGCACGGCATTGCCCTGGCCTATGTCCACGGCCATCAAATCGAACTCGCCATGTGCCGGTGCGGCCGGCGGCCACCACAGGGCCGGCAGGCACATGGCCAGGCCCCAGCAACGCCATCCGGCCGGCACCGGAGCCACCAGCGCCAGGCCTGCACCCAGCGCAGCCAGCCCCGCCCACAGCGGCGGCTGCGGCAGCTGCAACACGGCCCAGCCCCACCGGTCCAGCCACTGCAGCAGTTCCAGCAGCGGCGCCAGCGCCAGCGCCGCGCCCGTCCAGAACGGGGGCCACAAGGCCCCCAGCAAGGCCAGTGGCGTGACCACGAAAGTCACCCAGGGAATCGCGGCCAGATTGGCCAGCAGCCCCGACAGCGACAGCTGGCCAAACAGCATCAGCCCCAGCGGCGCCAGCGCCAGAGTGATGCGCCACTGCTCACCCCACAACGCCAGGGCACGGGCGGGCAGCGACGGCCGCACCGCGCCCTGCATGCGTGCATCGGTCGCCAGCAGCACGCCCACGGCGACAAAACTCAGCCAGAAGCCCGCCTGCCACAGGGCCCAGGGATCGAGCACGACAACCACGGCCAGCGCCAGGCACCACACTGCGGGCCAGGGCCAGCGCAGCCCTGTGACGCGCAACGCGGCCACCGTTGCCAGCATGCACACCGTGCGCTGCGCCGGCAGACCCCAGCCGCTGAACAGGGCATAGCCGCCCGCCAGCAGCACGCCGGCCAGCAGGGCCGCCTGCGGCGCCGGGCACCACAGGCAGGCCCGGGCACTGCAACGCCACAGTCGCCCCACGACCAGCGCAGCCAGCCATGCGAACAGGGTGATATGCAGTCCGGAAATACTCATCAAATGGGCCACGCCGGTATGGCGGAACAGCGTCCAATCGTCACGCGCAATGGCCTGCTGATCGCCCATGGCCAGGGCGGCCACCACGCCCAGCATGCGCGGCGACTGCGCGGGGTCCATGCCTACGCGCTGCATGGCTTGCGCGAGTGCGGCTGCCCGGTTCACGATGGCCTCGCGCATCTGCTGGCGCCAGCGCTGCAGGGCGTAGGCGCCGGTGTCGGCCAGCAGGCTCGCCGCTGGCTGTTCGCGCACATAGCCCGTGGCCTGCACGCCCTGCTCCCACTGCCACAGCTCATAGTCGAAACCGTGGGGATTGCGCGCGCCATGCGGGCGCTTGAGCCGCACGGTCAGGTCCCAGCGCTGGCCCGGGCGCAGGACGGGCAGCGACGCTGCGGCGCCCTTGGACGCCCGGCCCCGGGCTGCGAACCAGGACAGCTCGATCAACCCGGGAAACGGCGCCAGGGCCTCTTCGCTGCCCGCGATCTGCGCCTGCTCCACGGCCATGCGCCAGCGCACGCCCTGGGCCATGTTCTGGGACAGCGATGCCACGACGCCGACGATGCGCAGGTCACGCCCTTCCAGCTGCGGCGACAGCGCGTGGCCCGCAAAGTCCTGGGCACGCCAGCCTGTCAGGCCGGCCACCAGCGAGGCTGCGCAAGCGGCGACCCACAGGCCGCTGACCGCGCCGCGGCGGCCGCCGGCCCGGGCCCGCCGGACCTGTCCTGACAGATACAGCAAGGCCAGCAAGGCCAGGCCCATCATCAGCAGATACATCCACAGCGGCCACAGCTGGGGCTGCGTGACCTGCCAGGCGGCACCGACCACGCAGCCGAGCAGCCACGGCGTCCACGAAGACGATGAAGGAGTGGGTGCAGGGACCACAGCGCGCATCCAGGCATGCTAGAAGCAGGTGCCTCGAAGCCACCGTGCTCCGACCCAGATTCGGACAAGAATCAGACTGGCGCATGCCCAGCCCCTGACATGCCAGGGTGCACGGGGGCTGTGTCACACTGTCCGCCACCCCGGCACTGGCGCCGGATTTTTCTTGTCTCGAAGGAATCAACGATGAGCGTTTACGAACAACTGAAGGCCCTGAACATCGAACTGCCGTCGCCTGCCATCCCGGCGGCAGCCTACGTGCCCTATGTGCAGACGGGCAATCTGGTGTTCCTGAGCGGACATATCGCACGCAAGGACGGCAAGGTCTGGGCAGGCCAGCTGGGCCGTGATCTGCAGACTGCCGACGGCCAGCAGGCCGCGCGCGCCATCGCCATCGACCTGATGGGCACGCTCCAGCACGCCGCCGGCGGCGACCTGGGCCGCGTGCGCCGCATCGTCAAGCTGATGTGCCTGGTCAACTCCACGGGCGACTACACCGAGCAGCACCTGGTGGCCAATGGCTGCAGCGAGCTGCTGGGCCAGGTCTTCGGCGATGCCGGCACGCATGCGCGCAGCGCCTTCGGCGTGGCCCAGATCCCGCTGGGCTCCTGCGTAGAAATCGAGCTGATCGCCGAACTGGCCTGATCGGCATGCTGCCGCACGGCGCCGCCGTGCTCGCAGGCGGCTAGAAACTCTCCCATTGGCCATCCTCGGCTGCCGGTGCGGCGGGCCGGGGCGCCGAGGCCAGCTTGGGCGCCGCCTCCCTTGCTGCGGCAGGCCGCGCGGCAACCGGCCCGACAGCCGCAGGCGCCACGGCTGCTGCCGGCCGCCTTGGCGCTGCGGCCGCGCTGTGCGCAGTGCGCACCGCCGGCGCAGCCTGCCTTGCGAGCGTCGTCGGCGAGGGCGCCAGGTGCGCCACCTTGAACACCGCCACAGTCCGCGACAGCTGCTCGGCCTGCTCACGCAGGCTTTGCGCCGCGGCCGCGCTTTGCTCGACCAGGGCCGCGTTCTGCTGCGTCATCTGGTCCAGCTGTCCCACGGCCTGATTGACCTGGGCCACGCCCGCGCTTTGCTCCGAAGAGGCCGCCGTGATCTCGCCGATGGTGTCGGCCACGCGCTGCACGGACTGCACGATGCCCTCCATGGTGGTGCCGGCATCGCCCACCAGGCGGGCGCCGTCCTCCACCCGCTCCACCGAAGCGCCGATGAGCTGGCGTATCTCCTTGGCAGCCGCCGCGCTGCGCTGGGCCAGCGTGCGCACCTCGCTGGCCACCACGGCAAAGCCCCGGCCCTGCTCGCCGGCGCGGGCCGCCTCCACGGCGGCGTTCAGCGCCAGGATATTGGTCTGGAAGGCAATGGAGTCGATGACGCCGACGATGTCGGCAATCTGCCGGCTGCTGTCGTTGATGCCTTTCATGGTCTCGACCACCCGGGCCACGACCTCACCGCCGCGCTGGGCCACCTGTGACGCGCCCGCCGCCAGGCTGCTGGCCTGCTGCGCACTGCTGGCGCTTTGCTGCAGCGTACTGGTGAACTGCTCCATGGCGGCAGCGGTCTCCTGCAGGTTGCTGGAGGTCTGCTCGGTGCGCACGGACAGGTCGTGGTTGCCGGTGGCAATCTCGGCACTGGCGATGGCAATGCTGTCCGTGCTCTGGCGCACCTGCTGCACCATGCCCGACAGCGATTCGCTCATGGCCTGCAGCGAGCGCAGCAGGTCGCCGAATTCGTCAGCGCGCTGTGTCTGTCCCTGCGCGGCTGCGCTCAGGTCGCCTGCGGCAATGCGTTCGGCCAGTTCCCTGGCCTGGGCCAGGGGACGGCGGATGCTGGCAATCAGGAAATGGGCGCCGATGACGATGCACAGCAGCAGCACGCCCACGGCCGCAGCGGCAAAACCCACGGTGAGCCTGCGCGAGGCTGCCGTCTCTTCCTGGCTGCTGCGCACCACCTGCTCCTGCATCTGCACGAAGTCGCGCAGCGTCTGCAGATAGGCATCCACGGCAGGGTTGTAGGACTGCTTGACCAGGGCCAACGCCTGCTCCTGCCGGCCGTCGGCCTTGAGCTGGCGTGCCTGGGCACGCAGTTCGATCATGGTCTTGCGGGCTGCCGCAATCCTGGCCATCTGCGCCTTGTCTGCGTCGGACAGGGGCATGGCTTCCAGTGATTTCTGCACCTCGGTGATCCGCGCCGAGGTGGCGCTGATCACGTCCTTGAACTCGGCCTCGACGGCAGCATCACTGCTGACCACCAGGGCCTGGGTGCGGGCCGCATTGGTTTCGGTCAGCCCCATCCAGCGCACGGCGGCCTGGACCCGCGCCTGCATCTCCTGGGTGACGGCCTCGGACCGGGCCTGGACCTGGGCCGAGCGATAACCCGACAAGCCGACCACGCCCACCAGCGCCACCACGATGGCGGCCACGGCAAGCCACAGCTTGTGTGCCATGCGAAGTCGCAGCATATCCAGTCTCCCTCATGTTGGAAGACTCCATGTTGAGGCCTGCAGCAGGGCCCGGAGGTCGGAAAAACCCAGAGAAAACCCCTGATCCACCCCTTTCGCGGAAGGCATTGCAGGGGCAGATGCGCTCTTTACTCCACGCGCGTCACGCTTTGCGGCTTGAAGCCCAGGTCGGCCGACTTGCCCTTGCGGCCGCGCGTGCCACGGGCATTGTTGAGACTGCGGATCTCCAGCGTCTCGCTGCGCTCCTTGCCGCCGCGGCCCAGGCCATCGATGCGGATGCTGCGCGTGTAGGCGGCAGCGCCCGCCAGGGTGTCCTTGTCCTCCAGGTCGAGCAGCATCAGCCCGCGACCGCCCTTGGCCATGTGCTTGAGGCTGGCGATCTCGAAGGTGAGGATGCGGCCGCCCGTGGAGGCGCAGATCACATGCGTGGCCGGCAGCAGCAGGCCCGCGCCCTGCTCGCCTTCCTGCGGCTCGGCGCGTGCACCCATGGGCACGCCGTAGGCCGTGGACGGGGCGCACAGCGTCTCGCCGTCGGCCAGCGTCACGAAGGCCTTGCCCGCCTTCTGGCGCGAGACCATGTCGCCCACCATGGCCACGAAGCCGTAGCCGCCCGACCCCGACAGCAGCAGCGCCGTTCCTTCGGCTCCCGCGAAGTAGTACAGGATCTGGGTGCCGGCCTCCAGCTCGATGAGCGTGGTCACGGGCTGGCCATCGCCGCGCCCGCCGGGCAGCTGCGACACCGGCACCGAATAGACCCGGCCATTGCTGCCGAAGGCCAGCAGCTGGTCCACCGTGCGGCACTCGAAGGTGCCGTGCAGGCTGTCGCCGGCCTTGAAGCTGAGCGTGCCCGCATCGACGCCATGGCCCTGGCGCGTGCGCACCCAGCCCTTGTCCGAGATGATGACCGTCACGGGCTCATCGACCACCTTGACTTCGGCGACCACCTTCTTTTCTTCCTGGATCAGCGTGCGGCGCGCATCGGCGAACTGCTTGGCGTCGGCCTCGATCTCCTTGCAGATCAGGCGGCGCATGACGCTATCACTGCCCAGGATGTCTTCGAGCTTGCCCTGCTCGACGCGCAGTTCCTTGAGTTCCTGCTCGATCTTGATGGCCTCCAGCCGCGCCAGCTGGCGCAGGCGGATTTCCAGAATGTCGTCGGCCTGGCGCTCGGACAGCGCAAAGGCATCGATCAGCGCCTGCCTGGGCTCGTCGCTGGCCCGGATGATGGCGATGACCTTGTCGATGTTCAGCAGCACGGCCTGACGGCCTTCGAGGATGTGGATGCGGTCCAGCACCTTGGCCAGCCGGTGCTGGCTGCGCCGCGTGACCGTGGTCTGGCGGAAGGCGATCCATTCCTCGAGCATCAGGCGCAGGCTTTTCTGCACCGGCCGGCCATCCAGGCCGATCATGGTCAGGTTGATGGAGCTGGACGACTCCAGGCTGGTGTGCGCCAGCAGCGCCGTGACCAGCTCCTGCTGCGGCACCTTGCCGGTCTTGGGCTCGAAGACCAGGCGCACGGGCGCATCCTTGCTGGACTCGTCGCGCACGCCATCGAGCACCGCCAGCATGCTGGCCTTGAGCTGGGTCTGTTCCTGGCTCAGCGCCTTCTTGCCGGTCTTGACCTTGGGGTTGGTGATGTCCTCGATCTCTTCGAGCACCTTCTGCGCAGAGACGCCGGGCGGCAGCTCGGTCACCACCATCTGCCACTGGCCGCGCGCCAGCTCCTCGATCTTCCAGCGCGCGCGCAGCTTGAGGCTGCCGCGCCCCGTGCGGTAGGCATCCTGGATGTCGGAGGCGCTGCTGATGATCTGCCCGCCGCCCGGATAGTCGGGGCCGGGGATGATCTGGAACAGTTCCTCGTCGCTGAGCTGCGGCCGCTTGATCAGGGCCACGCAGGCGTCGGCCACCTCGCGCAGGTTGTGGCTGGGGATTTCCGTGGCCAGGCCCACGGCAATGCCGCTGGCGCCGTTGAGCAGGGCGAACGGCAGGCGCGCGGGCAGCTGCTGCGGCTCCTGCGTGCTGCCGTCGTAGTTGGGCACGAAGTCCACCGTGCCCATGTCGATCTCGTCGAGCAGCAGGCCCGTGATCTTGGACAGGCGCGCCTCGGTGTAGCGCATGGCCGCTGCGCCGTCACCGTCGCGGCTGCCGAAATTGCCCTGGCCATCGACCAGCGGATAGCGCTGGTTGAAGTCCTGGGCCATGCGCACTAGCGCGTCGTAGGCCGACTGGTCGCCGTGCGGGTGAAAGCGCCCCAGCACATCGCCGACCACGCGCGCGCTTTTGACGGGCTTGGCCGCCGTGTTGTGGTTGGGGCCGCTGTAGCTCAGGCCCATGCGGTCCATGGCGTACAGAATGCGCCGCTGCACGGGCTTGAGGCCGTCGGTGACATCGGGCAGTGCCCGGCCCTTGACGACAGACAGTGCGTATTCAAGGTAGGCGCGCTGTGCGTACTGGCCCAGGTCCAGGGCATCGCCGGCCGCCTGTTGGGCCAGATCCAGAGTGTTTTGATCGCTCATGAAGAAATTCGTGATCTCAATAAATGCAGTGAAGGCCGCTCATCGCGGCGATGGCAGCCCTGTGGACAAGGTCATCCGTATCCGGGGCGCTGTGCCAGGCTGTGCCGCCACCGCAGGCGCTGCCTGGCCCGCACGCTGGCGCCCGCCCTGCAGCTGCTCGTAGATACCGAGCACGGCCTTCACGTAATTGCGGGTTTCCTGATAGGGAGGAATGGCCTGCCCCGCACGCCGCACGGCACCCTCGCCCGCGTTGTAGGCGGCCAGCACCAGGTCCAGCCGCCCGGGGAACAGCCCCATCAGATGGTTGAGGTAGCGCGCGCCGGCCGGCACGTTGACGGCCGGGTCGGCCAGTTGCTGCAGCACGCTGCGCTGGCGGCTGGCCTCCACGCCGAAGCGCTGGGCCGTGGCGGGCATCAGCTGCATCAGGCCGACTGCGCCCTTGGGCGAGATGGCCTGCGCGTCAAAGCCCGACTCGACGGCAATCACGGCTTTGAGCAGGTCGTAGTCCACCCCCGTGTGGTCCGCCGCCTTGCGCAGGTGGCCGCGCACGCTCTTGTAGCGCGGCGAGATGTCGAAGAAGCTTTGCATCCGCGTGCTCGCCTGCAGCCTACGCCCGGCATCGCTGCCGCCGTCATCGTCGGCAGCGGCCTCGGCTTCCACCAGCGGGGGCTTGAGTCCCTGCTCGGTGCTGTCATACAGCGAGCCGCGGAAGTAGAGCTTGTAGCGCTCGTCCAGCGCCTGCGCGGCGAAGTGCGTGATGCCGCGCTCGTCCACGAAGGCCCAGAGATCGGCATGCGCGGGCTGCGCCACCCCCCACAGCGCCAGGGCCGCGCCCAGCGCTGCAAGCGCGCGCGCGGCAGCGGCGCGCGCAGGGTGCGGGCAGTGCGGAAGGTGCTGTGGGGCAGCCGGGCGCAGGGGCATGGGGATCAGATATCCACTTCGATGGCGTCGCCGTGCAACTCCATCAGCTCGCGGCGCGCCGCAGCCTCGCCCTTGCCCATCAGCTTGGTGACGACCTGCTCGGCCGCCGCAAAGTCCAGATTCATGAACTGCACGGGCAGCAGGCGGCGCGTGTCGGGGTTGAGCGTGGTTTCCCACAGCTGCTCGGCATTCATCTCGCCCAGGCCCTTGAAGCGGCTGATCTGGCATTTCTCGCGCGGCACGCCATCCTTGGCGGACTTGTCGAGGATGGCGGTCAGCTCGCCCTCGTCCAGCGCGTACATCTTGGCTGCTGGCTTCTTGCCGCGCGCAGGCACATCGACGCGGAACAGCGGCGGCAGCGCCACATGGATGTGGCCGGCCTCGATGAGCTTGGGGAAGTGGCGGAAGAACAGCGTGAGCAGCAGCACCTGGATGTGCGAGCCGTCCACGTCGGCATCTGAAAGAATGCAGATCTTGCCGTAGCGCAGGCCGGACAGGTCGGGCGTGTCATGGGGGCCATGCGGGTCCACGCCGATGGCCACCGAGATGTCGTGGATCTCGTTGTTGGCGAACAGGCGGTCACGGTCGACTTCCCAGGTGTTGAGCACCTTGCCGCGCAGGGGCAGCACGGCCTGGGTTTCCTTGTCGCGTCCCATCTTGGCGCTGCCGCCGGCCGAGTCGCCCTCGACCAGGAAGACCTCGTTCAGGCTCAGGTCGCGGCTTTCGCAATCGGTGAGCTTGCCGGGCAGCACGGCCACGCCCGAGCCCTTGCGCTTTTCGACCTTCTGGCCCGCCTTCTGGCGGGTCTGGGCGGCCTTGATGGCGATCTCGGCCAGCTTGCGGCCCCATTCCACATGCTCGTTGAGCCACAGCTCCAGCGCAGGGCGAACGTAGCCGCTGACCAGGCGCACGGCATCGCGCGAGTTCAGGCGCTCCTTGATCTGGCCCTGGAACTGCGGGTCCAGCACCTTGGCATTGAGCACGTAGCTGGCGCGCGCGAAGACGTCGTCAGGCATGAGCTTGACGCCCTTGGGCAGCAGCGAATGCATCTCGATGAAGGCCTTGACCGCCTGGAACAGGCCGTCGCGCAGGCCGCTGTCGTGCGTGCCGCCGGCCGTGGTGGGGATCAGGTTGACATAGCTTTCGCGCAGCGGCGCGCCATCCTCGGTGAAGGCCACGCACCAGGCGGCGCCCTCGCCTTCGGCAAAGCTGTCGTGGTTGCGGTCGGCAAAGCCCTCGCCTTCGAACAGCGGGATGACGGCCTCGCCATGCAGGCTTTGCTGCAGATAGTCGCGCAGGCCGCCCTTGAACTGCCAGGTCTGGGTGTCGCGCGTCTTCTCGTTGACCAGGGTCACCGACACGCCGGGCATGAGCACGGCCTTGCTGCGCAGCAGATGCATCAGCTCGCCCATGGGCAGCTGGGAGGATTCGAAGTAGCGGGCATCGGGCCACACGCGCACGGTCGTGCCCTGCTTGCGCTCGCCCGCGGCCAGCGGCCGCGACTGCAGGGGTTCGACCACGTCGCCGCCCGAGAAGGCGATGGTGGCCACCTTGCCCTCGCGGTGGATGCAGGCCTCAAGGCGCGTGGCCAGCGCATTCGTGACCGAGACGCCCACGCCATGCAGGCCGCCCGAGAAGCTGTAGGCGCCGCCCTTGCCCTTGTCGAACTTGCCGCCCGCATGCAGGCGGGTGAAGACCAGCTCCACCACGGGCGCCTTTTCCTCGGGGTGCATGCCGAAGGGGATGCCCCGGCCGTCGTCCTCGACGCTGTAGGAGCCGTCGGAATGCAGGGTGAAGCGGATTTTCTTGCCGAAGCCGGCCAGCGCCTCGTCGGCCGCGTTGTCGATCACCTCCTGCAGCACATGCAGGGGGTTGTCGGTGCGCGTGTACATGCCGGGACGCTGCTTGACGGGCTCCAGGCCCTTGAGCACGCGTATCGAGCCTTCGGAGTATTCGCTGGCGGAAGTGGGAGATGGTTTGACTGCCATGGGGGCGGATTGTAGTGCGCGGCCCGGCTCAGTGCTGGATACATTCACAGTCATTGACATTGACTATCCCGAAAAGGCCAGTGCCGCCAAGGGCTACGAAGTGCCGCGCTGGCGCATGGGCGACCCACGCGTCGCAGCGCAAAACCCGGAGTTTCGCTAAAGTTTGCCGCATGCACAAAAACAACCAACCCATGTCCATGGTGCAGATACTGCTGTGCGGGGGCGCAGTCGTGACGCTGTCCATGGGAATCCGGCACGGCTTCGGCCTGTGGCTGCAGCCCATCACCCAGGAGATGGGCTGGACGCGCGAGTCCTTCGCGCTGGCCATTGCCATCCAGAACCTGTCCTGGGGCGTGCTCGGCATCTTCGGCGGCATGCTGGCCGACCGCTTCGGCGCCTTCCGCGTGCTCCTGGTGGGCGCGCTGCTGTATGCGCTGGGCCTGGCCGGCATGGCCATGGCGCCCACGACAACCTGGTTCGCCCTGACGGCCGGCGTGGTGATAGGCGCAGCCCAGGCCGGCACCACCTATGCCGTGATCTACGGCGTGCTGGGCCGCCAGATTCCCGTGGCGCGGCGCAGCTGGGCCATGGGCGTGACGGCGGCGGCGGGCTCCTTCGGCCAGTTCTTCATGGTGCCCGTGGAAGGCAGCCTGATCTCGAACTTCGGCTGGTCCAACGCCCTGCTGCTGCTTTCGCTGTGCGCCCTGATGATCATTCCGCTGGCCTTCGGCCTGCGCGAGCCGGGCTTCACGGCCGGCAATACCCGACCCGTGCGCGACCAGAGCGCGGGCCAGGCCGTCGCCGAAGCGCTGCGCACGCCCAGCTTCGTGCTGCTGACGGCTGGCTACTTCGTCTGCGGCTTCCAGGTGATGTTCATCGGCGTGCACATGCCCAGCTACCTCAAGGACTACGGCCTGGCACCGCAGGTGGCCAGCATCTCGCTGGCGCTGGTGGGGCTGTTCAACATCGTCGGCACCTACGTGGCCGGCAACCTGGGCCAGCGCCTGCCCAAGCGCTACCTGCTGTCCACCATCTACTTCACGCGCTCGGTGGTGATCGTGCTCTTCCTGCTCGCGCCGCTGACGCCCTGGTCGGTCTACATCTTCTCGGCCGCCATGGGACTGCTGTGGCTGTCCACCGTGCCGCTGACCAATGCCACCGTGGCCCAGATCTTCGGCGTGCAGCATCTGTCCATGTTGAGCGGAATGGTGTTCTTCAGCCACCAGGTCGGCAGCTTCCTGGGTGTCTGGCTGGGCGGCTATCTGTATGACCACACCGGTAGCTACCAGGTGGTCTGGTACCTGGCCATCGGCCTGGGCGTGGCCGCCGGCCTGCTGAACCTGCCGATACGCGAAGCCCCGGTGGCAAGGCCGCGTGCGGCGCAGGCGGCGGCCTGACATGACGACAGCCACCACGCCCCGCCCACAGCTGCTGCGCAGGCTGGCGCTGTGGGCCGCCGTGCTGCTGGTGCTGGGCCTGGTCTTCATGCTCTATCTGCAGCCCGAGTTCATGCTGGGCATGGCCGACCAGCTCTGGGCCTGCTTCTGAAATTGAAGCGCGGCAAAGGCCTGGCGGCACAATGGCGGCCGCTTTCAATTCATTTCCGAAATTTCACATGCACGCAGCCACGCCGCCTTCGCCCTGGATCCAACGCTGGGCGCATCTTCTGGCACCCGAGGCCACCGTGCTCGACGTGGCCTGCGGCCCTGGCCGCCACATGCGCTGGTTCCATGCACGCGGCCATGCAGTGACGGGCGTGGACCGCGACGCCCAGGCCCTGGCCGGCCTGCAGGGCGTGGGCGAGCTGCTGTGCGCCGACATTGAAAACGGCCCCTGGCCCCTGCCCGGCAGGCAGTTCGGCGCCGTGGTCGTGACCCACTATCTGTGGCGCCCGCTGTGGCCGGCGCTGCTGGGCAGCGTGGCACCCGGCGGCGTGCTGCTGTACGAAACCTTTGCCCAGGGCAACGAGGCCTTCGGCAAGCCTTCCCGGCCCGATTTCCTGCTGGCGCCCGGCGAGCTGCTGCAGGCCTGCGCGGGCTGGCACATCGTGGCCTACGAGCACGGCCAGCTGGGCGAGCCCGATCGCATAGTCCAGCGCATCGCGGCACTGCGCCCCGATGCAACAGGCCGGGAACCCGTGGCCATGCTGGCGCATCAGAAGGCGTCGGGGGCTGCAATCGCCTGAATCCCTACAGGCGACCGCCTTGGGCCTGCCTCCGACACTCGTTAGAATGATCCTTTCCCGTTTTTTCTTGCGGACATGACATCCTCCTCCGTCGCTCTCACTGGCAGCATCGTTGCCCTCATCACGCCCATGCACGAGGACGGTAGTGTTGACTACCCGGCGCTGCGAAAACTCATCGACTGGCATGTGGCCGAGGGCACGGACTGCATCGGCGTGGTGGGAACGACAGGTGAATCCCCCACCGTCAACGTGGAGGAACACTGCGAAATCATCCGCGTGTCCGTCGAGCAGGCTGCGGGCCGCGTTCCCGTGATGGCAGGCTGCGGCGCCAACAGCACGCACGAGGCCATCGAGCTGGCCCGCTACGCCAAGAAGGTCGGTGCCGACAGCCAGCTGCAGGTCGTGCCCTACTACAACAAGCCCACGCAGGAAGGCCAGTACCAGCATTTCAAGGCCATTGCCGAAGCGGTGGGCGACCTGCCTGTGGTGCTCTACAACGTGCCCGGCCGCTCGGTGGCCGACATGCAGCACGACACCGTGCTGCGCCTGGCGCAGATCCCCGCCATCATCGGCATCAAGGAAGCCACGGGCAACATCGAACGCGCCCAGTGGCTGATCCGTGAAGTGCCCGAAGGCTTCGGCGTGTACTCCGGCGATGATCCGACCGCTGTGGCACTGATGCTGTGCGGCGGCCACGGCAACATCAGCGTCACGGCCAACGTGGCGCCGCGCCTGATGAGCGATCTGTGCAAGGCGGCCCTGGCCGGCGACGTGCGCACCGCCATGGACATCCAGATGCGCCTGATGCCTGTGCACAAGAACCTCTTCGTCGAGGCCAACCCCATTCCCGTCAAGTGGGCCGCAGCCCGCCTGGGCCTTTGCGGCCCGGCCATGCGCCTGCCGATGACACCCCTGAGCAAGAATCTGGAAGCCACCGTGGAAGCCGCCCTGAGCTCCGCTGGCCTGCTGTGAGGCGCCCCGCCCCACCGACCGAACGCACCAAGGATATTCGCGTGAAACAGCCCATTGCACGTCTGAGCCTGCTGAGCCTGGCCATCGGCCTGACAGCCTGCACGACCACGTTCCAAGAGAGCAAGATCGACTACAAGAGCGCCGGCAAGCAGCAGGCGCCCACCCTGGAAGTCCCGCCAGACCTGACACAGCTGTCCACGGACTCCCGCTACGCCGTGCCCGGCGGCGTGGTCTCCGCCGCCGCCATGGAAGCCAACTCCAAGGCGCAAAAGCCGGCAGAGGGCCGAACGGCCACCGCCGCCCTGGGCGATGTGCGCATCGAGCGCAATGGCGAGCAGCGCTGGCTGGTGATCAAGCGTCCGGCCGACCAGCTGTGGGAGCCCGTGCGCGACTTCTGGCTGGAAAACGGCTTCATCTTCACCACCGAAGACCGCCAGCTCGGCATCATCGAAACCGATTGGGCCGAGAACCGCGCCAAGATCCCGCAGGACGTGATCCGCAAGACGCTGGGCAAGGTCTTCGACGGCCTGTACTCCACCAGCGAGCGCGACAGGTTCCGCACCCGCCTGGAGCGCTCGGCCGACGGCTCCACCGAGGTCTACATCACGCACCGCGGCATGCAGGAGGTGTACACCAGCGCCCAGAAGGACCAGACCATCTGGCAGCCGCGCCCCTCCGATCCGGAACTGGAAACCGAATTCCTGCGCCGCCTGATGGTCAAGCTCGGCGTGAGCCAGGAGCAGGCCGACGCCGTGGCCAAGGCCAACACCACCACGGCAGCCGCCACCGGCAGCGTGCGCATGGAATCCGCCAACGGACAGCCCGTGCTGCAGATCGACGAAGGCTTTGACCGCGCATGGCGCCGTGTCGGCGTGGCCCTGGACCGCACGGGCTTCACCGTGGAAGACCGCGACCGCAGCCGCGGCATCTACTTCGTGCGCTATGTGGCGCCCGATGCCAAGGTCGAGCCCAAGGGATTCTTCAGCAAGCTGTTCAGCCGCTCGCCCGACGCGGCCGCGCCGGTCAAGTACCAGATCCAGGTGCGCAGCGAGGGCGACAAGTCCACCGTCACCGTGCTCAACACCCAGGGCCAGCCAGAGACCTCGGCCAATGCCCAGCGCATCGTGCGCGTCATCACCGACGACATGAAGTAGGCGATCCTCACGTCGGGATTGAGGCGGCAGCCGCCGCCCTCGCCTGCAGCCACCGCGCATTCACTTGCCGGTGGCTTTTTTGCATCCGGGCCCTCGTGCATAGACCATGGATATGCATGACCGGGCCCAGGTGGACGAAAAAAAAACCGCAGCCCGAAGGATGCGGTTTTTTCGCAGCACAAGCCTAAGCCTGTGCCATCGGCGAGGCCGGATTACTGCTTGGTGGCTTCCTTGGCGGCAGCGTCGGCAGCAGCCTTGGCGGCGTCTGCAGCAGCAGCGTCAGCAGCGGGAGCGGCAGGTGCAGCTGCGTCAGCGGCGGGCGCTGCGGGAGCAGCTGCGTCGGCGGCGGGAGCAGCAGGAGCGGCTTCTGCGGGAGCGGGAGCTGCCGGTGCGGGAGCTTCAACAGCAGGAGCGGGAGCGGGGGCCGGAGCCTCTTCCTTCTTGCCGCAAGCGGCCAGAGCTGCAGCAGCGATCACGGTAGCCAGGATCAGAGAGTTCTTCATCACAGTTTCCTAGAGAGTAGGTAAGAAGACAGTAAACAGGAGGGCCCCGCCATTGCGACACCGGATGCAGGCAACCGGAGCGCTACGGCCAAGCCGCGTCAAAACATTCATTCGACTCGCGTCAGATTATAGGGAGGTTTTCCAGAAGCTGACCGAAACTGACAGCCTCAGAACAATTCCGCACAAATCCTCTTGCAAAGTCCGGATGGGGCAGTGGATTGACTGCCTTGACATGCACTGTGTAACAAAAGCAGGTGGCTGTCAATTTACTGACGGACTCAAGACAATTCTTTACAAATCTAACGAAGTCCGCCCTTGTTCAGCAGCACGCTGTCAACAGTGAATGCCCGAACTTAGCATGCCTGTGGCGCAGCGTCTACCCGGTTCAGGACAGCTTGCCGCCACGCACCCAGCCTGCGTCAAACCACGAGGACAGCAACTCCAGCGCATCGTCGCTGGCCTTGGCCAGATCGGTGCGCGACAGCGCGCGCGTGTCGGCCAGCTTGCGCATCAGCGTGGCATCGCGGCCACCGGCCAGATAGCTTTCTCCGTTGATGAAGATGTGCCTGGCGTCATACATCATGCGGGTGCGGCGGTCCAGGACCACGCTCTCGAACATGCCGTTTTCCTCGCCATGCTCGAACCACACATTGGCCTTGGGCTCGGTCATGTACTCGCCCAGAGCGCGCTCCAGCGCCAGCGGCTCGGCCAGCGCGCGTTCCAGCGACTTGCGGGCGAAATCGTGCAGGCTGGCGGGAATCTCGCCCGGGGCTTCGACGGCCGGCTGGTCGGGATCGCGGTAGACGACCGGCACTTCGGGTTCATCGGGCTCGTCGGACATGCGCAGCAGCAGCTCGCGGGCCAGCTCGTCGCGCGCGGGCGAGCGAAAGCCGATGGAGTAGGTCATGCATTCGCCCTCGGCGATGCCGTCATGGGCCCACTTCGGGGGCAGGTAGAGCATGTCGCCGGGCTCGAGCACGAATTCCTCTTCCGGCTCGAAATGCGAGAGCACCTTCAGCGGCACATCGGGCTGCAGCGACAGGTCCTTCTGGCGGCCGATGCGCCAGCGCCGGCGGCCATGGGCCTGCAGCAGGAAGACGTCGTAGCTGTCGAAATGCGGGCCGACGCCGCCCTGGTCGGTGGCAAAGCTGATCATCAGGTCGTCCAGCCGCGCCTCGGGCACGAAGCGGAACTGCTGCATCAACTGGTGCACGCCGTCGTCGTGCAGGTCCACGCCCTGCACAAGCACGGTCCAGCCGGGCTTTTGCAGCGAAGGCAGGCTGCGGCGCGACAGCGGGCCGTGGCTGAGCTTCCAGCTGCCGCCGTCGTGCTGCTGGATCAGGCGCGATTCCACCCCGTCCTCGCCTGCCATGGCCAGTAGCCTGGCGCGCGGAATCAGGGGCTTGAAGCCCGGGATTGCCTGGCGCACCAGCAAGGGCTTCTTGTGCCAGTGGCGGCGCATGAATTGGGAAGCGGTAAGCCCGCCCAGCAGGGCAAGCGGGGTGTTGGTGTCCATGGAATGGTCCGAAATGAGCAGAAAGACAGGGCGGCATTGTCCTATGCGGCCATTGCCCTGTCCTGGCGCCAGCGCAAGCCGGCCCGAAATGGCCGGACGACGCTCAGCCCGCAGCCTTGCGCATGGCCCTGAAATCCGAGGGCGCCAGGCCCGTATAGGCCTTGAAGGCCCGGCTGAAATGCGCGCTGCTGCCAAAGCCGCAGTCCATGGCGACTTCGGTGATGGTGCGCTGCGCGTGCTCGGGCAGCAGCAGCTCGCGCATGCACAGCTCCAGCCGGCTGTGCTGTATGAAGGCGCCCAGGCTGGTCTGGCTGTCCGCAAAGGCGTTGTGCAAATGGCGCTTGCTGCAGTTGAGCGCGGCGGCCACGGACTCCACCGACAGGCCCGGATCGCGCAGATGGGCCACCACATGGGCGCGTATGCGGTCCTGCAGCGCCAGTTGCTGGGTGCCTGCCGTGCCCTGCCCGGCCAGCTCCTGCAGCGAAAGATGGACCATGTCCACCAGCAGCTCGCCCGCGCGGCGCGCCAGGTGCGGTGCCATGCCGGGCAGCTCCTGGTAGGTGCTGCGCATGGTCTCCAGCGCGATGCGGGCGATGCCCGAGCTGCCGCCCACATTGCGCCCCATCAGCCCTTCCAGCCGGATGCCCCGTTCCACGATGGCCTGGCGCGGCAGCATCACGATGAGGTGCTCCGACCATTCGGGATTGGCCACCTCGTACTCCTGCGCCGTGTCATAGATGACCCAGCTGCCCTTGCGCACGCTGGCCTCGCGGTTGTGCTGGCGCACGCTGGCCACGCCCTCCCAGGGCGCGACGATCTTCAGATAGGGGGACTCATGGGCGCGCAGGCCCTGCATGCTGCGCATGACGCGATGGCGGCCCGCCTCCAGCCGGGTCAGGACCACATCGCCGGCATTGGCCACGCGCACATGGCCCTCGAACAGGCGTTCGCCATAGAGATCGGTATCCAGGCCCGCAAACAGGCTCGACATCCAGGCATGCCAGGCCGACGCCGTCTCGCCGGGCGGCAGTCCGTCGGTGCTCAACACCATGGCATCGGTCATGTGCGGTCTCTCCTGCTCGCCGCACGGGTGAAGGATCTGTGTGCGGCCATGGACGTGATTATGGGAAAGTGCAGGCCCGTCGCGCCCCATGGCTTTCCCCGCGGACAGCCAGGACAAGGGTAAACCCCGGAGCCCGTGCACGATCCGTCATGCGCTTTGTGCGCCCAGCGGGCTGCCTGCGCCATCGCCTGCTTCTACGATGACCGGCACGCCCGGCTGCGCCAACGCCCAGGCCACAACCGCATACCAAGGAGACAGTCATGATCGAACAAACCATGCTCATCGCAGGCCAGGCCGCACAGGCCGGCAACGGCGCCACCTTCGAGCGCCGCAATCCGCTGGACGGATCGGTGGCCACGCGCGCCCCGGCCGCGACGCCGCAGGATGCCGTGCGCGCCGTCGAAGCCGCGCAACAGGCCTTCCCCGCCTGGGCCGCGCTGGGCCCGACCGAACGCCGCCAGATGCTGATGAAGGCATCGCAGGCGCTGGAGGCCAAGACCGAGGCCTTTGCCGCCGCCATGGCCGCCGAGACGGGCGCCTCTGGCATCTGGGCCGGCTTCAACGTGCACCTGGCCGCCAACATGTTCCTGGAGGCCGCATCGCTGACCACCCAGATCAATGGCCAGATCATTCCCTCGGACGTGCCCGGCAGCCTGGCCATGGCCGTGCGCCAGCCCGCTGGCGTGGTGCTGGGCATTGCGCCCTGGAATGCACCCGTCATCCTGGCCGTGCGCGCCATCGCCACGCCGCTGGCCTGCGGCAACACCGTGGTGCTCAAGGGCTCGGAGCTGTGCCCCGCCACGCACGGCCTGATCATCGAGGCCCTGCAGGAAGGCGGCCTGCCGCCCGGCGTGGTCAACTTCGTGACCAATGCGCCCGAAGATGCCGGTGCCGTGGTCGAGGCCATGGTGGCCCACCCGGCCGTGCGCCGCGTGAACTTCACAGGCTCCACGCGCGTGGGCCGCATCATCGGCCAGACCTGCGCCAAGTACCTCAAGCCCGCCATTCTGGAGCTCGGCGGCAAAGCGCCCTTCGTGGTGCTGGACGATGCAGACATCGACGCCGCCGTGGCCGGCTGCACCTTCGGTGCCTTCGCCAACTCGGGCCAGATCTGCATGTCCACCGAACGCATCATCGTGGACGAGGCCGTGGCCGGGGATTTCCTGGACAAGCTGGTGGCCCGTGCCACCTCGCTGCCGCTGGGTGATCCGCGCAAGGGTCCCGTGGTGCTGGGCTCGGTGGTGGACATGGCCACCGTGGAGCGCGCCAACCGCCTGATCGACGACGCGCTGGCCAAGGGCGCAAAACTGCTGTGCGGCGGCAAGGCCACCAACACGCTCATGGCAGCCACGCTGATCGACGGCGTCACGCCCGAAATGGACATCTTCCGCGAGGAAACCTTCGCCCCCGTCAAGGCCATCGTGCGCGTACGCGGCGAGGAGCAGGCCATCGCCATGGCCAACGACAACGAGTTCGGCCTGTCCTCGTCCGTCTACACCCGCGACACCGCACGCGGCTGGCGCGTGGCCGCGCGCATCGAGGCCGGCATCTGCCACGTCAACGGCCCCACCGTGCATGACGAGGCACAGATGCCCTTTGGCGGCGTGAAGAACTCGGGCTACGGCCACTTCGGCGGCCAGGCAGGCATCGACGCCTTCACCGAGACGCGCTGGATCACCATGCAGACCGCGCCCCGCCACTATCCGTTCTGATCGGCAGGACTCGCCGCCCGGCCTGCGCAGCAGCCGGGCCGCCGTGGGAAAATCGCGCCAACGCGGCCGCCGGCACGCCTTCGTCAAACAAGGGCGCGCGCGGCGGTCTTTCTTTTTCCCCACCGCGGCATGGGCCGCACAAGCTGCACACCATGGAAATCACAGAACAATGCGTGGTCGCTCTGACCTGGACCCTCAAGGACACCCTGGGCGAGGAACTGGACGTGCTCGATGAGCCCGTGGAGTTCCTGGTCGGCGGCGACGACCTGCTCAAGCGCATCGAGGAGGCCCTGCAGGGCCACGGCCAGGGCAAGGTCCTGGACCTGCACCTGGAGCCCGAGGAAGCCTTCGGCGACTACAACGAAAGCCTGATCTTCCTGGAGCCGCGCGCCCTGTTCCCGGCAGAGCTGGAAGAAGGCATGAGCTTCGAGGCCAGCGCCCTGCCCAAGGGCTGCAGCGCCGTGCCGCCCGACCTGCTCTACACGGTGACCGAAATCTATCCCGAGCATGTGGTGCTGGACGGCAACCATCCGCTGGCCGGCATCGCGCTGCGCCTGCACCTGAAGGTCGAAGGCGTGCGCGAAGCCACCGAGGAGGAAATCGGCCGCGGCTCGGCCGGCACCGGCTTCTTCCGCATCCAGCCCATGGCACCGGGCAACGACACGCTGCACTGAAATTGCCGCGCTGAAATGGCAAAGGCCTCCCTTCGGGGAGCCCTTTTGCATGGAGCGAGCCTGGTACTCAGCGCAGCAGCTGGTTGTTGTCCACGCGCACGCTCTCGCCTACGCGCAGCTGCGGATTGCTCTGGTAGTCGAACACGCGCGTGCTGCCGTCGTTCAACTGCACGGTGACACGGTAGACATCGCGCAGGTCGCCAGGGCCGGTGTTCTTCTCGATGGCATTGCCCGCCATGGCACCGCCCACCACGCCCGCAATGGTGGCGATGTCGCGCCCGCTGCCCTTGCCCACCTGACGGCCCAGCACCCCGCCGACCACGCCACCCACCACTGCCCCGGCACCTATGCCCGAGCCACCGATGCCGCTGGGCTGCTGGATCTGAACCAGTTGCACATTGGTCACGCGCCCCTGCTGCACATAGCCACCGCCGCCCGGGTAGGCCGTGCCGGGCTGGCCGCTGGCGGGATAGCCCCCGCTGGGGTAGCCCCCGGCGGGATATCCGCCAGCGGGATAGCCACCTGCAGGGTAGCCGCCACCCGGATATCCGCCCTGCTGTGGATAGCCCGCGCAGGCGCTGAGCATCAGCGCTGCAATGCAGCTGGTGCCGATGGCGCCCAAGCGATGAATGGAAGGGGGCATGGAAATCTCCTGTGTACTGTCCGTGGATCGATCAAGGGCAGCCGCCGACCTTGCCTGCTGCTGCATACCACTCCAACGCCCCAGGCTGCATGTGCGCCGACCGGACTGAACACTTGCTGACAAAAATCAGCCCGCCGGCCCGGCCTCAATTGCGTGCGCGAATGCTGAGCACGTTGCCGTTGTTGCCATCGACATAGAGCTTCACGGGACGGCCATCGCCGGTCTGGCCCTTGACCTGGTAGAGGCCGTCTTCCCACTCAATCTCGCGCAGGTCGCGGTAGCCCAGGCCTTCCATGCGCTCGAAGACTTCGCGGATGCTCAGGCCCGGCCCCTGGAAGGCGCCGCGCACGGAGGCCACCGTGGTGGCCACGGCTTCGCCGGCCTGCACGGTCACCGAAGGACCGCCCGTGGCGGCGGCCTGGGCCTGCACCTGGGCGACCAGCCCGGCAGTGGCGATCAGAACAATGCCCAGGCCCGTCAGGCCATGGCGTGCAGCGCGGGAAATCAGTTGTCGGATGGAAGGCATGAGGTTCTCCTTGGCATGTGAAGGTCGGCGTCTGGGCCGGCGACTGGGCCGGCGACTGGGCCGGCGATTGGGTCGGCGATTGGGCTGGCGATGCATCTGAAAAGGCCGCATCTGCCGGCTGCTGCGCCTTCGTTTCCGGTGGATTGCGACGGCGTGCAGCCATTGTTCGATGCAGGCCATGAACGCAAGCTGAAGCAGCCGTTCATCCGAGGTTCATCCACGCTGGGCTATAAAGTTTTCCATGCCCACTCCATCCTTCTCCATTCCTCGCAGGTCCTGGATGCTGCTGGCCTCGCTGCTGCTGATGGCGGCGGCACTGGCCTCCTGGACCACGCCCTCGGATGCCGGCGACAGCGACCATGAACTCGCTCGCCAGGCCCTGCAGCAAGGCCGCGTGCTGCCGCTGCGCACCGTGCTCGACCAGGTCGAGCGCGACTACCAGGGCCAGGTCATCAAGGTCGAGTTCGAGCATGACGACGGCCGCTTCATCTACGAGATCCGGCTGCTGCAATCGGGCGGCCGCGTGGCCAAGCTCAAGATCGATGCACGCGATGGCAAGGTGCTGAGCTTCAAGCGCAAGGACTAGACGCAGATGCGAATCCTCGTGGTGGAAGACGAGCCCACGCTGAGCAGCCAGCTCGTGCAGGCGCTGCAGCAGGCCGGGCATACGGTGGAGACGGCGGCCGACGGCGCAACGGCCCAGTACCTGGGCGAGGTCGAGGAGTTCGATGCCGCCGTGCTGGACCTGGGCCTGCCCGTGCGCGATGGCCTGACGGTGTTGCGCGCCTGGCGCGAACAAGGGCGGGTCATGCCGGTGATGATCCTCACGGCGCGCGGCGCCTGGCATGAGAAGGTGGCCGGCATGGATGCCGGTGCCGACGACTATCTGGCCAAGCCCTTCCACATGGAAGAGCTGATGGCCCGCCTGCGCGCCCTGCTGCGCCGGCTCAGCCCGCACGCCAGCGCCCAGTGGCAATGCGGCCCCATCGTGCTGGACTCGCGCCAGGCGCGTGTGAGCGTGGCGGGCCAGCCGCTCACGCTGACCAGCCATGAATTCAAGGTGCTGGCCCTGCTGATGCAGCGCGTGGGCCAGGTGATATCGCGCACCGAGCTGTCCGAACACATCTACCCGCAGGACAGCGACCGCGACTCCAACACCATCGAGGTCTTCGTGGGCCGCCTGCGCAAGAAACTGCCGGCCGGCAGCATAGAAACCGTGCGCGGAATGGGCTACCGGCTGGTGGAAGGCGCGCCCGCTGCATGAACGCACCACAGGAAAGACAGGTATCCCGGCTCGGTGATTCGCTGCGCCTGCGCCTGCTGGCCGGCACGCTGGCCTGGGTGCTGGCGGCCGTGCTGCTGGCCGGCTGGGGACTGCGCGGACTGTTCCGCGATCACATCGCGCAGCAGTTGCAGGCGCAGCTGGTGCTGCAGCTCGACCAGCTCAGCGCAGCCGTCAACAGCCTGCCCGGCGGGCGCATTGAGGTAGGACTGGCCGTGGGCGATCCGCGCCTGGCGCAGCCGCTGTCAGGCCTGTACTGGCAGATCGACCAGGTGAGCGATGGGGCGGGCCCGCCCGAGAAGGCCGGCCTGCTGCGCTCTCGTTCGCTGTGGGACCAGACGCTGGACTGGCACCAGTTCCGTGCCGATGCCGGCAATCCCGGCGAACACCGGGAAGACACGGCGTTGAGCACGGGCATGCTGCCCGATGGCCAGGGCCACCCGCTCGTGGCCGTGGCACGCCCCCTGCAATTGCCCGAAGCCGACGCGCCGCCGTTGCGCCTGATCGTTGCGGCCGACAGCGCCCTGCTGGCCGAGCCCATGCAGCGCTTCACCACCATGCTGATCGCCGCACTGGGCACGCTGGCGGCCGGGCTGGCTCTGGCCGTGGTGCTGCAGCTGCGCCTGGCGCTGCGGCCGCTGCAGTTGCTGCGCACAGGCCTGGCCGACGTGCGCAAGGGCGCCACGCCGCGCCTTGAAGGCCGGTTTCCGCAGGAACTGCGCCCCCTGGTGCAGGAGTTCAACCATGTGCTGGATGTGAACGCCGACATGGTCCAGCGCGCGCGCACGCAGGCCGGCAATCTGGCCCATGCCGTGAACACGCCCCTGTCGATTCTTGGCAACGCCGCCGCGCAGGAAAGCGGAGCGCTGGCCGAACTGGTGCGCGAGCAGGTGGCCAGCGCCAGCCGCCAGGTGGACCACCATCTGGCCCGGGCCCGCGCCGCAGCGCGCCAAGCCACCGGCTTGCGCACGCCCTTGGAGCCGCCACTGGCCTCGCTGGTGCGGACCATGGAGCGCCTGCATGCCGGACGCGGCATCCGCTTCACGCTGAAGAGGGATGCGCAGCCTTGGGACTTTCTGGGCGACGGCCAGGACCTGATGGAAATCCTGGGCAACCTGCTGGACAACGCCGGCAAATGGGCAGCCCAGGCCGTGAGCCTGGAAGTCCAGGGCCTGGAGCCAGATCAGGCCGGCGGCCCCTTGCTGCTGACGGTGGACGATGACGGCCCCGGCATCGAAGACGCCGACCTTGGCCGCATCTTCGAGCGCGGCGAGCGCCTGGACGAGCGCAGGCCCGGCGCAGGGCTGGGCCTGGATATCGTGCGTGACCTGGTGCAGACCTATGGCGGCAGCATTGCAGCCAGCCGCTCGCCGCTGGGCGGCCTGCGCATGCAGCTGCACCTGCCCGGAGCGCGACGAGAGGCATGAGCGCGGGAGGCCGCAGGACAGCGGCTCACCCCCCTCTCAGCGCTCGCAGCACCTGCACCAGGGTGTCTGCCTGGGGAAACAGCCAGTCGGCCGCAGCGCCCAGCGCCACGGCGCCCACCAGCGCGCCCAGCACCGGCTTCCAGCTCAGGCGCAGCGCGGCCAGCAGCCAGCCTTCGCGCTCCACCACGTAGAGCGTGCGCGCCATCAGCAGCGCAAAGGCCACCTCCACCGCCACGGCCAGGAACAGGTCGGCCCCAAAGACCAGCCACAGCAGCGACCCGGCGCCCGTGACCGCGACCAGCAGCGCCGCAAACACCAGCAGCACCGGCACCAAGACGACAGCGCCTTCGTCCAGCCCATCGATGCCGGGCACGTCAAAGCCTTGCGACGCCGAGGAAGCGGCTTCGGACATGGCACCGCCGTCGTCCCAGCTGCCGCTGGAGCCACCGCCGCCATAAGAGCCGCCCTGCCCGCTCTCGAATCCGCCAGCCTCGGGCGTGCGGGCCGGTGAAGAACCGCTGCCGCCGGGCGTCACATCGGGAACATCGGACACCTCCCAGTCGCGGCGCAGCATGCACTCGGCCCACAGGCGTACCAGCAGCAGATACAGCAGATAGCCGCAGACCAGGGCCACGCCGTAGCGCAGCGCCATGCTGTGCACGCCCGCATGCAGCAAGGCCAGGCTCAGCAGCGACATGCCGGCCAGGCTGAGGCCGCCCGTCAACGCCGCATGCAGTCGCAGCCAGTGGCGCTGCTGCAGGCGGCGGCGCATGCGGTCTTCCTGCGTGAGCACCACGCGCGTCCACGACGCGGATGGGCGATGGCGCGTGCGCCGGGATGGCCTGGCCATGCGGACTCCTCCCTGAAGCGATGCCCTGGCAGCGCAGCTGCGGGCGATGTCTGGCGGAAAGCCTTATTGCTTGCCGGTGGAGCCGTAGCCGCCCGCACCGCGCTCGGAGGCCGACTCGAACTCCTCGACCACATTGAAGCTGGGCTGCACCACGGGCACGATGATCAGCTGGGCCAAGCGGTCCATGGGCTGCAGCGTGAAGGCCGTGGCCGAGCGGTTCCAGGCGCTGACCATGAGCTGGCCCTGGTAGTCGCTGTCGATCAGGCCGACCAGGTTGCCCAGCACGATGCCGTGCTTGTGGCCCATGCCCGAGCGCGGCAGGATCATGGCCGCGTAGCCGGGGTCCTTGAGGTACATGGCCATGCCAGTGGGCACCAGTTGCCATTGGCCGGGCTCCAGCGTCAGCGGTGCATCGATGCAGGCGCGCAGGTCCAGGCCCGCGCTTCCCGGCGTGGCGTAGGCGGGCATGTTCTCGCGCAGGCGCGCGTCAAGGATCTTGATATCAACGTTCATGGAAACAATCTGGGGAGCGCCTCACGGCAGGCTCTCTTGAAAAGCAAAGCGCGCATTGTGCCCCGCGCCGTCACCCGGACGACTTGAGCCCGCTGCGAAAGCCTTTGACGATGGCATTGATGATGGTGAGCAGCAAGATGAAGGGGCCGACGCCCGGAATCACCACGGCCAGGATCAGGCCGATCACGATACCCAGCAACTGGCCCGGACCTATCTTGAAGACCGTCTTCTTGACGGCCTTGGCGGCGGAGGACGCCTGGGCTTGCTGTGCCCGCGCCGCCTGCCGGCCGCGATCGGCCCTCCCACCATTCCTGTCGCCTGCAGACGGCTGGCGCCCCGGCAGGGCAGGCACCGACGCCTGCTGCGCGGCGATGCGCGCTTTCTCGGCCGCAGCCTGCACCTGCTCGCGCACGCGCTCGACCACGGACTGGGACTGCGCGCCCGGCGTGGCCACCGCGTCGGTGAAATCGCTGCGTCCCTGCGCCATCCAGCCATGGGCCGCAGAGCGGTACAGGGGGCTGGCGCGCAGCAGCTCATCCACATAGCGCACATAGTCGCCGTGGCGGGGACCTTCGTAGGTGTTCTGTGACATGCGGGCCTTCGGTGGTGTCAAGGGGCGGGCGGCAGGCGCCGGGCGATCTCGGCCACCAGCTGGCGCGCCAGCAGGGACTTGGAGGCGTGCGGCAGCTCCTGGGTGCCGGACTCGTCGATCAGCAGCAGGGCATTGTCATCCCGCCCAAAGGTTGCGGGACCGATATTGCCCACCAGCAGCGGCACCTGCTTGCGCAGGCGCTTGGCGCTGGCGTGCTGCAGCAGGTCATGGCTTTCGGCGGCGAAGCCTACGCAGTACAGCCGGCCGCTGCGTGCGGGCTCGGACTGCGCGGCGGCCGCCAGGATGTCGGGGTTCTCGACGAAGGTCAGCGTGGGGGTCTGGCCCGAGCCGTCCTTCTTGATCTTCTGGTCTGACGCCGTGGCCGGGCGCCAGTCGGCCACGGCCGCCGTGGCGATGAACACGCCAGCCTGGGGCAGTTGCTGCTGCACGGCATCGAACATCTGCTGCGCCGACTGCACGTCGATGCGCTGCACGCCACGCGGCGTGCGCAGGTGCACGGGCCCGGCCACCAGGGTCACCTGGGCGCCCGCCTCGCGTGCGGCGCGCGCAATGGCAAAGCCCATCTTTCCGCTGGAATGGTTGGTAATGCCGCGCACCGGGTCGATGGCCTCGAAGGTCGGGCCCGCCGTGACCAGCACCTGCCGGCCCTGCAGCAGCTTGGGCGTGAAGAAGGCAGCCAGCTCCTCCATGATTTCCTCGGGCTCCAGCATGCGGCCGTCGCCCACCTCGCCACAGGCTTGGTCGCCCGTTCCCACGCCCAGCACCAGCGCGCCGTCGGCGGCCACCTGCGCCAGGTTGCGCTGCGTGGCCGGGTGTGCCCACATCTCGCGGTTCATGGCCGGCGCCAACAGCAGGGGCACGCGGTCCATGGGGCGCGCCAGGCACATCAGGCTCAGCAACTCGTCGGAGCGGCCCTGCACCAGGCGCGCGATGAAGTCGGCGCTGCAGGGCGCGATCAGCATCGCGTCGGCCTCGCGGCTGAGGTTGATGTGGGGCATGTTGTTGGGCTCGCGCGCGTCCCACTGCGAACCATAGACCGGACGGCCCGACAGCGCCTGCATGGTCACCGGCGTGATGAACTGCTCTGCCGCCTCGGTCATCACCACCTGCACGGTGGCCCCGGCCTGCACCAGCAGGCGCACCAGCTGGGCAGATTTGTAACAAGCCACGCCTCCGGAGAGGCCGAGCACCAGATGTTTACCTGCGAACACTTCAGTCATGGCGCGCAATTTAGCAGAGCCGGAGCATCCGAGCAGCCCCGCGCGGCGCGGCGAATTCGGCGGCGCATCTATAATCCTGCTTTACCACCACCAATAAAAGACATGACCAAATTTGTCTTCGTCACAGGCGGTGTGGTGTCTTCCCTGGGCAAGGGAATCGCCTCAGCCTCCCTTGCTGCGATCCTCGAATCGCGCGGCCTCAAAGTCACTCTCATCAAGCTGGACCCGTACATCAACGTGGACCCGGGCACCATGTCGCCCTTCCAGCACGGTGAAGTGTTCGTGACCGACGATGGCGCAGAGACCGATCTGGACCTGGGCCACTACGAGCGTTTCATCGAAACGCGCATGAAGCAGTCCAACAACTTCACCACCGGCCGCATCTACCAGAGCGTTCTGGAGAAGGAGCGCCGCGGCGACTACCTGGGCAAGACCGTGCAGGTGATCCCTCACGTGACCAATGAAATCCAGGAGTACATCAAGCGCGGCGCCGGCATCGGCACGCCGGATGCCGTGGACGTGGCCATCTGCGAAGTCGGCGGCACGGTGGGCGACATCGAGTCCCTGCCCTTCCTCGAAGCCGTGCGCCAGCTGGCCCTCAAGCAGGGCCCCAACAACACGGCCTTCGTGCACCTGACCTACCTGCCCTGGATCGCCACGGCCGGCGAGCTCAAGACCAAGCCTACGCAGCACACCGTGCAGAAGCTGCGCGAGATCGGAATCCAGCCCGACGCCCTGCTGTGCCGCGCCCAGCACCGCGTGCCGGACGAGGAAAAGGAAAAGATCTCGCTGTTCACCAACGTTCCCGAATGGGGCGTGATCTCCATGTGGGACGTGGACACCATCTACAAGGTGCCCCGCATGCTGCACGAGCAGGGCCTGGACGGCCTGATCTGCGACAAGCTGCGCCTGAACACGCCGCCCACCAACCTCAAGCGCTGGGATGACCTGGTCCACGAGACCGAGCACCCGCAGGGCGAGGTCAAGATCGCCATGGTCGGCAAGTACGTCGAGCTGTCGGACGCCTACAAGTCCGTCAACGAGGCACTCAAGCACGCCGGCATGCAAAGCCATGTAGCCGTGAAGATCACCCATGTGGACTCCGAGACCATCAGCGACGCCAATGCGCGCGACAAGCTCTCGCAGTACGACGCCATCCTCGTGCCCGGCGGCTTCGGCTCGCGCGGCGTGGAAGGCAAGATCTCCACGGCCCGCTACGCCCGCGAAAACAAGGTGCCCTACCTGGGCATCTGCCTGGGCATGCAGGTGGCCACCATCGAGTACGCCCGCCATGTGGCCGGCCTCGAAGGCGCCAACTCCACCGAGTTCGACCCCAAGTCCGCCAACCCCGTGATCGCACTGATCACCGAGTGGAAGGATGCCGACGGCACGGTCAAGACCCGCGACGAGAACTCCGACCTGGGCGGCACCATGCGCCTGGGCGCGCAGTCCTCCGACGTGCAGGCCGGCACGCTGGCCCACAGCATCTACGGTGACGTGGTCACCGAGCGCCACCGCCATCGCTACGAAGCCAACGTCCAGTATCTGGACCAGCTGCGCGAAGCGGGCCTGGTGATCTCGGCGCTGACCCAGCGTGAGCAGCTGACCGAGATCGTCGAACTTCCCAAGGAAGTTCACCCCTGGTACATCGGCGTGCAGTTCCACCCCGAGTTCAAGTCCACGCCGTGGAGTGGCCACCCGCTGTTCAATGCCTTCGTGAAGGCTGCGATCGAGCGCCAGAAGGCACCGCGCAAGTCCTGAGCCCCGCAACGCCGCCCACCATTTCCCAAGGAATCCCCACCATGAAACTCTGCGGCTTCGACGTCGGCCTCGACCGGCGCTTCTTTCTCATTGCAGGCCCCTGCGTCGTCGAGTCCGAACAGCTGCAGATGGACGTGGCGGGGCAGCTCAAGGAAATCACGGCGGCCCTGGGCATCCACTTCATCTTCAAGAGCAGCTACGACAAGGCCAACCGCAGCTCGGGCGCCAGCTTTCGCGGCCCGGGCATGGACAAGGGCCTGGAGATCCTCGCCAAGGTGAAGAAGGACCTGCAGGTCCCCATCCTGACCGACGTGCACACCGAGTCCGAAATCCCGGCCGTGTCCCAGGTCGTGGACGTGCTGCAGACGCCGGCCTTCCTGTGCCGCCAGACCGACTTCATCCGTGCCGTGGCCCAGTCGGGCCGGCCGGTGAACATCAAGAAGGGCCAGTTCCTGGCCCCGCATGACATGAAGAATGTCATCGACAAGGCCCGCGCCGCCGCCAAGGAGGCCGGCCTGCCCGAGGACAGCTTCATGGCCTGCGAGCGCGGCGCCAGTTTCGGCTACAACAATCTGGTCTCGGACATGCGCAGCCTGTCCATCATGCGCGAGACCGGTGCGCCCGTTGTCTTCGATGCCACGCACAGCGTGCAGCTGCCCGGCGGCAACGGCACCAGCAGCGGCGGCATGCGCGAGATGGTGCCCGTGCTCTCGCGTGCGGCCGTGGCCGTGGGCGTGGCCGGACTGTTCATGGAAACCCATCCCAATCCTCCCTGCGCCCTCAGCGACGGCCCCAACGCCGTGCCACTCAAGCACATGAAGGCCCTGCTCGAAACCCTGGTCGCGCTCGACGACGTGACCAAGAAGAACGGCTTCCTCGAAAACGATTTTGGAGTCTGACCCATGGCCAGCGGCTACATCATTGCGTCCGTCACCGTCACCAAGCCCGAGCAGTACGAGGAGTACCGCAAGTGGAGCACCGAGGCCATGCGCGCGCATGGTGCCGAAGTCTGCGTGCGCGGCGGCAAGGTCGAAGTGCTCGAAGGCGACTGGAATCCCGGCCGCACCGTGATCCTCAAGTTCCCCAGCTTCGAGGCCGCCAAGGCTTTCTACGACACGCCCGAATACCTACGTGCCCGCGAAGCCCGCAAAGGCGCGGCCATCATGCGCATGGTCTGCGTCGAGGGCGTCTGACTGCGGCCAGCGATACCCGGCCCGTCAAGAGCGCAGCGCATACAAAGCCATCCACCCAATTTGTGCACAATGGCCGCCGCCCGATCGCAGATACTGCGCCGCGGAGCATGGCCGTGCACGGTGGCGCGGCAGCCTGCCACGCCACCGACCACCCATACCGCTTGCCCGGCAAGCACCAGGGCGCAACCTCACCGGAACCCGCCTGCACACCGATTTCAAAAACCGCAAAGGAAATGCCATGAGTGCAATCGTTGACATCGTAGGCCGCGAAGTGCTGGACAGCCGCGGCAACCCCACCGTCGAGTGCGACGTGCTGCTGGAATCGGGCGTGATGGGCCGCGCGGCCGTGCCTTCGGGCGCGTCCACCGGCTCGCGCGAAGCCATCGAGCTGCGTGACGGCGACAAGAGCCGCTACCTGGGCAAGGGCGTGCTCAAGGCCGTCGAGCACATCAACACCGAGATCTCCGAAGCCGTGCTGGGCCTGGACGCCTCCGAGCAGGCCTTCCTGGACAAGACCCTGATCGACCTGGACGGCACGGACAACAAGGGCCGCCTGGGCGCCAACGCCATGCTGGCCGTCTCCATGGCCGTGGCCCGCGCCGCTGCCGAAGAGGCCGGCCTGCCGCTGTACCGCTACCTGGGCGGCATGGGCGGCATGCAGCTGCCCGTGCCGATGATGAACGTCATCAACGGCGGCGCGCACGCCAACAACAGCCTGGACCTGCAGGAATTCATGATCATCCCCGTGGGCGCGCCTTCGTTCCGCGAAGCCGTGCGCTGGGGCGCCGAAGTCTTCCACGCGCTCAAGAAGATCATCCACGACAAGGGCATGAGCACGGCCGTGGGCGACGAAGGCGGTTTTGCGCCTTCCGTGGAAAACCACGAAGCCGCCATCCAGCTGATCCTGCAGGCCATCGAAAACGCAGGCTACAAGGCCGGCGAACAGATCGCCCTGGGCCTGGACTGCGCCGCCAGCGAGTTCTACAAGGACGGCATGTACGTGCTGGCCGGTGAAGGCAACCTGACGCTGACCGCCACCCAGTGGACCGACATGCTGGCCGGCTGGTGCGACAAGTACCCCATCATCTCCATCGAGGACGGCATGGCCGAAGGCGACTGGGATGGCTGGAAGATCCTGACCGACCGCCTGGCCGCCAAGGTCCAGCTGGTGGGCGACGACCTGTTCGTCACCAACACCAAGATCCTGAGGGAAGGCATCGACAAGAAGATCGCCAACTCCATCCTGATCAAGATCAACCAGATCGGCACGCTGACCGAAACCTTCGCCGCCATCGAAATGGCCAAGCGCGCCGGCTACACGGCCGTGATCTCGCACCGCTCGGGTGAAACCGAGGATTCGACGATTGCCGACATCTCCGTGGGCACCAACGCAGGCCAGATCAAGACCGGCTCGCTGAGCCGTTCGGACCGCATCGCCAAGTACAACCAGCTGCTGCGCATCGAGGAAGACCTGGGTGACATCGCCCACTACCCCGGCCGCGAGGCTTTCTACAACCTGCGCTGAAAAGCGTTAGGCTTGCAAGCCATCCGGCCTGCAAGCCTTTTTCCTTTCCGCAACATCTGCTGCCATGGTCAACCGCGTCGTCCCCCTTGTCCTGCTCGCCCTGCTCGCCGCCGTGCACGCGCAGCTGTGGCTGGGCCATGGCAGCGTGGCCTACGTCAAGGAACTGCAGCAGCAGATCCACGACCAGAACGTGGCCAACGCGCTGGAAAAAGCCGAGAATGACCGCCTGGCCTCCGAGGTCAACGACCTCAAGGACGGCCTGGCCATGGTCGAGGAAAAGGCCCGCAGCGAACTGGGCATGGTCAAGCCCAACGAGATCTTCGTGCAGATCGTGCGGCGCTGAGGATTGGGATTTCCTGCACCAAGGCCGGCTTCATGCCGGCCTTGTGCTTTTGCAACAAGGCGCCTGCGCCCCTTGCCCGGGCCTGCGCGCAAGCCGAGACAGGTACTTGGACACAGACCGCTTGCCCCCGCCCCCGGTGATTCTTCTGGGATCGCCACCCGCGCTCGCGCTTTCCATGGCCCATGCACTGCGCCAGGCCTGGCGGCACCACGGAGCATCTCCTGCCGACTGGCAATGCCTGGCGGCCGAGCCGGGGCAGTCTCTGCCGGAACATGGGGCCGTCTACCTGCTGGGACTGGATTGGAGAGCCTCCGTCACCGAGCACGAAGGGGTGAGCGATGGCCCTGCCGCACAGCTCCAGCATTGGCGCGACCAATTGCAAAGCCAGTCACGCGACTACGTGGTGCTCTACGGCAATACCGCCCGGCAATGGCAACAGCTGGCCGAGTCGCTCAGGCTCAAGGCTCCGCAAATGGACTGGTCCTGGCTGCCCGCAAGCCCCGCGCAAGGCAGCGCGCGCCTTCGCCCCTACGGCTGCGAGCAATGCAGCGACCCGGACTGCGAGCGGCGATTGTTCGACGCGCTGCGCAGCGGGCGAGACTGAAGCCGGGCGTATTTACTGGACGTTCGTCGAGGTCGGCGGCTGCTTGCCGGCCTCGGTGAACAGCTGGGCTGCGTCGATGGGATCGAATTCGTACTGCTTGCCGCAGAAGTCACAGCCCACCTCGATGCTGCCGCGCTCCTCCAGGATGCTCTCCACCTCTTCGGAGCCCAGCGACACCAGCATGGACGCCACACGGTCACGGCTGCAGGTGCACGCAAAGCGCGGATGCTCCTCGTCCTGCTGGGGCACGAAGCGCATCAGCTTCTCTTCCCAGAACAGGCGGCGCAGTATGGTCTCCACATCCAGGGTGAGCAGCTCGTCGCGCGTGAGGCTGGAGGCCAGCGTGGCGATACGGTTGTAGTCCTCGTTCAGCCCGATGGCATCCTGACCCGACTGCTCGCTTTCGGTGGCAGCGGCCAGGTTGGCCTCACCCTTGACCGGCATGCGCTGGATCAGCAGGCCGGCGGCCACCTGGTCGTCGGCCGCCAGCACCAGCACGGTGTCCAGCTGTTCCGACTGCAGCATGTAGTGCTGCAGCGCGTCGGACACCTTGGTGAAGCGCCGGCCCTGCGCATCCTGCAGCGGCACCACGCCCTGGTAGGGCTGCTGGCCCGGCTGGCGCCCCTTGGGGTCCAGCGTGATGGCGCAGCGGCCGCCGCCGTGCACATTGAGCAGTTGTTCCAGCGTGGCGCCTTCGGGAGGGTCGCCGATCAGGGTGGCGGTGGCGCGCAGGCCGAAATCGGACTGCACCTCGGCCACAGCCAGCTTGACCGGGCCATCGCCCATGACCTGGAAGACCAAGGCGCCGTTGAACTTGATATTGGACTGCATGAGCACGCCCGCAGCCGCCATTTCTCCCAGCAGTTCGCTCACGGCAGCGGGGTAGGCGCCGGTCTCGCCGTTGCCCGCGCGGCGCTGCAGGATTTCCTGCCAGGCATCGGTGAGGCGAACGATGGAGCCGCGCACGGGCAGGCCTTCGAAGATGAATTTATGCAGTTCAGACACGCTGATGGATTCCGTAAAAAAGTGCCGGGCCTCGCTCAGCCCAGCTTGCGCAGCCCGGTCTTGAACCGGCGCGCATTGTCGACATAGTGTTGGGCGCTTCGGCGCAAGCCCTCGATCTGCTCGGGCGTCAATTGGCGCACGGCCTTGGCCGGGCTGCCGATGATCATCGAGCCATCGGGAAATTCCTTGCCTTCGGTGATGAGGGCGCCTGCGCCGACCAGGCAGTTGCGGCCGATCTTCGCGCCGTTGAGCACCACGGCACCGATGCCTATCAGCGACTCGTCGCCAATGGTGCAGCCATGCAGCATGACCTGGTGGCCCACGGTCACGTGGCGCCCCACGACCAGCGGCTTGCCCAGGTCGGCATGCAGCACGCTGGCGTCCTGGATGTTGCTGCCCTCACCGATGGTGATGCTCTCGCAGTCGCCGCGCAGCACGGCGCCGAACCAGATGCTGGCGTCTTCGGCCAGCTGCACATTGCCCATCACTTCGGCACTGTCGGCCACCCAGGCCGACGCCGCCACTTCAGGGGCCACTCCATCCAGTTCATAGATCGCCATGGGTCTTTGTCTCCGTCAATTATTGGTGATGGCAGGAAACCTAGAATTGTAGGGATGGAGTTACGTCACCGCGCCCTTGAGGTCTTGTGCCTCACGGACCCCGAAGAAAAGGCCGCCGCCGCGTTGGACATGTATGCGCGGCAGGCGCTTTATTCAATAGCACCGCAGGCACCGGCCCTGCCGGATCCCGCGCCGGACCTGCCGGGCCGCCCGCTGCGGCCCGAGCTGCGCCACCACACCGCCGTTGCAAGGCGTTCGCCGGCGACGCCGGAAGGCCGGGCCGTGCTGATCCACGCCATAGCCCACATCGAGTTCAACGCCATCAATCTGGCGCTGGACGCCGTCTGGCGCTTTGACGGCATGCCGCAGCAGTACTACCTGGACTGGCTGCAGGTGGCCGCCGAGGAGGCCAAGCACTTTCGCCTGCTGCGCGAGCATCTCCGCGCGCACCTGTGCCACGACTACGGCGATTTCCCGGCCCACCAGGGCCTGTGGACCATGTGCGAGAAGACCGCCCATGACGTGGTGGCCCGCATGGCCCTGGTGCCGCGCACGCTGGAGGCGCGCGGCCTGGACGCCACGCCCCAGATCCAGAACAAGCTGCGCAACACGCGTGCGCCCGATGCGCTGGCGGCGGTGGACATCCTCGACATCATCCTGCGCGAGGAAGTGGGACACGTGGCCATAGGCAATCATTGGTACCGCTGGCTGTGCGAGCGCGAAGGCCTGGAGCCCGAGGCCCACTACCAGGCGCTGACCCTGCGCTACGAGGCGCCGCGCCTGCGCCCGCCCTTCAACGAACGCGCACGCCGCGCCGCAGGCTTCACCGATACTGAACTGGCCTGGTTGCAGCAGGTCTGAAGAAAGCCTGCCTGCGCCGTGCGGACAGGCCCAGGCCGCTCGTGAAGCCACACAATGGTTTACAAACTAGGATGGGTCCGACTCCGCAATCGGACTTGTCCCAGCAGACACTGCCTGTCGGCATATTTATTCAGAACATTCCTACAATCAGATCTGCTGCTTCCCGTGTCCCTTCGACCGAACACTCCATGACCGAATTGCCTGTCCATCTCTTCAACGATGCCCCTGTGGCCAGCCCCGCGTCCACGGATCGGGGAATGATTGCGCGCCAGGCCATCGTCAACGGGGTGCAGCAGATCATCGGCTATGAGCTTTTCAACCGTTCGCGCGCCTACCCGGACCATACGGCGGCCTCGGATGTGTCCCTGGTGTTCACGGCCCTGTCGCATGCGGGCGAAGAAGACCTGGTTGGCACCAAGCTGATGTTCGTCAACTGCACGCATGAAAGCCTGGCCGGCGGGCATCTGGAGCTGCTCAACCCCGACAAGGTGGTGCTGGAGATACCGCCGCTGGGCCTGGCCGCCCAGCAGGAGGTACAGGCCCGCCTGCCCATCCTCAGCAATCTGCGCGCACGCGGTTTCAACCTGGCCTTCAATCACACGGTGCTGGAGTCCGCCTATGCAGCCTGGCTGCCCCTGGCCGACTACATCAAGTTCGACCTGTCCGTGCTGGCCCCTGACCAGTTGGCCGTGCTGGTCAATTTTGCCGGCCGCCACACGCGCGCCGAGCTGATCGCCGAGAAGGTGGAAAGCGCCCAGCAGCATGAGCAGGTGGGCCGCCTGGGCATACAGCTGTTCCAGGGCTTCTGGTTCGCGCGGCCCACGGTGGTGCGCACCAAGCTGCTGTCGCCCTCGCAGCAAAGCATTGTCCAGCTGCTGAATCTGGTGCGCCAGCAGGCCAGCACCGATGCCATCGAGGATGTGCTCAAGAAGGATGCGGGCCTGGCCTTCAACCTGATGCGCCTGATCAATTCCGTGGGCTTCGGCGTGCAGCGCGAGATCACCTCGTTCCGCCAGGCCGTGATGCTCATGGGCCTCAAGAAGCTGTTCCGCTGGGCGGCCATGCTGCTGACCGCATCGCGCAACGGCGGCCCGCCGCCGGCCATCGGCCAGACCGCCGTGATCCGAGGGCGGCTGATGGAGCTGCTGGCCCAGGAATCGCTGAGCGAGGAAGACTCCGACCAGGCCTTTGTCGTCGGCATCTTCTCGCTGCTGGGCAGCATGCTGGACCTGCCGCAGGACGTGGCCATGAGCCTGATCCCCGTGCCCGATGCCGTCTCCGCCGCCGTGCTGCGCCACGAAGGCGTGCTGGGCGAGCTGCTGATCCTGGCCCAGGCCTGCGAAGCCAGCGACGATGCAGCCTTCCACCGCAGCGCAGGCGCGCTGCGCCTGAGCAGCCAGCAGATCAACTGGGCCCATCTGCAGGCCCTGGCCTGGACCGACCAACTGGCAGACAGCTCGCTATAGCTATAAGCTATAGAACGCCATCGAAAGCCATCGCTCATCCATCTTTCTCAGCTTCCAAATGACTACCAACGACAACTCCTCCGCTCCGCCGCCCCCCCTGCCAGCCGGGGTGGAGGACGGGCAGGTGGCCGTCATTGCGCGCCAGGCCATCGTCAACGAGGCGCGCGATGTCTTCGGCTATGAGCTTTTCGACCGCTCCACGGCCCAGCATGCGCACACGGCGGCCTCCGATGCCGCCCTGCTCTTCAACGCGCTGTCGTATGCGGGCGCCGAAGCGCTGGTGGGCAAGAAGACAGTCTTCATCAACTGCACGCATGACAGCCTGGCCGGCGGCCACCTGGAACTGATCCACCCCGACAAGGTGGTGCTGGAGGTGCCCACGCTGGGCGAGAACGCCACGGCTGCCGATATCGAGGAACGCCTGCCCACCTTCCAGGCCCTGCGCCAGCGCGGCTTCCGCCTGGCCTTCAACCAGCACCTGCTGCGCCGCGCCTATGCCAGCTGGCTGCCTGCGGCCGCCTTCATCAAGCTGGACATGCAGACCTTCGCACTGGCCGATGCCGAGACCCTGGTGAAGTTCGCGCGCGCCCATACCAACGCCCAGATCGTGGCCGAAAAGGTCGAGACCTCCGAGCAGTTCGAGCGCATGCGCGACCTGGGCGTGCGGCTGTTCCAGGGCTTTTGGTTCGCCCAGCCGCAACTCGTGCAGGCGCGCACCATCCGCCCCACGCAGGCCACCATCATCCAGCTGATCAATCTGGTGCGCCAGCAGGCCAGCACGGACGAGATCGAAGCCCTGCTCAAGAAGGATCCCACGCTGTCCTTCAACCTGCTGCGCTTCATCAACTCCTCGGGCTTCGGCCTGTCCTGCGAGATCACCTCGTTCCGCCACGCGGTGATGATCCTGGGCCTCAAGAAGCTGTTCCGCTGGGCGGCCCTGCTTTTGACCACTTCGCGCGCGGGCGGCACGCCGCCGGCCGTGGGCCAGACCGCCGTGGTGCGCGGGCGCCTGATGGAGTTGCTGACGGCCGAGCTGCTCTCGCCCGAGGAGTGCGACAACGCCTTCGTGGTCGGCGTGTTCTCGCTGCTGGACGTGATGCTGGGCCAGCCCATGGAAAAGGCGCTGGAGTCCATCGCCCTGCCCCAGCCCGTGATCGATGCGCTGGTGCACAACAAGGGCGTGTTCGCGCCCTTCCTGGAGTTGACGCGTGCCTGCGAAAGCGGCGATGACGAAGGCTTTGCGCGCGCAGCCAATGCACTGCAGCTGTCCAACCACCAGGTCAACTGGGCGCATCTGCAGGCCCTGGCCTGGGCCGACAATCTCACGGCGGACGAGCCCATGGCATAGGCGGGCCCCGCACATCCGGCACCAAAGACAAAGGGCTTGCGGCCATGACGGCTGCAAGCCCTTTTTGCATGGGCGCCGGTGGCGCCCTGCGCTCCATCAATTGAGCTTGATGCCGGCTGCGCGAATGATGCGCGCGTTGGACTGGGACTCGGCCTCGATCTGGCGTGCAAAGTCCTCGGCCTTGCCGCCCATGGCCACGTTGTCGGTGGCCTCCAGCTTGGCGCGCATGTCCGGCTGGGCCAGCACCTGGTTGATCTCGGCATTGAGCTTTTGCAGCACGGGCGCAGGCGTTCCAGCGGGCGCGAAGATGCCGAACACCGAGGTCATGTTGGCGCTCTTGTAGCCCAGTTCGGCCAGCGTGGGAACGCCGGGCAGCGACTCCAGGCGCTGGGGTGCGCCCACGGCCAGGGCCTTGAACTTGCCCGCCTTGATGTGCTGCAAAACGGCCGGGCCGGCATTGGTGGACAGCACTTCGAACTGCGCGCTCAGGCCGTCATTGAGCTGCTGCCCGCCGCCCTTGTAGGGAATGTGCGTGATCCGGACCTGCGAGGCATGCATGATCTGCTCGAGCATGATGTGGCCCAGCGAGGCCAGGCCGGCCGTGGCCCAGCGCACTTCGCCGGGCTGCGCCTTGGCCTGGGCCACCAGCGCATTGAAGTCGGCCGCCGTGGAGCGGGCCGTGCCCAGCAGCAGCACGGGCGAGTACATCACGCTGGTCACGGGCACCAGGTCGCGCTGCGGATCGAACAGGGGCTTGCCCAGGTGCGGGCTCAGCGTCAGCGGGCTGATGGAGGAAAAGCCCAGCGTGTAGCCATCGGGTGCGGCCTTGGCCACCAGGTCCAGGCCGATGGCGCCGCCGGCGCCGGCCTTGTTGTCCACCACCACGGGCTGGCCCAGGCGGGCGGCCAGCTTCTCGCCCAGGGCGCGGGCCACCACATCGCTGACGCCGCCGGCCGGGTAGGAAACCACCACGCGGATGGGCCGGCTGGGCCATGCCGCATCGGCAGCCGACGCAGACATCGGCAGGGCCGCGGCAGCCACCGTCGCCGCCAGCATGGAAGTCACCAGCACATGCCGGCGCAGGAAATCAGTCATCGAGAACTCCGCAGAAACACATCGAACACGGCGGTGATTGTTGTGCAAAGCACATATCCCCGAGGCGGGCTTTGCCACTTCGACGGTTTCAACGCCAGAAATAGGCAATCCGGCGAACCGACCACATCCAATCAACCACGCGGATGGTGCAAAGCGTGCAGGGCCTTGAGCCGCTCGCGCGCCACATGGGTGTAGATGGTGGTGGTGGAGATATCGGCATGGCCCAGCAGCATCTGCACCACGCGCAGGTCTGCGCCATGGTTGAGCAGGTGGGTGGCGAAGGCATGGCGCAGCGTGTGCGGCGACAGCGGTGCCGTGACACCCGCAACCTGCGCGCAGCGCTTGACGATGACCCAGAACATCACGCGGCTCATCGCAGCCCCGCGCTGGGTCACGAAGACCGCATCGCTGCGCTGCCCGCCCAGGATGGCGCCGCGCGCCGTGGCCAGATAGCGCTCCAGCCACCAATGTGCCTCCTGGCCGAAAGGCACCAGTCTTTCCTTTTTCCCCTTGCCGGTCACGCGCAGCACGCCCGAGCGCAGATCGATGCCATGCATCGGCAGATCCACCAGCTCGCTCACGCGCAGGCCGCTGGCGTACATCAGCTCCAGCATGGCGCGGTCACGCAGGCCCAGCGGCGTATCGACATCGGGCGCCTTGAGCAGCGCCTCCACCTGAGCCTGCGTCAGCGTATGCGGGACGCGCGGCGGCTGCCGTGCCGCCAGCATGCGCACCGTGGGATCGGCCGCAATGCGCTGCTCGCGCAGCGCCCAGTGGTAGTAGCGGCGCAGCACCGTCAACCGCCGGTTCGACGAGCTGGCCTTGGTCTGCTCCACGCGCACCGCAAAATAGCCCTGCAGCTCCAGCTCGCCCGCCGCATCCAGCGCCAGCGGCGGCCGCTGGTGCGCCAGCCACCGCCCCCAGGCCGTCAGATCCCGGCGATAGGCCGCCAGCGTATTGCGCGACAGCCCGTCTTCCAGCAGCAGCGCATCCATGAACAGGTCCAGCGCATCCAGGCTGGCCGGCAGCGGCGCGGGCCAGGATGCAGGATCGGCAGCAGGTTCGGCTTCGGCAACCGAGGGGGACACGATGGAAGCGGCAGGCACTTGGGACATCCCATCAAGCCTACAACGAAAAAAACCCGAGGTCCGCAAGAAGCCTCGGGTTCTGATCCAACCGCTCTGGGCGGTGCTTACTCCAGCGTGAGTTTTTGCTGGGCAACCACCTTCTTGTAGGTCTCGTACTCTTCCTTGATCTGCTTGGCGAACTCTTCAGGCGAGTTGCCGATGACCAGGGAGCCCGTGTCCTCGATGCGCTTGCGCACGGCCGGGTCCTGCAGCACCTTGCGCACGGCGGCGTTGATCTTGTCCACCACATCCTTGGGCATGTTCTTGGGGCCCAGGATGCCGTAGTAGGCCATGCGGTTCACCGGCTCCAGGCCCACTTCCTTGAAGGTGGGCACATTGGGCAGCACGGCCAGGCGCTGGGGCGCGGCCACCACGATGGGCACCAGGCGGTTGTCCTTGATGAAGGGCAGGGCCGAGGGCAGGTTGTCCAGCACCATGGGCACCTGGCCCGCCACCACGTCGTTGAGCGCAGGGCCCGCGCCGCGGTAGGGGATGTGGGTGACGAAGGTGTTGGTCAGGCTCTTGTACAGCTCCATCAGCATGTGCTGGATGCCGCCCGTGCCCGAGGATGCATAGGAGTACTTGCCCTGGGACTTCTTGAGTTCGGCCTCGAAGCTCTTGTAGTCCTTGGCGGGGAACTTGGGGTTCACCGCGATCACGTTGGGCGTGGCCGCCACGTTGATGATGGGCGTGAAGTCCGTCAGCGTGTTGTACGAGATCTTGGGATTGATCGCGGGGTTGGTCGCCGTGGTCGAGACCGTGGCGATGCCCAGGCTGTAGCCATCGGGCTGCGAGCGAGCGGTTTCCATGGCGCCGATGACGCCACCGCCGCCGCCGCGGTTGTCCACCACCACGGGCTGGCCCAGTTCCTTGGTCAGGGGTTCGGCGATCACGCGGGCGATGATGTCGGTCGTGCCACCGGGGGCGAAGGGCACCACCAGCTTGATCGGCTTGGTGGGGTAGGCCTGGGCCAGGGCTCCGGTGCTTGCGAGGACCAGGGTCAGTCCCATCCAGCTGCGACGATTCATACAGGATCTCCTTTTGGGGGTCGTGTTGACGAAGAGGTTTTCATGGACATCCGCAAGGCCGTGCCTGCGGATGGATGGTCTGCGAAACGGAGGCTCGCAAACGCTGCCACGGAACAGCCATGTTGGGGCCTGGAGCCCGCTGCGCGCTTGACGGTCGTCAGGACCTGCGCTTTCGGATCGGCTGTGTGGACCCCAGCGATGCTAAGGCCCGGGGCCCGGTTGTCACAGTTTGTCGCAGCACTGATTTCCCGGTGTTTACCCCTAGCCTCGCGCCATGGTTTCTCGGGAGACGCGGCGACTGCGGGGTTGCGCTTATGCTCAGCCCCCGTGAACTACGCCGTGCTGCTCTTCCCCGATTTTTCGCTCATCGTGCTTGGCTACGTGCTGTGCCGCTTCACACAGCTCAATCGCACGGTCTGGCAGGCGGTGGAGGCGCTGGTGTACTACCTGCTGTTCCCGGTGCTGCTGTTCCACTCCATCGTCAAGAGCCCGGTGGACTGGGGTGCCACCTCCCACTTGCTGGCCGCTGGCGTGTGTGCGGCCCTGGTCGGCATCGGCCTGGCCTACAGCCTGCCCTGGTGGCCGGGCCTGCGCGGCCGGATCGATGTGCGCGAGCATGCCGGCGCCGTGCAGGTGGCGTTTCGCTTCAACTCCTTCATCGGCCTGGCGCTGGCCAGCCGTCTGGCGGGGCCTGAGGGCCTGCTGTTCATCTCGGTGCTGATCGGCGTGAGCGTGCCGCTGTGCAATATCGCGGCCGTCTGGCCCATGGCGCGCGGCAGCAACCAGCACTTCCTGGGGCAACTGGTGCGCAATCCGCTGATCGTGGGCACGCTGTCGGGCCTGGTGTTCAGCGCGCTGGGGCTGAAGCTGCCCGCACTGCTCGAGCCGTCAGTCTCCCGCATAGGCGCAGCCTCCATCGCGCTGGGCCTGATGTCGGCCGGCGCCGGCATGCAGTTCGGCGCGCTGGCCGCCGGCAAGCTGCTGGCCGTGTGCCTGCTGGCCGTGCGGCATCTGGTGCAGCCGCTGATCGCCTATGCCATGGTGCGGGCATTTGGCCTCAGCGGTGCGCAGGCCCTGATCCTCATGGCCTTCTCGGCCCTGCCCACCGCATCGTCGTGCTATGTGCTGGCCGCACGCATGGGCTACAACGGCTCGTATGTGGCGGGGCTGGTCACGCTGTCCACGCTGCTGGGCGTGCTCAGCCTGCCGTTTGCGCTGAGCCTGCTGCAGTTCTGATGCCGCTGGGCCGCGGCGCCCCTACAGCACGGCACGCATGTCGTCCGTGAAGGCGGCCGTGATGTCGTCCTGGCGTGCGCGCTTCCTGGCCACCATGGTGATGTCCACGTCATAGCTGAAGAGGGATTCGTCCAGCGCATGCAGCAGGCCGGCAGCCACATAGGGCGCCGCGTAGTGCTCGGGCAGGTAGCCCAGGTGGGCGCCTGACAGGATGAGGATGGCGGCCGCCTCCATGTTGTCCGCCTCCGAGGTGACATGGCGCGGGCGCCCCGTCAGCGGCGCCTGCGGCAGTGGATAGGTGCGCCAGGTCCAGTCGGCTTCGCCAGCCTCCTGCGCGCCGATGCGGCCCGCGCGCGCGGCAAAGGGATGGCTGGCGCTGCAATAGGCCACCTGCCTTTCGCTGAACAGCCGCGTGTATTCCAGCGCCGGGGCGCGGTGCAGGAAATAGCCCACGGCGACCTGCAGCTCATCGCGCAGCAGCATTTCCTCCAGCTCGCGCGGCCCGCGCACCAGCACAGACAGGCGCACGGCCTCATCGCGCTGGCGAAAGCGCTGTATGGCCCGCCCCATCAACGCGTTGTATTCCGTGGGTGCATTGCCGATCAGGCCGATGGCCAGGCTGCCGACCAGCTGCCTGTGCATGTTGCGCGCCTGCGCGCTGAATCCTTCCAGGCCCTGCAGCGCAGCGCGGGCCAGGTCGACGAAGCGCCGGCCCTTGGCCGTCAGGCGAAAGCCGCCGCGCCCGCGCTCGCACAGGCTGAACCCCAGGCGTGTCTCCAGCGTGGACAGCTGGCTGCTGAGCGTGGACTGCCCCACGCCAAGAATGGCCTGCGCAGCCGATACACCGCCCGCGTCGACGATGGCCAGAAAAACGCGCAGCAGCCGCAGGTCGAGATCTGAAACGGTATGGAGCATGGGGTTTTCACTCAGCAAAGATCGATGTTCATCGATGTTTGTAGATGGAACTTGAAATGGATGCAAGCCCGGCTGCTGTCTAGCATTCACGGCTGTTGCGGCGCGCTTCGGTTCACCGAAGCACGCTGCCAGCGCAGAACAAGAGGGGCGGTCCATGACATTCACTTGCGTGAATACCGCTGTTTCAGAAGGACCCTGCACACGGGGTCGGAACAAAAGGGGAGAGAGACCATGGTGCTTGATATCTCGGTGGTAGTGATCTACGCGGCAGCCATGCTGCTGCTGGGCTGGTACGGCATGCGCCGCGCGAAGACGCAGGAGGATTTTCTCGTGGCGGGCCGCAACCTCGGGCCGGGCCTGTACATGGGCACCATGGCTGCCACGGTGATCGGCGGGGCCAGCACGGTGGGCACGGTACGCCTGGGCTACGTGTACGGCATCTCGGGCTTGTGGCTGTGCGCGGCTCTGGGTGCGGGCCTGCTGGTGCTGAACCTGTTCCTGGCCAAGCCCCTGCTCAGGCTGCGCATCTGCACCGTGACCCAGGTGCTGGAGCGGCGCTACAGCGCCCGCACCCAGCAGGCCAGCGCACTGGTGATGCTGGCCTATGCGCTGATGCTGGCGGCCACGTCGGTGATCGCCATCGGCACCGTGATGCAGGTGCTGTTCGACCTGCCTCTGTGGATCTCCATCCTGGTGGGCGGGGGCGTCGTGGTCATCTACTCGGCCGTGGGCGGCATGTGGTCGCTGACGCTGACGGACATCGTGCAGTTCGTGATCAAGACCGCGGGCCTGATGCTGATCCTGCTGCCCATCTGCCTGTACCGCGTGGGCGGCTGGGACCAGCTGGTTGCACGGCTGCCTGCGTCCAGCTTCGATGTCACATACATCGGCTGGGACACCATCGCCACCTACTTCGTCATCTATTTCTTCGGAATCATGATCGGCCAGGACGTGTGGCAGCGCGTGTTCACGGCCCGCAGCGAACGCGTGGCCGCCGTGGCGGGCAGCCTCGCCGGCCTGTACTGCGTGGTCTACGGGCTGGTCGGCGCCCTGGTGGGCATGGCGGCGCGGGTGCTGCTGCCGGAACTGGACAATCCCAACAACGCCTTTGCCGCCATCGTGCAGGCCAGCCTGCCGGACGGCGTCCGCGGCCTGGTGATCGCTGCCGCGCTGGCCGCCATGATGTCCACCGCCAGCGCGGCCATGCTGGCGGGCTCCACCGTGCTGGCCGAAGACCTCGTGCCCCTGCTGCGGCAAGGCAAGCCTCTGGCCGATGTGCGCTGGCACCGGCTGCTGACGCTGCTGGTGGGCCTTGCCGTGCTCGGCATCGCCCTGGTGGTGGACGACGTGCTCAACGCCCTGACCACCGCCTACAACCTGCTCGTGGGCGGCATGCTGGTGCCGCTGATCGGCGCCATCTACTGGCGCCGGGCCACCACGGCCGGCGCCATCGCCAGCATGCTGCTGGGCTGCGCCACGGCAGTGGTCTTCATGGTCCGCGACGGATTGGCCGCCAACACGCCGATCTACGCCAGCCTGGCCATGAGCACGGCCAGTTTCATCCTCATCAGCCTGGCGCAGCGCTCGCAGCAGCGCTCCCTGTCGGGCATCCAATCCTGAACCAAGGGACACCCATGACCCTCTTTACTGCAGACAGGCTGGCGGCGCTGCGTGCGCGCTTCGGCGGAGACAACGAGTCCGTCATCCACGATCCGCATTTCCGCACCGTGGCCGCCCACATCATCGACGCCAGCGGCACGCGCAGCACACCCTACGCAGGCATTCCCACGCTGCTGGATGCCCCCATGCACCCCATGGACTGGAGCCGCCCGGACTTCGGCGAACTGCAGGCCGCGCTGATCGGCGTGCCCATGGACCTGGGCATCAGCAACCGCAGCGGCTGCCGCTTCGGGCCCAGGGCGCTGCGCGCGATAGAGCGCGTGGGCCCCTACAACCATGTACTCAGATCCGCGCCCACGCGCGAGCTGCGCGTGGCGGACATCGGCGACGTGCCGCTGTCCAGCCGCTACAGCCTGGAGCAGTCGCACCGCGACATAGAGTCGGCCTTCGCGAAGATCCATGCGGCCGGCGTGATTCCGCTGTCTGCGGGCGGAGACCACTCCATCACCCTGCCCATACTGCGCGCGCTGGGCCGCGACCGGCCACTGGCCCTGGTCCACTTCGATGCCCACTGCGATACTGGCGGCCCCTTCGACGGCAGCCGCTTCCACCACGGCGGCCCCTTTCGCCAGGCCGTGCTGGATGGCGTGCTCGACCCCACGCGGACCATACAGATCGGCATACGCGGTGCGGCCGAATATCTCTGGGAGTTCTCCTATGAGTCGGGCATGACGGTGATCCACGCAGAGGACCTTCCCGCGCTGGGCGTGGACGGCGTCATTGCCCGCGCACGCGAGGTGGTGGGCGATGCGCCCGTCTACGTCTCCTTCGACGTCGACTGCCTGGACCCGGCCTTTGCGCCCGGCACGGGCACGCCCGAGGTGGGAGGCCTGACGGTGCGCGAAGCCCAGGCCATGGTGCGCGGCCTGGCCGGCATCCACATCGTGGGCGGTGACGTGGTCGAGGTCTCGCCCGCCTACGACGCCACCACCAACACCGCCCATGCGGGCGCGCAGATGCTGTTCGAAATCCTCAGCCTGATCTGCGCACGCCACGCCGACCGAGGCGCCGCAAGCCCTGTCTAGGTGCCCGCCCCGTCCCCGTGCCAAGTGGACGACCCCATGCCCTCCGCCCCCGGCTCACGCAGCAGCTCCAGCGGCGTGCTGCCGTAGCGTGCCCTGAAGCGCCGGGAAAAATGCGCGAGCGAGTTGAAGCCGCAGCGCTGCGAGATTTCCGTGACGCCCAGCGTTCCCGGCTTCGCTGCGCGCAGCAGCGCATGGGCGCGCTCCAGTCGATAGTCCATGAGTTCGGCGCTGAGGCTGGTGCCTTCGCGCGACAGCCGCGATTGCAGCGAGCGCACGGAAAGTCCCAGCCTCGATGCCACGCGCTCCGGCCCCAGCGCCGGGTCCGGATATTGGCGGGCGATCAATTGGCGCACCCGGCACAACAGCACGTGCATGGGCGCGTCAGGCCGGGCTGCAGCCATTTCGGCCCCGGCCTGCAGCACGGTCTTCAAGGTGTTGATGACCAGATCGGAAAGCTGCGCGGACTCGCCCTCGGGCAGGGGCGCCTGCCATGCATGGATCAGTTGCATCTGCTGGACGAGCAGCTGCAACGACGCGCAGTCAGGCAGGCTGCGTGCCAGCAGTTGCGAAGCCATGCCTGCGCACGAATCGATCAGCGCCAGCGGCACGGCCAGCACGAGCAGGTCCACGGCTTCGTCCTGCCAGATGCGGTAGCCGCACCGCTCGTCCAGCAGGAACAGTTGGCCGGGCTGCGCATGCGACTCGCCGCCCGCAACCACCGCGCCCGGCCCATCGAGCGCAGACACCCGGGCGCGACCCTTGAGGTAGAGCAGGCACAGCAGGCTGGCCGGGCTCGCGCGCTGGCAACCCGCCTGCAGGCGCTGCATGCCGTGGCCCGCCGCCATCTGGATGCGGTTGAACACCACCGCGCCCACGCCACGCGATGTGAGCACGGCCTCGAAGCGCTCGGGCCGCGCCACCAGGGGCGTGTGCGGCATCTGCGCCTCACGGCTGGCATCGCTCCAGAATTGCGCTCGCCCCAGGGGGGCGACATGCATCGTGGACCACCGGTTGTATGTCATACATTCCTCGCCCGGCGCGCAGCGCGCGGCCTGTTTTTGTGAGGGGCTGTGCGGGGAAGTCGATCGCGCCCCGGGGACTCGGGCAGACGGACCGACGACAGGGCCACGCGGCAGCATGAACCCTGGATTTTCGGGATTCCGGCGCCATCAGGCCATTGGACCATTCTGAAAATCGGCAGTCGACCGGGATGAATTCCTAGGCCGTTGCGCCGAAGCGGCCCGGATCACCGCGCGATGGCTGGCAGCCGCTCGCTCCACAGCGTGGACTGGTTGCGGCCATTGCGCTTGGAGTAGTACAGCGCCGCATCGGCCCGCTCCAGGCAGCCCTGGGCCGATGCATCGCTGCGCTGCAACTCGTACACGCCCAGGCTGATGGTGATGTGCAGGTCTCCGGCCTTGCCCGCATCGATGGCCTGCCCGGCAATGGCTTCGCGCAGGCTTTCGGCGCGCCGCAGGCCCACCTCCGCATTGGTGTCGGACAGCAGCACAGCGAATTCCTCGCCGCCCAGCCGGCCCACCATGTCTTCCCTGCGCATCTCCTGCGCCACCGAGGCCAGCAGTTCCTTGAGCACGATGTCGCCCACCGCGTGGCCGTAGCCGTCGTTCACCTGCTTGAAGTGGTCTATGTCCAGCATGATCAGCGTGGAATGCGCGACCAGGCCGCTGCGCAGATGGTCCAGCTCCATCGCCAGCCGCTCCAGGAAGGCGCGGCGGTTGGGAATGCCGGTCAGCGCGTCGGTCAGCGCCAGCGTTTCCAGCTGGGATTCGCGCTGCTGCCGCTCCGTCGCATCGTGGAAGACCCAGCAATGGCCGATGGAGCGGTCGCCGTCGCGCAGCTGCATGCCCTCGATCTCCACATAGTGGCCATCGGGCAGCGCATGCAGGGAGCGGCCGGCCACGGGCCCTGCGCTGAGTACGTCCGCCACCGACGCCGGCAGCAGCTGGATCAGCGCCGGCATGCCCAGCCCCACAAGGGCGGCAGGCGCCATGTCCAGTTGCAGGGCAGCGGCCAGCATGCGGTTGGCCGCCAGCACATGGCGGCCCTGCGCGTCGGTGACCAGGATGCCTGCGGGAAAGCGGTCGATGATGGCCTCCAGCCGGTGCTGGGTCTCGGCCAGCGCGGTCTCGGCGCGCCGGCGCGCATCGGTGTCGATCATGGTCCAGATGACGCGGCCATCGTCCTCGTCGGGGTCCAGCAGCGAGCCCTGCATGTCGAACCAGTGGTCCGAGCCCGACGGCATGCGCAGGATCCATTCCGTGCGCACCGTGCCGCGTGCGTTGAGCTGCCCGTACAGCTGGCCGAAGCGTTCGAAACTCTCGTCGCTGACATGCAGCGAGCGCAGGTTCACGCCACCGGGCAGCCGCTCCGTCTCGATCTGGAAGGTCTGCGCCGCGCGCTCGTTGGCATAGAGGATTTCGCGCTGGGGACCGGCCATCACGATGAGGGCGCTGCCCCGGTCCAGCAAGGCCTTGATCAGGCGGGACTGCTCCACGCGCTGCTGTATGTCGGTGTGCGTGCCCAGCATGCGCACGGGCTTGCCGTCGGCATCGCGCTGGGTGATCTCGCCGCGCGACTCCACCCACAGCCAGCTGTCGGCCGAGCCGCGCAGCCGCATCTCCACACGGAAGTCGGCACCGGCCTCGGCATGGCGCTGCAGCCGCGCCAGCACGCGCGCCCTGTCCGAGGGATGGACCATCGCGCAGAAGGCGTCGTAGTTCATGGGGAACTGGCCTGCCTCGAAGCCCAGCATCTGGTAGCAGCGCGCATCCCACTCCACATGGCCGCTGCGGCAGTCCCACTCCCACAGGCCGTCACGCACGGCGCCCACCGTCAGGCGCAGGCGCTCCTCGCTGTGGCGTATGGATTCCTGTATGGCCTGGTCCTGCGTGACGTCGTGCACATAGCCATGCCACAGCAGCGAGCCGTCTTCCTCCTGCTGCGGCCGGGCGTGGCCGTGCAGCCAGCGCAGCTCGCCTCCAGGCCCGTAGACGCGGTATTTGTGCTCCCAGACATCCTTGCGCCCCACGCTGTCCTGCACCGAGGTCGCCAGGGCGGGCAGATCCTCGGGGTGCACGCGCTTGAGCAGTTCATGGTCGGCGAACCGGACGGCGTCGGCCCTTGCGCCATGCAGCTCGAAGAACCCCGGGCTGGTGAAGGGAAACTGGAACTGGCCATCCGCGCCGATGCGGAACTGGAACAGCCCCCCGGGCACCTCCTGCGCCAGCCGCGCGAAGCGCCGCTCGCCCTGCAGCCGCATGCGCTCGCTGAGCTGGCGCTGGCGCGCCAGCCACAGCGTCAGCAGTACGGCCAGCAGCAGCACCGCCGTGCCTATGCCATTGCGCAGCAGGCCGCGCTCCAGCGATTCCTCCAGCGATTCGAAGATGGCCTTCTTGTCCAGCCCTGCGCTGACGATCAGCGGATAGCCCTCCACCCTGCTCCAGGCATACATGCGCAGCACGCCATCGACCGAGGACTCGGCCTCGTAGGTGCCGCGCTCCATGGCCGGCGCGAACTGTGACACTCGCACATCGGAGACCGAACGCCCCATCACCTCGTCCTGTCCCTGCGAGCGCGCCAGATAGACACCGTCGGTGCGCAGCAGCAAGATCACGTCCTTGGCGCCATCGAAGATGGACTGGAAATACCCCGAGACGTAGTCGGGCGACAGCGACAGCACCAGCACGCCCGAGAAGCGCCCCTGGCGGTACAGCGCGCGGCTCAGCTGTATGGTCCATTTATGGGAGACGCGCCCCTGCACGGGCCGGCCGATGAACATCCCCATGGTCTCGCGGTTGGCATGGACCTGGAAATGCTCCCGGTCGCGGATCGAGACCTTGGCGGCCCGGGTCTGCGCATCCTGCTGCAGATTGGAGTAGACGATGTCCCCGCTCTCGTCGGCCACGGCGATCTGCAGGAAGGTGCCGGCCGGATAGGCATCGAAGGTGGTCTGCACGGCATGCTGAAAGACGTCGGCCTCGCCATCGGCAAAGTCGGACTCCAGGCCGCGCATGGTGTAGTCCAGGCCAGACAGCAGGGTCTGCACCTGCACCGAAACCGCATGCGACATCTGCCCCACGCGCAGCCAGGACTGGGCTTCGGTGAAGTTTCGCTGCGTGCGATGGCTGTCCACCAGCACCGTCCAGTACGCCACCGTGGCCAGCAGCACGCAGCACAGGCCTACCCAGACGGCCACGGCGGTCTGGGTGAGAGGTTCGGCGTTCAGCAGACGGAAAGGCTTTGCGCGCATATCGAACACCATGTTGAGTCACACAGACCCCGCGCCCTCAGGGGCGGTGGCCCGCAACAGGCCGCCGGGGAGCCCTCAGACTGAGCGCAACAATTGTTTCACACACCAGCGCCCCGGCTTATCAGCTCAATCCGATCTTTGCGACAGTGCCCAGGCCACATGCTCGCGCACCATGGCGTCGGGATGTTCGGCGCGGCTGGCCAGCGCCTGGCGCAGTGCCGTATCGCCGGTTTCACGCCAGGCGTTTCCCAGCGCCACGGCCACGTTGCGCAGCCAGCGCGCATGGCCTATGCGCCGGATGGGGCTGCCTTCGGTCAGGCGCAGGAAGGTCGCCTCGTCCCAGGCGAAGAAGTGCACCAGCTGCCCGCCAGCCAGAATCTCGCGCGCATCGAAATCAGGCAGGCGGCTGGGCTGGGCAAACTTGTTCCAGGGGCAGGCCAGCTGGCAGTCGTCGCAGCCATAGATGCGATTGGCCATCAGCGGCCGCAACTCCTCGGGAATGGCGCCCGAATGCTCGATGGTCAGGTAGGAGATGCAGCGCCGCGCATCCACCCGGTGCGGCGCCACGATGGCGCCCGTGGGGCAGGCCGTGATGCAGGCCGCGCAGCTGCCGCAGTGCGCGGTCACCGGCGCCGTGGGCTCCAGCGCCAGATCCACATAGATCTCGCCCAGGAAGAACATGGAGCCTGCCTCGCGGTTGAGCACCAGCGTGTGCTTGCCACGCCAGCCCTGGCCGCTGCGCCGGGCCAGCTCGGCCTCCAGCACGGGAGCGGAATCGGTGAAGGCGCGGTGGCCGAAGGGGCCGACCTCCTGGGCGATGCGCTCTGCCAGCTTCTGCAGCCGGTTGCGCAGCACCTTGTGGTAGTCGCGGCCCCGGGCATAGACGGAGACGATGCCCTCGGCGGGCCGCTGCAGCCTCTCCCACTCCATGGCCTGCCAGGCGCCGGGCGCGTCGGCGGGCGTGTCGCGCGGCAGGTAGTCCATGCGGGCCGTGATCACGCTCACGGTGCCCGGCACCAGCTCGGCAGGCCGCGCGCGGCGCAGTCCGTGGGCCTGCATATAGTCCATCTCGCCATGGAACCCCTGGGCCAGCCACTGCATCAAACCCGGCTCCGCAGACGACAAATCCACGCCAGCCACGCCAATTTGGGAAAATCCCAGTTCGCGGGCCCAGCCTTGCATCAAAGGAACCAATTGACTGCTGCACAACATACTCCCTCGATTGTAGAAAGCGCCCGGCCGCAGGATGCGGAAACTGCGGGCCATCGCTGGATATGGGGCAGCGAGGAAGACACGCAGCGGTTTGCGCAGCAGCTCGCGGACCATCCGGCGCTGCGCAATGCCTACGTCACGCTGCACGGCGACCTGGGCGCCGGCAAGACCACGCTGGTGCGGCACTGGCTGCGCGCACTGGGCGTGCAGGGCCGCATCAAAAGCCCCACCTATGCCGTGGTGGAGCCGCACGAGGCGCCGGGCCTGTCCATCTGGCATTTCGACTTCTACCGCTTCGACGATCCGCGCGAGTGGGAGGATGCAGGATTTCGCGATATTTTCGCCAGCCCCGGTCTCAAGCTGGCAGAATGGCCCGAAAAGGCCGCAGCGCTTACGCCTGCGGCAGATATAGCTATTCATATCGAAGCAATCGACGAGACGCAGCGCCAGGTGAGCCTGATCGCCGGCACGCCCGTCGGACGCGTCGTGATCGAAGCACTCAAGGCATGAGCGACGCCCAATCCTTCTCCTATCCGTCCGGCCTGTCGCGCCGCAACCTGCTGCAGGCGGGCTCCATCGTGCTGCTGCTGGGCCGCCAGCACATTGCGCACGGCGCCACCATCGTGGCCGTGCGCGTCTGGCCTGCGCCAGAGTACACGCGCGTGACCATCGAGTCCGACCGGCCGCTGGCTGCCAAGCAGTTCTTCGTGGACCAGCCGCCTCGGCTGGCCGTGGACATCGAAGGCATCGACCTCAATCCCGCGCTGCGCGAGCTGGTCGCCAAGGTGCGCTCCGACGACCCCAACATCGCATCCATCCGCGTGGGCCAGAACTCGCCCAGCGTGGTGCGCCTGGTGATCGATCTCAAGCAGCCCGCCAAGCCCCAGGTCTTCACCCTGCAGCCGGTGGCGGCCTACAAGCACCGGCTGGTGTTCGACCTGTACCCGGCCAAGGCCGTGGACCCGCTGGAGGCGCTGATCAGCGAGCGCCTGCGTGATGCCTCCGGCGACGACACCGCCGTGGCGGCGGCACCTCCACCACCTCCTGCACCCGCAATGCCCCGCCCCCCAGGCGCCGCGGCGCCGGCCCCCGACCCCCTGGGCGACCTGATCGCCCAGCACAGCGGCGGCCCGGGCGGCAAGACGCCTGCGCCGCCGCCTGCCGTGATCGCGCAGGCGCCGGCTCCCGCGGCTGCGCCGCGTCCTCCTGCCCCAGCGCCTGCACCCGTTCCGGCGCCTGCCCCCATTGCCGCGCCCAACATCGCCACCTCGCGCCAGACCGACCGCATCATCATCGTGGCGCTGGACCCGGGCCACGGCGGCGAGGACCCCGGCGCCACCGGCCCCAGCGGCACGCGCGAGAAGGATGTGGTGCTCAAGATCGCCCACCTGCTGCGCGACCGCATCAACAACACCCGCATCGGCGGCAGCCCCATGCGCGCCTTCATGACGCGCGACGCCGACTTCTTCGTGCCGCTGGCCACCCGCGTCGAGAAAGCCCGGCGCGTTCAGGCCGACCTTTTCATCAGCATCCATGCCGATGCCTTCACCACGCCAGCTGCGCGTGGCGCCAGCGTCTTTGCGCTCAGCGACAAGGGCGCATCCAGCACGGCCGCGCGCTGGCTGGCCAACAAGGAAAACCAGTCCGACCTCGTGGGCGGGCTGAACATGGGCTCGCAGGACCAGCACGTGCAGCGCATGCTGCTGGACATGAGCACCACGGCCCAGATCAAGGACAGCCTCAAGCTCGGCGGCGCCCTGCTGGGCGAGATCGGCAACATGGCCAAGCTGCACAAGCCGCGCGTGGAGCAGGCCGGCTTTGCCGTGCTCAAGGCGCCCGACATCCCCAGCGTGCTGGTGGAGACCGCCTTCATCAGCAACCCCGAGGAAGAAGCCCGGCTGCGCAGCAGCGCCTACCAGGTGCAGCTGGCCGACGCGCTGATGCGCGGCATCCGCAACTACTTCGCGCACAACCCGCCGCTGGCCCGCAGCCGCTCCGTCTGAGCCGCGAGGGTTGCCACAGGCACGGCGGCATGCCGTCCGCCGCCGCTGTCGGACAGGCAGGACCGGACGCTTCCAAACCGCCCGGCCCCAGCTCGGGCAACTCTCCTACCACGGCCGCAGGCCGTGAATGAGAGCATGCCAACATGTTCCACACAATGCTTGCGCCACCATCCATCCGCCGAAGCAACGCAGGCCACGACAGGAGATGAACATGAAGACACGCCTTTATTCCATTGCCGCCGCTGCCGCCATTGCCTTGTTCTCTGCCGGCTGTTCCACCAACCCCAGCAACGCCCAGATCGGTACCGGCGTCGGCGCCGTGGCCGGTGGTGTGGTGGGTGACGCACTGTTCGGCAGCACGCTGGGCACCGTGGGCGGCGCAGCCGCCGGCGCACTCATCGGCAACGAGGTGGGCAAGCGCAACGACCGCCGCTGACCCCTGCCGCCGCCGTTCGGCCACTGAACGTAAAAGCCCCTTGCGCCATCACGGCGCAAGGGGCTTTTTGCTGTGCGCTGAAGGCTCAGGAAGCCGTCTTGGGCGCGCGGCCCGCGCGCCATGCGCCGAAGATGGCGATCAGGCCCGGCACCAGGATCAGGCCCCAGATGATCTTCTCCAGGTTCTCGCGCACCCAGGGCAGGTTGCCGAAGAAATAGCCGGCGGCGCTGATGCCGAACACCCAGACAATGGCTCCGCCCACGTTGAAGGCCGTGAACTTGCCTCGGTCCATGGCAGCCACACCGGCCACGAAGGGGGCAAAGGTGCGGATGAACGGCATGAAGCGCGCCAGCACGATGGTGATGCCGCCGTAGCGCTCGTAGAACGCATGGGCCTGGTCGAAGGCACGCCGGTTGAACCAGCGCGAATCCTCCCACTGGAACACCTTGGGCCCTATGTAGCGGCCTATGGTGTAGTTGCACTGGTCGCCCAGCACGGCCGCCACCAGCAGCACGGTGCAGGCGATCGAATAGTCCATCAGCCCCACGCCGCACAGCGCGCCGACGATGAACAGCAGCGAGTCGCCGGGCAGAAAGGGCATGACCACCACGCCCGTCTCCACGAAGACGATGAGAAACAGCAGCGCATACACCCAGGGTCCATAGGCCACGACGAAGGCCTCCAGGTGCTTGTCTATGTGCAGGATGAAGTCGATCAGGAACTGAATGATTTCCAAAAGAAGGTCCTCCGCGGCGGGCGCCGCACCGGCCCGTACTGTACTTCGCCGGCATGCCCCCACAGCCGAGCCAGAGCCGATCGCACCGCCGCGCACACCGGCGCTTGCATGGAACTACAAATGCTTGGAATCGCGCCTGTTTTGTTACACAACTTGATAAAACTCTACGAAAAACTCACGAGTGCGTCAGCTTTTTGCAGGCAAAGTCCTTGCATGCCGTCGGCACCGCCGGCCCGGCCTCACCACCATCATCAGGACAAAAGGAAGCAAGCCATGAACAAGACCCTTCGCACCTTCGAGCGCATGACTGAACGCAAGTCGGGCACCACCATGGGCCGCAGCCTGGCCGTCGCCGCCCTTGTGGCCGGCGCACTGGCCCTGGGCGGCTGCGCCCACCGTCCCAACAACGCGCAGCTGGGCACGGGCGTGGGTGCCGTGGCCGGTGGCGTGCTGGGCAGTGCCCTGTTCGGCACCACGCTGGGAACCGTGGGCGGCGCGGCCGCCGGTGCGCTGGTCGGCAACCAGATGGGCAGCAACAGCGACCGCGCCGGCCGCCGCCGCTGAGGCCGCGCGGCCCCGTCCGCTCTCATCAAAGAGTGCCCCCGGCTCTGGCCTTTGTGGCCGGGGACGCCTCTTGGAGCCGCCTGTGCGGCTCCTTTTTTTGCGCGTGCCCAAGGCACTCCGACCCCATTCCCACAGGCACCAAGCGGTGGATGCGAGCCCCTAGAATTGCCCTGTGAACGCATCCACCCCCTCCCCCGACACCCTTCCCCGCCGCCCCATCCGCGACCTGCCCGACGAGCTGATCAGCCAGATCGCGGCCGGCGAAGTCGTCGAGCGTCCTGCCTCGGTGGTGCGCGAACTCGTGGACAACGCCCTGGATGCCGGTGCCCGCCAGATCAACGTGCGGCTGCTGGCCGGCGGCGTGCGGCTGATCTCGGTGGAGGACGACGGCGGCGGCATCCCGCGCGATGAGCTGCCCGTGGCATTGCGCCGCCATGCCACCAGCAAGATCACCGATCTGCACGATCTGGAGACCGTGGCCACCATGGGCTTTCGCGGCGAGGCGCTGGCGGCCATCTGCTCGGTGTCGGAGGCGTCCATTCTCTCGCGCCCTGCGGGCCAGGACTCGGCCTATCTGCTCGACGCGCGCAGCGGCGAGCTGCGCCCCGCCGCGCGCAACCAGGGCACGACGGTCGAGGTCAAGGAGCTGTTCTTCTCCACGCCGGCCCGCCGCAAATTCCTCAAGAGCGATGCCACGGAGCTGGCCCACTGCATAGAGTCCGTGCGCCGCCATGCCCTGGCCCGGCCCGACGTGGGCTTTGCCATCTGGCACGAAGGCAAGCTGGTCGAGCAGTGGCGTGCCGCCGGCAGCATGTCGGACGAAGCCCTTGCGCGCCGCCTGGGCGATGTGCTGGGCGACGCCTTCGTGCAGAACTCCGTGACCGTGGAGCACTGGTCGGGCGCCGTCCATGTCACGGGCCGCGCGGGCATTCCCGATGCGGCGCGCTCCCGGCCCGACCACCAGTTCTGCTACGTCAATGGCCGCTTCGTGCGCGACAAGGTGCTGACCCACGCCTCGCGCAGCGCCTACGAGGATGTGCTGCACGGCCACAAGCAGCCCGTGTATGCGCTGTATGTGGAGATCGCCCCCGCGCGCGTGGACGTGAACGTGCACCCCACCAAGATCGAAGTACGCTTTCGCGACAGCCGCGAGGTGCACCAGGCCGTGCGCCACGCCATAGAGAACGCGCTGGCCGCACCGCGTGCCGCCGCAGCAGCCGCTGCGGCTGCCGAAGAGGCCGCGCGCACGCCCGAGCTTGCGCCCGCCGCTGCGGCAGCGCCGGCCACGGCGCCCAAGGCATCCATGCCCGCCTGGCCCCAGGCCCGCATGAGCTTTGGCGATGAGCAAGGCGGCCACAAGGTCAGCAATATGGCGGGGCTGTGGGCCCCCATGCGCGAGGCCGCAGCCGCAACGGTTGCAAGTCCGGCCCAGGCCTTGGCCGCCGAGCAGCCAGCCGTGCTCGCCGTACCCGCTGTGCCCACTGCTGCCCTGGCCCCCGTCAGCTACGCGCCCCCGGCTTACGCGCCGGCCGTCCAGTCCCCGACTGTTGCCGTTGCCGAGCCTGCTCCTGCGGATTTCTCTGCGCCCCGCACATCATCCGCAGCGGCCCCGGCAGCGTCCGACGAGCCCGTCTGGCCCCTGGGCCGCGCCGTCGCCCAGATCCACGGCGTCTACATCCTGGCCGAGAATGCCCAGGGCATGGTCGTGGTGGACATGCATGCGGCGCACGAGCGCATCGTCTACGAGCAGCTCAAGAATGCCGTCAATGCGGCAGAACAGATCCCCAGCCAGCCGCTGCTGATTCCCGCCACCTTCGCCGCCACGCCCGAGGAAGTGGCCACGGCCGAGGCCCATGGCGACACGCTGCAGGCGCTGGGCATGGAAGTCTCGCCCTTCTCTCCCAAGACCCTGGCCGTGCGTGCCGTGCCCGCCACCCTGGCCCAGGGCGATGCCGTGGAGCTGGCGCGCAGCGTGCTGGCCGAGCTGGCCCAGCACGACGCCAGCACCGTGGTGCAGCGCGCGCGCAATGAGATCCTGGCCACCATGGCCTGCCACGGCGCCGTGCGCGCCAACCGCCGCCTGACGCTGGACGAGATGAACGCCCTGCTGCGCCAGATGGAAGTCACCGAACGCTCCGACCAATGCAACCACGGCCGCCCCACCTGGCGGCAGATGAGCATGAAGGAGCTGGACGCGCTGTTCCTGCGCGGCCGGTAAACCGCCCCGGCAACACTCAGTCGCGCATTTTTGCGAAGGCCGCGAGTTGCTCGTATTTGCGGTCTTCCTCGGCGATCAGGCGCGCCAGGTCCTCGCGGCCCGTGGCCGGCACCATGCCGGCATCTTCCAGGCGCTTGCGCACGGCGGGCTCGGCCAGCGCCTCCTGCAGCGCAGCGGTGATGCGCTGGGCCGTGTCCGCAGGCAGGGCGCGCGGCGCCATCAGCGCAAACCAGCCCACCAATTCATAGCCGCGCAGCGGCGCCAGCTCGGCCATGGCCGGAACCTGGGGCAAGGCGGACAGGCGCTGCGCGCTGGTGACCGCCAGCGGCACGATGCGCCCGCTCTGCAGGAACGGTTGCGCCGCCGTGGGCGAGAGCACGGCCAGGTCCAGGCTGCCGCCCGCCAGGTCGCTGGTCAGCGGCGCCACGCCCCGGTAGGGCACATGGGCGATGGAGATGCCCGCGCGCTGGTTGAGCAGCTCTCCCGCGAAATGCAGGGTCGATCCCACGCCCGAGCTGCCGTAGCTGAGCTTGCCGGGCTGGCGGCGCGCCAGCTCCAGCAGGTCGGCCATGCTCTTCACGCCCAGGCCGGGGCGTGAGGCCAGGATCAGCGGGCTGGTGGCCACCAGGCCCAGCGGCGTGAAATCGCGGCGCCCGTCATAGCGCTGCGCGGGGTTGACGATGCGCGTGGCCACCAGCTCGTTGCTGGCCCCCACCAGCAGCGTGTAGCCATCGGCCGGTGCCGAGGCCACGCGCTGGGCCGCAATGGCACCCGCCGCTCCGCCCACGTTGTCCACCACCACCGTGCCGCGCAGCCGCGCAGCCAGCCCATCCCCCACCACGCGCGCCGCCAGGTCCACCGAACCACCGGCCGGGTATCCGACGACCAGCTTCAAGGGCTTGGAGGGGAAGCTGCCCTGAGCAGCGGCCGGCAGGACCAGCCCCAGCGCGGCTGCGCCCAGGAGGCTGCGGCGGCTCAGGACCTGGCGGGCCTCGGAGGAGAGAGGAAATGCAGTGCGCATGGTGGCAATCGCAGGTGAAGTCGTGAAAGGAATCCGGTGCGGGCGCGGCGCCTCAGGCGGCGGACAGAAAGCGCCGGGCCAGCTTCACCCAGTAGGTGGCGGCCAACGGCAGGATGCGGTCGTTGAAGTCGTAGCCGGGGTTGTGGACCATGCAGCCGCCCGTGCCATGGGTGTCGCCCACGCCGTTGCCCACGATCAGGTAGCTGCCCGGGCATTGTTCGAGCATGAAGGAGAAGTCCTCGCTGCCCGTCAGCGGCTGCAGGCCGGGGATCAGCGCCTGCTCGCCCAGCCAGTCGCGCGCCACCTCGCGGGCGAAGGCCGTGCTGGCCGCATCGTTGACCAGGGCCGGATAGCGCCAGCGGTAGTCCACCACGGCCTCGGCCCCCAGCGTGGCGGCCTGGGCATGGGCCAGCGCGGTGATGCGTTCACGCAGCAGGGCACGCACCTCGGGCCGGTAGGCGCGCACGGACAGGCGCAGCTCCACCTCGCCAGGGATCACGTTGGGAGCATCGCCGCCATGGATGGCGCCCACGCTGACCACGGCCATGTCGCGCGGATCGACATTGCGCGAGACCACGGTCTGCAGCGCCAGCACCAGGTGGGCCGCCGCCACCACCGGGTCGGCCGACAGATGGGGGGCCGAGCCATGGCCGCCCTTGCCGCGCACGGTGATGATCACCGTGTCCGACGAGGCCATGAACGAGCCCTCGCGAAAGCCGAACTGCCCCTCGGCAAAGCCCGGCATGTTGTGCAGCGCAAAGATGGCATCGCAGGGGAAGCGCTCGAACAGGCCGTCCTCCACCATCTTGCGGCCGCCGCCCAGGCCCTCCTCGGCCGGCTGGAAGATCAGGTGCAGCGTGCCGTCGAAGCCGCGTGCCTGGGCCAGCTCGCGCGCGGCGGCCAGCAGGATGGCGGTATGGCCGTCGTGCCCGCAGGCATGCATGCGGCCCGCATGGCGGCTGGCGTAGGGCAGGCCGGTCTGCTCGTGGATGGGCAGCGCATCCATGTCGGCGCGCAGGCCCAGCCGGCGCGTGCCCGAACCGCAGCGCAGCGTGCCGACCACGCCCGTGCCTCCCAGGCCCCGGTGCACTTCATAGCCCCAGGAGGCCAGGCGCTCGGCCACCAAGTCGCTGGTGGCGAACTCCTCGAAGGCCAGTTCGGGATGGGCATGCAGGTGATGGCGCAGGGCCACCATCTCGGCCTGCGTGGCACGAATGCCGGCAAGCACCGGATCGGCGGCGTCGGCCGTGGTGGAAACGGGCGGGTCAATGTTCATGCCCGCAGTCTAGGAAGCGTGGGCAGCGGGCGGAAGACCGCCAGCGCCTGCCCTGCCAGGCATTGCCTGTCATCCCCCGGCATGCGCCGATCACAGCAATGGCAGGGATGGCGGCCATGGCACGAAACCTGCAAGATCGGCTCATGCATTCCCAGCCCCACCCCGATGCCGGTCCCGCCATGAAGCTGCACCAGATGCGCTACCTCGTCGCCGTGGCCGGCTGCGGCAGCGTGCGCGCCGCGTCACGCGCGCTGGGCATCACCCAGTCGGCCATCACCCAGGCCCTGCGCGAGCTGGAGGAAGGCCACCGCCTTGCGCTGTTCGAGCGCCAAAGCAGCGGCATCGTCCTCACGCCGGCCGGGCGCACGCTGCTGCGCCATGCCCAGCTGATCACCGGGCAGATGGCCCAGGCCGAGGATGAAATGGCCCGCCTGCGCGACACCTGCGCCGTGGCGCGCCTGTCCGTGGGCGTGACGCCCTGGGTGGGCCAGAGCCTGCTGCCCCATGTGCTGCGCGCCTTCCGCGCCGAACTGCCCCAGGTGCGACTGGAGCTGTTCGAGGGCCTGTCGGCCGTGGCCCATCCGCGCCTGCGCGAAGGCACGCTGGACCTGCTGATCGGCCGCGTGCCTTCGGGCCCCTCGGGCGGCGACCTGCATGGCACGCCGCTGTTCCGCTATGACGCCACCGTCGTGGCCCGCACGGGCCATCCACTGGCAGGCGCCCGCTCGCTGGCCGAGCTGATGGACTGCGACTGGCTGCTCAACTACACGCCGCCTGAAGAAGACGACCTGGTGCGGCGCCTGTTCCTGCGCCACGGCCTGCCCGTGCCAGTGGGCCACATCCACCTGGTGCATTCGGCATCGCTGCTGCTGCACCTGATCGCGCACAGCGACATGCTCTCGTTGTGCCCCTGGCCGCTGATCGAATCGGGCGTGCCCCAGGGCACCCTGGTGCCGCTGTCCCTGCGCGAGCAGTTCGAGCCCCACACGGTGGGCGTGGTCCAGCGCGGCCACGGCCCCCTGCCCTGGGTGGCCGAGCGCTTCGTGCACCACCTCATGGAGCAGGTCCACGCCTGCCGCCACAGCCCGGACCCGGTGCTGCAGCGCGTGTTCCGCTCCATTGACGTGCTGGCCTGAGGGTGCCTCAGCGCAACGTGGCCCGGGCCACCGGCACGTTCGCCGATTCGCCGACCGGCACGTCAGCCGGCACATCCCAGCCCCCGCCCAGCGCCCGGATCAGGCCCACGGCGGCCTGGTACTGCGCAGACTTCACCTGCAGCGCCTGGCGGCGGTTGCGCAGTTCGCTGCGGCGGGCATCCAGCAGGTCCAGCTGGCTGACGTAGCCGTTGCGGTAGCGCGTGTCCGACAGGCTGGTGGCGCGCTGGGCGGCCACCACGGCCTGGCCCTGCACGGTGGACTGCTCCTGCAGGATGCGGATGGAAGACAGCTGGTCCTCCACCTCCTGGAAGGCCACCAGCGCCTGCTGGCGGTAGGCGGCCAGCGCGGCATCGAGCTGTGCGCCTGCGGCCTGCACACCGGCCTCGCGCCGGCCGCCGTCGAACAGCGGCAGCGACAGCAGGGCGCCCACGCCCCAGGAGCGCATGGACCACTTGAACAGGTCACCGGCCTCGGGCGAGGCATGGCCGGCCGCGCCGGTCAGCGAGATGCTGGGGAACCATGCCGTCTTCGCCACGCCCACGCGCGACTGCGCGGCGAACACGGCGCGCTGCGCGGCCGAGATGTCGGGCCGGCGCATCAGCACCGTGGCCGGCACGCCGGCTGGAATAGAAGGCAGAGCCGTGGTCCAGGCGCCTTCGCCCAGGCCGAAGCGCGAGGCCGAGTCGCCCACCAGCACGGCCAGCGCATGCTCGACCTGGGCGCGCTGGCGGTCCAGCGCCAGCGCGTCCGATTCGGTGGCCGACAGCTCGGCCTGGATGCGCGCCACGTCCAGCTCGGCAATGTCGCCGGCCTGCAGCCTTCGCTCCGACAGGCGCAGCGTGTCGCGGTAGGCCTCCACGGTCTCGCGCATCAGGGCGCGCTCGGCGTCCAGTGCGCGCAGTTGCAGATAGGTCTGCGCGACCTCGGCCTGCACGGCCAGCCGCGTGCTTTGCAGCAGGGCCTCGCGGCCCTCTGCATCCAGCCGCGATGCGTCGGCCGCCTGGGAAATGCGGCCGAACAGATCGACCTCGTACGACAGGTTCAGCCCCGCATTGACCAGGGTGGCAGGCCGTGTGCCCGAGGCCTTGTCCAGCCCCGCGCCGCGCGTGGCCCCTGCGCCCAGGCCCAGTTGCGGCATGCGCTCGGCATTGGCGCTGCGCGCCAGGGCGCGGGCCTCGGCCAGGCGTGCGGCCGCGGCCTGGATGCTCTGGTTGTCCAGCGTGGCCTTGTCCACCAGCGCGTCCAGCGCCGGGTCGGCAAAGGCCAGCCACCATTGGCCGCGTGCCTGGGCTTCGGCGGGCAGGGCCTGGGTCCAGCCCGCCTGCGGCGCGGCGCCCTGCTCCTTGAAGGCGGGGGCGGCCGGCAGCTCGGGCAGGCTCTGGGACACGCTGGCGCAGCCGGCCAGGGCCAGCGCCGCCACCAGGGGCAGCAGACGCCTGGACAGTTTCGAAAGCGATGGGATCTTCATGATCGGTTCCTGTTCTTGTGGTGTGGGCTCATTCATGCTCGCCACGCGCAGCAGAGGGCATGGGCAGCGCGCCGCCACCCGAGGCATGGCCGTGGGCGGGTGCCTGTGCAGGGGCCTCTTCCTCCATCTCGGGCCCATGCTGCTTGAGCGGCCGGTTGCCTGCCAAGCGGCGCATCAGCACGTAGAACACGGGCGTCAGGAACAGGCCGAAGGCCGTCACCCCGATCATTCCCGAGAACACGGCCACGCCCATGGCGCGGCGCATTTCCGAGCCGGCGCCCGTGGACAGCACCAGGGGCAGCACGCCCATGACGAAGGCCAGCGAGGTCATCAGGATGGGGCGCAGGCGCAGCCGGCTGGCCTCGATGGCGGCCTGTATGGGCGTGCGGCCCTCGAACTCCAGCTCCCGTGCGAACTCCACGATCAGGATGGCGTTCTTCGCACTCAGCCCCACCAGCACGATGAGCCCGATCTGCGTGAAGACATTGCTGTCGCCGCCCGACAGCCAGACGCCGGTCATGGCCGCCAGCAGGCCCATGGGAACGATCAGGATGATGGCAATCGGCAGGGTCAGGCTCTCGTACTGCGCGGCCAGCACCAGGAACACCAGCAGGATGGCCAGCGGGAACACCAGCACCGCCGAATTGCCGGCCAGGATCTCCTGGTAGGTCAGGTCGGTCCATTCGAAATCGATGCCCTTGGGCAGGGTCTCGGCCGCGATGCGCTTGATGGCGTCCTGTGCCTGGCCCGAAGAGAAGCCGGGTGCGGCACCGCCGTTGATGTCGGCCGTGAGGTAGCCGTTGTAGCGCATGGCGCGCTCGGGACCGAAGCTGGAATCCACCTTCATCAGCGCCGACAGCGGAATCATCTCGCCCGAGCTGGAGCGCACCTTGAGCATGCCCACGTCCTCGGCACGCGCGCGGTAGGGCGCGTCGGCCTGCACGCGGACGCTGTAGGTGCGGCCGAACTTGTTGAAGTCGTTCGCATACAGGCTGCCCAGGTAGATCTGCATGGTGTCGAAGATGTCCGTCACCGGCACGCCAAGCTGGCGCGCCTTGGTGCGGTCGATGTCGGCATACAGCTGGGGCACGTTGACCTGCCAGCTGGTGAACATGCCGGTCAGCTCGGGCGTCTGGTAAGCCTTGGCCATGAAGGCCTTCACGGCCGCGTCCATCTGGTCATAGCCCAGGGAGGCGCGGTCTTCCAGCTGCAGCTTGAAGCCGCCCGTCGTGCCCAGGCCCGCCACGGGTGGCGGCGGGAACATGACGATGAAGGCGTCCTGGATGCCTGCGAAGGCCTGGTTGAGCTGGCCGGCCACGGCACCGCCGCTCTGGTCGGCGCGCTTGCGCTCGTCAAAGGGCTTGAGCGTGGCGAAGACGATGCCCGAGTTGGAGCTGTTGGTGAAGCCGTTGATGGACAGGCCCGGGAAGGCGATGGTGTCCTCCACGTTGGGGTTGTCCTTCATGATCTCGCCCATGCGGCGGATCACCTCGTCCGTGCGGTCCAGCGTGGCACCGTCGGGCAACTGGGCAAAGCCGATCAGGTACTGCTTGTCCTGCGCGGGCACGAAGCCCGAAGGCACGGCCTTGAACAGGCCGAAGGTCACGGCGATCAGCGCCAGGTAGATGGCCAGCATCAACGCCTTGCGCGAGATCACGCGGCCCACGCCGCCGCTGTAGGCCTCGGAGCCCCGGTGGAACATGCGGTTGAAGCCGCGGAACAGCCAGCCGAAGGCCCGGTCCATGCCGCGCGTCAGCGCGTCCTTGGGCGCATCGTGGCCGCGCAGCAGCAGGGCCGCCAGCGCGGGCGACAGCGTCAGCGAGTTGATGGCCGAGATCACCGTGGAGATGGCGATGGTCACCGCGAACTGCTTGTAGAACTGGCCCGTGAGGCCGCTGATGAAGGCCAGCGGCACGAACACCGCCACCAGCACCAGGGCGATGGCGATGATGGGCCCGGACACTTCGCGCATGGCGCGGTAGGTGGCGTTGCGCGGCGTCAGGCCCGCCTCGATGTTGCGCTCCACGTTCTCGACCACGACGATGGCGTCATCCACCACGATGCCGATGGCCAGCACCAGGCCGAACAGGCTCAGCGCGTTGATGGAAAAGCCCAGCAGATGCAGCACGGCGAAGGTGCCGATCACCGACACCGGCACGGCCAGCAGCGGGATGATGGAGGCGCGCCAGGTCTGCAGGAACAGGATCACCACCAGCACCACGAGCACGATGGCCTCCAGCAGCGTGTGCACCACCGATTCGATGGAGGCGCGCACGAACTGCGTGGGGTCGTAGGCGATGCGGTACTCCAGGCCCTCGGGCATGTTCTTGTTCAGGGCCTCCATGGTCTTGCGCACGTTGGCCGAGATCTCCAGCGCATTGGAGCCCGGCGCCTGGAACACGCCCATGCCCACGGCCGGGTCGTTGTTCAGCAGCGAGCGCAGCGAATAGTCGGCCGCGCCCATCTCCAGGCGGCCGATGTCGCGCAGGCGGGTCACGGCGCCGTCGGCGCCGCTCTTGACGATGATGTCGCCGAAGTCCTCCTCGCTTTGCAGGCGGCCCTGGGCGTTGATGGACAGTTGCATGTCCACGCCCGGCAGCCCCGGCGAGGCGCCGACCACGCCGGCCGCAGCCTGCACGTTCTGGCCACGGATGGCGGCCACCACATCGCTGGCCGACAGGCCGCGCTGCGCCACCTTCTGCGGGTCCAGCCACACGCGCATGGCGTAGTCGCCGCCGCCGAAGATCTGGATCTGGCCCACGCCCTCGATGCGCGCCAGCGGGTCCTTCACGTTCAGCACCGCGTAGTTGCGCAGGTAGTTGATGTCATAGCGCTGGTTGGGCGAGACCAGGTGCACCACCATGGTCAGGTCGGGTGCGCTCTTGACCGTGGTGATGCCCAGGCGGCGCACCTCTTCCGGCAGGCGCGGCTCGGCCTGCGAGACGCGGTTTTGCACCATCTGCTGCGCCTTGTCGGGGTCGGTGCCCAGGCGGAAGGTGACGGTCAGCGTCATCACGCCGTCGCTGGTGGCCTGGCTGCCCATGTAGAGCATGCCTTCGACGCCGTTGATCTGCTCTTCCAGCGGCGTGGCCACGGTCTCGGCGATCACCTTGGGATTGGCGCCCGGGTACTGGGCGCGCACCACCACGGATGGCGGCGCGACCTCGGGGTATTCCGAGATCGGCAGCCCGCCCATGGCGATCAGGCCGGCGATCAGCATCAGCAGCGAAAGCACGCCCGCGAAGATCGGCCGGTCAATGAAGAATTTGGATAGGTTCATGGTGTTTGGCTCCGCCACGGCAAAGCGCGGCCCATGCCGCCTGCGGTCAGGCGGCATTTCAGAGGCAGGAAAGGTGTGCGGCTAGATCAGGACTTGGTTGCGTCAGCCACTTGTTCGGCTGCCTGCCGGGTGCCCGGCTGGCGGGCATCGGCCCGCGCATCCATGGACACCTCCTTGGGCGCGACCAGGGCGCCGGGGCGGATGTGCTGCAGGCCGTTGACCACCACGCGCTCGCCAGGCTGCAGGCCCTGGGTCACGTTGCGCAGGCCGTTGACCGAGGCGCCCAGCACCACCTCGCGGTAGACGGCCTTGTTGTCGCCGCCCACCACCATCACGTACTTCTTGCTCTGGTCCGTGCCGATGGCGCGCTCGCTGACCAGCAGCATGCTGCTGTCGCGCGCCTGGCCCATGCGGATGCGGGCGAACTGGCCGGGCATGAGGGCGCCGTCCTTGTTGTCGAAGGCGGCGCGCACGCGCACCGTGCCGCTTCGGGCATCGACCTGGTTGTCGATCAGCTGCAGCCGGCCCTCGAAGGGCGTGCTGCCGGCCGTGGCCGTGCCCATCTGCACGGGAATGCTGTCGATCCTGGCGCGGTTGCCCGCGCCGCCGCCCAGCTCCTTGAGCGCGCGCGTGATGACCTGCTCATCGGCATCGAAGCTCGCATAGATGGGGCTGACCGAGACCAGCGTGGTCAGCACCGGCGCGCCCGGGCCTGCGGCCACCAGGTTGCCCACGGTGATCTCGCGCTTGCCGATGCGGCCCGACACGGGGGCGCGCACCTGGGTGTAGCCCAGGTTCAGCCGCGCCGATTGCAGGGACGCCTGGGCCGCGCGCAGATTGGCCTCGGCCTCGCTGCCTGCGTTGATGCGCTCGTCCAGCTCGCGCTGGGCAATCGCCCGCTCGTCCCACAGGCGGCGTGCGCGCTCCTGCTCGCTGCGTGCATAGGACTGGCGTGCCTGGGCCGAGGCCACCTGGGCTTCGGCACGCTCGACCTCGGCCGCATACGGTGCGGGGTCGATGGTGATCAGCAGATCGCCCTGCTTGACCAGCGCGCCCTCGCGAAAGTGCACGGCCTGCACGGCGCCAGCCACGCGGGAGCGGATGTCCACGCGCTCCACGGCTTCAAGGCGGCCCGAGAACTCGTCCCAGGCGGTGACCTCGCTTTCGGCGACCGTGGCCACCGACACAGGCGTGGCGGCGGGCTGGGCGCTGGCGGGCGCGTCATCGGCCTTGGCATCGAAGCCGTGCAGGCCGAACAGGCCGGCGCTGACGGCGAGGATGGCCGCAGCGGCGGCCGGCAGCTTCCAGCCCTTGCGCTGGGCCGAGGCGGAAGAAGAGGGTGAGGAGGATGAGGTGGATTGGGTGGACATGGTGTTTTTTTGCGGAATTCAGGGAACACGATGCCCGCCCGGCGCCTGAACGCGCCGGGAAGGCGGAATCGAAATGGGAAAACGGGGGCAGCAAGGTTCGCCGGCTGCGGCGGCGCGGGGCCTAGCCCGGTGCTGCGGGCTTGTTCATGGTGGCCTCGAAGAAGTCATGCACATGCTGGGACACGGCGGCGCTGCAGGCCGTACAGGCCTCGGCCTCGGACAGGGCCTGCGGCCAGTTCGACGCGCTGGGCAGCACATGGCTGCTGGCCGTCACGCCGGCCGCGCGCAGGCGGGCCGCATAGGCCTGGGCCTCGTCGCGCAGCGGGTCGTCGCCCCCCACCAGCACCAGGGCCGGCGGCAGCTGGGCCAGGCGCAGCGAGCTGCCGGGCACGGCATAGGGATGCATGGCGTCCTTGGGGCAGCTCAGGTACTCGCGCCAGCCCGTGGCCCAGCGGCATTCGCCGGCCTCGGGCGTGGCCTCGCGCTGCGAGGCGGTGCCGGTGCAGGGATCGAGCATGGGTGACACCAGGATCTGGCCTGCCAGCGGAGGGTGGCCCCGGTCTCGCGAGATCACGGCCACGGCGGCGGCCAGGTTGCCGCCGGCTTCTTCACCCGCGAGGAACAGCGGCGCGCCCTTGCCCGCCATCTTCACGCGGTGCTTGTACAGCCACTGCAGCACGGCGTAGCCCACCTCGATGGGCTGGGGAAACGGATGCTCGGGCGCCAGCGGGTAGGCCAGCGACACCACGACGGCGCCCGCCTCGGCCAGCAGCCGGCCGATGTAGCGCCCGTTGTCCAGCGTGCCGCAGACAAAGGTGCCGCCATGGAAATGCAGCACCAGAGGCGAAATCGTGCCGGGCCTGCGCTGGCCATAGGCGCGCGCAGCCACGGTGCCGTGCTCGGGCAGCTCGATGGAGAATTCTGTTTCGGCAATCTGCGCCCCGACGGCGGGGCCGTTCGGAGGCGACGAGGAAGTGGACATGGCGCGAACCTGCGGCAATGGTCGATGGTTGGAATATAGGCGGCGCCGGCCATGTCTGAAATAGCAACGCAGCCATCGCTCTGTTTCCGTTTCGCGAACAATCGCCCGATACCGCGCATGTGAGAATTCCGCCGAGCCGGCATTCCCTTGCCGGGCGCTGCAGGAGCAACTTTCCATGGACCAGATCCAGGCCATGCGTGTCTTCGTTCGCGTGGTGGAAGCCGGCAACTTCACCCGCGCCGCCGATTCGCTGGACCTGCCCAAGGGCACGGTCACCAAACAGATCCAGGCGCTGGAGGCGCGCGTGCGCGTCAAGCTGCTCAACCGCACGACGCGGCGCGTCACCGTCACGCCCGATGGCGCGGCCTACTACGAACGCGCGGCACGCCTGCTCAACGACTTCGACGATCTCGAAGCCAGCATGGTCAACACCCAGACCGCGCCCAGCGGGCGGCTGCGGCTGGACGTGGGCAGCTCCATGGCCCGGCTGATCATCATTCCGGCGCTGACCGAATTCTGCGAACGCTATCCCGACATACAGATCGACCTGGGCGTGGGCGACCGCCTGGTGGACCTGATCAGCGACAACGTGGACTGCGTGATCCGCGGGGGCGAGCTCAGCGACCAGTCCCTGGTGGCGCGCCGCATCGGCTCGATGAACTGGGTCACCGTGGCCTCGCCCGCCTACCTGGCACGCCATGGCGTGCCCCAGCATCCGTCCGAACTGGATACGAAGCACCAGATCGTCGCCTTCTTCTCGGGCCATACGCGGCGCATGTACCCGCTGGAATTCCAGCGGGGCGATGAATCCATCGAGGTGGCGGGCAACTACCGCATCGCGGCCAACGACAGCAATGCCTACACGGCCGCCGTGCTGGCGGGCTTTGGCATCGCGCAGCTGGTCACGGCCTTTGCCCAGCCGCTGATCGACAGCGGCGAACTGGTCGAGGTCCTGCCCGATTGGACCCAGCCGCCGCTGCCCATTCACGTGGTCTACCCGCCCAACCGCCACCTCAGCGCCAAGGTGCGGGCCTTCGTGGACTGGGCGGCCGACCTGTTCGCGCGCCATCCCCAGCTGCAGCGCAGCTGAAAGGCCGGCGATGGGATGGCCGGGCGGGCCCAAGCCCCGTCCGGCTGCAAGGCCTTCCCAGCCATTCTTCATGTCAGCGGGCATGGCGCCAGCCATTCCCATTCGCCATGACCATGCACGCCACCGGATACGGCCGGTCCAGGGGCCTGCCTGCCCGCCCACTGCTGCACGCAGCTTTCTGCCATGCACCAAATACCGTCAATCCCCTCTGAAGATGCACCGAAACACGGCACGAAGGCACCAAGCTCGGGCGCCATTCACCAAAACGATGCATGACGGCATAACTTTTAGGCATAATCTTGGTTTGCACTCACCCCTTCCCGCAGCCGTTTTTAGTCAGAGGTTTTTTCCATGAAGTACGAGTCCGTCGGCCAGTTCCTTGATGAAGTCGCGCAACGCAATCCCGGCCAGCCCGAATTCCTGCAAGCCGTCACCGAAGTGATGGAAAGCCTGTGGCCCTTCATCGAGAAGAACCCCAAGTACGCCGAGCACGGACTGCTGGAGCGCCTGGTCGAGCCCGAGCGCGTGGTCATGTTCCGCGTGAGCTGGACCGACGACAAGGGCCAGGTGCAGGTCAACCGCGGCTTCCGCATCCAGCACAGCATGGCCATCGGTCCCTACAAGGGCGGCCTGCGTTTCCACCCCTCGGTCACGCTGTCCGTGCTCAAGTTCCTGGCGTTCGAGCAGACCTTCAAGAACGCGCTGACCACGCTGCCCATGGGCGGCGGCAAGGGCGGCTCGGACTTCGATCCCAAGGGCAAGAGCCCCGCTGAAGTCATGCGCTTTTGCCAGGCCTTCGTCACCGAGCTGTTCCGCCACGTGGGCCCGGACACCGACGTGCCGGCAGGCGACATCGGCGTGGGCGGCCGCGAAGTGGGCTTCATGGCCGGCATGTACAAGAAGCTGTCCAACAGCGCCGCCAGCGTGTTCACGGGCAAGGGCCTGTCCTTCGGCGGCTCGCTGATCCGCCCCGAAGCCACCGGCTACGGCACCGTCTACTTCGCCCAGGAAATGCTGGCCACGCGCGGCCAGTCCTTCGCAGGCAAGACCGTCTCCATCTCCGGCTCGGGCAATGTGGCCCAGTACGCCGTGGAAAAGGCCATGCAGCTGGGCGCCAAGGTGGTGTCGGTCTCCGACTCCTCGGGCACCGTGTATGACCAGGACGGCTTCACCACCGAGAAGCTGGCCATCCTGATGGACGTGAAGAACCACCGCTACGGCCGCGTGGACGAGTACGCCAAGCTGGTGGGCGCTGAGTTCCTGCGCGGCAAGACGCCGTGGCACCTGAAGGTGGACGTGGCCCTGCCCTGCGCCACGCAGAACGAACTGACCGAGGAAGACGCCAAGGTGCTGATCGCCAACGGCGTGGTCTGCGTGGCCGAAGGCGCCAACATGCCCTCGACCATCGAAGCCGCCAAGGCCTTCGAGAAGGCCGGCGTGCTGTACGCACCGGGCAAGGCCAGCAACGCCGGTGGCGTGGCCACCTCGGGCCTGGAGATGAGCCAGAACGCGGCCCGCCTGTCCTGGCCCGCCGAGGAAGTCGATGCCCGCCTGCTGCAGATCATGCAAGGCATCCACGCCGCCTGCCTGAAGTACGGCAAGCGCGAGGACGGCACGGTCAGCTACATCGACGGCGCCAACATCGCCGGCTTCGTCAAGGTAGCCGACGCCATGCTGGCCCAGGGCGTGATCTGAGCGTCAGCGCTCCCCACCCCTGACGAAAGCCCATGCAGCCTGCTGCATGGGCTTTTTTGTTGGTGCCTTCCGCTTTCTACGCCTTTCTGCCATGGGCTGAGTGATCTCTGGCAAGCGATTGCGCCCAGGACAACGCCTCTTCAAGGTTCAGGTACAGACTTGCATACGCCTTGCGCAAAAGTCCATCAGGCAAAGCCCAGTCCCATTTCTCGCGCTGCAGGTTGCGGACATCGGCCAGAAGCATGTCGAGCGGCGGAGGCTCATCCACTGCCGCATCGATGAGGGCATCGATGATCCCCTCGATACCCAAATCTCCTTTGATGACTTCGATGCCTGGGCCGGCCGCATTGGCCGAGTAGCCTCTGCGGCGAAGCAGGCAGGCCAGCGCTTCGTTGGCGGCATCCCCGAGCCAGGTCAGCAGCACCACTTCGCGGCCCTGGTCCACCATGAAGTCATTCGCCAGATTTCGTTCAGAGTAGTTCGCCCTGCCTTCCACCAAAAACCGCTTGGCCACTCCATCCAGGAACGGCGGTATATCGGAGGACTCGAACAATTGGTGCATTCGTTGGTGAACACGTGTGTGGGTACGCCCTGCCCCACCTGAGAACAACGGCGGCGCTCCGCCACCGGAGCGGACGACAAATATGGTCTTCTGCTCCTCGTCGATGTCTTCTACCAGCCAGGTCCTGCCGGCGAACAGGATGCGCTGGCCCACGCTGAGCATCAGCGATACCGGCAAAGTGCCGAGCGTTTTACCGCTGCAGACGATACGAAACTCCTCGTCTGCTGCAAACGCAGCATAGAAGGTGTAGTGGTTGACGAACTTCTCACCGATGCGACCATGCAGCAAAAGACCGCTGGACTCCTGCATCAGCAATTCCTTTTGGCCGAGATGGCGAACGAGTTCGGCAAACTCGCCTTTGTTCAACCCAGTGAAAGGGGCGCCGGAAGTACAGAACATCGTATGGAGTTGCCCGATGGATGCCCCTCCGCTCTGCGCCACATAGGACAGCATCTGCTGAACCAGTGTCGATAGGTGAACTCCATGCGCCATGGGCGGTTCGAACCAACCTTCCAGCAGCAGTGAGATCATCGCCGTCACCTTCACCGTCTCCAGACGGAGTTCGTCGGCGAGCGAGGGTTTCCCTCCAAGGGCGTTCTCCACGCTGTAGCCTCGCAAGATGGCCGGCTCGCCCTTTCGGCGACCAGACCGCCCCAGGCGCTGTCGCAAGCTGGCCACCGACGGTGGCGGGCCGATCTGGGCCACGCTCTTGACGGAGCCAATGTCGATGCCCAACTCCAGCGTGTTGGTACAGAGGGCGGTCGCGGGAAATTCCTTCTGTTTCAGGGCAGCCTCGGTGTCCGAGCGGATCTCCTTCGACAGACTGCCGTGGTGCGGCCAGAACTCATTGGGCACCTTCTCCTGCTCGCAAAGTCGGTTGAGAAGGTACGTGTAGCGTTCGACTTCACGCCGCGAGTTCGGGAAGACCAGATTGTTCGTGCCGCGCAAGCCCCGGAACAGATGCAGGGCAATCTTCGCCGGTGTGACGGGTTCCGGCTCTTCGCCACCATCTTCATTGCGCAAGACCAAGGGCTCCTCGTAACCTTTGACCAGAACTCTCAGCTCACTGTGCGAGGACTTCGACTCCACCAGGGCAACCGACGTCCCTTGTCCAGGACGCAGAAAATCGGCGGCCAGGCGCATGTCACCCAAGGTCGCGGAAAGGCCGACACGCGGCACTTGGCGACCGATGACCCGCTCAATGCGATGCATCAGGGATTGAAGCTGTTTTCCGCGCTCTGATCCGATGAAGGCGTGAAGCTCGTCGACGATGAAGAACGTCAGCCGATCGAACACCGCACCGATCGACGTGCCTCGATGGCATAACGTTGCCTCAAGAGATTCCGGCGTGATGAGCAAGACCCCTTGCCGCTTCGTCAGGAAGCGTGCCTTGGCCGAGGAAGAGATGTCGCCATGCCAGGGCCACACCGGAATTTCCAGTTGCTCGCACAGCCGGTCGAGGCGACCGAACTGGTCATTGATGAGCGCCTTGAGCGGACTGACATAGACGATGAGCCCCTGTGACCCCGTCTGAAGCAGCTTCGTCAGCGCCGGCAGAAATGCCGCCTCCGTCTTGCCGGCGGCCGTGGCGGCTGCCACGATGACGTCCCGGTCCGCCTTGACGATGAGCGGAATGGCCGCCTCCTGGGCATCTCTCAGCGACTCCCAGCCTTCGGCCCATAGGAAGCGCTGGATGCGCTCATCGAGCAGGAAGAAGGAAGCGCTGTCGCCAGACATGTGCTCAGGCCGAGACCGTCACATCTTGAACGAGGCGAATTCATCGCCATCGTCCACCTCGACCTGCTCATCAGTCAAACCGCCAGTGTCCGGGGCGACCTCTATGCCGCCCAGCAGGCTCTGCCATGCAGCCCCCGGGTTCTGATCCAGCACAGCCAGCATGTTGATGAAGGCCGTGATGGTCGTACGCGGCGTTCGGAAATACGTGTCGCCGATGCGTTTGGAGCAGTGCTCCATGAAGCTGAAGATGCCTTGGTCCGGGACGAGAAACTTGTCAGCGTCGCCGAGGGCGTAGACGGAGCGAATCTTCTGCAACAGGACGTAGAAATCCTCAGGCGTGAGACTCGACAGGCGCACCACCGGTCCGCTGAAGTCGACCAGGCCATCTGAGGCAAAGGTGTTCTGCGCAAGCCGACTCTGCAAGGCGGGATAGCTATAGAGTCCGCGCCGGGTATCCAGCAGAAACTCCGGCGTTCCGCCCAGAACAAATCCAAGGCCCACGGCCGTGCCCTGTAGCGAGTCGTTGAGGATGCGCAGGATCTGTTCGTAGTTCGCATTGCGGGCCTGCGTGTTGGCCAGTTTGTAGAGATTGACCAGTTCATCCAAACCAACCAGCAGGCCCGCGAAACCGGCCAGCCGCACGAAGCGCGCCATAAGCTTCAGTTGGTCATAGACCTCGGAATCGTCGACGATGCTTCGTACGCCGAGCGCCTGCCTCGCATCGGTCTTGGTGGCGAACTCCCCCCGCAGCCATCGGATGGCATCGGACTTGAGCTTCTCGTTACCCTCCTCATGGCCACGACAGTAAGCCGCAATGACGTCCGCGAAGTCGTAGCCGTTCACCAGTTCGGTTAGTTGTTCGAGCTGCTGGCGCAAGACCGCCTCGGTCGATTGGCCGGACGCCTTGGCCTGCGTCTTGGCCGTGGCGATGAATTTCTCGACGATGCCCGCAAGCGCACCCCCATCCGGCTTCGTTCGGGTCGACAGGTTGCGCATGAGTTCGGCATAGAGCGAGCGGGCCTGGCCACCGCTGGCGTGAAGACGCCGGTCCGGGTTCAGATCAGCCGTGGCCACCACGAGCTTCTTCTCCAGCGCCACGGCACGCACCAGGTTCAGGAAGAAGGTCTTGCCCGCGCCGTACTCGCCAATGACGACACGGAATGCCGAGCCCCCATCGGCGATGCGGGCGATGTCGGCCACCAGCGTCTCGATTTCCCGGACACGGCCGACCTGGATCAGGTGCTGTCCGCTGCGGGGCACGACACCTGCGCGCAACGATTGGAGGACCGCGTCGCGGTCTCTAGGGCGGATCGGTGCATTCATGCTTCCAACTTCTCCAACAGTTCAGGGTTCACGGTCACGACCTCCTCGCCCTCTGTAAACGGTATGTCGTGCAGATCGAAGGCCGCCTCGTTGAGGGCTTCGATGGCACCGTCGAGCATCAGGTCCAGATCTGCAGCGGCATCGTCGAGTTCATCCTTTGTCCACACCGGCCGCGACAGCAGCAGGCGTGCGAGCGCGCTGTGCGCTTCATCCAGGCCGAGCAGTCCCGGTGATGTCGCCCCAGCATCGCCTTCAGGTTCGGGTTCGACGAATACCGTCTCGGGTGGATTTTCTTCCTTGAAGATTCCCGACAGCAGAGCCGATACGGCTTCGGTATCCTTCTGCAGAGCAGCAATGCGCGCGGGATCAAGCTTGAATCCGGCTTCCTCCGACTCCACGGCAACCGTCGCCGTTGGTTTCGCACCTGCAGCTGCGGCATGCACGTCGGAAAACACCTTCTTGGATTCGACGCCAAGGGCCTTGTAGACCTTCTCCAGCATCTTCACTTCCGTCGGCGAGACTTCTCCATCGGACTGTGCGACCGTGGCCATGAAGGCAGCAATAGTCTCCTTGGCGCCAATATCCAGCGGTTCCAACTTCTTGCGCAGAGCGGTCAGCGATGCTGGCGTCGCCATCAGCAGGCGCAGGTGTGCCAGAAGCCTACGGATATGGTTCGGAGTGAGGTGAGCCCAGGACTGCACCTGTGCCCGGAGATGCCCCATTTCCTGGGCACTGAACTCGCCATCGGCGGCAGCAACGGCCGATGCCAAGTCCAAAGTCAGTATGGCGACTTGGTAAGCCGGTGTGGAGCGGCTGGCGACCTCTCCTGGTGGCACGGAGAACAGCACGACCTTCTCGTGGGGCTTGGGCAGCTTGGCTCCAGCCAGGACATCGGGCTCGATGCCGATGTTCAAGGATTCGAGCGCTCGCGCCAGCGCCAGCGTCCGGTCCCGCGTCAGGGTCGTCTTGGCATCCAGACTGCCAAGCAGTTCCTGGAACGACATGGCAATCATTCCCTCACCCATACGCGCCTTCAGGCCATGCAATGCCTTCTGGGTACTTTCGGGCCACAGCGTGGCAGGCAATTGCAGCAGCCCCTCCAGCGCATGCCTGCCATCCGGATTCCGCCCCACATAGCGGCTGAACGGCTCCAGCGCTTTCGTGGCCTCCTCGACAACCTGGCGCAGCTTGTTGATGGGTGCAGTAAGCACGGTGACGTCGGGCGTGTCCCCAAAAGACAGGCTCAAATCCTTGTACCCGCGAAATCCGGCGGAGGCCGGTCGGTGAACCAGCTTGATCTTGGTCTTGTTCCTGGGAAGAACCAAGCCCTCTCCAAACGTCTCGCGGTATCTGGATACGAAGAGCTTGTCGAACTCCTCCGCGCAACGCGTTGCCGGTGTTCGCAGGTAGTTGGTCGGATCCAGCTTGGCCCAGGCCAGTGCCAGTTGCGCAGGCACAGGCATGCCATCGACCGCCGCCTGGCCGAGGGCGACACGGATGTAGAGCGGCAGTTCGTAGGTCTTGGGAAAACTCGGGATGGGCTTGAGATAGGCCTTCTCGGGGTGCTCTGCCAAAGAGACCCAATCGAGCAGCGAACCCGCGTAGCTTCGGAATGAACCCGACTTGTCGCCATAGATGTCCAATAGCCGGCGCAGCTCCGACGCAATCACGGGCCAATCGGCCTTGGCCCCCTCGTCCTTCGAGGCATCCAGAATGGCGCGGCGCTCCAACCCGTAGAAGAAGATGAAGACATATCCCACATCGGCCTCGGGATCCTGCCTTCCGCCTGCCAGCCAATTCAGATAGGCGCGCCGGGCGGAAGGCGAAATTTCCGAGTAACTCGGCCAGTAGCCCATCTGCCGCTCTGTGTAGTCGCCCGTGGACGCGACGGATTTCGACGGATCGATGAGGCTCGGATCATTGCCACCCGTGGGAATAGGCAGCGACGTGCCGATGTAAACGAGGCCACCGGTAATTGAGACGCCCCCGACCTCAACCGCCTCTCCTGCAGCAATCCAGGCACCAGGACCGAAGCGGTTGGGCGCTGCCGGGAGGCGAAACGACGGCGTGGCAGGCACTGGACTGACCGCAACCGGTACAGGTTGTTCATCCTCAAGGAGTCGGCTTGCCGCGCGCGAACTGACCGCCGGGCTAGGCGCAACCTGTGCGCGCCTCTCGGGAAGCGGGTCAGTGCGAGCAGGACGCGCAGCTTCCTGAGGTACCTCATGCGCACCGCCTTTGGATTTGAGATAGAGATAGATACCGACGCCGATGGCGGCGAACACCCCAACCCCGATCCAGACCTCGCGCGGAATGGCGGCCAACACCACCAGCAGCCCCACGACGACTGCACCGATGCCCCCTCCCGCTCCTGATTTCTTTCGCCTGGCCATAGCTTGCTCACTCCTTCCCCGGCAAACAATTGTTACAGCATTGTGCATGGCAACCGAAATCGGTTCAGCCTTGAGTATCCGCACGCCACATATGGCGAGGCATTGCCGGAGAGAAAGCGAAAGACCCGTTGCCCTCAATGCGAGAACACGAGGGGCTTTGAATGACGTGTTATCCAGTCGGCGCCGTAGTCGCCCCAATTGCACGGCCGGTCACAGAAACTCTCAATACAGCCCTACGTAGTGCAGCCCGCAAGCCGCTGCAGGGCATGCAGCTATGCCATGCCAAGCAGAGGACACGGCGCCGGCCATTGGATCGCATGCTCAACCGCCGGCATTCAGTGTTGCAGAATGTAGCCCAATGACCTGAAGGATTCTGACCGCCGATGACAAAATTCCTGAACACCAGTGCGACAAACTACTTTCTTGAAGAACTGATCAAGGGAGCCACCGACCGCCTGATCCTGATCAGCCCGTTCCTGAAACTGAACGACCGCATGAAGGAACTGCTGGCGGACAAGAACCGCTTAAAGATCGATGTAAGGATCGTCTATGGCAAGAGCGAATTGCAGCCACAGGAAATCGAATGGCTTCGCGGCCTGACCTTTGTCCGAACCAGCTTTTGCAAGAACCTGCATGCCAAGTGCTACCTTAGCGAGACCATGTGCATCATCACGAGCCTGAACCTGTACGAGTTCAGCCAGGTGAACAATAACGAGATGGGCATCCTGATTGAACGTGCCGAGGATGCGCAGCTCTACAGAGACGCTTACGACGAGGCCCAGCGCATCATCCGCATCAGCGATGAGGTTCGTATTTCGATGGAGCGCGTATCAAACCCGAACCAGACTTCGGTCGAGGGTTCGACGGATGCGGCGGATGGGGAGCCCGCAACGGGTGGAAAGCTCACTTCCTCGAAGATCGCACACAAGCGTGGCTGGAAGACGGCCCAGTTGCTCGAACGCGCGACAACTATGGGCTACCTTGCGCTTGACGGCGACCGCCACGTCCTGACGGCAGCGGGAACGCAGGCCGGCCTTGAGTTTGTTCCCAAGTCCCGATTTGGCCCCTACTTTCTCTGGCCTGAGGACATCAATCTCAGCTGAATCCCCGGCTGGTGCCGGGTTGTCGCACCTGCCGGTCTGAGCGGACAACCCTGGCTCTCTGAACTCCTGCGACTGGCCGATTGCAGGCAATGCATCGTCGGCGGTCTGGCGGCGGTGAGATGAAACAAGACCCCTCAGGCGGCAGCGAACCTTGCGCAGCAAGGGTAGCGTGAGGGTCACTTTTCATTGCAAGACCTTATTTATCGCGCACCGCATCGGCCAGCGCCGCCCAGGCCTTGAGCGTCAGCGCATGCGTGAAGGCCGCGCCCGCCACCGGGTGCGATGACAGCTTGACCACCACCATCTGCGCGGCCGGGTTCACGTGGATGAACTGGCCGTGAATGCCGGCGGCCTCATAGGCGCCATCGGCGTTGTGTAGTACCCACCATTGGTTGCGGTAGCTGTAGCCGGGCCGCGCGGCCTGGATGCCGCGGAACTTGAACTGCTCGCGGTCGCCGCCGCGCGCAATGTCGTCCAGTACCGCCTTGTCGAAGATCTTGTGGCCGTTGAAGCTGCCGCCCAGGCGCAGCATCTCGCCCACGCGCGCCAGGTCACGCGCCGTGGCGTTCAGGCCCGCGCCCTGCAGCGGCGTGCCGGTGCTGTCCACCATCACATAGGCGTCTTCCTGCATGCCCAGCTTCTGCCAGATGTTCTCGCTCATGAGATCGCTCCAGCGCCGGCCCGTGACGCGCGAGACGATCCAGCCCAGCACCTCGGAATGCACGGTGCGGTAGACAAAGCCCTCGCCATGCGTGCCTTCCTTGGGCAGCGTCTTGAGGAAGTCGTACACATTGGTCGGCCCCGCGTAGCCGGGCGGACGCGGCAGCATGCCCGAGGCCCAGGAGTAGCCGAAGATCTCGGTCCTGGGGTCGGTGTAGTCCTCGCGAAAGCGCACGGCGCCCGTCATGTCCATGACCTGGCGCACCGTCATGTCGCCCCAGGCAGAGCCTTCCAGCTCGGGCACGTATTTCGTGACCAGGGCCTGGGGGTCGATGCGCCCGTCGTGGGCCAGTTGCGCGGCCATCAGGCCGGTGAACGATTTGGTGACCGAGAACAGCAGGTGGGGCGAGCTGGCCTGCATCTGGTTCTGGTAGCGCTCGAAGACCACCCGCCCCTTGTGCAGCACCACGATGGCATCGGTATAGGTGCGGTCCAGCCACTGGTCCACGGTGATGGGCTGGCCCTTGTCGTCGTCAAAGCGCAGGCCGCCCAGGGCCATGGGCGCTTCGGGTAGTGCCGAGGGCGCCGCCGCGCCGCGCCGGATGTTCTGCGTGGGCTGGATTTCGCGCAGGTGCTGCACCACCCAGCGCAGCTGTGGATAGCGGTAGCCGTTGGACACGTCCACGCGCTTGTCGGCGGCCGGCGGAAAGCCCTGCATCAGCCCCAGTTGCTCCAGGCGCACGCTGTCGGGCGGCGGCAGCGCGGGCGCTGCGGGGGCCTGTGCCTGGGCCGCCACCCAGCCGGGCAATAGCACCAGCAGGGCCATGGCATGCCGGGAACGCCGAAAGAGCGGACTGACCATCGTTGTCTCCTTGGTTTTTGGAAACGGCCAGTCTTGCAGAAAGCCCTCGGCCGGTCACGGGTGTTCGCCCACCCGCAGGCCGCAAGGCTGTCGTCTGCGCGACGAAGGTTTTAGTGGGGCATTCAGCGGCGCATCAAGGCCGCATCGCACCAGCGCTGCGCCACGGCCGGAGAAGTGGTGCAGACCGTGTCGTGCGTCACCGTGGTCACGGCGCGCTCCAGCAGCTGGATGTCGGCCTCGTGCTGGCGCGCCACATGCGGGTCCTCGAAGAAGATCACGCGCTGGCAGCGGCGGTCCAGCACCAGGTCGGCGATCTGCGCATCGCCGCCCAGCGGGCCGCTGTTGTAGCGGTCCACCCAGGGCCGGTCCTCGGGCCAGCCACGGCTCCAGGCCATTTCGTTGAGGCGCTGGCCCGTGGTGCCCGTGCCCACGCGCCGGCCAAAGCGCGACAGCAGCTCGAAGTTGCGCGCCGCGAAATCCAGCATGGTGGGCTTGAGCGCATCGTGGGCGATCAGCGCCAGCGTCTGCTGTGCGTAGTCGTGAAAGCGCTGCGCACCGGCATCCTTGGGCAGACCTGCCTGGATGCGCTCCATCTCGACCCAGTCCCGCGCCGAGGCCACGGTGGACAGGAAGGGCTTGCCATGGATCACGCACTGGCGCTTGAGCGCCACGGCCTCGGGAAAGATGGAGGACGGATCCACCGGGTCGGTGAAATAGATGGCCCCGTCGATGGTGCGCTCGTCACCTTCCACGCCCACCACCTCGGCCACCAGTTTCATCAGCCCGCCTTCGCGGCCATAGGGATAGCGGCGCAGGCCCCGGTAGGACGCCAGCATGCCGGCCGCCTGGATGGCATCGAAGGTGCGGCCCACGGCATGCAGGCCCAGCTGCAGTTCGCGGATGCCGGACTCGCAGGCGCGCAGCCAGCCGAACAGTGCGGCATCCTCGGTTTGGTGGTGGATTCGGTTGGCGGCCAGGCCCAGGCGTATCGGCATACAGGTTCACTCATCAACAGTGGGGAGAGGCCCGTGCAGCCAGGACAGACTGCGGACCAGCGGCAAGAATAGCGCCAATCCATGACAGCGCCGGCCGGCACGGCAGCGGCGCTGAACTTTTGGCCGGCCCGTGCATCCATTGTTGCGTCATGCCCTCACTGCTTTCCCACCTGTGGCCCCGACGGCGCCTGCACCGGCTCACGGCAGCGCTGGGCGTGGCCGCGCTGCTGGCGGCCAGCGGCTGCTCCGTGCTGGACACCAAGCAGCGCGAATGGATCTTCCAGCCCAGCGACCGCAGCTGGCCCGGCGCCAACACGGCCGGCATGGAAGATGTCTGGATCGACATGCCAACGCAGGACGGCGCCCGCCTGCATGCGCTGTGGCTGCCCCAGCCGGCCACGGCCGGCAACGCCCCCGTGCTGCTGTACCTGCATGGCGCGCGCTGGAACGTTGCCGGCTCCTCGCCGCGCATCCGGCGGCTGCACGAGCTGGGCTTTTCGGTGCTGGCTATCGACTACCGGGGCTTTGGCAAGAGCAGCGCCGGCCTGCCGTCCGAGGAATCGGCCGCCGAGGATGCCCGCGCCGGCTGGGACTGGCTGGGCCGGCACGCTCCGGACCGGCCGCGCTTCATCTTCGGCCATTCGCTGGGCGGCGCCATCGCCATCGACCTGGCGCGCAGCGTCCAGGATGAGGCCGGCGTCATGGTCGAGGCCACCTTCACCAGCATTCCCGACGTGGTCCGCAGCTTCCGCTGGGGCTGGCTGCCCGTGGGGCCGCTGATCACGCAGCGCTTTGCCTCCATCGACAAGGTGGCCGGCATAGGCTCGCCGCTGCTGGTCGTGCACGGCAGCGCCGATCCGCTGATCCCCGCCACGCTGGGCCGCCAGCTGTTCGACGCGGCCAGCGAGCCCAAGCGCTTCGTGCTCATCGAAGGCGGCAACCACCACAACACCCAGTCGCGCGCCATGGAGCAATACCGGCAGGCGCTGGACGAGCTGTTCGGGCTGCGCCTGCTCGCACAGGCGCCCACCGCGCCTGCAAGCCCGCGCTGAGCGGCGCAGCCTGCGCCGCCTTCCGCGCTACGGGCAGCTTGCCGCGTTCTGCGAGATCACGGCACGCAACTGCCGCGTGGTGGTGCTGTCATCCGGGCCCAGGGTGTTGCGCGTGTAGCGGCAGCCATAGGTCGGCGCGGCCACCGTGGCGGCCGTCTGCACATCGTCACCGCCCGGCCTGGCGCCGCCCTGCTCCCACTGCACCATGGCATCGAAGGCCTCCACCTGCTCGGCCACGGTGAAGTCGCAGTGCGATGCGCCGCGGATGGCGCGCTGCACCAGCCAACGGTCCTTGCCCTTGTCGGCCACGCGTCGCTGGTAGATCTGCTGCATGCTGAACGGCACATACAGGTCGCCCAGCGTGTGCAGCGTCACCACGGGAATGCCGATGTCGCCTGGGCTCACGGGAATCCAGCGCAGGCCGTCGCGGCGCAGCCGGTTGGCATCGGGCGCGGCCGTGCGCTTTTGCGCGGCGGCATTGAGCGCGGCCGAGGCCGCTGCATCCCCATCGATGCGGTAGGTGAAGCGGTTGGTATCGGTCACGTTGCGGTTCAGGATGCCGTTGACCGAGCCGTCGCTGCCGAACACGCCCCAGACCGGAGCGAACGAGCCGCCCACGGCCACACCCAGGTCGAACAGCGGGCGCGGACCGCCCGTGAGATTCTGGATCACCGACAGATAGGCGCGGCCCGTCGCGGTAGGTGCAGACGGGAAGGTCGTGAACAGGGCCGATGTCACCTTGCCCTGGATGGCCGCCCAGTCGGTGACGGCATGCTGGGCCTCGCCCGCCAGGGCCTGGGCAGTGACCTGGGCCGCCGCGAAGTAGTCGAACAGCTGGGTATCGCCCATCACACCGCACATGGGCACGGCGCCCTGGTAGCGCACCTTGTTGCGGGCCGTTGATTGGGCTTCGGCCTCGATGGCCGCCGCCGTGACATGGCCGCCCATGGAATGGCCGGTGATGTACAGGCGCTGCGGCTGCGCCAGCGGCCGGCCGTGGGATGCGGCCAGGCGGTTGAAGGCCAGCGCCAGCGCATTCGTGTCCTCCACGCCGGCGCGCACGTCGTAGTAGTTCTTGCTGTAGCTGGACGCCGCCCAGGCATAGCCGTTCTGGATCAGGTACCGGCGTATGGACGGGTTGGTGACGTTGAGCGCACTGCCCTCGCCCGCATAGCCGTGGGCATACATCACCAGGCGGCCATTCCAGTTGGCCGGCACCTCGATGCGGTAGGCCGCGCCTTCCAGCACACCGGCCCAGCGGCTGGTGCTGGCGTTGTCGACCACATCACCCGAAGCGGCGGCCAGCGCGTCGAAGCTGGTGGCCGAAGGATTGGCCGGCGCAAAGCTGCGGCTGTCCTGTGCCCGCGTCTCCTCGGGCGCATCACCGTCCCCCCCGCCGCAGGCCGCAAGGCCCGTGGCCGCCAGCAGACCGAGATACTTCCAACGATTCCAACGCAGGGCTCGCATAAGACTGTCTCCTTGGGATGAAGGTTTGAAGGGGAACGCGCGCAAAAAATCCGTTTCAAGGGGGAGTGCCGACGCAGCCTATGCCAGACAACTGGCCCGCCATGCGGGTAGGAACCCGCAAGCAGGGGCTGCCGGCTGTCACCCAGATGACTGTCGCCTTGCGCTAACATCCGCGCTTGCGGTGCAGGCCGCACCCGGACCTGCGGGAAGGGTTGAACCCACCTGTATGCGCCTCTCGGCGTTTTTCTCTTGCCACATGCCTTTGTGCGCCAAGCTGCAGGTCATTGGCCTTCGTGCACGGAGGTATCCCTGTGAAACGCATCCCCGCCCGGCCCGACATGGGCCATCTCAAGAAGCAGGCCAAGCAACTGCTGGCCGCCTATCGCGCAGGCTCGGCCCAGGCCATGGAGCAATTGCGCGCCCACCTGCCCGCTGCCCGGGGCCGCACGGATGAAGCGCTGGCCGCCATGGACCTGCGGCTGCACGACGCCCAGTCCGCCGTGGCGCGCGAGCACGGTTTCGCCTCATGGAGCGAGCTGTCAGGCTACGTCGAGGCATGCCAGCGCCTGGCGGCGGACCCCGAGACATCCCGGCTGCACTGGCTGGCCCTGGTCTATGCCGGCGATGTGGCGGGCGGCACGCACCGCGCGCAGCCCGCGCTGGCCCGGCGCCTGCTGGACGAGCGGCCGGAGCTGCCGGGCAATGATCCCTGGATGGCCTGCGCCATCGGCAACCTGGCCGCGCTGCGCGAAGCCACGCACAGAGATCCCGGCTGGCTGCAGCGCGCAGGCGGGCCGCTGGGACTGCCGCCGCTGGTGGCCGTCACGCACTCGTGCCTGCTGCGCCTGCCCGAGTTCGCCGAGCCGCTGCGCGCCTGCGCGCGCTGGCTGCTGGACGCGGGCGCCGACCCGCTGCAGACCGTGGGCAATCGCTGGCCGCCGGCCTCGCTGCAGGCGCCCTCCGAGACCGAGCGGCTGTCAGCACTCTATGGCGCAGCAGGCCAGAACCATGATGCGCAACTGACGCAGATGCTGCTGCAGGCCGGGGCCGACCCCAACGACGGCGAATCGCTCTACCACTCTCTGGAAGGCACGCCGGCCAGCCGCGAATGCACGCGGCTGCTGCTGCAGGCGGGCGCGCGTGTGGAGGGCAGCAATGCCCTGTTCCGCGTGCTGGACCTGGACGATGAGCAGGCCCTGCGCCTGCTGCTGGACCACGGAGCCGATCCGAACGAGGACAACGGCCAGGGCGAATGGGGCCGCCCGCTGCTGTGGGCCATACGCCGGCTGCGCTCGCCCGCCCACGTGCAGGCCTTGCTGGATGCAGGAGCCGACCCGGCCACCCGCACACCGCAAGGCCTGGGCGCCGCCTGCCTGGCACGGCGCTTTGGCCTGGCCGACGTGGCCGTCCTGCTGGAACAGGCCACGGGCGCTGAACCCGCCACGCCCGAAGAACAGTTCGTTGCCGCCTGCGCCATGGGCGACCGGGCCCAGGCCGGAGGGCTTCTCGCGTCCCACCCGGGTCTGCTGCAAGGACTGTCTCACGAGCAGCTGCGCATGCTGCCCGAACTGGCAGCCCTGGGCCGCATGGAGGCCGTGCGCTGCATGGTGGAACTGGGCTGGCCCATCGCTGCGCGCGGCGGCGACTGGGATGCATCCGCACTGAACCAGGCCGTTTTCCGTGGCGATGCCGACATGGCGCGCTTCCTGCTGGAGCACGGCGCACAGTGGACCGAACGCCACGCCTATGGCGACAACTGCGCAGGCACCCTGTGCTGGGCATCGCTGAACCGGCCCGAATCCACGGAACCCGGCGGCGGCGACTGGCTGGGCTGCGCCCAGGCCCTGCTGGACCACGGTATGCCCATGGCCCGGCCCGACCCCGAAGTACCCGGCTGCGTGCTCATCGACGGCAACCGGCAGCGGTATCCGGACGAGATCACGGATTTGCTGCTAGGGGTTGACGCGGACTAGGTCCGCCCGACCCGAAAACCCGTCCTGCCGGCTGGCCCGGCAGGATTCAGCTGCAGTGCCTGCATGGGTCAGAACAGATCAAACCGGCTCATGTAGGCATCGCATGCCAGCAGCCACGCATGTTCATCATTGGACCCCGAAGGCGGCGGGCCGATGAAGTTGTTGAGCCGGGATCTGGCGCGCAAAGGCTTGAGCAGGCGTGCCGCCTCGCCAAAGGCGGGCAGCGTCAGCCCCTGGTCCATATCCCCCAGTCCTGGGAAATCTCCTGCCCGTATCCCCAGACAGTTGCCTACATCCCCAGCCGAAAGATACTGGCTGGCCTGAACCTGCTTGCGCACCGCATCCCGACCACCCAGCTTTTCCAGCAAGGCATCACTCACAAAACTCAGCCAGTTGATGCTGTACATGGCGTTGTTGAAGTCATGGCTCATCAGCGCAAGACTGCCCAGGGCATTCAAACCCGGGAAACGCTGCAGGTAGGGATACAGTATTTGCTGCCCTTTGCCGTCGGGTCCGATATTGCGTTCTTCCACTGCGGGCATGACGCCCCAACCTGCAATCGCCCAATAGGGCTGCATCAACTCCACAATCTGGGTGGTGAGGCGGCCCACATTGCGCTCTGGCGGTTGATCCATAATCCACCACGCGGGAAATGCCATGCGAATGAAAGACATGGCCGGGCCCTTTTTTATCGACCCATATCTCTCACGATACCAAATACCTTCATCATTCTCAATACGGCAATAAAGGCGAAAGTCTTGCGCATTATTCTCCCACACCTCAGGAGGATTTGGCTTACCCGAAGCCATATGAAATATCAGGGCATAACCTTTTGGGTTATCAAAGCTTTTCTGCTTCTTTGCAGCCAACTTTCTTTGTGCTATCGCGCTGGTCAGCATGGCAGGCATTCCGTCGTACCAATAAACCAGTTTCTCCTTCCCTACAGCCTCACAAAAAAGTTCCACCACTTCCCATGCACGCTCACGCACGGCCAATGAATCCCCGTCATGGAACACCATCTCGATCGTCCAGCCTGCTCTTGCACAAATACGTCCAAATTGATTCTGCAATACCAGCGCCTTGAGAATATCCATCGTCGCCACGGTGGCTTTTTGAAGTTCTCTGGTGCTCAAAGGTTTGTTGAAGTCTTTTGCCATATCCATCCTCCATATTTCACTCAATCCAATCCATCAACTTCAGAATGACAACCCGAGGAATCTCGCCAGTGCGCTCCCTACCGCACCAACACCTCGCAGTGCCCTCCCCAGTGCGGATGCACTGGCCGCAGCCCCGACGGCCGCCGCCGTATCCTTGTTCACCCGCTCTGCCAAAGAGATGGCCTTTTCCCTGTTGGCCTGCCATCGCGCTGCCTGGTTCAACACGCCTTCGTTCGCACTTTCTCCATCGCTGTCGCAAGCGCAGCTTCCGGCGTCCAAGGCATCCTTGAGAAACTTGTCTTCAAAAATATGTGAATAGGCCTGATGCTGTGTCCTGCCGTCTGTCCCTTCCGCATTGGAAAAGCCATCCCCCGGAAACTTCATCTCATAGACCCGCTGCACGTTGTCCAGCACAGGCGGAAGGCGCGGGTTCTTCACCACGACCACATCCGGAATGCGCGAGCCCGCAGGCCGGCTGCGCGTGGGGCGCACGGGCTCGTTGCGCGACATGACAGGTGCTCTGTTCAGGTACGGCACTTCCTGCTTGTAGTAGCCCCGGTAGCCTTCAAACCCATCGGCCTGCATGACCACGCCGGCCACGCAGCGCTGGCCCAGGCCGCCGGTCATGCAGCAGCAAAACAGCTCGCACAGCGCCCTGCGGTCCAGTTCGTTGTCGAAGTCCCGGGTGCCGCATACCTTGTTGAAGCCAACAAGCACGACAGCCTTGCACAGGTCCCTGGACCGCTTCAGGCGATTGAGGGCAATGAAGGCGGGAACCAGTTGCCCGCAGCTCATGTATCCGAGCGGATGGCCGGTGGCCGCTCCACTGCCCCATTCAACTCGTGGAAACGCCCTGCGCGGCTCAATGGCGCATGGATGTCTATCCTGAATGTCATTGGCTCCTTCGCCTGTGAAAGGCGCTCCCTTCCTTCTGAAAGGAAAATAATAGGAGCAATGAATTGGGCTCGTAAATCCTATTTTCCAGAGTTTTCCAGGACTGAGCTGCCCGCAATTGGCAGCGGTCTCCTCTGAAAACTGGCAGAAAAAAGCCTAGGACAAGCAATGGCCAGAAAGCCTGTTTCAGGCGCCGCTCTCGCCTGTCACTCGGCAATCACCTCCTGCTGCAGGTCAAAGCCCCTGCGCTCCCGCACGCTCGTGCAGCCAGCGCCGCAGCACAAATCCCAGCCACAGCGCCGTGAACACGGCCGCGCCAAAGACCCAGCCCGACAGCGCGCCCGCCATGCTGCCCGACAGCAGCGTGCCAATGGTGCAGCCCAGCCCCGTCATGGCGCCCCAGCCCAGCAAGGCGCCACCGGCCAGGCCGCGAGCCGCATCGCGCCAGGTGGGGCGGCGTGGCGTCCACTGGCGGCTGGCCACGGCGGCGCCCCAGGCGCCGGCCACCAAGCCCAGCAGCAGCACGGCATGGGGCGTGAGCAGGCTGTTGAGCACGGCCGTGGCGCATCCGCCCAGGGTGTCCAGGCCGTGCAGGCGCTCGGGCACCCAGCCGCCTGCCTGGGCCCAGCCACGCACGGTGCTGCCCAGCGTGGTGGTCACGCCCAGCGGCCGCATGCGCACGATGGCGGCGGCCGCGATCAGGCCCACGGCCAGGCCGCCCAGCGCGGCGTTCCAGCGGCCTTGCCACAGTGACATCCACAGCTGGCGCAGGCCCGGTGGCTGCGCCGGTTCTGCCGCAGGCCGGGGCCGTGCGCGGCCCGAGCGCCCATGAATGCGCCAGACCCAGGCCGCCAGCAGGCCCAGCACGGCCAGTTGCAGCGCCAGCGCGCCGCCATAGCCCAGATGGGCCGGCAGCCAGATGACGGGTGCATCGGCAATGGCCAGGCTGTACAGCGGGTTCCAACTGCGAAACCCCAGCACGAAGCCCAGGCCCGTGCCGACCAGGGCAAAGGGCGCCACGGGCGAGCCCTCGCCCAGCCGGTACCAGTGGGCACTGATGCACGAGCCCGAGACCGACATGCCCGCGCCAAAGGCCAGGCCCGCAAGGACCAGCACCCAGCTCACGGGGCCTATGTGCATATCGGGCGGCAACTGGCCCGGCTGGGGCACGGCCACCCAGCTGCCCAGCACCACGGTCATGCCCGCCGAGCCCACGGCCAGCGCCAGCAGGATGGAGAGCACGCCGCGCGGGTCGCCGAACTCGAACCAGTCGCGCGCATGGCAGTAAAAGCAAAAGCGCGAGCGCTGCAGCACCAGCCCCAGCAGCAGGCCCAGCGCCAGCGCAAAGACCAGGGTGCGCCCGCCGCCTTGCAGCTGCAGCTGCGCCGCCACAGGCCAGGCTGCGGCCAGCACGGCGGCCAGGGGCAGCCATCTGGTCCAGTCCCTTGCCCTGTGCCTGCCATTCACGTTCTGCGTGTGCTCACCGGTCACGCTTGTCATTGCTGCCCCCTTTTGTTGCCATCCACCCATAAAAAAGGGGCCCGCAGCCTGCGGGCCCCAAAGGAGCCGAGCCTTTGCCAAAGCCACTCGTCACCACCCCTGATCCGTCGAACCAAGAGCACCGACACCCCTCGCCCGGCCCCCGCCTTCAAGACAGGTTGATCGACGGCGGAATCATTTCGCGGCCCAGACCGTACCGGCCGGGTTGTTGATGGGCACGCCCACGGAGTTGCCGTATTCGGTCCACGAGCCGTCGTAGTTGCGCACCTGGTAGCCCAAGATCTTGGACAGCGCAAACCAGGTGTGGCTGGAGCGCTCGCCGATGCGGCAGTAAGTGATGACGGGCTTGCTGCCGTCGATGCCCACGCCCGCATAGAGCTTCTTGAGTTCTTCGGCGGACTTGAAGCTGCCGTCCTCGCGCACTGCCTGGCCCCAGGGCACGTTGACGGCACCGGGGATGTGGCCGGCGCGGATGGCCAGCTCCGGCACGCCGGCCGGGGCGAAGACCTTGCCCTGGTATTCGTCGGACGAGCGGATGTCGACGAGCCTGGCGTCGCTGCGACCTTCGGCCGAGGCCAGCGCATCGGTCAGGCGCGCGCGCAGCGCGGTGTTGACCTTGCCCACGCGGTAGGTGGTGGCCGCATATTCCGGGGCACGGTTGTTGAGGGGGCGGTTCTCGGCCTCCCACTTCTTGCGGCCGCCGTCCAGCAGCTTGACGTTCTGCACGCCATAGATGTCGAAGACCCAGGCCCCCCAGGCCGCGAACCAGTTGTTGGTATCGCCGTACAGCACAACCGTGGTGCCGTCCTTCACGCCGGCCTGCGACAGCAGTTTCTCGAACTGCTCCTTGCCCACGATGTCGCGGCGCACCTTGTCGTTGAGATCGTTGTGCCACGAGAAATTGACCGCGCCCGGCACATGGGAGCGCTCGTACAGGCCGGGGTTGACGCTGACTTCGACGATGCGCACGTCGGCGCGGTTGAGGTTGGCCGCCAGCCATTCGGTGCTGACCAGCGGACCTTCGGGAACGGGCGCATTGGCATGGGCCGTGCCGCCGATCAGGGCCGCGACGTACAGCACGGTGCAGGCACCCTGGCGCAGGGTGGCGGGGATGGTGGAGAAAGCGGTCGGCGTTGCCATCACGGTCCTTTGTTCGCAGTTGCGTTGATTGCTCGGTTGGGGTCGGGTTGCTCTGCAATGCAATGTAGGCAGGGGCGGGCCGGTTCCCAACTGCGCAATCCGCAGATGGATATGCGCCGCCAAGGCATGGACAGCGGCACCCCGGGTTCTCTGCTACCCTCGGGCGCCTATGTCAGCGCCCCTGTCTCCCGCCGCCGCGCAAGCGCAGCCGGCCATGTCCCCCGTCCTGGTCGTCATCCTGCTCGGCCTGCTGCTGGGGCTTCAGCCGCTGGCCACAGATCTGTACCTGCCCGCCCTGCCCTCGATACAGACGGCCTTCTCCACCCAGGTGTCCCAGGTGCAGCTCACGCTGACGGCCTTCCTGCTGGCCTTCGGCTGCTCGCAGCTGGCCTGGGGGCCGCTGTCCGACCGCTTCGGGCGCCGGCCCATCCTGCTGGCAGGCATGTCCATCTATGTGCTGGCCGCGCTGGGCAGCGCCAGCGCCGAGACCATGGAATCGCTGATTGCCTGGCGCGCGCTGCAGGGGGCATCGCTGGGCGCCGGCGTGATGTGCGCACGCGCCATGGTGCGCGACCTGTTCGCGCCGCACCTGGGTGCCCAGGTCATGTCCAAGGCGCTGACCGGGCTGGGCGTGATCGCCTTCCTGAGCCCCGTCAGCGGCAGCCTGCTGGTGGATTCGCTGGGCTGGCGCTCGACCATGCTGGCCCAGGCCGTGATGGGTGCGCTGGCCCTGCTGCTGGTGGCCCTGCGCTTCACGGAGACACTGGCCCGCACCAATCCCACGGCGCTGCAGCCGCTGGCCCTGGCGCGCAACTGGATCACCATCGTGCGCCACCCGGGATTCCAGTCCTACCAGTTGCTGACCTGCTGCACCTATGCGGCCCTGTTCACCAACCTGGCCGCATCTTCCTTCACCTATATCCATGTGCTGGGCGTGAGCCGCACGGGCTACGGCCTGCTGATGGGCAGCAATGCGCTGTGCTACATCGCGGGCACCTTCCTGTGCCGCTGGCTGCTGCAGCGCATGGATGTGCGGCGCGCCGTGCAGATTGCCGGGCTGGCCAGCCTGCTGTCGGCCACGGCCATCGGCATTGCGGCGCTGGCCGATGCGCGCAGCCTCTGGGCCTATGCCCTGCCCTTCTATATCTTCCAGATCGCCCATGGCGTGCACATGCCCTGCGGCCAGAGCAATGCCATCGCGCCCTTTCCGCAGTCGGCGGGCACGGCCTCGGCGCTCAACGGCTTCACCATGATGCTCATCGCCTTTGCCATGGGACACTGGCTGGGCCTGCACCTGGACGGCCAGTCCACCCGGCCCATGGCCTTCGGCATCTGGTTCTGGGGCGTGTGCACGGCCCTGGTCGCCTGGGGGCTGGTGCGCCGCCACGGCGGGGTCGATGGCCACCGCTGATTTTCATTTCCTGCGTTTGCGTTTTTTGAATGTCCACCGCTTCCACGCTCCCCTGCCTGGCCATCGCCGGCCCCACCGCTTCCGGCAAGACCGCTGCCGCCCTGGCCCTGGCCAGGCTGCTGGCCGAACGCGGCCAGGCCGCAGAAATCATCAGCGTGGACTCGGCCCTGGTCTATCGCGGCATGGACATCGGCACGGCCAAGCCCACGCCCGAAGAACTGGCTGCCTGCCCCCATCACCTGATCGATATCCGCGACCCGCTACAGGCCTACAGCGCGGCCGAATTCGTGCAGGACACGCAGCGCCTGGTGGCCGAGATCCGCGCGCGCGGCGCCCTGCCGCTGCTGGTGGGCGGCACCATGCTGTATTTCAAGGCCCTGCAGGATGGCATTGACGACATGCCGGCCGCCGACCCCGCCGTGCGCGAGCGGCTGGACGCCCAGGCCGCGCAGATCGGCTGGCCCGCCATGCATGCGCTGCTGGCCCAGGTCGATCCCGCCACGGCCGCACGCCTGGCGCCGGCCGACAGCCAGCGCATACAGCGCGCGCTGGAGGTCTGGCAGGTGTCGGGCAAGCCGCTGTCCAGCTTTCATACGCGGGCGGGCAAGGATGCGGCACAGGGCCTGATCAGCCCCGGCGGCTTCTTCTCGCTGGAGCCGCAGGACCGCGCCTGGCTGCATGCACGCATCGCCCAGCGCTTCGACGCCATGCTGGACGCCGGCTTCATCGACGAAGTGCAACAGTTGCGCGCGCGCGGCGACCTGCACCTGGACCTGCCCTCCATCCGCTGCGTGGGCTACCGCCAGGCCTGGGAATCGCTGGACGGCCTGTACCCCATGGACTCGCTGCGCGAACGCGGCATTGCCGCCACGCGCCAGCTGGCCAAGCGCCAGATCACCTGGCTGCGCAGCATGCCCGCCCGCCATGCCATTGCCTGCGATATGCCCGATGCCCAGCAGCAACTGCTGCAGGCAGCGATGGCCGTGGTGGCCGCAGCAACCCAGGCCCGCAACGGCTGAACAGGAAACCGCCTTCATGACTGCCGTGCCCCAGGACAACACGCCGCTGACTCAGCCGCCGCTGCTTCAGGTCCAGGGCCTGGCGCGGCGCTACCGCAACGACGGCGGCACGGAAACCGCCGTCTTCGAGAACGTGGACTGCAGCGTGGCGCGCGGCGAGTTCGTGGCCATCGTGGGTGACTCGGGCGTGGGCAAGTCCACCTTTCTCAACTGCCTGGCCGGGCTTGATGAGTGGCAGCAGGGCCGCGTGCTGCACGAAGGCCAGGACCTGTCGGCCCTGGATGAAACCGGCCGTGCGCTGTGGCGGCGCAGCCATGTGGGCTTCGTGTTCCAGGCCTTCCATGTGCTGCCGCACCTGGATGTCTGGCACAACGTGGCCCTGCCGCTGATGCTGCTGCAGCGGCTGGATGCGGCGGGCCGCCAGCGCGTGCAGCAACTGCTGCAGGCCGTCGGGCTGCAGGGGCTGGAGCAGCGCCTGCCCTGGCAGCTCAGCGGCGGCCAGCTGCAGCGCGTGGCCATTGCACGCGCCCTGGTCCACGGCCCGGCCCTGCTGCTGGCCGACGAGCCCACCGGCAACCTGGACCCCGGCACGGCCGCACAGGTCATGGAACTGCTGCTGCAGCAGACCCGGGAACACCAGGCCGCCCTGGTGCTGGTCACGCACTCCATCGAGGCCGCGCGCCGTGCCGACCGCGTGCTGCGCCTGACCGCAAAGGGCATGCAGCCCGCCTAGCGCCAGAGACCATCCGCCCATGCTCGCCCTGCTTCGCACCTTTTCCTGGCAGGAGCTGCGCCAGCATCCCTGGCGCACGGCCACCGCCCTGGTGGCCATCATGCTGGGCGTGGCCCTGGGCTTTGCCGTGCACGTGATCAACCAGTCCGCGCTCGATGAGTTCTCGCGTGCCGTGCGCACGGTCAGCGGCCAGCCGGACCTGGAGTTGCGTGCCATGCAGGGCGGCCTGCCCGAATCGCTGTATGGCCGTGTTGCGCAGCAGCTCCAGGTCAGCCTGGCCGCACCCTGGATCGAAGCCACGGCCCTGGCCGGCACCGCCACGCCGGTGCAGTTGCGCGTACTGGGCGGCGATGCGCTGCGGCTGGCGCCCGTGGCGCCTGCGCTCATGCCACGGCTGTTCGATGGCGGCGGGCGGCTGGACCTGTTCGCGCCCGATGCGGTCTTCCTCAATGCAACGGCACTCGAAGCCCTGGGCCTGACGCCGGAGCAGGCGCGGCACACGCCCCTGCCATGGCAACTGGGCGGGCGCGCGCAGACCCTGCGCATCGCGGGCACGGTGGCCGCATCCGGCCCGCCGCTGGCCGTGATGGACATCGGTGCGCTGCAGGACAGCCTGAAGCGCTGGGGCCAGGTGGACCGCATCGATGTGCTGCTGGCCGAAGGCGCCACGCGCGAGTCCCTGCTGGCCGCGCTGCGCCGCCTGCCCGACTGGCCCGCCCAGACCCTGGCCAGCCGCCCCGGCGACGACCAGCAGCGCATTGCCGAGATGTCGCGCGCCTACCGCGTCAACCTCACGGTGCTGGCCCTGGTGGCGCTGTTCACGGGGGCGTTCCTGGTGTTCTCGGTGCTGGCGCTCAGCGTGGCCCAGCGCGCGCCGCAGTTCGCCCTGCTGGCCGTGCTGGGACTGACACCGCGCCAGCGCCTGGGCCTGGTGCTGCTGGAATCGCTGCTGCTGGGCATGGTGGGCAGCGCGGCCGGCATTGCGCTGGGCGCGGGACTGGCCTGGCTGGCCCTGCACCTGCTGGGCGGTGACCTGGGCGGCGGCTACTTTGCCGGCGTGCAGCCCGCGCTGCAGTGGAGCGCCAGCGCCGCGCTGACCTTTGGCCTGCTGGGCGTGGCCGCCACCGTGGCTGGCGGCTGGTGGCCGGCGCGCCAGGCGATGGAGTTGCCGCCTGCGGCCACGCTCAAGGGCCAGGGCGCGGGCTCCGAACGCGCGGCGCGCGGCCTGCCGGCCCTGCTGCTGATGGCAGCCAGCGTGGCCCTGGCCTTTGTGCCGCCCGTGGCCGGCATTCCCCTGGCCGCCTATGCCGCCGTGGCCCTGCTGCTGCTGGGCGGCATGGCCGCCCTGCCCTGGTTGCTGGGCCAGCTGTTGCGCCTGGTGCCGCAATCGCTGCTGCGCCAGCCGCTGGCCCTGCTGCCCGTGGAGCGCGCACGGCGCATGCGCCGCAGCACCACCGTGGCCGTGGGCGGCGTAGTGGCCAGCCTGAGCCTGGCCGTGGCGCTGACCGTGATGGTGGCCAGCTTCAGGGACAGCATGATCGCCTGGCTGGACGCCGTGCTGCCCGCCCCGCTGTACCTGCGCACGGCCGGCAGCGCAGGCCGTGCCGATGTCGCGCCCCTGCCCGCCGATCTGGCCGCGCGCATTGCCGCCCTGCCTGGCGTGCAGCGCGCCCAGCCCATGCGCAGCACCAGCCTGTGGCTCAGCCCGGATCGCCCCGCCGTCAGCCTGCTGCTGCGTCCGCTGCATGGCCCCCAGGGCCAGCAATTGCCGTGGATACAAGGCCCCGTGCAAGTGCCCGCTGGCAGCACGCCCGTCTATGTCAGTGAAGCCGTGGCCCAACTCTATGGCGTGCGGCCGGGCCAGGAGTGGCCGCTGCTGGCCCAGGCCCTGCCGTCGGAAGATTCCCGCGTGTTTGTGGCCGGCATCTGGCGCGACTATGTGCGCCAGTTCGGCGCCATCGCCATGGACTGGGATGACTACCAACGGCTTGCCGACGGCAGCGCCACCACGGCAGGCCCCACCGAAATCGCCATCTGGCCGGACGGCGACGACACGGCCACGGCGCAGCAGCTGCAGGCGCGCATCCAGTCGCTGATGGCCGGGCCGGGCGCCGCGCAGGCACTGGAGTTCGCCAGCAGCGGCGCGCTGCGCGAGCGCTCCATGCGCATCTTCGACCGCAGCTTTGCCGTGACCTACTGGCTGCAGGCCGTGGCCATCGGCATCGGCCTGTTCGGCATCGCGGCCAGCTTCAGCGCCCAGGTGCTGGCGCGGCGCAAGGAATTCGGCCTGCTCGCCCACCTGGGCCTGACGCGGCGCGACATCCTGGCGGTGGTGGCCGGCGAAGGCATGGCCTGGACCACGGCCGGCGCCATCGCCGGCAGCCTGCTGGGCCTGGGCGTTGCCGTGATCCTGGTGCATGTGGTGAATCCGCAAAGCTTTCACTGGACCATGGAGCTGTCCCTGCCCTGGCCCCGCCTTTTGGCGCTGGCTGCCAGCGTGATCGCGGCAGGCACGCTGACGGCCTGGCTGGCCGGGCGCGCTGCGGCAGGGCGCGAGGCAGTGCTGGCGGTCAAGGAGGATTGGTAAACCCCATCCCTCCGCGCAAACCAATAGCTTGCTAAAAATGAAAACGCATAATCAATTGTTAATTTTTCTTACAAGAGAATCATTTTCTATCTGATCATTTGCCCGACTTTGGCAGTGCTGCGCCCTATCCACGTGGGTGCCTGCCTCTACAAAAATCAGACAGGCGCATTGCCGTCTGTACGCGGGAGATCGGACTCATGGCAGGTTTCGGAAAACGTTGGGCGGCGTCGCTGGCCCTGTGCGCGGCAATGTGCGGCTCGGCCTGGGGGCAGATTGTCTTTCCTCCAGGCTCCAGCATCGATCTGGCTGGCGGTTCGTTCAATTCGCTTTGCGTCCCCGTTTCGATGGGCGGGGAACTGGCCCTGGGCACGGGCACCTTCGATTCGGGGTCCTTTGCCTTTGACGCGGGCTCCACGGTGACCGGCACGGGCGGCCAGCTCAACATCGGCGGCGACCTGACGAGCGCGGCGGCACTGAATCTCGGCACCAGCAGCGTTGTGCTTTCAGACACCTGTGCACCCGGAACGACCCTGACACTCAGCGGCAATATCGTCGTGAAGGATCTGACACTGATCAGCACCGGCCCGACACCCCCGACCATCGTTCTTCCCGCAGGTACCAACCTCACCGTGCTGGGCACGCTCACGCTGGGCTCTCCCGGCAAGCCGGTGGTGCTGACCTCGTCCGGTCCCGGCACTGCCGTGGTCACGCTGGGCCCCTTGGCCACAGTGTCCAACCCCAGCGGAAGCGGGATCCCTGGCAACGTGCAGATTGGCGCACCGGTGGTGGTGGCTCCAGCCAGCATCCCCACGCTCAGCACCTACGGGCTGATGCTGATGAGCCTGCTGCTCGGCGGCATGGCCCTGCACCGCCAGCGCCGCGCAACACGCCTCTGAGCAGGCCGGGCGCCCCGGCATCCGGCCCCTGGGCCGGCCCATTCTTCTTCCATCCTGGCGCCCGCCACGCGGGTGCCGGCTTTCCGCGCGTATTCATCCAAGCAGCATCTGAACCATGGACCGTCGCAACTTCCCCATCCCTCCCCGCCTTCTCTGGTCGCTGTGCATCAGCGCGGGAATCTTCAGCCCGGCAGCCCATGCCGCCGACGTGAGCATCACTATGCCGGCCGGTGGCAATTTCGTGATCAAGAATTCTGCGGGGGCCGAACGCTTGCGGGTACAGAACACAGGGGAGGTGCTGGTACCAGCCCTGCCTGCCGATGCAGCCACTGGCAACCAGCTGCTGTGCGTTGACGGCGCCACGGGGCAATTGGTGCATTGCGCGCCGGGTGTGGGCGGCGGGGCAACTGGCGCTACGGGAGCCACAGGTGCGACCGGCGCCACAGGGGCAACAGGCCCAGCAGGCGTGACCGGCGCCACGGGGGTGGCTGGACCGACAGGCGCAACGGGAGTCACTGGTCCGACTGGGGCCACCGGTGCGGGCACCCCAGGCACCACGGGTTCGACGGGGGCCACTGGCGCGACTGGACCCACCGGACCTACAGGGGCCACGGGTGCAACCGGCCCGACGGGCCCGACCGGCATGACAGGGGCTACGGGCGTGACAGGGGCCCAGGGTGACACAGGTCCCACAGGGCCCCAGGGCGCGCAAGGCATTCAGGGAATCCAGGGCATCCAGGGCGTGACGGGTGCCACAGGAGCTGGACTTCAAGGCCCCACAGGCCCTGCAGGAGTCCAGGGGCCTGCAGGCTCGGGTGGGTTTTTCCAGACGTATACAACTCCTGCCCGCGGCAACAGCGCTGGCAACGGCACAATTTATTTGTTTGCCAACGGCGGCGGTAACACATTCGAGACCGATGCGCAGCGCATGGTACACACCTCATGCACCAATGCTTCATTGCGCGCCATGCTGACAGAGAACAGGGCGTTGAGCCTGACGCTGCAGCTGCGTCGAGGCGTGAACGAGAACTTCTCCAATGTGTCGGGCGTGCCAATCTGTACGCTTTCCAATGCCAACCCCACATGTGATGTGTCCGGCCCCGCCACTTACGCACCAGGCGACACCATGACTGTGCAGTTGGTTGGCACCCAGGCCTTCAATACGGCGGTTACCGGTTTGATCGTGGTGGCCTCCTGCCAGTGAGCTCGCTATGCGACCTGCGCGCCGCGTCCATATCTGCCTGAACATGATCGTCAAGAACGAGGCCCCGGTGATCGCGCGTTGCCTGGCCTCGGTCAAGCCGTGGGTAGACCATTGGGTGATCGTGGACACGGGCTCCAGCGATGGCACGCAGGACCTGGTGCGCCAGTGCATGGAGGGCATACCCGGCAGCCTGCACGAGCGGCCCTGGGTGGACTTCGCCCACAACCGCAACGAGGCGCTGGAGCTGGCGCGGCCGCACGGCGACTACCTGCTGTTCATTGATGCCGACGAGCAGCTGCGCGTGCCCGAAGGCTTTGCATGGCCGGCGCTGGAGGCGGACGGCTGCATGCTGTCCTGCCACATGGCGGGCACCGAATACCAGCGCAATGCGCTGATCGCCACGCGCGTGGACTGGCGCTGGGAAGGCGTGCTGCACGAGTACCTGACCGCCCCGGCGCACCAGGCCTGGCAGATGCTGGCGGGGCCGTACATCGATGTCTCGCACGACGGCGCGCGGGCGCGGGACCCGCAGACCTACCTGCGCGACATCGCCGTGCTCGAAAAGGCCGTGCGCGAGCAGCCCGGCAACACGCGCAACGTGTTCTATCTGGCGCAAAGCCACCGCGACGCGGGCCAGATCGAGTCCAGCCTGCATTGGTACCGGCAGCGCGCCGCCATGGGCGGCTGGGCCGAGGAGCAGTGGTTTGCGCTGTTCCAGATCGGCGTGCTGCTGGAGCGCTCGGGCGCCGAGCCGGCCGCCGTGCGCGAGGCCTATCTCACCGCCTATGCCGCGCGACCGCAGCGGGCCGAGCCCCTGTGCGAGCTGGCGCGCTACCATCGCGAGCGGTCCGAGTTTGCCCTGGCATGCCTCTATGCGCGCCAGGCCGCCGCGCTGCCGCGCCCGGCCGAGGACATCCTGTTCATCGACGCCCAGGTCTATGCCTGGCGCGCACTGGACGAGCTGGCCGTCAGCGCCTTCTACACCCCGCTGCGCGACCTGGGCCGCGCCGCGCTGCAGCAGTTGCTGGCCGAACGCCGCTACCCTGCCAGCGAGCAGGCACGCATCGAGGCCAATCGCCCCTTCTATGGCCTGTAGCCGCCTGGGCCGGGCAGCCTGCGACAATGGCCGCCATGCCGCACACCACCTCCCCCTGGCTGCATGAAGCCATCAACCGCATCGAGGCCGACTACCAGCGCAGTGCCGACACGCACCTGATACCGCTGCCCCTGCCCGGCTTTGCCGGCCTGGGGATCGATCTCTACCTCAAGGACGAATCCACCCATCCCACGGGCAGCCTCAAGCACCGGCTGGCGCGCTCGCTGTTTCTCTATGCGCTGTGCAATGGCTGGGTGCACGAGGGATCGACCATCGTCGAGGCATCGAGCGGCTCCACGGCCGTGAGCGAGGCCTACTTCGCGCGCCTGCTGGGCCTGCCCTTCGTGGCCGTGATGCCGCGCAGCACCTCGGTGGAGAAGATTGCACTGATCGAGTTCTACGGCGGCCGCTGCCATCTGGTGGACAGCGCCGCCCAGGTCTATGACGAGGCACGCGCCGTGGCCGCGCAGGCCGGCGGCCACTACATGGACCAGTTCACCTATGCCGAGCGCGCCACCGACTGGCGTGGCAACAACAATATTGCGGAGAGCATGTTCACCCAGATGCGGCGCGAGCGCCATGCCGTGCCGCGCTGGATCGTGGTGGGCGCGGGCACGGGCGGCACCAGTGCCACCATCGGCCGCTACGTGCGTTTCCAGCGCCATGCCACGGGCATCTGCGTGGCCGACCCCGAGGGCTCGGTGTTCGCCGCCTACCACCGCACGGGCGATGCCACCCTCACCGCGCCGGGCTCGCGCATCGAGGGCATAGGCCGCCCGCGCGTGGAGCCCAGCTTCGTGCGCACGCTGGTGGACCGCATGGAGGAAGTGGCGGACTGCGATTCCCTGGCCGCCATGCGCAGCCTGTCCGCACTGCTGGGCCGGCGCGTGGGGCCGTCCACCGGCACCAACTACGTGGCCATGCTCAGGCTGGCCAGCGAGATGCGCCAGCGCGGCGAGCAGGGCTCCATTCTTTCGCTGCTGTGCGATGCGGGCGAGCGCTACCTGCCCACCTACCATGATGCGGACTGGGTGATGCAGCGCATCGGCGACTGCGGGCCGGCCCAGGCGCGCATCGCGCAGCTGCAAGGCTGATCCATGATGCCCCTGCCCCGCCGCCATCTGCTGGGCCTGGCTGCCGGCCTGGGCCTGGGGGCGGCAGGACTGCCCGCCCAGGCACTGCCGCCACGCACGCTGGTCTTCCCGCGCGACCACGGCAGCCACCCCGGGCTGCGCACCGAGTGGTGGTACATCACCGGCCAGGCACGCGCGGCGGGCCGGGCCTGGGGTTTCCAGATCACCTTCTTCCGGTCGCGCGTACAGGCCACGCAGGAGCTGCGCTCCGCCTTTGCGGCGCGCCAGCTGCTGTTTGCCCATGCGGCGCTGTGCGATGTGCAGGGCGCCCGCCTGCACCACGACCAGCGCATTGCGCGCGCAGGCTTGGGCATTGCCCAGGCCAGCGAGACCGATGCCGACGTGCGGCTGCAGGACTGGTCGCTGCAGCGCACCGATGAAGGCGCTGCCGAGCGCTATACCACGCGCCTGCGCAGCAGCACATTCGCCCTGGACCTGCACTTTGACACCCGCCTGCCCCCCTTGCTGCAGGGCCGCGCCGGCCTGTCGCGCAAGGGTCCCGAACCCGAGCAGGCCAGCTACTACTACAGCCGCCCGCAGCTGCAGGTGAGCGGCACGCTGGAGCTGGCAGGCCAGCGCATGGCGATAGAAGCCGCACGCGAGCCCGGCGACAACCGCGCCTGGCTGGACCATGAATGGAGCCAGGCCCTGCTGCACCCCGAGGCCGTGGGCTGGGACTGGATAGGCATGAACCTGTTCGACGGCGGCGCGCTCACGGCCTTTCGCGTGCGACGGGCGGATGGCAGCGCGTTGTGGGCCGGCGGCTCGCTGCGCGGTGTGGATGGCACGCTGCAGGTCTTCGCCCACGATGCAGTGCAGTTCACGCCGCTGCGCCACTGGAGCAGCCCTGCCAGCGGAGCGCGCTACCCCGTGCAATGGCAGGTGGACACGCCCGCAGGCCGCTTCATCGTGAACGCCCTGGTCGATGACCAGGAGCTGGACAGCAGCGCCTCCACCGGCGCCATCTACTGGGAGGGCCTGTGCAGCCTGCAAAAGCCCACCGGCCCGGGCCAGGAGGCGCGAGCCGGTCAGGGATACCTGGAGATGACGGGCTACGCCCGGCCGCTGCAGTTGTAGCTATGGCCGTCAACAGCATGGGCACGTAGCCCACCCCCTTGAAACCGTCCGAACCCGGCTCTCAAGGGGTGCGCTTTTTCTGCAGCCGGACGATCAGCTCGCCCATGATGCCCTTGCGGAACAGCAGCACGCAGACCACGAAGATCAGGCCCGTGACGATGGTCACCGACTCGCCCAGCGTGGAGAACCACTCCACGCCCGTGAGGCGCTGCAGGAAGAGGCCGAACTCGCCGATCTTGTTCTCCAGCATGACCACCACGGCCGATCCCAGGATGGGGCCGGACAGCGTGCCCAGGCCGCCCATCAGCGTCATCAGGATCACGTGGCCGGAGGTGGTCCAGTGCACATCCGACAGCGTGGCAAAGCCCAGCACCACGGTCTTGAGCGAACCGGCCAGGCCCGTGAGCGCGGCCGAGATCACGAAGGCCAGCAGCTTGAAGCGCGCCACGTCATAGCCCAGCGACGTCGCGCGCGGCTCGTTCTCCTTGATGGCCTTGAGCACCTGGCCGAAGGGCGAGTGGATGGTGCGCACGATCAGCAGGAAGGCCAGGACCACGATGACCAGCGTGACGTAGTACATGGCCATGTCGCTGGCCAGGTCGATGAGGCCGAACAGCTTGCCGCGCGGCACGCCCTGCAGCCCGTCCTCGCCGCCCGTGAAGGGCGCCTGCAGGCACACGAAGAACAGCATCTGGGCCAGCGCCAGCGTGATCATGGAAAAGTAGATGCCCTGGCGGCGGATGGCCAGCCAGCCGAAGATCAGCCCCAGCAGCGCGCCGCCGGCCGTGCCGGCCAGCATGGCCAGCTCGGGCGTGAAGCCCCAGCCCTTGATGGCGTAGCCGGTCACATAGGCCGCGCCGCCCAGGAAGGCCGCGTGGCCGAAGGACAGCAGGCCCGTGTAGCCCAGCAACAGGTTGAAGGCCGAGGCGAACAGTGCGAAGCACATGAGCTTCATCACGAACACCGGATACGCGCCCAGCAGGGGCGCCGCCAGCAGGCCCAGCAGCAGCAGGCCATAGCCCCAGGGGGCAATGCGTTGAACGAGAGTCTTGGATTTCATGTGGTCGGCCCCTTGTCCTCGTTCTTGTTATTTCTCTTTGCCGAACAGGCCGGCGGGGCGGATGAGCAAAACGATGACCATGATGAAGAACACCACGGTGGACGATGCCTCGGGCCAGAAGACCTTGGTCAGGCCCTCGATCACCCCCAGGCCCAGGCCGGTGAGGATGGAGCCCATGATGGAGCCCATGCCTCCGATCACCACCACGGCGAAGACCACGATGATGAGGTTCTGCCCCATCAGCGGCGTGACCTGGTAGACGGGCGCCGCCAGCACGCCGGCAAACGCCGCCAGCGCCGCGCCGAAGGCATAGGTCAGCGTGATCATCACGGGGACATTGACGCCGAAGGCCTCGACCAGGCGCGGGTTCTCGGTGCCGGCCCGCAGGTAGGCGCCAATGCGCGTCTTCTCGATCATGAACCAGGTGGCCACGCAGACCACGATGGAGGCGAGCACCACCCAGGCGCGGTAGTTGGGCAGGATCATGAAGCCCAGGTTGGTCGCGCCCTCCAGCAGCTCGGGCGTGTCATAGCCCAGCCCCGAGACGCCGTAGACCGAGCGGAACAGGCCCTCGATCAGCAGCGACAGGCCCAGCGTCAGCAACAGGCCGTAGAGATGGTCGAGCTTGTAGATCCAGCGCAACAGGAAGCGCTCGATCAGCACCCCCAGCAGGCCCACCAGCAGCGGCGACAGCACCAGCATCACCCAGTAGTTGATGTTGAAGTAGCTCATGGCCATCCAGGTGACCATGGCGCCCAGCATGAACAACGCGCCGTGGGCGAAGTTGATCACGTTGAGCAGGCCGAAGATCACCGCCAGCCCCAGGCTGAGGATGGCGTAGAACGAGCCGTTGACCAGCCCCAGAAGGAGCTGGCTCATCAGGCCTGGCAGGGAAACACCAAAGATTTCCATGGGATGCAGCTGTCGTGGTTGGCCGGGTGGCGGTTGGGGGTCAGTGGCGGGGCGGCGTTACTTCCACAGCGCGCACTTGGTCTCGGCCTTGGTGGTCCAGACCTGGTCGGCGGGCAGCGTGGCCACGACCTTCAGGTAGTCCCAGGGCTTCTTTGACTCGGCGGGCTTCTTGACCTCGACCAGGTACATGTCGTGGGCAAAGGTGCCGTCGGGACGGATCGAGCCCTTGCCGTAGAAGTCGTCGATGGGCGTGCTCTTGAGATGGGCCATGACCTTGTCGGCATCCGTGGACTTCACGGCCTGCACGGCCTTGAGGTAGCTGGTCACGGCCGAGTAGTCGGCGGCCTGGATGGAGGTGGGCATGCGCTTGGTCTTGGCAAAGAAGCGCTCGGCGAACTTGCGCGCCGCGTCGTTCTGGTCCCAGTACCAGCTGGTGGTGAACTGCATGCCTTCGGTGTTCTTCAGGCCCAGGCTGTGGATGTCGGTCAGGAACACCAGCAGGCCCACGGTCTTCATGCTCTTGTTGATGCCGAATTCCTTGGCAGCCTTGATGGCGTTGATGGTGTCGCCACCGGCATTGGCCAGGCCCAGGATCTGGGCCTTGGAGGCCTGCGCCTGCAGCAGGAAGGACGAGAAGTCCGAGGCGTTGAGCGGATGCTTGACGCCGCCCACCACCTTGCCGCCCTTGGCCTTGATCACCGCCGTGGTGTCGTTCTCCAGCGCGTGGCCGAAGGCGTAGTCTGCCGTCAGGAAGAACCAGTCCTTGCCGCCGCGCTCCACCACGGCCGTGCCCGTGCCCTTGGCCAGGGCCACGGTGTCATAGGCGTAGTGCACGGTGTAGGGATTGCACTGCTCGTTGGTCAGCGCCGACGAGCCTGCGCCGCTGTTGAAGTGCACGCGCTTTTTCTCATTGGCCACCTGCGAGACCGCCAGGGCCGTGCCGGAGTTGGTGCCGCTGAACACCAGCGAGATACCTTGCGTGTCCACCCACTCGCGCACCTTGGAGGCGGCGATGTCGGCCTTGTTCTGGTGGTCGGCGCTCAGCAGCTCGATGGGCTGGCCCAGCACCTTGCCGCCGAAGTCATCGATGGCCATCTGCATCGCGGTGACGGCGTTCTTGCCTTCCACGTCCGCATAGAGGCTGGACATGTCGGTCACGAAGCCGATCTTCACCTTCTCCTGTGCCATGGCAAGCGGGCTGGCCAGGCCGGCGGCGGCCAGCATGCACGACAGTGCGGTCAGTTTTGCTTTCATTGGTGTCTCCTTCGCGTTGATGTCTTGGGTTTTTTGTCACAGGGCCATGGCAGGAATGCAGCCGGCGAGCCCCAGGCGCCAGCCACGATGGATATCCGGGTCAGACTCCGAGCAGTTCGTTGAGCACGGGCATCTTGGCCTGCAGCTCGGCCGCGCCGAAACGCTCGACCACATGGCCGTGCTCGACCACGTAGAAGCGGTCGGCCAGCGGCGCCGCGAAGTGGAAGTTCTGCTCCACCATCACCACGGTGTAGCCCTTGGTGCGCAGCATGGTGATCATGCGGGCCAGCGCCTGCACGATGACGGGGGCCAGGCCTTCGGAGATCTCGTCGAGCAGCAGCAGCCGCGCGCCGGTACGCAAAATGCGCGCCACCGCCAGCATCTGCTGCTCGCCGCCCGACAGGCGCGTGCCCTGGCTGTGGCGGCGCTCGGCCAGGTTGGGGAACATGGCGTAGATCTCGTCCACGCTCATGCCCTGCTGGCCGGTCTTGAGCGGCGGCGGCAGCATCAGGTTCTCCTCGCACGAGAGGCTGGAGAAGATGCCGCGCTCTTCCGGGCAGTAGCCCACGCCCAGGTGGGCAATGCGGTGCGTGGGCAGGTGGATGGCCTCCACGCCATTGATCCTGATCGAGCCCTTGCGTGCGCCCGTCAGCCCCATGATGGCGCGCAGCGTGGACGTGCGGCCCGCGCCGTTGCGCCCCAGCAGCGTGACTACCTCGCCGGGCTGGACCACCAGGTCCATGCCGTGCAGCACATGGGATTCGCCATACCAGGCCTGCAGGCCCTTGATTTCCAATGCCGGTGCAGTCATCTCAATGCGCTCCCTGCAACTGGCCGTCGGTGGTGCCCATATACGCTTCCATCACTTGCGGGTTGCGCGAAACTTCCTCGTATGGCCCCTCGGCCAGCACGGCGCCGCGCTGCAGCACCGTGATGCGGTCGGCGATGGTGGAGATCACCTTCATGTTGTGCTCCACCATGAGAATCGTGCGGCCTGCCGAGACCTTCTTGATCAGCTGGGTCACGCGGTCCACGTCTTCGTGGCCCATGCCCTGGGTGGGCTCGTCCAGCAGCATCAGCTCGGGCTCCATGGCCAGAGTGGTGGCGATCTCCAGCGCGCGCTTGCGGCCATAGGGCAGGTTGACGGTGACCTCGTCGGCCAGGTCCTGCAGGCCGACTTCGGACAGCAGCTGCATGGCGCGGTCATTGAGCATGGACAGGCTTTTTTCGCTGCGCCAGAAATGGAACTCGGTGCCCAGCTTGCGCTGCAGGCCGATGCGCACGTTCTCCAGCAGCGTGCAATGCGGGAAGACGGCCGAGATCTGGAAGGACCGGATCACGCCACGGCGCGCGATCTGCGCCGGCGCCTCCTGCGTGATGTCCTCGCCGTTGAAACGGATGGTGCCGGAGGTGGGCTCCAGAAACTTGGTCAGCAGATTGAAGCAGGTGGTCTTGCCTGCGCCATTGGGGCCGATCAAGGCATGGATGGAGCCGCGGCGCACCGAAAGGTCCACCTTGCTCACCGCCGTAAATCCCTTGAACTCTTTGGTCAGGTTCCGGGTTTCGAGAATAACGTCGCTCATGTGCGCTTCGCCTGCTCCGTTGATGCTGCCAGCCGCCAACGCGTCGCCAGAGGCTCTGGTGGGCGTTGTGCAGGGTCGGACGCATCGTAGGCTTGCCGACGTTGTGCACCGCAGCGGGAAAACGCCTACGTAGGTGCTCCTAAGCACAGGCCCTGCCCCGCACTGCAGCATGGCGCATCAAGACGAGTCGCCGCAAAAACAAGAAGCAACCACTCACACTTGAAATAATCAAGCAGTCACGGGGCTGCAAGGCGCCGCGGCTGCAGGCGGGCCCTAGGGTTCTCCATCACCTCGGCCCGGCGACGCCCACGCGGAAGGCCAGAGCGCTTCCAAAGAGATAGCAAACTACCCTTTTTGCGGCTTGGCAGACAGCGACCAATGTCTGCTGCCTTACGGGAAACACCCAGGTGGGCAATCTCCCTGTGGCCTGCTCAGTCACTATGCGAAAAGCCGCGGATATGCTTGGGTTTGTCGCCCCATCAATTGAATGGCGACAAAGCGACTCAAAGCGCTATTCAATTAATAGCACCAGGTGATTGCCTGGCATGGGAATTGGCGATCGATCGCCATGAGCGCAATTGTCGCCGCCAAGACAGCATGTGCCCGGAGCAAGTTACTGCAGCGTTTCCTTGCTGCCTTGAGGCAAGGCCAATGGAACCACGGCAATGCCTTCGTCCAGCAATTGCATGGCCTGCTCGGGACTCGCCTTGCCGCGGATGGCGCGCTCTTCGGTCTCGCCGTAGTGCATGCGGCGGGCTTCATCGGCAAAGCGTTCGCCCACGTCCTCGGTCTGCTGCGCGACCTTGCGCGACCACTGCAGCCAGGCGGCCTGCATGGCCTGCAATTGCTCACGCGCCTGGGGCGGCATGGCCGTTGAAGCAGCGGCTGCCGCGCTGGCGGCCGAGGCGGCTGCAGCAGGCTCTGCCGCCGCAGCCGGGGGCAAGCTTGCAGGCTTGGCGCCAAGATTGATGCGGGGGGCGCTCAGGCGCTTGGTGATGTCGCTGTGGCCGCAGACGGGGCACAGCACCAGCTGGCGCTGCAGCTGGCTCTGGAAATCCTCTTCCGAGGCGAACCAGCCCTCGAAGAGATGGCCCTGCGGGCAATGGAGGTCGAGCACTTTCATCGCGCACCCTCATCCATGAAGCAACCGGCACCGCGGCCTCAGCCGCGGCGGTGAATCAGGAAACGATAGACGAAACCCGGGAATGCCAGTGTCAGGAACAACGCCCCCGTGATGGCATAGAACTCCCAGCCCTGGGGTGCAATCTGCCCCACGCGGCGCTCCAGCAGCAGCGCCACGCCGCCGACGATGAAGTACAGCAGCACCATCTCCAGCAGGCACAGGGCCAGCGGCTTGCGCTGGGTGCGCAGCGGCCCCAGCTGCAGCCAGCGGGGGTTGAAGAAAGGCAAATTGGCTGCCACAAGGGCAGCCAATATCACGAGCCAGATCGAAGCGGTTTGCGACAAGCCGATGTCCTCACCGCAGGGCCTTGCGCGCAAGGCCCTGCACAGGGAAAGTGGATCAGGAAGCCAGGGCGCGCACGACGGCGTCGGCGCACAGGGCCATCAGGCCGCCGGGCAGGATGCCCAGACCCAGCACCAGGGCGCCATTGAGGGTCAGCACCACGCGCACGTCCAGCGAAGCGGAAACGCTGGTGGCGGTGATGGGCTCATCGAAGTACATGACCTTGACGACGCGCAGGTAGTAGAAGGCGCCGATCAGCGACATGACCACGGCGAACACGGCCAGGGCGATGTACAGGCTGTGGCCCGAAGCCACCAGCGCCTGCAGCACCGACAGCTTGGCGTAGAAGCCGACCAGGGGCGGAATGCCGGCCATGGAGAACAGGCAGATCGCCATCACGCCGGCATACAGCGGGCTGCGCTGGTTCAGGCCGGCAAAGTCGGCGACCTCTTCGCTCTCGAAGCCTTCGCGGGCCAGCAGCTGGATCACGCCGAAGGCGGCCAGCGTGGTCAGCACATAGGTCACCACGTAGAACATGGCCGAGCTGTAGGCGTTCTCGACGGTGGCCGGATCGACCTTGCCGTCGACCACACCCGACATCAGGCCCAGCAGCACGAAGCCCATCTGCGAGATGGTCGAGTAGGCCAGCATGCGCTTGAGGTTGGTCTGCTGCAGGCCGGCCAGGTTGCCGACCAGCAGAGAGGCAATGGCAAGCACGGCCAGCATCTGCTGCCAGTCGATGGCCAGCGGCAGCAGGCCGTCCACCAGCAGGCGGATGACGATGGCGAAGGCCGCCAGCTTGGGCGCGCCACCGATCATGGTGGTGATGGCCGTGGGAGCGCCCTGGTACACGTCGGGGACCCACATGTGGAAGGGAACCACGCCCAGCTTGAAGGCCAGGCCGGAGACCACGAAGACCAGGCCGAACACCAGCACCTGGTGCTTGATTTCGCCCGAGTTGATGGCCTTGAACACCTGGCCGATGTCCAGCGAGCCGGTCGCGCCGTAGAGCATGGACATGCCGTACAGCAGGAAGCCGCTGGCCATGGCGCCAAGCACGAAGTACTTCATCGCGGCCTCGACCGAAGCCGTGTGGTCGCGGCGCAGCGCCACCAGGGCGTAGCTGGACAGCGTCAGCAGCTCCAGGCCCAGGTAGATGACCAGGAAGTTGTTGCCCGAGATCATGATGAACATGCCCAGCAGCGCGAGCATGGCCAACGTGAAGAGCTCGCCGCCGCGCAGCATGTCGCGGTCAGCGGCATAGGGTCGGCCGTAGACCAGGGTGACCATCATGGCCACGGTGGCGAAACACTTGAGCCAGTTGCCCATGGCGTCGGAGACGACCATGTTGCCCCAGCCATAGAACGTGTTGCCACTGGAGGCATACATGCCTTGCAGCACGGCCACCACGCCCAGGGTCAGCAGTGTCAGAACATAGGTGCCCGTGCGGCGCGGGCTTTTGACGCCCAGGTCCACCAGGGCGATCACGCAGGCCATGACCAGGAGAAGGATCTCCGGATAGATGGCCAGCCAGCTGATGTTGTCAATCATCTCGATTCTCTCGTTTCAGTCTGGTCACTGCAGCTTGCTCATGGCCACATGCTTGAGCAGCTCGGCCACGGACACATCCATCACGTCAGTGAAGGGCTTGGGATACAGGCCCATGTACAGCACGGCGATGGCCAGCAGACCCAGCACCAGGAACTCGCGGTTGCCGATGTCGGTCAGGCCGCGCACATTGTCATTGGTGACAGGACCCAGGTAGACGCGCTTGTACATCCACAGCGTATAGGCCGCGCCGAAGATCAGTGCCGTGGCAGCGCCCAGGCCGATCCAGAAGTTGTATTGCACGGCGCCCAGGATCACCATCCACTCGCCGACGAAGCCGGCCGTCGCGGGCAGGCCGCAGTTGGCCATGGCGAACAGCAGCGCGAAGGCCGCGAACTTGGGCATGGTGTTGACCACGCCGCCGTAGGAAGCGATTTCACGCGAGTGCACGCGGTCGTAGAGCACGCCGATGCACAGGAACATGGCGCCCGACACGAAGCCGTGGGCAATCATCTGCACGATGCCGCCGGCAATGCCCAGCGGATTGAAGATGAAGAAGCCCAGGGTCACGAAGCCCATGTGGGCCACGGACGAGTAGGCCACCAGCTTCTTCATGTCCTTTTGCACCAGGGCGACCACGCCCACGTAGATCACGGCGATCAGCGACAGGGCGATGACCAGCCAGGCCCACTTGTGCGAGGCATCGGGTGCGATGGGCATGGAAAAGCGCAGGAAACCGTAGGCGCCCAGCTTCAGCATGATGGCGGCCAGCACGGCGGAGCCGCCGGTGGGCGCTTCCACGTGCACGTCGGGCAGCCAGGTGTGGACCGGCCACATCGGCACCTTCACGGCAAAGGCCGCGAAGAAGGCGAAGAAGATCAGCGTCTGGGCCGTCATGGACAGCGGCAGCTTGTGCCAGTCGAGGATCTCGAAGCTGCCACCCGACTGGGTGTACAGGTAGATCACGGCGACCAGGGTCAGCAGCGAACCCATCAGCGTGTACAGGAAGAACTTGAAGGCCGCATAGATGCGGTTGGGACCGCCCCAGATGCCGATGATCAGGTACATCGGGATCAGCGTGGCCTCGAAGAACACGTAGAACAGCAGGCCGTCCAGCGCGCTGAACACGCCGACCATCAGGCCGGACAGGATCAGGAAGGCGCCCATGTACTGGTTCACGCGCTCGGTGATGTTCTCCCACGACGCGATCACGACGATCACGGTGATGAAGGCGGTCAGCGGCACGAACCAGAACGAGATGCCATCCACGCCCAGGTGGTAGTGGATGTTGAAACGCTCGATCCACAGCGCCTTCTCCACGAACTGCATGGCAGCCGTGCTGTTGTCGAACTGCTGTATCAGCGGCAGCGTGACGGCCAGGCCTGCCAGCGCGCCGACCAGGGCCAGCCAGCGCACTGCCTTGACCTGATCCTCGCGGCCCAGGGCCAGCAGGAGGGCGCCGAAGGCGATCGGCACCCAGATTGAAAGACTCAACCAATGCATTTTTGTTCTTCCCCTACTACTTGTTGAGCCACACGAAATACGTCATGAGAGCGAACACGCCCAGCAGCATGACCAACGCGTAGTGATAGAGATAGCCCGACTGCAGCTTGCGCACCCACTGGCCGATGCGGCCGATGAGCTTCCACGAGCCGTTGACGATGCCGCCATCGATGATGGCCTGGTCGCCGACCTTCCAGAAGAAGCTGCCGAAGGCGCGTGCGCCGCGGGCGAAGATGTTCTCGTAGACCCAGTCCACGCCGTACTTGCCTTCCAGTGCCTGGTAGACACCGATCTTCTGCATGGACGACTTGATGGCGGCAGGCACTTCGGGCTTGACCATGTAGAACAGGTAGGAGACGACGACGCCTGCCAGTGCCAGCCAGAACGGCGCGGCCGTGAAGCCGTGCAGCGCCATGGGCACCCAGCCGTGGATCTTCTCGGCCAGCTCGGCCATGGCGCCGTGCTTGCTGCCATCGACGTGGATCACGCCCTTGAAGAAATCACCGAACAGCATGGGCATCAGTGCCAGGGCACCGATCACCACCGAGGGGATGGCCAGCAGCATCAGCGGGCCGGTCACGACCAGCGGCGACTCATGCGGCTTGGCATCGTGGCCATGGCCGTGGTGGTCGTCATGGGCGTGGTGGTCATCGTGGCCATGGTGGTGCGCATCGGGATTCTGGTCGTAGCGCTCCTTGCCGTGGAAGACGATGAAGTACAGGCGGAAGGAGTAGAAGGCCGTGATGAACACGCCGGCCAGCACCGCAAAGTTGGCGAAGCCAGCACCCGGCAGGTTGGTGGCGTGCACGGCCTCGATGATGGCGTCCTTCGAGTAGAAGCCCGAGAAGAACGGCGTGCCGATCAGCGCCAGGTTGCCCAGCAGGAACGTGATCCAGGTGATGGGCATGTACTTGCGCACGCCGCCCATCCAGCGGATGTCCTGGTTGTGGTGCATGCCCATGATCACCGAGCCGGCGCCAAGGAACAGCAGGGCCTTGAAGAAGGCGTGGGTCATCAGGTGGAACACGGCCACCGAGTAGGCCGAGGCGCCCAGGGCCACGGTCATGTAGCCCAGCTGCGACAGCGTGGAGTACGCGATCACGCGCTTGATGTCGTTCTGGATGATGCCCAGCACGCCCATGAACAGCGCCGTGATGGAGCCGATCACCAGGATGAAGCTCAGTGCCGTGTCCGACAGCTCGTACAGCGGCGACATGCGCGAGACCATGAAGATGCCGGCCGTCACCATGGTGGCGGCGTGGATCAGTGCCGAGATGGGGGTCGGGCCTTCCATCGAATCGGGCAGCCAGGCATGCAGCGGGAACTGGGCCGACTTGCCCATGGCGCCGATGAACAGGCAGATGGCCGTCACCGTCACCAGCAGCCAGCCGGTGCCCGGCAGCAGGGTGTTCTGGATCTCGGGCAGCTTGGCGAAGATCTCGCCATAGTTCATGGTGCCCGTGTAGGCAGCGATCAGGCCGATGCCCAGGATGAAGCCGAAGTCGCCCACGCGGTTGACCAGGAAGGCCTTCATGTTGGCGAAGATGGCCGAGGGCTTGTTGTAGTAGAAGCCGATCAGCAGATACGACACCAGGCCCACGGCTTCCCAGCCGAAGAACAGCTGCAGCAGGTTGTTGCTCATGACGAGCATCAACATGGAGAAGGTGAACAGCGAGATGTAGGAGAAGAAACGGTTGTAGCCGTCATCTTCCTGCATGTAGCCGATGGTGTAGATGTGCACCATCAGCGACACGAAGGTCACCACGCACATCATCATGGCCGTGATGCTGTCGATCAGGAAACCGACTTCCATCTTCAGCCCACCGATTTCCATCCAGGTGTAGATGGACTGGTCGAAGCGCGCCCCGTCGAAGATCACGCTGTTGAAGGTGATGGCCGACAGGATGAAGGCGATCAGCACGCCCAAAATCGTGAGGGAATGGCTGCCGCCGCGACCGATCTTGTTGCCGCCGAAGGCCGTGCCCCAGATACCCGCGAGCGCGGAACCCGCCAGCGGTGCCAGCGGCACCGCCAGGAGCATGGATGCAGAGAGTGTTTGACTCATTCTTAAGAACCTTGCAAGTTACGGCGGACTCAACCCTTGAGGGAGTTGAGATCTTCCGCATTGATGCTGGTCTTGTTGCGGAACAGAAGCACCAGGATCGCCAGACCGATGGCCGACTCGGCCGCTGCCACTGTCAGGATGAAGAACACGAACACCTGTCCGTGCATGTCACCCAGATAGCTGGAGAAGGCCACGAAGTTCATGTTGACGGCCAGGAGCATCAGCTCGATGGCCATCAGCAGCACGATCAGGTTCTTGCGGTTCAGAAAAATGCCAACGACGGAGAGCGCGAACAGCATGGCGCCCAGCGTCAAGTAATGGCCCAAAGTCAGCGTCATGCTTTTGTCTCCACGGCGGGGGTTGCCTCGGCGGCCGGTGCCTGCGGCGCCTGGGTGACCGGCACCTTGACCAGCTCGAGGCGATCCTTTGCGCGCACGCGGATCTGCTGGGCCGGGTTCACTGCCTTGCTGTCCTTGCGCTTGCGCAGGGTCAGGGCGATGGCGGCGATCATCGCCACCAGCAGGATCACGGCAGCGATCTCGACGGGGTACAGGTATTCGGTGTACAGCAGCTTGCCCAGGGCCTGGGTGTTGGAGTACTGCACGGTCTGGCCGGCAGCGTTGACCGTGGCCGCAATGGCCTTGGGCTCCTCGACGCCGCTGAAGCCGCCCATCAGCACCATGCCCATTTCAAAGGCGATCAGTGCGCCGATCAGGGCAGCGAAGGGGAAATGCTTCCAGAAGCCCTGCCGCACGGCGTCGATGCGGATGTCCAGCATCATCACCACGAACAGGAACAGCACCATCACGGCGCCCAGGTAGACGAGCACCAGGGTCACGCCCAGGAACTCGGCCTTGAGCAAAAGCCAGATGCCGGCAGCCTGCGAGAAGGCCAGGATCAGGTTGAGCACGGCGTGCACGGGGTTGCGCGCCGTGACGACCCGGAAGGCTGCAAACAGCAGCACGACCGAGAACAGATAGAAGAAACCAGTTTTGGCGTCCATGGATCGAATCTTTTCAAGTGATCAAGGAGCCGCTTCAGCGGTACTTGGCGTCCGCAGCCTTGGCGGCGGCAATCTCGGGTTCGTAGCGATCGCCAACGGCCAGCAGCATGTCCTTGGTGAAGTACAGGTCGCCGCGCTTTTCTCCGTGGTATTCGAAGATATGCGTCTCGACGATGGAATCCACCGGGCAGCTTTCCTCGCAGAAGCCGCAGAAGATGCACTTGGTCAGGTCGATGTCGTAGCGCGTGGTGCGGCGCGAGCCGTCGTCACGCACATCGGATTCGATGGTGATGGCCATGGCCGGGCAGACCGCTTCGCACAGCTTGCAGGCGATGCAGCGCTCTTCGCCGTTGTCATAACGGCGCAGGGCGTGCAGTCCGCGAAAACGCGGCGACAGAGGTGTCTTTTCTTCGGGGAACTGCACCGTGACCTTGCGGCGGAAGGTGTAGCGGCCAGTCAGGGCCATGCCCTTGGCCAGTTCCCAGAGCATGAAGCTCTTGAAGAAATCTTTGATCGAAAATGGGGTAGCAGCAACCGCAGACATTCTTGCTCCGCTCAGTTCCAGATGTTCCAAGGCGAGTGCATCCAGCCACCCACGATGACCAGCCACACCAGGGTGACGGGAATGAAGATCTTCCAGCCCAGACGCATGATCTGGTCATAGCGAAAGCGCGGGAAGGTGGCACGGATCCAGATGAACATGGACACGACCAGGAAAGTCTTCGCCGCCAGCCAGATCCATCCGGGGATGAACGACAGGAAGTCGAACGGAGGCAGCCAGCCGCCCAGGAACATGATCACGGCCAGGATGGACACCAGCCACATGCTGGCGTACTCGGCCAGGAAGAAGATGGCAAAGCCCATGCCCGAGTACTCGACCATGTGGCCGGCCACGATTTCGGCTTCGCCTTCGACCACGTCGAAGGGGTGGCGGTTGGTCTCGGCCACGGCCGAGATCAGGTACACCACGAAGATCGGCAGCAGCGGCAGCCAGTTCCACGACAGGACGCTGGCACCCATGCTGGCGAACTGGCCCTGGCCCTGGCTCAGCACGATCTGCGTCAGATTCATGCTGCCCGTGACCATGATCACCACCAGGAAGCAGAAGCCCAGCGCGATCTCGTAGCTGACCATCTGCGCCGAGGCGCGCAGCGCGCCCAGGAAGGCGTACTTGGAGTTGGAGGCCCAGCCGGCAATGATCACGCCATAGACTTCGATGGACGTGATGGCCATGATCAGCAGCAGGCCGGCGTTGACGTTGGCCAGCGCCACTTCGGGACCGAAGGGGATCGCCACCCATGCCGCCAGGGCGGGCATGATGGCCATCACGGGCCCCACGTAGAACAGGCCCTTGGCGGCAGCCGTGGGCTGGATCAGTTCCTTGGTCAGCAGCTTCAGGCCATCGGCCAGGGGCTGCAGCAGGCCGAAGGGACCCACGCGGTTGGGACCCATGCGAACCTGCATGAAGCCCAGCAGCTTGCGCTCCCACAGCGTCAGGTAGGCCACGGCGCCCATCAGCGGGGCGACGATGGCGACGATGCCCAGCAGGATCCAGAGCACGGGCCAGGCCACGTCGGTCCACCAGGGGGCGGCGATCAGGCCGGCACCGGCCGTCTTGAGTGCGTCAATCATGCGGCGCCTCCCTCACGAGCCTGACGTGCATCTGCCGTCAGTTGCAGCGACGTCGCGCGGCGCACGATGCTGTCGAGCTGATAAATGCTGGCCACCACGGGCGCGGCATGGCCTGCGCCGTTGGCGATGGAATTCACGGCAGGCGCACCATTGCCCAGCAGGTTGGCCGGCACGCTGGTGGCGCCGGCGGTGGCGGCTGCGAGCACATCCTGCGACGTCTCGTAGTCCACGCCCTGCACGCCCAGCAGGTTGGCCAGAACGCGCAGCACCTTCCAGCCCGGACGGGCTTCGGCCAGCGGCTTGACCACGGCATGGAAGCTTTGCAGGCGGCCTTCGGCGTTGACGAAGCTGCCCGAGGTTTCCGTGAACGGGGCGATGGGCAGCAGCACGTCGCTGAATTCCATGTTGGCCTTGAACGGGCTCAGGGTCACGACCATCTCGGCCTTGCCCAGTGCCTCTGCGGCGCGGGCGCCGGCAGCGGAGTCGAACACGGGTTCGTTGTTCAGCAGCAGCACGGCCTTGAGGCCGCCGGCCAGCATCTGGCCTGCGTTCAGGCCCGAAGCGGCAGGCTGTGCGCCCACCCACTGCGCGCCCACCGTGTTGGCGGCTTCGGTCAGGTAGCCGACCGAGGCGCCGGTCTGCTCGGCAATCCAGTTGGCCAGCGACAGCAGGGTCGATGCCTGTGCGTGGTGCGCAGCGGCATTGCCCAGCAAGATGGCCTTGCGCTCGCCGCGCAGCAGCGCGGTGGCAATGGCCTGGGCCTCGGCATGCACGTCGGCGGCGGCCACGGGAGCGGCAACACCTTTTTCCTGCGCCACGGCGGCGGCCACATCGGCCAGCGCCTGGGCCCAGTCCGGGGCTGCCACGATGGACGCCGTCACCGGCATGGCCCAGTCGTAGACACGCTCATTGATGGCGAGCACGGTGCAGCCCTGCTTTGCCGCCTGGCGGATGCGCTGCGCGAACAGCGGATGGTCCTTGCGCAGGTTGGAGCCGAGCACCAGGACGCCTTGCAGCTTGGACAGCGAGGCGATGGGCGTGCCCAGCCACTGCACGCCCTGGGCGGCGGTGAACTCGGCATTGCGCAGGCGATGGTCGATGTTCTCGCTGCCCAGGCCGCGCACCAGCTTGCCTGCCAGGAACAGCTCTTCCAGCGTGCTGTGCGGGCTGACCAGCGCGCCGATGGCGGAGGCGCCATGGTCGTTCTTGATCTGGCGCAGGCCGTTGGCCACGTATTCGAGGGCCGTCTGCCAGTCGACCTCCTTCCACTCACCGCCCTGCTTGAGCATGGGGCGGGTCAGGCGTTCGTCACTGTTCAGGGCTTCGTAGGAGAAGCGGTCGCGGTCGGCGATCCAGCACTCGTTGACCTCTTCGTTCTCGAAGGGCACGACGCGCAGGACCTTGTGGTTCTTGACCTGGACGATGAGGTTGGCACCCGTGGAGTCATGGGGCGAGACCGACTTGCGGCGCGACAGCTCCCAGGTGCGGGCGCTGTAGCGGAAGGGCTTGCTGGTCAGCGCGCCCACGGGGCAGATGTCGATCATGTTGCCCGACAGCTCGGAGTCCACCGTATCGCCCACCACCGTGGTGATCTCGGAGTGCTCGCCGCGGTTGATCATGCCCAGCTCCATCACGCCGGACACTTCCTGTCCGAAGCGCACGCAGCGGGTGCAGTGGATGCAGCGGCTCATCTCCTGCATGGAGATCAGCGGGCCCACGTCCTTGTGGAAGACCACGCGCTTTTCTTCCTCGTAGCGCGAGGCGGAGCTGCCGTAGCCCACGGCCAGATCCTGCAGCTGGCATTCGCCGCCCTGGTCGCAGATCGGGCAGTCCAGCGGGTGATTGATGAGCAGGAACTCCATCACCGATTGCTGTGCCTTGATCGCCTTCTCGCTCTTGGTGCGCACGATCATGCCCTGCGTCACGGGCGTGGCGCAGGCGGGCATGGGCTTGGGGGCCTTTTCCACGTCCACCAGGCACATGCGGCAGTTGGCGGCGATGGAAAGTTTCTTGTGGTAGCAGAAATGCGGGATGTAGGTGCCTGCCTTCTCGGCTGCATGCATGACCATGCAGCCCTCGGCGACCTCCACCTTCTTTCCGTCCAGTTCAATTTCAACCATATGCTTTTCTCGCGATCAGGCGGCGTGGACCGTCTGCTTGGAAGCGTTCTGGATCTTCGCTTCAAACTCGTGGCGGAAGTGCTTGATCATGGCGCGCACCGGCATCGCTGCCGCATCGCCCAGCGCACAGATCGTGCGCCCCATGATGTTCACGGACACCGAGTCCAACAGCTCGATGTCTTCAGGACGGCCTTCGCCGTGCTCGATTCGGTTGACCACGCGCCACAGCCAGCCCGTGCCTTCGCGGCAGGGAGTGCACTGGCCGCAGGACTCGTGCTGGTAGAAGTAGGACAGGCGCAGCAGGCTCTCGACCATGTCGCGCGAGTCGTCCATCACGATCACGGCGCCCGAGCCCAGCATGGAGCCGGCCTTGGCGATGGAGTCGTAGTCCATCGTGCATTCCATGATGATGTCGGCCGGCAGCACGGGCGAGGACGATCCGCCGGGGATCACGGCCTTGAGCTTGCGGCCCGTGCGCACGCCGCCCGCCAGCTCCAGCAGCTTGCTGAAGGGCGTGCCCAGCGGCACTTCGTAGTTGCCGGGCAGGTTGACGTCGCCGCTGACCGAGAAGATCTTGGTGCCGCCATTGTTGGGCTTGCCGCACTCCAGGTACGCAGCACCGCCGTTGCGGATGATCCAGGGAACGGCCGCAAAGGTTTCGGTGTTATTGATGGTGGTGGGCTTGCCGTACAGGCCGAAGCTGGCCGGGAACGGCGGCTTGAAGCGCGGCTGGCCCTTCTTGCCTTCCAGCGACTCCAGCAGCGCAGTCTCTTCGCCGCAGATGTAGGCGCCGAAGCCATGGTGCGCGTGCAGCTGGAAGCTGAAGCTGCTGCCCATGATGTTGTCGCCCAGGTAGCCGGCAGCGCGGGCTTCCTCCAGCGCGGCCTCGAAGCGCTCATAGGCCTCGAAGATTTCGCCGTGGATGTAGTTGTAGCCCAGGGAGATGCCCATCGCGTAGGCCGCGATGATCATGCCCTCGATCACGATGTGGGGGTTGTGCACCAGGATGTCCCGGTCCTTGCAGGTGCCCGGCTCGCCTTCGTCCGAGTTGCACACCAGATGCTTCTGGCCCGGGAACTGGCGGGGCATGAAGCTCCACTTCAGGCCCGTGGGGAAACCTGCGCCTCCGCGGCCGCGCAGCCCCGACTCCTTGACGGTGGCGATCACCTGATCCTGCGTCAGGCCTTCGCTGCCGTCCTTGCCCAGGATCTTGCGCAGCGCCTGGTAGCCGCCGCGTGCCTCGTAGTCCTTGATGGACCAGTTGGCGCCGGTCAGATCGGCATAGATCTGGGGATTGATGTGGCGGTCGTGGAAGCAGGTCTCGCTGCCCGAAGCGGCAAACCTGGCCAGGACCGATTGTGCGGCGGCGTTCATGCCTTGCCCTCCGCGGCGCGCAGGCCGTCGATCAGTTCGTCGAGCTTTTCGTTGCTCATGAAGCTGCACATGCAGCGGTCGTTCACCAGCATCACCGGCGAATCCGCGCAGGCACCCAGGCACTCGGACTGCTGCAGCGTGAACATGCCATCGGGCGTGGTCTCGCCCATCTTGATGCCCAGGCGGGATTCCAGATGGTGCAGCGCCTTGTAGCCGTCGCGCAGCTGGCAGGGCAGGTTGGTGCAGACGTTCAGCTTGAACTTGCCCACCGGCCGCTGGTTGTACATGTTGTAGAACGTGGTGACTTCGTGCACCGCGATCTCGGCCATGCCCAGGAACTCGGCGATCACGGCCTCGCTCTCGGGACTGACCCAGCCCTGCTCCTGCTGCACGATGGACAGGCAGGCCATCACGGCCGACTGCTTCTGGTCGGCCGGGTACTTGGCCACCTCGCGCGCAAAGCGCTCCTTGGTCGCTTCGGTAATCATCGGTCAACGTCTCCAAACACGATGTCCAGGGTACTCAGCACCATCACGGCGTCGGCCAGCATGTGGCCTCGGCACAGTTCGTCCATGGCGGACAGATTGGCGAATCCCGGCGGACGGATCTTCAGGCGGTAGGGCTTGTTGGCCCCGTCGCTCACGATGTAGATGCCGAACTCCCCCTTGGGGTGTTCGATGGCCGCGTAAGCCTCGCCTTCGGGCACGCGGAAACCTTCGGTGAAGAGCTTGAAGTGGTGGATCAGCTCTTCCATGTTGGACTTCATGCCTTCGCGCGGCGGCGGGGCGATCTTGTGGTTGTCCACGATCACCGGGCCCGGGTTGGCACGCAGCCAGTCCACGCACTGCTTGATGATGCGGTTGGACTGGCGCATTTCGGCCACGCGCACCAGGTAGCGGTCGTAGCAGTCGCCGGTCTTGCCCACGGGCACGTCGAAGTCCATGCGGTCATAGACCTCGTAGGGCTGCGACTTGCGCATGTCCCAGGCCACGCCGGAGGCACGCAGCATGGGGCCGGTCAGGCCCAGGTTCATGGCACGCTCGGCCGTCACCACGCCGATGTCCACGTTGCGCTGCTTCCAGATGCGGTTGTCGGTCAGCAGGGTCTCGTACTCGTCGGCGCACTTGGGGAAGCGCTGCGTGAAGTCGTCGATGAAGTCCAGCAGCGAGCCCTGGCGGTTGCGGTTCATGACCTCGACCGAGCGCGCATTGCGCACCTTGCTGGCCTTGTACTGCGGCATGGTGTCGGGCAGGTCGCGGTAGACGCCGCCCGGACGGAAATAGGCCGCGTGCATGCGCGCGCCGGAGACCGCCTCGTACATGTCCATGAGGTCTTCGCGCTCACGGAAGGTATAGATCAGCGTCGTGGAGCTGCCTGCATCGTTGCCGCTGGAGCCCAGCCACATCAGGTGATTCATGATGCGGGTGATCTCCGAATACATCACGCGGATGTACTGGGCGCGAATGGGCACCTCGATGCCCAGCAGCTTCTCGATGGCCAGGCAGTAGGCGTGCTCGTTGCACATCATGGACACGTAGTCCAGCCGGTCCATATAGGGCAGCGACTGGATGTAGGTCTTGCTCTCTGCCAGTTTTTCCGTCGCGCGGTGCAGCAGACCGATGTGCGGGTCTGCACGCTGCACCACTTCACCGTCGAGCTCCAGCACCAGGCGCAGCACGCCGTGCGCTGCCGGGTGCTGCGGACCAAAGTTCAGGGAATAGTTCTTGATTTCAGCCATGGTCGTCCATCAAAAAGGCGCCTGCAGCGCCTTCAGTGCAGGCCCCCGTAGTTGTCTTCGCGGATGATCCGCGGCGTGATCTCGCGGGGCTCGATGGTGACCGGCTGGTACACCACGCGCTGCTGTTCGGGGTCATAGCGCATCTCCACATGGCCCGACAGCGGGAAGTCCTTGCGGAAGGGATGGCCGATGAAGCCGTAGTCGGTCAGGATGCGGCGCAGGTCGTCATGGCCATCGAAGACAATGCCGAACAGGTCGAACGCCTCGCGCTCGAACCAGTTGGCGCCGGCCCAGATGGGAGTGACCGAAGCCACCACCGGAAAATCGTCGTCTGTACAGAAGACGCGAACGCGCAGGCGCTGGTTCAGGCTGATCGACAGCAGGTGGGACACCACGGCAAAGCGCGGCCCTTCGCGGCCGACTTCCGCATAGGTGGAATAGTCCACGCCACACAGGTCCACCAGAACCTCGAACCGGCAATCCGGGGCGCTGTGCAGAACCTGCATGGCCTCCAGATAGTTGGCAGCGGACACTTCGACCGTCACCTCGCCCAGGGCCACGGTCACGCTGCGCGCCTTGTCGCCCAAGGCAGCAGCCACCACATCCCGAAGCACTTCGGGGTGAATCGCAATAGCAGTCATCATCTAGCCCTTAGACGCGAGCGATGGTATGGGTGCGGCGGATCTTCTGCTGCAGCTGGATGATGCCGTAGATCAGGGCTTCCGCCGTGGGGGGGCAGCCAGGCACATAGACATCGACCGGCACGATGCGGTCGCAGCCACGCACCACGGAATAGCTGTAGTGGTAGTAGCCGCCGCCATTGGCGCACGAGCCCATGGAGATGACCCAGCGCGGCTCGGACATCTGGTCATAGACCTTGCGCATGGCGGGCGCCATCTTGTTGCACAGGGTGCCGGCCACAATCATCAGGTCCGACTGGCGGGGGCTGGCACGGAAGACCTCCGAGCCGAAGCGGCCAATGTCGTAACGCGCCGCCGCAGCGTGCATCATCTCGACCGCGCAGCAGGCCAGACCAAATGTCATGGGCCACAGCGAGCCCGTCTTGGCCCAATTCACCACCGAGTCGTAACTCGTGGTGATGAAGCCTTCCTTCATCACGCCTTCGATCATCGTGTTTCCTTAGTGAACCCGCATCAGTCCCAGTCCAACGCACCCTTCTTCCATTCGTAGACAAAGCCCACGACGAGAACGGTCAGGAAAATCAGGACAGCGGCGAAACCAGCCCCACCCACGTCCCGAAGCGCAACGGCCCAGGGCAGCAGAAAGGCGATTTCCAAATCAAATAGGATGAACAGGATGGCGACGAGGTAGTAGCGCACATCGAATTTCATGCGCGCGTCTTCGAAGGCCTCGAAGCCACATTCGTAGGGAGAGTTCTTGGCGGCATCGGGCCGGTTCGGACCCAGCACATACCCCAGTACCAGGGGGACTACGCCGACACCCATGCCGACGAGAATGAACAAGAGAACGGGAAGATACTGGTCGATGTTCATCGTGTGCGGCTACCTTGAAAGGCATGCCCGCACCGATCAGCCTGATCAGCAGGGCAGGCTCTTAGTTATATCTTGGTGCCGTCGGCGAGACTCGAACTCGCACAGCTTTCGCCACTACCCCCTCAAGATAGCGTGTCTACCAATTTCACCACGACGGCTACGTCTCGATTTCGGCTGGCTCTTTATCTTCGTTGCAAAGATTCCGCCTACCGAACAATCTCTAGATTCTACTCTGAAAAACCCTCGGACCAGGAGGACCGAGGGCTTTGTTCGAAATTATTTCGTGGGGATCTGGGCCGCACCTTCAGCACCGGCAGCAGGCGCCTGACCTGCCGCAGGAGCAGGCACTTCGCCAGCAGCGCCAGGGACTGCGGGAGCCGGTGCCGTGATGGGGGCCGCGCCTTCCAGCACGCTGCCCGAGCTGACGGGGCGCGCATTGCTCAGATAGGCCAGCGCCAGCGTGGTCACGAAGAACACCGTGGCCAGGCCTGCCGTGGAGCGCGACAGAAAGTTCGCGCTGCCCGAGGCACCGAACAGGCTGCCGGAGCTGCCGCTGCCGAACGAGGCGCCCATGTCGGCGCCCTTTCCGTGCTGGATCAGGATCAGGCCGATCATGCCGAGTGCCGACAGCATCTGGACGGCGAGGATCACGCTTGCGAATGCATTCATTGGTTGTACCTGCTAGTAACGCGAGAGCTAAAAAAGCGAATGGAGAAACTGCTCCGGCTCACTGGGCCGCAGCGATGATGGTCAGGAAATCCGGCGCCTTGAGCGACGCCCCACCCACAAGACCACCGTCAATGTCGGCCTGGGCCAGAAGCTGGGCTGCATTGGAGGCATTCATGCTGCCGCCGTAGAGCAAGGGGATGCGGTCAGCCTGCCGGCTGGCAGCCGCCAGCTGGGCGCGCAGCACGGCATGCACCTGCTGCGCCTGCTCGGGTGTTGCGGTCCTGCCGGTGCCGATGGCCCAGACAGGCTCGTAGGCCACGACCAGCTCACTGATGCACTGCCCCACCTGATGGATCACGGCTGCCAGCTGGCGCTTGACGACTTCCTCGGTCTGCCCCGCCTCGCGCTCTGCCAGCGTTTCGCCCACACAGACGATGGGCGTGACGCCCTTGGCCAGCGCAGCCTGCGCCTTCAAGGCCACCACGGCATCGGTTTCACCATGGTATTGGCGACGCTCCGAGTGCCCCACCAAGGTGTAGCGCACGTCAAAATCCTGGAGCATGGCAGCCGAAAGCTCGCCCGTGTAGGCGCCCGAGTCATGCTGCGACACATCCTGCGCAGCCACGCCAATGGACGACCCTGCAAGCTCGGCCTGGGCCTGGGCCAGATAGGCGGCCGGCACAGCCACCGCCACACCCGCATTTCCACCTTCGGGCAGCCCCTGCTTGAGGGCCTTGAGCAACACGGCATTGGCAGCCAGGCTGCCATTCATCTTCCAGTTGCCGACGATGAGTTTCTTCTTCATGGTTACCACGTCAAAACGATTTTGCCGGTGTGCTGACTCGACTCCATCAGCGCGTGCGCCTTGTCGGCATCAGCGGCAGCAAAGGTGCTGTGAATCACAGGGCGGATACCGCCTGCCTCGATGAGCGGCCAGACCTCGCGCCGCAGCGCCTGGGCGATGGCCGCCTTGAAGGCGACAGGACGCGGACGCAGCGTGGAGCCCGTCACCAGCAGGCGACGGCGCAGGACCAGGCCCGCATCGAACTCCGCCTTGATGCCGCCCTGCACCGCAATGATGACCAGACGGCCATCCTCGGCCAGGCTCTGCACTTCGCGCGCCACATAGCTGCCCGCCACCATGTCCAGGATCACGTCCACGCCCTTGCCGTCGGTGATGCGCTGCACCTCCGCGGCAAAGTCCTGGGTACGGTAGTTGATGGCATGGTCGGCGCCCAGCTTCAGGCAGTCGGCGCATTTGGCATCGGAGCCAGCCGTCACGATGACCGTGGCGCCACGCGCCTTGGCCAACTGGATGGCCGTCACGCCAATGCCGCTGCTGCCGCCCTGCACCAGCAGGGTTTCGCCCGCCTGCAAGGCGCCGCGATCGAACACATTGCTCCAGACGGTGAAGAAGGTTTCAGGCAATGCCGAAGCCTCCACCTCGCTGAGCCCCGCCGGGATGGGCAGGCACTGGGCCACTGGCGCAACGCAGTACTCCGCATAGCCACCACCGGCCAGCAGCGCGCACACGCGGTCGCCCACGCGCAGGCCTGCCAGCCGCATGGCGTCGTCGTCACCCGACACGATCACCCCGGCCACTTCCAGCCCGGGCAGATCCGAGGCACCGGGCGGCGGGGCGTAGTGCCCCTTGCGCTGCAACACATCAGGACGATTGACACCGCTGGCCGAGACCTGGATCAGCAACTCCTGCGCGCCGGCCACGGGCAGCGGACGCTCGCCCAGGCGCAAGACCTCGGGACCACCAAAGTCCGTGAGTTCCACGGCACGCATGATTTGCTTTTCCATTTTTCGACCTCGCAATCCCTGTCAAAAATGCCACAAGCGCTGAACAGGTCAGCGCTTTTTCCAGTCACCGCATGCACCTGCAAGGCCACCCCCCCCTTTTTGGGGAACGGCCTTGCCGGGCATTACTGCTGCTGTTGCTGTTGCTGCTCGCCCTCGGCAGCCGGACGGCCGCCGTCACGGGGCTCGCGAGGTTCACGCGGCTCGCGGTACTCGCGTTGCTGGCGGGGCTCACGCGGCTGGCGGAACTCACGCTCGGCAGGCGCGGGGCGCTCGCTGCGCTCCATGCCGGCAGGACGCTCGGTCAACGCCTTCAGCGACAGCTTGACACGACCCTTTTCGTCGGTCTCCATGACCTTGACCTTGATGATCTGGCCTTCCTGCAGGTAGTCGGCGACGCGCTCCACGCGCTCGTGGGCAATCTGGCTGATGTGCAGCAGACCGTCCTTGCCGGGCAGCAGGTTCACGAGAGCACCGAAGTCCAGGATCTTGGTGACCGGGCCTTCGTAGATCTTGCCGATTTCGACTTCGGCCGTGATCTCTTCGATGCGGCGCTTGGCTTCGTCGGCCTTGGCGGCATCGCTGGAAGCGATGGTGATGGTGCCGTCTTCGCCGATGTCGATCTGCGTGCCGGTCTCTTCGGTCAGTGCACGGATGGTGGAGCCGCCCTTGCCGATCACGTCACGGATCTTCTCGGGGTTGATCTTCATCGTGTACAGCTTGGGAGCGAAGGACGAGATCTCGGCCTTGGCTTCACCCATGGCTTCCTGCATCTTGCCCAGGATGTGCATGCGCGCTTCCTTGGCCTGGGCCAGGGCGACCTGCATGATTTCCTTGGTGATGCCCTGGATCTTGATGTCCATCTGCAGCGCAGTGATGCCGCTGGTGGTGCCAGCCACCTTGAAGTCCATGTCGCCCAGATGATCTTCATCACCCAGGATGTCGGTCAGCACGGCGAAGCGGTTGTCTTCCTTGATCAGGCCCATGGCGATACCGGCCACGTGGGCCTTCATCGGAACGCCCGCATCCATCATCGACAGGCAGCCGCCGCAGACCGAGGCCATGGACGAGGAGCCGTTGGACTCGGTGATTTCCGACACCACGCGGATGGTGTAGGGGAATTCTTCCTTGCTGGGCAGGCAGGCCGCCAGGGCGCGCTTGGCCAGACGGCCGTGGCCGATTTCGCGGCGCTTGGTCGAGCCCATGCGGCCCACTTCGCCAGTGGCAAAGGGAGGCATGTTGTAGTGGAACAGGAAGCGGTCCTCGAACTCGCCGGCCAGCGCGTCGATGCGCTGCGCGTCGCGCTCGGTGCCCAGCGTGGACACGACCAGGGCCTGCGTCTCGCCGCGCGTGAACAGGGCCGAGCCGTGCGTGCGGGGCAGCACGGAGTTGCGGATTTCGATGGGACGCACGGTGCGCGTGTCGCGGCCGTCGATGCGCGGCTCGCCGGCCAGGATCTGGCTGCGAACGATGCGTGCCTCGATGTCGAACAGCATGCCTTCGACCTTGACGCCGTCGAACTCCACGCCCTGGGCCGTCAGGCCGGCCTTCACGGCGGCGTAGGCTTCGCGGCAGGCCTGCGTGCGGCTTTGCTTGTTGCGGATCTGGTAGGCCGCGCGCAGGGCTTCGTCACCCAGTGCGGCCACCTTGGCGATCAGCTCTTCATCCTTGGCGGGAGCGACCCAGTCCCAGACGGGCTTGCCGGCTTCGCGCACCAGTTCATGGATGGCGTCAATGGCGATGCGACCTTGCTCGTGGCCGAAGACCACGGCGCCCAGCATCACGTCTTCAGGCAGTTGCTGCGCCTCGGACTCCACCATCAGCACGGCAGCTTCAGTACCGGCCACGACCAGATCCATCTGCGAATCCTTGCGCTGGGTCTGGCCGGGGTTGAGCACGTACTCGCCATTGATGTAGCCCACGCGGGCTGCACCGATGGGCCCGTTGAACGGAATGCCCGACACGGACAGGGCGGCCGACGTGGCGATCAGGGCGGCGATGTCGGCATCGACTTCGGGGTTCAGCGACACGGTGTGGATGACCACATGCACGTCGTTGTAGAAGCCTTCGGGGAACAGCGGGCGGATCGGGCGGTCGATCAGGCGGCTGGTCAGGGTTTCGAGTTCGCTGGGCTTGGCTTCGCGCTTGAAGAAGCTGCCGGGGATCTTGCCTGCGGCGTAGGTCTTCTCGATGTAATCGACGGTCAGCGGGAAGAAGTCCTGGCCGGACTTGGCCTGCTTGGACGCCACCACGGTGGCCAGCACCACGGTGTCATCGATGTTGACCAGCACGGCGCCGGAAGCCTGGCGGGCGATCTCGCCGGTTTCCATGGTGACCGTGTGCTGGCCCCACTGGAAGGTCTTGGTGACTTTGTTGAAGATGGACATTGTTGCTCCTAGGGAATGTTGGCCAGATGCACTCATCCGGCCATGATGGAGAGCAATTCAGAACACGATGCCATTCCATTGCTGGATTTCTTGCTATCAAATCCGCAGCAATGGAATGACACAGCTTCGCTCTGTCTTGCTTTCTCCGAAGTAAAAAACGCCTGAGCTAGACAGGCTAACTCAGGCGTTTCGATCTCCCACCGTGCTTACTTGCGCAGGCCCAGCTTGGCGATCAGTGCGGTGTAGCGATCAGCGTCCTTGGACTTGAGGTAGTCCAGCAGCTTGCGACGGCGGCTCACCATGCGCAGCAGGCCACGGCGACCGTGGTGGTCCTTGGCGTGTTGCTTGAAGTGAGGGGTCAGCTCGTTGATGCGTGCGGTCAGCAGGGCCACTTGCACTTCTGGGCTACCAGTGTCGTTGGCAGAGCGTGCGTTGGACTTGACGACTTCAGCCTTCACGGAAGATGCGATCATTTTTTTTCCTTGGAAATTGGCGCCTCAAAGACAAAAGCAAGGAGGCAGCCTTGGTTACTTGCGCCGGGACTGGAAAGGCCCCGACGTGCGTCTTGCACCATGCAAAACCCTGGGATTATAACAAGCACGCCCGGACCGGTATCCACACCTGATTTGCAGCCCTTTGCCACTTCGGCCTGCTGCCCGCCCAGAATCCCGCAAAGCCCGCGCCACAGGCATGCGGTCACGAAGCACGGATATGTGGTGCGCAGGCATTCCATACACCAAGGGAGGGCCACGCCATGGCAGTGCGTTTTTCATTCATTCCATCGACCCGACAAGCGCAGTGGCGGCAATGCGCCCTGCTCTGCCTGGTCGCGGCCCTGGGCCTGGCCCTGCCTGCCCAGGCTGCGTCCCACCGCGCCGACGCATCGGCTGCGCAAGGCTCCACGCGCAAAAAGGGCGGGCAGCGGGTCCGGGTGCCGACGCAGCGCAGCAGCTCCGACGAGTCGCCCGAGCAACGCGACAAGCGGCTTTACCGCGAATGCCAGGGCAGGCACAACGCCGGAGCATGCGCCGGATACACCGGGCAGCCGCCGGGCAGACGCCAGCGTTGACACGCTCCCAGAAACAGTCCTAGGCCGGCCTCGAATACCCAAAAATCCGGCAAAGCCTTGCCATCATTGGATTTTTTCGCACCTCTGCACGCCTGAATTCAGCCCAATTCACGGCACAACTCCTATTTTTTGACCAAAGAAACAGATTGGTCTGAAAGACATGCACGAACAACCCCAATAGATTGAGCGGCGCACGAAACAAGCAGCAACAACCAGCGTTGCGCAAGCCAATCGACGGGGAGGGATTCAAGACATGTCATCGACCAGGCCTCAGGCTCGCCCGGGCGCCGAAGGCTTCACTGCCATCGAGTTGATGGTGGTCGTCGCCATCCTCGCCGTGCTCACCACGCTGGCAGCTCCCAGCTTCAACCTCATCATCGAGCGCTGGCGTGTTCGCCAGACCGTCGAGGCCCTGCAATCGACGCTGCAGTACGCGCGCTCCGAAGCCGTGCGTCGGGGTGGCGGCGTTTTCATCCAGAAACTGCCCCAAGGCACCAAGGGCTGCACCCTGGCGGCGCAGCACGCCGACTGGGGCTGCGGCTGGGTGGTGTTCGCCGACCGCAATGGCAACAGGCACTGGGATCCCAAGGAGGAGCTGCAGCGCTTCGACACGCCCGCCCGCACCCTCGTCACCCGCTCCCGGTCTGCCTCCATCATCAGTGTGGACCGCTGGGGTCAGTTGGGCGGACTCACCGCCATGGGCTTCGCCATTGCGCCATCTCCGGCCGGAATCACTTCCGCCGCAACCCAAGGCATTTGCGTCTCGTCCGGCGGACGCATCCGGGTGGTCGGCCAGGAGGGTATTCCATGCGCCTGACACGTACCCGCAATCGGCATCCCAATGGCTTTACCCTGATCGAAACCCTGGTCGCCACCGTCATCACGGCCCTGGGTGTTCTGGGAATCCTGGGACTGCAGATGCGCACCCTGGCCGACAACCAAAGCGGCGTGCGCCGCGCCCAGGCCATCCGGCTGATCGAGGACCTCAGCGAGCGCACGCACGCCAACCCAAACTCCCTCGGACAGATCGACCGCTACGTTTCCGACTGGAATCACGCCCCCGAATCCGTCGCCGACTGCAGTGCCGCCGCATGCGGCCCGGACGCAATGGCCAGCTACCACCTCGCACGATGGAAGGCATCCGTTCGCCAACTGCTGCCAGGCGGGGCCGCCAAGGTCTTCCTCGCAGGAGACGAGGCAGCCGCCAGCGCCGGCAATGGGCGCCAGCTGGGGATCATGATCAGTTGGCGCGAGAACGAAAAGTCCGGCAAGGCAGACTACAAGGACCCCATCGGGCTTGATGGCGATGGCGATCTCATGCACGGAGACCAGGCCATGGCCTGTCCTGCAGGCAGAACCTGCCACCTGCAATACATCGCACTCAGCGCTCGCTGCGCTCCCTACCTTGCAAACAACGCAGTCCAGCTCTTCTGCGCAGGCCCATGAATCCCCATCGCATCGCCACCGCCATTGCGGCCAGACCGCGCCAACGCGGCCTGAGCCTCGTCGAACTGCTGGTAGGACTTTTCCTGGGACTGCTGATCATCGGCGTGGCCATGGGCGCACTCATGGCGTCACGCGCCGTGTCCGCCACCGTCAGCGATGCCAGTCAGTTGCAACAGCAGGCTTCCCATCTCTTCCGTGTCATGGGCCGGCAGATCCGGCAGGCGGGGTCCCTGCGGCTGCTTCTTGCATCACACAAGAGGGCAACAGAAGCCATTGACGTGGCAGACCCCGTTGCATTCGAGGCGGGCGCACTGGACTTCAACCCCGTGCACGACACCATCCAGGGCCTCGATGCACCCGGGCGCTCCCAATACAAGCTCGCCGTGGGCTACAGCAACTACACGCAGCCGCTGCACACATCGGCCATCGAGACCTCACTGCAGCGCAATTGCCTGGGGCAGACCAACAGCGACAGCCTCATCCTGAGCCGCTTTGTCCTGGACGCCAGTAAAAACACCCTGCGCTGCGCCGGAGCGCCCTCCGCGGGTGCCCAGCCCCTTGCCAGGAACGTCGCCAACTTCCAGGTGCGCTACCTGATCCAGGCGCCGGGGGGCGCCGCCCGCATCCAGTATGTCAACGCAGCCGCCGTAGGCCAGGACTGGCCTCGCGTCGTCGGCGCCGAGGTCTGCCTGGTGCTCTTCGGCAACGAGGCCATCGACATGCCCGCCAACAGCAGCTATACCGACTGCGCCGACAGCGACGGTACGGCCGAATCCATCCACATGGCCACGCTGCCTGCGCCCAGGACGCGGCGCCTGCACATGGTCTTTCGCAGCGTGTACCAGTTGCGCAGCCAGGGGTTGGCCGGATGACGCACAAGGCTGCAGGCATGCGACATGCCCACACCTGCGCAGCGCAGCGCCAAAAAGGCATCGCCCTGTTCATCGTGGTGGTCCTGGTCATGCTGTCCATGCTGCTCGCCCTGTGGGCGTCGCGCAGCGCACTGTTCAACGAAATGTTCGTGGGCAACGATGCCGACTACCAGCGTGCCCTGGAGGCTGCACAGGCCTTGCTGCAGGATGCCGAACTGGATATTCGGGGCGAACAGGCCAGCGGCGCCGCCTGCGCCGCCAGCAGCAGCCAGCCATCCGTCTGCCGCAGCGGTGCAGGCATCGCACAGTTCCCCCGGGAAACCGGGGAAGTCGGCCTGCTGCTGGCCAGCCTCGCTGAGGCCACACCCACTGGATGCCGCGATGGCCTGTGCACCAAGCGCACGGGACCTCAGGACTTCTGGAACAACGCGGACGAAGGCCAAGGGATCACGCTGGGCCAGATGACGGCCGCTGACGTCGGCGCACGCTACGGCCAGTTCACGGGCGCCATCGCTGGCGGAAAGAGCGACTCCATCCTGGCAAATCGTGAGGCAGGAAAGGGAGGCTGGTACTGGATAGAGATCCTGCCCTATGACGTCAACGCAGGGAACTCGGGCGTCATCGCCAACGGCTCACCCCGACTGGCCCTTTACATGCAGCCCCAGGTGATCTATCGCATCACGGCCATTGCCCATGGCCGCAAGAGCAACACCCAGGTGGTGATGCAGCAGACCTACGCCCGGCAGAAACGCCGCGACTGACTCAGGACACCTGACATGCCCCACCTCTGCCATCCCTGGCTCCGGCGCATCCTGCTGCCAGCGCCGACAGCCGCAGCCATGGCCGCTGCAGTCCTGGCCGCGCAAAACAGCCAGGCAATGGATATGATCCAGTCGTCGCTTGGGCCCCGAGTCAAGGTCACGATAAAGCCTGGCCTGCCGGCACCCATCCAGGTCCAGCAGGTCTTGGAGGCAGACACTCCAATTGCCAGGGTTCAGGCAGATGGCACCGAATTCGCCGCGCCCATTGAAGACTGCCCGGCCGGACAACAGGCAGATGCCAAGGGCCGCAGCAGCTCCATGGCCTCCAGCGGCAGCGTGATTACGCGGGCCGGCGTGGACATATTCAGCGCCCGCTACAGCGCAAAAGCGGCCTGGAGCGGCTGGATCAGCGCAGAAACCGTCCAGGCCGATGGCAGCCTCACCGCAACAGCCGGCTGGCAAGGCAAAACCACGGCCGGCCACCTGGATGCACTCAGCGACGAACAGGCAATCAATGACCGTCTGATCCTGACCTGGAGCGACAGACTGCAAAGAGGCGTGTCCTTCAAGTGGAATGAACTCGACCACCTGCAGAAAGCCTCCCTGGGCATCGATGTCGAAGGAAGAGCAGACAACCTGGGCAAGCACAGGCTCAACTTCATACGCGGCGACCGCCGCATGGAAGCGCCGGGACAACCGCCGCGCGTTGGCCCCACCCGTCCTTTTCGCCAGCGCAGCTCGCGCCAGGGCGACATCGTCAACTCCCAGATCTGGCATACCGGTCATCCCGTGGACAACTGGCCCCTGCCGGGCTATGCCGCCTATACCCTCGCCCAGCAGAAACGCCAGCCCATGATCTATGCAGGCGGCAATGACGGCATGCTGCATGGCTTTTCGGCCACCGACGGCAGGGAAAAGATCGCCTACATCCCACGAGGCGTGATCTCCGGACTGGCAAGACTTTCCGACCCCGACTATGACGCCCGGCATCGCTACTTTGTGGACGGCTCAGTCATGAGCGGCGACATCCCCTCGGGCAGCGTTGCGTCCTCGCAGTGGCGCACTGTGCTGGCTGGCATGGCGGGCGCCGGAGCCAAGGGCTACTTCGTGCTGGACATCACCCATCCGGAGGCTTTCAGCGAGTCCGGTGCCAGCTCGCTGGTCCTGCTTGACCGAACCCAGACACGCAACAGCGATCCCGGCGACTGCACCAGCCTGGATGACGTGCGCCAGCGCGCCACTTGCCAGGAAAACAAGGACCTGGGCCATATTTTGGCGGCGCCCGTGCTGGACGATGCCAACCCGCAACGCAGCACTCAGATCACGCAGTTGAACAACAACCGCTGGGCACTGGTGACGGGCAACGGCTACCACAGCACCAACCAGCGGCCCGTGTTGCTGATCCAGTACCTCGATGGCAACCAGGAGCTGTTGCGCCTCGTTGCCACGGGCAATACCCCAACCGGCACCACCCCCGAGACTACCCGCAACGGACTCTCCGCCCCGCGCCTTGTGGACATCAATGGAGACGGCCGGCCCGATGTGGTCTACGCAGGTGACATCCAGGGCAATCTGTGGAAATTCCTCATCGCCAGCGGTGCCTCCTCCCGCTGGGGCGTGGCCTTCGACGGCCGGCCGCTGTACACAGCCTGGGGTGGCAGTTCTCCATCGGCCACTCGCAACCTGCGTCAAGCCATCACCGCCCCTCCTTCCGTACGCGCCAATGACCGGCGCAGGGCCAGCAAAAATGCCAAAGAAGGGCGCGAGCGCTTGACGGCAGGCGGCATGCTGGTGGCATTCGGTACCGGACGCCACATCACGCGGCAGGATTCTGGCAACACAGCGGTCCAGAGCATCTATTCCATCCTCGACAGCACCCGCTACAGGCTGCTCGCGGACGGCAGAGTGCAAGCTTGCCTCGATGGCAAGGATTCGGACTGCAGGCAGCCTGACGGACAGCGAGCGGCACCCGTTTCAGGCATCGGAGAACTGGCCAGGCGCTCGGTGAACCATCAGCCGGTAGCGGCGGCCGGCCAAGGCTTCTGGCGCGTTGACTCCACGACCGACCTCGACTGGACGCGGCACAAAGGCTGGTACATGGACCTGCCCCTGCCGGGCGAGCGCCTGCTCAAGCCAATGGGCTTCTACGACGGCAGCAACATCCTCGCGATCTACAGCCAGATACCTGCCGGATCCCCCAAACGCCCCGGCGAAAGCGCAAGCCCGCCCGACGCCTGCAATGCGAGCGAGGAGCGCCAATTCCTGACATTCATGAACATCATGGATGGCAAGCGACCCGGCGTTCCGTTGATGGACAGCAACGGCGATGGGGTCTACGGCACGGCAGATGAGGAGGTCTCGCGCGCAAGCGTCGCCAGGGGATCCCAGGCCTTGCTCCACAAGGGCCATCACGCCATCGGCTACGACGCCGAAGACCGCCGCAATGTACTCGCCCGCATGCCGGAGCAATCCCTGCGCCCCAGCTGGCGCCAAATGAAATGAGGCACCACATGCGCCGCCCTCAATCCCCAGGATTCACGCTCATCGAACTCATGATCGTCGTGGCCGTCATCGTCATCCTCGGCACGGTCGCCGTGCCCAGCTACAACGAGTACATCCGCGCAGTCCACCGCGCCGACGCCCGCGCCGGCCTGCTCCAGGCCCAGCAATGGCTGGAGCGCGCCGCCACCGCCAACGGCACCTACCCCACCGAGTTGCCAGCAGATCTGACCTGGGCCCACGACTCCAGCAAGCGCTACACCATCGACTTCCTGTCAACCAGCGGCCACGACGACGACACCTACACCCTGATCGCCACACGCCGCGGCTCCCAGTTCGGTGACCGATGTGGCGATTTCACGCTGACCCATACGGGCGAGCGTGATGCGCTCGGCCTGGGTGTGAATACCACTGCGGTGGAGTGCTGGGGGCGGTAGCAGTAGCTGCGGCTGCGCATGACGCCTCAGGTTGCGCAGCTCAACCCAAGCCGATCCGCCCCTACCTTGCGGAGAAGCACCCGCAGGTCGCCTCCCACACTTGAGACTGAATGGAATGACATGGCCTGAGCATCGGCCAGTCTGCTCAAAGAGGGCATATCGGCCCAACCGGCTCCGTTCCATAGAAGCTTGGGCGCCAGATAGGCCAACCATTCGTCTACCAGCCCTGCTTCGGCAAGCGCAGCATTGAGCCGATGGCCGGCCTCGACGTGCAGCTCATTCACTTCCAGCCTGGCCAGATCATGGATCATGGCGGGCACATCCACACGCCCCAGACCATCAGGCACATACTGCAACTGCGCTCCACGCTCCAGCAGCGCAAGCGCGCGGTTTGATGCCAAATCACTGACTGCCGTGTAGATGACGACCTTGCGTTGCGCAGCAAACAAGAGTGCATCCGGAGGTGTCTGGAGCTGGCTATCCACCACGATGAGCATGGGCTGCCGGGACGTTTCTACCTCTCTGACATCCAGGCGAGGATTGTCGGCAAGCACCGTGCCTATGCCCGTCAGGATCGCACAGGAACGGGCGCGCCAGGCATGGCCATCATGCCGGGCTTCGGCAGAGGTGATCCACTGACTCTGCCCATTGCTCAATGCAGTGATGCCATCCAGAGAAGCCGCCACTTTGGCGCGCACCCAGGGCCTGGCACGAAGCATGCGGCTGAAAAAACCCAGATTCAGCTCCCACGCCTGATCTGCGCCATCACCAATCTCAACCTCGACCCCTGCGGCGCGCAGCCTCTCAAAGCCCTGGCCACCCACGCGGGGATTGGGATCCGTCAACGACGCCACGACCTTGCCGATGCCGGCCTCCACCAGCGCATCGCAGCACGGCCCTGTGCGGCCATGGTGAGCGCAGGGCTCCAGGGTCACATAGGCAGTGGCGCCTCGCACGGAGTGCCCTCGGGACTGGGCATCGCGCAAGGCCATGATTTCGGCATGCGGACCTCCCGCGCGCTGGGTGGCGCCTTGACCCAGCAACACCCCCCGGGAGTCGACGATGACGCAGCCGACCCGAGGATTGGGGGAGGTTCTGAACAGCGCTTGCGTGGCAAGCTCGATGGCCTGAGCCATCCATTGCGAGGACAATTTGGAGACCATTTTAGGAGGTCAGCGGTAGCCTAGGCCCTCTGCCAACTATCGCCAGCAGTAGTCCATGGCCGCCTGCTTGTTGGCGAAATACTTGTCACTGTACTCTTTCAAGTCCTTGCGGCCATATTGGTCCAGGTAGTAATCGCCGCAGCGATCCGAGGCCATGCCGGCAGATGCCTTTCGCACGGCCTTGATGGAGTAGGCATCCCGCACATCCTCAGTCACCACAACCGAAATGTCATAGACCGCTGTGCCCTGCCCCTTGGGGGGAGATACCGAGAAATATGCAGGGAACAGCGCAGAATTGGTCACGGCGGTTCCAGCGCTGTTCTTGTCATAGCGGAAATTCTCCGAATAGAACCGTTCCATCCACTGCTGAGCAGACGAAAGAACGGTTCTGGCCTCGGACCTGCGGCTCTTGGCCACATATTCCTTGTAGGAGGGGTAGGCCACAGAGGCCAAGATGGCGACGATGGCCACGGTAATCATCAGTTCGATCAGCGTGAAACCCGCCATCAATCGAGAATCTCTTTTCATTGATTGGTCCTCAGGCCGGGGACATCACGCCACTGCATGCGGGGAGAAGAACTGAAGCACATGATGGCGTCCGCATTGCGGCCCACCACACGCTTGGCACCCATGCCAGGGCCGCAGGTGGGTGAGGCCTTCTCGCAGGTACTGCCCGTGCAAGTACATCCAGGTTCGCCCGCCTTGCAGTTTTTGGTGAAGGGCTTCTTGGAGCGGTCATTCACCACGCGCACGCGCTGGTCACCGCCAATGTCCTTGCCGGCGATGATGACCGTCTTGGAGTTCACCACCATCGTGCCTTGCACATTGCGCTCGGCACGTCCGGAAATAGGATCGATAGTGTAAAGGGTCGTGTTGGGCGTATCCGAGCACTGGTTGGAATCCGATTTGGGCCGGACCCCCACCAGAGAAAGCACGCCCGCATCCAGCGACGGATCGGCGAGCACGGCCTCGGCCGAGCCAGGCAGGGCGATGTACCAGCCATCGTGCTGTGACCAGTCCAGCGCCGTTCCATCGGAAGATAGGTAGACATTGCCCGCACTATCGCGCGTATATGCACGGGACACCAGCGTGCTGCCCGACCAGGCCGGTAACGCCCTTGACGTGGGCATACCAGGGCGATCCCAGATGCCATAGACGCGTTGCGTGGTGCCCGTCGCAGGGAAGTCCCCGGTTTCAAATGCATTGCCAGTACCGAAGGTGACCAGCATGCCGCCACGCCCCATGAACAAGGTCTGCGGCGCTGTTGTGATGGGCAGTTGCGTCGTGACAGCCGAGGCTCCGGTGCCCGTGGTGTACTGGGCTCGGAACAAGGGAAGGTTGGCGGACGACGTGGATTTGTAGGCTACGCCCCAGTTGTCTGCCGTCGTGCTGGACACATCGAACTTCCACAGATTGCCCTTGAGATCCCCTGCGTAGATCACATCGGCCGTACCGTCGCCGTTGTAGTCCTCCCAGCGTGGCATGGCCATGCCATTGCCGGTGCCAGCATCGGCGACGATCTTGGTATAGCGCCCGCTCCAACTGCCGCTCGAAGGGCCATCCATGTAGAGGATATAGAGCACCGCCTTGCCACCGGGAGACCTGTTGCCGTTGCCCAGCAGCAGCGCATACTGGCCGTTGTTCATCTTCGCCACGGGTGTGGCCTGATTGCTGGTGGTATGGATACCCACATCGCCGGTGATATAGCCGAGATCCGCATCATCGTCCGACGTGAATTGCCATTTGAAGATGCTGGACGCATTGGACTCCGAGAAGCTCGAAGGGTCGGTCGCATCGAGAGCAAACACGGCGCGTCCACCGCGACCCAGCGATGCGAAGACATAAGACCGCCACACCGACTTGGAGCCCGATGTCACCAAGACGTCCGCCGTAAAAGGATTGCCGTCCACATAGGGCCAGATCGTGCCCTGCGGCAAGGTCTCGGTGGAATCCAGTGTGAAATTGGCGTTGTTGAGTTTGGTGCGACTGGAAGTGTCGCGCTGCAGCGGCAGCTCGGGCAGGCGATTGGCCAGCACCCCCGGCACATAGGCCAGCAGCTCATTGCCATTTTCCGCATCGAAGGCGTGCAGCATGCCGTCATTGGCAGCCACCCACAGCAGCTTCTTGCGGCTACGGTTGTCGCCATAGAACTTGGTGTAGTCGGCATTGCCCTGAATCAGCGCCTGAGGGCGATCCTGTATCCAGGGTGTGCCGTTCACGATGGAGCCCAGCAGACTATTGCCACGCTGGCGCAGAGCGGAGGCGCCCTCCAGAGATTGGTCGCCGCGCACATAGTTCAAGGCCAGCTTGGCGTTGTCCACGCTGAGCTTGTTGGCTGAAGCCGTGGTCATCTGCTCTTTATATGCGTCGGTCAGGGAGTCCCAGCGCAAGGCGATACCCGCATTGCTGCCATTGCCGCTGTTGGTGATGATGGCGCGCGTGCCACCCGCCGCAGCGGTCTTGAGCATCAGCCCGGCTTCCCACGAGTAATTGGCGCCGACATTGCCGTCTGCATCGATCTTGTAGGCCTCCAGCGCGCCCGAATAGGTCGCGTTGTCGAATTTGGCCACGTACTTGTAGCTGCCTGACACGAACTGAGAGGACGAGATGGCTGGAGCCGCATTCGAGTCCTTCGCCACGGCATCCAGCACCCGGCGCAACTGGGCCTCGAGAATTTCAGGACGGCGTGCGAGAAAGTAGCCGTCCGGAACACCATCCGAGCCAGAGTTTCCATCGCTGCTCAGGCTGTCCCAACTGGCCTGGTTGGGCGGCATGGTCAGTGTGCTGTAGGTGCCGTTTGACAGCTTTTCGCTGGAGCGGAAGTAGCCGTATTTCGCTGCGTACCACAGCGGGTCCTTGATCAGTGCATCCGTCTCGCCAACCATGTTGAAGGTCATGGGCACCAGATAGTCCTCGTTCTTGACCGTGCAGTAGGCGGAGAATTTGCTGCTGCTGCCGTCGCTGAACGAGACCGTGCCATTGCCGGTGACATTGCAGACCGTGCCGTCATACGTCTTGGTGCCAATCAGCCGCTTGCGGTAGCTGTCATCACCGCAGAGATACTGGGAGGTATCGGGCATGCCCTTGAGCTTGCCACTGCTGTAGTGCTGGTGGGTCAGGTATCGCCCATTGGCGGATTTGCCGCCCGTTTGCACCCCAATGATACTGAAGCCATGGGTTCCCGGACTGCCCCCGCAGACACCCGGGATGTCGGTGGTGATTTTGATATCCCAGCCAGAAGGCGAACTGGCATTTGCAATCAAGTCGTAGCGCAGGAAGCCGGTGATATCCATGTCGTAGTCGCCGCCCATCAGAATGTCATTCCAGGTGACGATGAAGGAACCATAGAACTCGCCGGAACTGATGGAGGCAAAGGTCAACGGCGCACTGACATTTCCGCCGTCCTGCACGCTCTCAGGCGTGATATAGACATATTTCTTGGGATTGCTGCCAGGGATCAGTACGTCGATTCGCGGAGAGCCACCGGTCAGCGAGGCGGCCATGGTCCGGACCTTGAGTGCGTTCTCCACCGTGCCCAGATCCGAGGGCGGATTGGAGATAGTGCGAATCTTGGCGGTGTTGCCATAGAGCGCGGCGCCTGCCACCTGGTAGGTTCCGCCCATAGCGGGCGCTTCGGGACAGATGCCATTGACGTCCGACAGCGTGCCCACGGTCTTGGCCGAGCAGGCATTCTTGTCGTCCGCCGCTGTCAGCCCCTTGCCGCCCACCGAGCCTACGGAGCGCGATGTGCCTGTCAACCCTTCGGCATCCCCGATCTTGTTGACGTAGGAATCCAGATTTCCAGTGGTATTCGACAAGGTGCCAAAGGCCGTTCCTGCCTGGCCGTCAAAACTCAGCGCATTGGACGAGAACGCAAGGATATTGAGGGGCCTGCAGATGGCATTGCCATATTTTGCACGCGCATCCGTCGTGGCCAGCGGGTCGGCCCATGTCGCCACGGGCATGCCCGCCGTCGTGTCGTTGTTGCTGGATGACGGATTGTTGGGCGTAGGACTGCTGCCGTTGTAGGCGTAGTACTGCAGGGCCTGCACCACCATCTCGCCTATGGGGTTGCCCCAGGCCGGCAAATCCCCGTCGGGAGAATTGCTGGGCGTCTTGCCGTTTCCATACGAGGTGCCATTGCGTCCGAACAGGATGATGGAGTCGAAGGTCTTTATGGCACCCTTGCCCGTTTCTCGAAGGTCGTCCAGCTTCTTTGCACATTTCGAGGATTCGCTGTGGCAGAAGACACCGGTGGTGCGGTTGATCTCGTCGTCCAGATCGCGGATGTTCTTGCGCAATGCACCCGCCGTATGGTTGTTGTCGTAGCTGCCCGTGATCAGGCCGAATTCCACGCGCGCCGCAGCGTTGCTGGTGCTCGGATAGCCGAACTCCTGCAACAGGCCATAAGGCTTGTAGTTGGATGTGGAGTCCGCCGGATAGGCCTGGCAACGCTCATCGCCCAGCAGGCTGGGAACACAGGCCTTCACCTTCACCGTCAGGTCAGGGCCTACGCCGGAATAGGTGGCTCCGTCCGCAGTCTTCGAAGGAATCTTCTCTTCATGCTTGACCCCACCGTTGCCCTTGTCTGTATCGGAATAAAAGCGCGCCAGCTTGGGGCCAAAGGTGCCCAGGTTGTAGTTGTCCGTGTCATCTCTCCAGCGGCAGAGCTTGACCTCCACGGTGGACCAGAATCTGACATTGCCCTTGACCAGCCGGATATTGGGTTCCGACAAGGCAGGATTTTCACTGCTGCCCGTGACACACATGCTCAGGCCTGCATAAACATTGGCATTGGCGCCCGTCGTCTTTATCAGATCAGTGGTCGAGAATGGCGTGTAATCACGGATATCCGTGCCACGGTAGTATTTGACGAAGGAGTGCGCATCCTGCACCAGCCTGGAGCCCATCAGCACCGTGGATTCGTTCTTGTCCTCGCTGCGAAAACCTCCATAAAGCATCTTGCGCACAGTATCCAGGCGCGTCATCGTCGCCCAGTTGAGGAAATTACCGCTCCAGTACGACTGCGTTGCCGGGCAACTGAACTTGGTGGATTTGACGGACCCGGTGGTGACCTCTGTTTTGGTTGCAAGCACCTTGGGCACGAAGATGCCGCTTTCATAGGCATAGCACTTCGTGGCATCGAAATAGCCGTAGTACTTGAAGTCGGGCTTGAAGGTGGTGTCGATCACTCCATCGCCATCGAGGTCTTCAAAGTCCGTGTAAACCGGCCCGAACAAGGTGTGGTCCTTCGAAGCCGTGAGCATGATCATCGGCTTGTTGGCCGATGTGACGATGTTCGGCGGAACGCCTTGACGTGGCCTGGACACTTCCAGCGGACTCGCGCCAACGGCAGTGCAGGCGAACGCAGCCACCAAGCCACCCACAAAGGCCAACAATGATTTTCTTGTATTCATTTTTCCCTCACCTCAAGGAAAGTAGATGGTCTGGAGCACCACCTGCGTGCGTTGCGAGTAGCCAAAGCCACGGGCTGTAATCCTGTACATATACGACCACTGATTTGCGTTCTCGCCCCGCGATGTGACCAGGGTTTCATCAAGATTCATCCGTACATGCTTTCTGCGGAAAATCTCTATCAGGTACTCGGGCTGCACGGCCACACCCGTAATGGCTGCAACGCCTGTATATGTTCCAAGCGGCACGCCTCCCGTAAAATTGCAGTTGGTTGCCTTGACCGGTGTTCGACTGGGCTTGGAGTCAAAATCGTCATTCCACAGCCCCCCTTTTCCGGTAGGCCACCAGGGCTCGGCAACTGTGGCGTTGTCCTTGGCGGCGGTAGCCCAGTCCGTGGTCGTATAGCTGGCATCAGCCATGTAGCAAAGCCCGCCCTTGCAGGTGGAAGAAAAGTCGTTGGGATTGAGCTCCTGAACTCCACGAGAGCAGGAGGCATTGGTGCGCAACGCGGTCTCGACATTCAGGATGTCCCGCTCCGCGTCCCGCAATGCCGATTCGGCCGCCTGGCGTGCAGCCTCCTGATCCTGCTGATTGCGTGCCAACCCCTCGGACAAGGTCGATTGCTTGACCATCCACAGCGTGATGCCCGTGATGGCAACCAGCAGCAGCATCACGACAACCAGCGCCACGCCACGTTGATGATTGATTTTTTGTTGCGACGACATGATCACGCGACCTAGTAACTTTGCTTCAGGCCATTGCGGGCACCGAAAACCTGGACAAGCCGGGTATAGGTCTCTCCTGTCGGCTGGTTTTTTTCCACTTCCTGGCAATCCACATACTTCCGTTCACTGCCAGACTTGTCCGCGATTCGGGTTTTTCCATTGAGCGTCTTGGTAAGGATGCAGACCCGGATGGAGACAACACGCTGCCAGCCCGTCATGGTGACACCGTTGATGCTGGCATTCGACAGACCATTGACCTGTGCAGCCGTATAGAAGCGGTCCGGTGAAAGCGTCTGCTCCGACGAATACACGCCATAGGTGAATTGCAGGTCCTCGATACCCGCCAGCAGCGGCTGATAGGCGGTGCTGTCAGCGGTGCCATGCGGACTTTTGCCATTGCCGCTGCAAACCAGGCTCTTGGTGTTCACTTCGGTCTGTCCCACGTATACAGTGCCTGCGCTGAGCGCATAGCGGTTGGAGCCGAACAGGGGCAGGCGTGGAGGCTTTCCATCAGCGATGGTCACGCCCTCGGCGTCCTTGTTGCGCTCGCTGTTGCTGGGGTCGGAAGCCACGTCCCGACCCGTGCAATCGAAACGCGAACCCGTTGCACCTCCCATCGAATCGCTGGTGAAGTAGTTGATCACGAGGGTATCAGGGTCATTGGCGGTCTCCGTCCCGCAGAGGCTGGTGGCAACGTCAAGCTTTGCACCATCGCAGCCATAGATCCCGGTCTGAAAGGCGGTGGGAGGCCAGCCGCTGGCCGGATCCGCCCAATCGGTAGACACCCGCGAAGCAGCAGGGATGGGCGGATAGGTGTCATACATACCGGTCTGGCTTACATCCACCGGGATGGGCATCGCTGGCGCCGGATAAAAGCCGGCATTCATAATTGCGCGCCCCATCATCTGCATGGCAAATGCCCCCGTCTCGGTGCTGACAGTACTGCGGTCCTGGGCGCGCTGGGAATCCACTGATGCCATGTACACAAAAACGGCGGCAAGAATGATGACCATGCTGATGGCCAGTGCCACCATCAGCTCCACAAGAGTCATGCCACGCTGTGGCTGGATGTGCGTTTTCATAGCTCAGGGCACGAAAGAAAAACGGGAGCAGCGCACCCCTTCGACCGCCTTGGCCTCTGCCGGACAACAGGTCTGCCGAGCCATGCCGCTCTGGTCGGCATTGCAGGTGGGTGCCTTCTGCAATGTGGCATCCGAGCTGCCGTCGGTGAACTCCTTGTCGAACCACATGAGGGTCACGGCAATACCGTCACGCTTGTTGCCCGAAAGCATGGCGGATCCCTGCGGCATGCTTTCGCGAACTTTCTGACGCCAACTCAGTAGATCAAAGGTGGCACGTTCACTGGAACTGCAGGCCGCGGAATTGCAATTCTTGGTCACGGTAAAGTTGCTGTTCTTTTGCTGCGTGGCCCAGTCCGCGGTAATCGTGTACAGAGAGGTCGTGCTACTGCCCTCCTGCATGAAGCTCGGGCCTGCGGCATCGGCGTTGATGCGAATGCGTTCGGACAGATCGAACACAAGACCGGTCCCTGCTGTGCGGGACATGGTGGTGATTCGGTACTTCGTCGTGGCAGCCTGCAGCCCCGCCAAGCCCAGCAAGCCAATAGACAGAATGATCAGCGCGACCATCATCTCGATCAGAGTCACGCCTTCATCGGTGCGGCGCGTCATTGAATGAGCAAATTTCATTCTTGGCCCTCAGCAGGACTTGTTGCCCGGGATGCTCCTGGAACGCCCCTGGGCATCTATGCAGATATTGGAGCCGTATCTCTTGGTGTAGGCACTGTCTTTGTCCTGATAGAACAAGCCAAACTGGGAAGAGCTCGGCAAGGACGGAGAGCCGGATGAGTTGAACATGATGGTTCTGAGCGGCTTAGTGCCTGCGGCAGAAAGAAGTACGTCGCTGCCGTTGGCCACCCGCGCGAAGATCAAATCACCATCCACAGCAGGCTTGGTAGCAGAGGCATCGCAACTGGTATTCAAAAAGGCAATCCAGCCAACCTGCCAGTCACTGCCCGTAGTCGTGCAGACAGGTGCCGCATCGCCCGCCTTGCTGCTCATGCACATGGTGACGCAGGTGTTGCGGCTTACAGATTCATTCCTGGCCCGAAGGATGCTCCCCGAGAACTCTCCACCCACGCCGTTCATCTTGCTTTTGACGATGTAGTCGCCAATGGAAGGTGCTGCCAGCATCGCCAGCACAGCGGCAATGCTTAGCGTCACCATCAACTCGATCAAGGTGAAGCCTTTTGCCTGCGTTGGCGGCGGTAACAGAAGCTTGCAAAAAGACATATTTTGATTATTACTTTCCACTTCGCAGCGCAGTGGACCGTTCAGCGGGCACAGGCCACCGCCTGTCTTGGCGCCAGACTGGTCTGGCAGGCTTGACGCGTTTTCGGCCACATCTGCTACAGATGGAACATGCAAAAATCCACAGGCGCCGTCCCCTTACAGACTCTTCCCCAGCCTTCATCACCATGAGCGACTCGTCCTTACCCTTGAACCGGTTGCGCAAGTCGCTCATGGGCATGGCATTGCTTGCACTTCTGGCATCCACAGGATGCGCGGGGCTGCCGAACGACGTGGAAAGACCCGTGACCCATGCGCTGGTCGCGCCCCCTCAGTCAACGCCTTTAGGCCGCTTGCTGGAGCTGCAACGTGCCGAAACGGGCGCAAAACAGTCCACCTCCGCCTTCACCCTCCTGTCCGGCGCCCAGGCCGCCTACGGCGCACGGCTGGCCCTGGTCGAGGGAGCGCAGCAGACGCTGGACCTGCAGTACTACGCCATCCATGCCGACGAGAGCACGCAGCGCCTGCTGCGCGGCGTGGTGGAGGCGGCGCGGCGTGGCGTGCGGGTGCGGGTGTTGCTGGACGACTTCCACAGCACGGGTGCGAATGCGCAGGTCATGCGGCTGGCCTTTGTGCCGGGCATAGAGATGCGCATGTTCAACCCGCTGGCGGGCGCACGCAGTTCCGTGCTGGGGCGGGCCTATACGCTGTTGACGGATTTCCAGCGGGCGCAGCAGCGCATGCACAACAAGCTCTTCATTGCCGACAACGCCATGGGCGTGATCGGGGGGCGCAATCTGGGCGATGCGTATTTCGACGCGGACAGCGCCAGCAATTTCGTGGACCTCGACGTGCTGGCTGCGGGGCCGGTGGTCGGCGATCTGTCACGCAGCTTCGACAGCTATTGGAACAACCCGCGCGCCTATCCGGTTCAGTCGCTCATCAGTCTCAAGGAGCTCAAGCAGCTGCGCGAGCGCTTTGCCGATGATGGCGATCAGGCGCAGGACGAGGACCCTACGCCTGCCGTTGCCGCCAAAGAGGCAAAGACGGCTGAGCAGGCCGCCGCACACAGCCGCATCATCTGGGACCAGCAGCCCATGGATTTGCGCAAGGCGCCATGGACCTGGGCCTCGGCCGCCGTGCTGGTGGACCAGCCGGCCAAGATCCCGCTGGACAGGGATGACAGCCCGAGCACCAGTGCGGACGCGTCTGCGCCAGCCACACCCGCCCCGAACAGCCCGCAGGCCAAGCCTGCTGGCACGCTGCCCATGGGCCAGCCAACTCCGGCCTTGCGCCAGGCGGCGCGCCCAGTGCTGGAGGCCGATTCGGTAGTGGACGGCCTGCTGGCCCTGGTCCGCAAGACGCGGCGCGATCTGCTGGTGGTCTCGCCCTATTTCGTGCCCGGTCCGGACATGATGGAGGCGTTTCGCGGCGCGCGGCAACGCGGGGTGCGCGTGCGCATCCTGACCAATTCACTGGCCTCCAATGACGCGCCCCTGGCCCATGCCGGCTATGCACGCCACCGCAAGGCGCTGCTGGAGATGGGCGTTGAACTCTATGAGATGCGCAGCACGGCGGCCAGTGTCCGCTCTGCGTTTGGCTCGGGCAGCAGTGGCGGTGGCGGTCCTTCAGGCGCCACGGGTGCCTCGCGCGCCATGCTGCATTCCAAGCTGCTGGTGGTGGATGGTCACCTGGTGGCAGTCGGCTCGATGAATCTGGACCTGCGCTCGCAACTGCAGAACACCGAGATCGCCCTGCTCATCGCCAGCCGCGAGTTCGGCAGGCTGGCCACGCAAAGTATTGACGAGGGCCTGCAGGACGGCAGCTGGCGCGTGGAGATCGACAAGGATGGAGGACTGGTCTGGCGGGCCTCGGAAGACAGCGACCGCGCCGACGAGCACAGCGAGCCCGATGCCAGCTGGGGCCTGCGCCTGATGCTCAAGCTCCTGGGCCCGCTGGCGCCGGACCACCTGCTGTAGGCGGGCGACAGCGCTACAACCCCGCCCACTCCTGGCGCCGAGCCAGCGCCTGGACCCAGAGGGTGATCTCGCGCTGATCGGTCTGGGTGCGCACCTCCTGATAGGCCTGCTCAGCCTCGGGAAAGCGGCGGCGCAGCAGGTTCAGCCATTGCTTGAGACGGCCTGCGCGCTGGCGCGGCTCCAAGTCCTCGCAGACCATGTCCCAGAAGCGCTGAACCTGGGGCACGAGGTCGCTCCAGCACACCTCGGCGGCCGGGGTCTGCTCACCTTCAACGGCGGCGCGAATGGCCAGCGCCAGGCCCGGGTCGGCAACGATTCCCCGCCCCAGCATCAGGTCGCTGCAACCCGATTGCTCGCGGCAGCGCAGCGCCTCCTGCACCGTCCATATCTCGCCGTTGGCCACCACGGGCACGGTCACGGATTCGCGGATGCGCGGGATCATCTCCCAGTAGGCGGGCGGGCGGTAGCCATCGAGCTTGGTGCGGGCATGAACGACGATTTCGCAGGCACCGCCGGCCTGCATGGCCTGGGCGCATTCGGTCATCAGGGCGGTGTCGTTGAAGCCCAGCCGCATCTTGGCCGACACGGGCATGGCCGCTGGCACGGCGGCACGCACGGCGCCCACCACGCGCGCAATCTGTTCCGGGTCCTGCAGCAGCGCAGCGCCGCCGCCGTGGCGGTTGACGACCTTGGCCGGGCAGCCGAAGTTCAGGTCGATGCCCTCCGGCCCCAGGCGCGCCAGATTGGCCGCGTTGGCCGCCATACTGTCCGGGTCCGATCCCAGCAACTGGGCCCGCACGGGCACCCCCGCCAGCGTCCGGCTGCCATTGTTCAATTCCGGCATGGTGCGCAGGAATACCTTGTCGGGCAGCAGCGTCCCCGTGACGCGGATGAACTCAGAGACGCAGCGGTCCGCACCGCCCACGCGCGTGAGCACATCGCGCAGCACGAAATCAAGCAAGCCCTCCATGGGCGCCAGCAACAGTCTCATCAGCTGTGTTCCGGGGCCTGCAGCCCCGTCTTCCTGTTACAGATCAAACAATATTCCTGCGGCCCGTATTGGCCGCCTGCCCCTTCGAATCGCCCCTCATCAAGGCGGCGGCAGGCGATTGTGCCCTTGCCGCAGCAAGTTGCACCGGACCAGTTGTCATGGCTTTTTCACGCCACGGTCATTCATGTAACGTGCAATCGGGGCTTGTCGGACTCCCCTGCCCTAACCATGCTGCTGCAAAAAACCGCCAAGGCCCTTGAAGAGCTGCAGCCCGGCCGGCGCAGCCTGCCGCTGCGCGAGCGCTCGGTGCTGCTGATGGCCGATGGCCGCACCGAGGAGCAGCTGCAGCAGGTGCTGGGTGCCCAGGCCAGGGAGCTGGTACAGCAACTGATAGACAGCGGCCATCTTCAGCGCCTGGCCGGCAATGCCATCGAAACATCGCCCCAGCCGCATGGCCCCGCGATGGCGCCAGCCGCTGCCAGGGAACCCGCTTCACCAGGCCCTGCCGCCACGCTGAATCTGGCCGGCACACGCATGTATCTGTTCGACCTGTGCGAGCGCATGTTCGCCAACCGCCATGAGGACAAGGCCCAGGTGCTGCGCCATCTGCTGCGCGAAGCGCGCGACCTGGCGGCTCTGCAGGCCGCCGCCTTGCAGCTGCTGCAGACCGTGCAGGAGCATGCCGGCAACGAGCGCGCGGATGCGCTGCGCGAGCGGCTGCAGCATCTGCTGCCCCAGGAGGCAAACGAGTCAATGGCAGCGCAAGGCGCCTGACCGGGATGAAAGCGTGGGTGCCGGCGATCAGCGAGGCGCCAGGCGCCACAGCGAGGTGACTTCGGCAGCGCGTGCGGCGTGCAGCGGATCGGCAGCGTCCGCAGCCTTCCCATGGCGTGGGCGGATGTCCTCTCGGCCCAGGACCTGCAGGCCAGCGGCCTCGATCCACTCCAGCAATTGCTCGCGCGAGCGCAGTTGCAGATGCTCGGCCAGATCCGACAGGATCAGCCAGCCTTCGCCGCCCGGCAGCAGATGCGCTGCAAGGCCTTGCACAAAGCCGCGCAGCATGCGGCTGCCTTCGTCGTAGACGGCCTGCTCCAGCAGGGAGCTGGCCTTGCCCGGCAACCACGGTGGATTGCAGACCACCAGGGCGGCCCGGCCTTCGGGGAACAGGTCTGCCTTGCGCAGGCTCACGCGCTGCGCCAATCCCAGTCGCTGCAGGTTGTCTTGCGCACAGGCCAGGGCCCGGTCGCTCAGGTCGGTGGCCACCACCTGCCGCACGCCACGGTGCAGCAAGAGAGCGGAAAGCACACCCGTGCCCGTGCCGATATCCCAGACTGCGGCATCGGCCTGCTGGGCTGCGGCCGGCAGGGGCGCCTGCGCCACCAGATCCAGGTACTCGCCGCGCACCGGGGAGAACACGCCGTAGTGCGGATGAATGCTGAACTCCGGCATGCCCGGCACAGCCAGGGCCACGCCCTTCTTGCGCCACTCATGCGCGCCCAGCGCGCCCAGCAGTTCACGCAAGGGAACGATGACGCTGCGCGCACCCTGATCGGCGGGAATGTCGCCCCAGGCCTCGCGGCAGGCCTCGCTCCAGTCCGGTGCGCGGCGCAGGGCGCAATGCCAGCTGGCATCGAGCTCGATCATCACGCTGGACAGAATGCGTGCCCGCTGCGCCAGCGCCTGGCGGTGCAGGTGGAAGGCATGGGGAAAGACAGGCTTGGCGTCTTCCTTGCCGGCCCGCCGATGGCGAGCCTTGGCGGACGTCTCACGTGCAGGCTTGTCCAGGCGGCGGCCCAGCGCCGACAGCAATTGCCTGGCATTCTGGAAATCGCCGCGCCACAGCATCGCCTGGCCTTCGCAGGCCAGGCGGTAGGCGCTGTCGGCAGACAGGCTGTCGTCGGCGATGACGATGCGGCGCGGTGCGGTCATGGTGCTGTCCGCGCGCCACAGCGCTGCCTGCGTGGCCTCGTTCTCCTGCCATTGCAGCAGGGACCAGTTCTGGGAAGAGGACAAGGCCTGCTGCTCCGTGAGTGATTTAGGGGGAAAGCGGGTCGGAGACCCGATCAGTTCAGTGCGCGCTTGAGCCGCACTTCCTCGATCTTGAGACCACCCACCTGGGCCGTCTTGGCGGTGGACATTTCGCGCTTGAAGCCGGCGAGCTCGTGAAAGCGCAGCGCGCGTTCATTGCGCAGCGGCACCCACGACGTGACATTGGTGCAGCCTTCTTCAAGCAGGCCGTCGCGTGCGGCGTCCCACAGGGCCACGCCCACACCCTGATTCCAGTGGGTAGGTGCAGCATAGATGGCCCAGATTTCACCGGTGGTCTGGCGCGACTTCTCATCGCGCGAGCGGTCGAAGCCGACGAAGCCGACGATCTTGTCGCCATCGATGGCGACCTGAACCTGGGGCTCGCAAAATTCAATGGCTTCGCGCCAATAGGCCTGGCGTTTTTCTACCGACGACATGCTCTTGAGCTGGTCATCGGGAACCAGACCTCGGTAAGCCTCCATGGCGGAAGCAGTATGGATCTGGGCAATCGCTTTTGCATCGCGGAGAGTGGCTGGACGAACCTGGATACTAGACATGGAAAAACCGAAACGAAAACAGGTGAAAATAGAAGGGCGTGATTTTCACCGGAATCGCGCTTTTTGCGTGCATCGAGCCCCTTAGCCATGCACGCAAGTACGGCTGTGCTCGTTTTCTTGCCCTCGGCTATCGGATGTGCTATGTGCTCTTCAAAAAAGAGCAGCTAGTGCATGCAACACAAGGCTCGCCAAGGAATCAGTTGACAATTCCTCACGATGCAGGCATGCCCGGCAGCACGCCCGATCGAGCCCTTGCTCACAGCCAGCGGCGCATCAGTTCCATGATGCGATCGAACTTCGCACCATAGGGCGGATACAGCATGGCGGCCCCTGACCAGCGCGACTGCACGAACACCGCCTTCTGATGGCTCAGCCGCGCAAAGCCCTGCTCCGAATGATAGGCACCCCAACCGCTGTCGCCCACGCCACCGAAGGGCAGGTTCTCGTGCGCGAAGTGCAGCAGGGTGTCATTGACCGTCACCCCGCCGCTGATGGTGCGTGACAGCACCGCATCACGCACCTTCTCGTCGCGGCCGAACCAGTACAGCGCCAGCGGCCTGGGCCCGGCATTGATGGCCGAGACCACGTCGTCCAGCCTGTCGTAGCTGATCACGGGCAGGATGGGGCCGAAGATCTCCTCCTGCATGAGCTGCATCTGGCTGGTGGCATTGAAGACCAGGGCCGGTGCCATCTGGCGCTCCACGGCATCACCCCAGGCCATGTCCGCCCCCTCCTGGCTGGCGCCACCGTCCTCCATCCATTCGACATGGGCGCCCATGCCCTGGGCCTGGCGCAGCATCTGCCGCAGGCGGGCCAGGTGGCGCTTGGTGAGGATGGCGGCATAGTCCGGGTTGCCGGCAAAGCGCGGGAACAGCCGCTGCGCGGCGGCGCGAAAGGCCTCGGCGAATTCGGCCTCCTGTCCACGCGGCAGCAGCACGTAGTCGGGGGCAATGCAGGTCTGGCCGGCGTTGACGAGCTTGCCATGTGCGATCTTGAGCGCCGCCTCCTTCAGGTCGCAGTCGGTGGAGACGATGCAGGGCGACTTGCCGCCCAGCTCCAGCGTGGTCGGCGTCAGGTGCGCTGCGGCCGCCTGGGCCACGCGCCGGCCCACGGCCGTCGATCCGGTGAACAGCAGATGGTCGAAGTGCAGGCCCGAAAACTGCGTGGCCACGCTCACATCGCCTTCGATCACGGCGAACTCCTCGGGCGCAAAGAACTGCCCCACCAGCGCGGCCAGTTGCGCCGACGTGTGCGGCGTGAGTTCGCTGGGCTTGAGCATGACGCGGTTGCCCGCTGCCAGGGCCGTGATGGCAGGCCCCAGCGCCAGCTGCACCGGATAGTTCCACGGAGAGATCACCCCCACCACGCCCAGCGGCTGGCGCTCTATCCACCCACGGCCCGGCATGAGCATCAGCGGCGTGCGCACCCGCTGGCGCCCCGACCAGCGCGCCAGATGGCGCAGCGTGTGCTTGAGCAGGTTCCGCAGCACGAACAGCTCCACCATCTCGGTCAACCGTGGCGAGCGCATGCCGAAGTCGGCCTGCACTGCGGCAGCCAGCACGGGGCCGTGCTCGTCCAGCAGCTTTTGCATGCGCAGCAGCCTCTCGCGGCGCACCAGCAGCGGCACGTCCACCTGCGCCCGGCTGGCCTGGTACTGAAGTTCGAAGACGCGATGAAGATCCATCTGGGTCATAGGGCTCAATGGTAAGAAGACGCGGCAGACGCTCTCATGCTGCACAGGCCGCCTGCGGGTTGGCTGGATACGGCGGCAAGCAGCCAGAACGGCTCGGAGAAAAAAAAGGGAGCCTTGCACGGGCTCCCGAGGGTTACAGACTATACGGGCCGATATGCGCGGCCTGGGCGCGAAGATGCGCAGGCCGCGTAAAGGCTGCAGCAAGACGCTTCAGGGCTCGCGCACTTCACGGGGCTGAACGTCGGTCACCTCGCCCGCTCCCGGCAGCACGCCTGCGCCTGCACCTGCGCGACGGCCACCGCCTTCAGCCGCGCCGTAGGCGCGCTGCGGGCGCTGGGCCATCCACTCGGAGCCGGAGCGGTAGACGGTCTGCCAGCCAGCCCGCGGGCTCATGCGCATGGCCCAGGGCATGACCGGCTGGCCGGTGAGCCTGGCCCACAGCGCCCGCACGGCCCAGACCAGGGCCAGCAGCGCTGCCGCGGTGAGCAGGCTGACAAAGAAGACCAGGCCCACAAGCATCAGCAGGATGCGAACGGCCCAGCGGGTCAGGGTGGCGACGAAATCGTTCAAAGCAAAGCCTTTCTTGGCTGGCCCGGTGCGTCAGGCGGAGTCTGCCGCATCGAACCGGAATACGCCCGGTTCCTGTACCGGGTCCACATGCACCGCAATCGTGCTCTTGGGCGGGAAGCGCCCTTCAAGCAGCAGTTTCGACAACGGATTCTCGATCCGCTGCTGTATCGCGCGCTTGAGCGGCCGGGCCCCGAAAACGGGATCGAAGCCCACCTTGGCCAGTTCGGCCAGTGCCTGGTCGGACACCTGCAGCGCAAGGTCCATTTTCTCCAAACGCCGCTCCAGCAGCTTGAGCTGAATCCTTGCGATCGACTCGATATTCTTCGCGTCGAGCGCGTGGAACACCACGGTCTCGTCGATACGGTTGAGGAATTCGGGTCGGAAATGGTTCTTGAGTTCCCCCCAGACCGCGTCTTTCACATCATCGTAATCCTCGCCGACCATGGCCTGGATCAGCAAAGAGCCTATGTTGCTCGTCATCACGATGACCGTATTCTTGAAGTCCACGGTGCGGCCCTGGCCGTCGGTCAGCCGGCCGTCGTCCAGTACCTGCAGCAGCACGTTGAAGACGTCGGGATGGGCCTTCTCCACCTCGTCGAGCAGCAGCACGCTGTAGGGCTTGCGGCGAACGGCCTCGGTCAGGTAGCCGCCTTCCTCGTAGCCCACGTAGCCGGGCGGCGCGCCGATCAGGCGGGCCACGGAATGCTTTTCCATGAACTCGCTCATGTCGATGCGCACCAGATGGTCTTCGCTGTCGAACAGGAAGCCGGCCAGCGCCTTGCACAGCTCGGTCTTGCCCACGCCCGTGGGGCCCAGGAACAGGAAGGAACCGGTGGGCCGGTTGGGATCGGATAGGCCCGAGCGCGAACGGCGGATGGCGTTGGCCACAGCCGAGATGGCCTCGTCCTGGCCGACGACGCGGTCATGCAGCCGGTCTTCCATGCGCAGCAGCTTGTCCTTCTCGCCCTGCATCATCTTGGCCACGGGAATGCCCGTGGCACGGCTGACCACCTCGGCAATCTCCTCGGCGCCCACATGGGTGCGCAGCAATCTGTGGGCGGGCGCACCGCCCTGCCCCTGCTCGCTGGCCTGGGCTTCGTTGAGCTGCTTTTCCAGCGAGGGCAGCTTGCCGTACTGCAGCTCGGCCACCTTGTTGAAGTCGCCCTTGCGCTTGAGCTCCTCGATCTGGATGCGGATCTGGTCGATCTCCTTGCGGATCTGCTCGGAGCCCTGGGCGCTGGCCTTCTCGCTCTTCCACACGTCTTCGAGGTCGGCGTACTCGCGCTCCAGGCTGCCGAGTTCCTCCTCGATCAGCTGCAGGCGCTTTTGCGAGGCCTCGTCCTTTTCCTTCTTCATGGCCTCGCGCTCGATCTTGAGCTGGATCATGCGGCGCTCGAGCTTGTCCATGACCTCGGGCTTGGAGTCGATCTCGATCTTGATCTTGGCCGCAGCCTCGTCGATCAGGTCGATGGCCTTGTCGGGCAGGAAGCGGTCGGTGATGTAGCGGTGGCTCAGCTCGGCCGCGGCCACAATGGCCGGGTCGGTGATGTCCACGCCGTGGTGGGCCTCGTAGCGCACCTGCAGGCCGCGCAGGATGGCGATGGTGTCCTCGACCGAGGGCTCCTCGACCAGCACCTTCTGGAAGCGCCGCTCCAGCGCCGCATCCTTTTCGATGTACTTGCGGTATTCATCGAGCGTGGTCGCGCCGATGCAGTGCAGCTCGCCGCGCGCCAGCGCAGGCTTGAGCATGTTGCCCGCATCCATGGCGCCGTCGGCCTTGCCGGCGCCGACCATGGTGTGGATCTCGTCGATGAACAGGATGATGCGCCCCTCTTCCTGGGCCACTTCCTTGAGCACGGACTTCAGGCGTTCCTCGAAGTCGCCGCGGTACTTGGCGCCGGCCAGCAGGCCCGCCATGTCCAGCGACAGCACGCGCTTGTTCTTGAGGCTTTCGGGCACCTCGCCGGCCACGATGCGCTGGGCCAGGCCCTCGACGATGGCGGTCTTGCCCACGCCGGGCTCGCCGATGAGCACGGGGTTGTTCTTGCTGCGGCGCTGCAGCACCTGGATGGAGCGGCGGATTTCGTCGTCGCGACCGATCACCGGATCGAGCTTGCCGATGCGCGCGCGCTCGGTCAGGTCCATGGTGTATTTTTTGAGGGCCTCGCGCTGGCCTTCGCCTTCGGCGCTGTCCATGGTCTGGCCGCCGCGCACGGCGTTGATGGCCGACTCCAGGCTGGAGCGCGTCACGCCGCTTTCCTTGAGCAGTTGGCCCGCACGCGTGGAGGCGCCGCTGCTGTCGGTCAGCGCCAGCAGGAACAGCTCGCTGGCAATGAACTGGTCGCCGCGCTTGAGGGCTTCCTTCTCGGTCACCTGCAGCAGCCGGCCCAGCTCGGAGCCGACCTGCACCTGGTCCTGGTGCTGCACGCGCGGCAGATCGGCCAGAGCCTTCTCGGCCGCGGCCTGCAGCTGGCCCACGTTGGCGCCGGCGCGCTGCAAGAGCGAGCGCGGACCGTCGTCCTGGCGCAGCAGCGCCACGAGCAGGTGCAGGGGTTCGATATTAGATTGGTCACCGCCCAGGGCCAGCGTTTGCGCGTCGGCCAGGGCTTCCTGGAACTTGGTTGTCAGTTTGTCGATTCGCATGGTGTTTCTTTTCGCTCCTGAAACAGGGTCATTGCGATTTATCTGATACCGGCAGGGCAAATTTCAAGCCATGCCCGGCCCGCAAGGACAGACGCTTGCGCCAGATCAAGGCCGGCGAGGCCGGCCATCCTTTTCAAGCATTGCGCTGAAAGATCGAGAACTGCGTAGGCGTAACGCCCAAATGCGCCCGGAAGCTGCGCACCAGGTGGCTGGCGCTGGAAAAACCGCAATCCAGCGCCAGCTCGGCCAGCGGCGGCACGTTGCGCGCAGACAGGGCGCGCCGTGCCCGTGCCAGGCGCTGCTGCAGCACCCATTCGTGCACCGTGCAGCCCATGCTCTGGCGGAACATGCGCGCGAAATGGAATTCGGAAAGGCAGGCCTGTCTCGCCAGTGCCGGCAGCGACACGGCCTTGGAGTCATGCAGATGCGCCTCGATATGGGCAAGCACCCTGCGCCGCACGGCCGCAGAAAGCCCGCCCAGCGGCCGCTGCAGCGCCTGCAGCTGGCGCGGCGTGGCGGACTGCAGCACCAGCCGGTCCACCAGCTGCTGGCCAATGGCATCGGCCGCCAGTTGCTGCTGCGGGTCCTGCCAGTCCAGTTGCATCAGCGCACGGGCACCGGCGTGGAAGGCCTGATCGTCCCCGTAGATCTGCGCACGCAAGGTGCGCGAGCGGGGCTCGGCATCCAGCATGCGGACCACGCGCCCCGCCCAGGCCAGGTCGGACACATACAGGTGCAGGAACTGCACGGGCGATCGCACCAGCCAGTGCGATTCATCCTCTGGCGTGAAGATGCAGATGCGCCCCGGCGCCCCCATGGCCTCGGGCCGCGCCTTGAGTTGCGAGCCCTCGCCGCCGGCCAGGTAGACCGACAGGGTGTGGTGGCCTGGCTGGCAGTAGCGCACCTCGTCGTCCACATTGGCCCAGACGGCCAGCTCCACCCCCTCGCTCAGGCGCACGCGCCGCTGCAGCCGGGCCTTGGAGCGTGACAGCACCTGGCACAGGTGGCTGGAGGGCAGCTCGGGCAGCGGCGTGGGCGTCATGGCAGCGATTGTGGTCCCGCAGCCATACCGACGCATGGCGCCAGGCCATCAAACCGCAGGAATCTGCCATGCCCGCCCAGCCTGCGGCGCCATCATCACCGGCCATGACTGCCACCCTCTATGCCCTGGTCGTGCTGATCTGGGGTTCGACCTGGATCGCCCTGAAGCTGCAGCTGGGCACCGTGCCCGTGGAGCTGTCCATTGCCTACCGCTTTGCGCTGGCCGCCGTGCTGATGTTCGCCTGGCTGGCCTGGTCGCGCCAGCTGCGCGTGCCACGCGGCCCGGCGCTGCCGCGCGTGCTGGCCCAGGGCCTGTGCCTGTTCAGCTTCAACTTCGTGTGCTTCATGCATGCCAGCGAGACGCTGGCCAGCGGCCTGGCCGCCGTGGTGTTCTCCAGCGCCAATCTCTGGAACGCGCTGCTGGCGCGCATCATCCACGGCCGCAGGCTGGTGCCCCATGTGCTGGCCGGCAGCCTCTTCGGCCTTGCAGGCCTGGTGGCGCTGTTCTGGCCCGAGCTGCGAGAAGGCCGGCATGCCAGCCTGCCCGGCCTGGCCTGGGCGGTGCTGGGCACGCTGTGCTTTTCCTGCGGGAACATGCTGTCGGCCTCGCTGCAGTCCATGGGCTGGCGGCCCGCACAGACCAATGCCTGGGGCATGCTGGCCGGCACGCTGCTGCTGACCGGCTATGCGCTGGTGGCAGGCCTGCCCTGGCGCTTCGATGCCAGCTGGACCTATGTGGGCTCCTGGCTGTACCTGGCCATTCCGGGCTCGGTGATCGCGTTCACGGCCTACCTGACCCTGGTCGGACGCCTGGGCCCCGAGAAGGCGGCGTATGCGACGGTGCTGTTCCCCATCGTTGCGCTCAGTATCTCGGCACTTTTCGAAGGCTATGTGTGGACGCCGCTGGCCGTGGGTGGCCTGCTGCTGGTGATGTTCGGCAACCTGCTGGTGTTCCGGCCGCCGCAATGGTTGCGGGGTGCCGCACTGCGCAGGGCCTGAAGCGTCAGCTCACTGGCGCCAGCGCGCCAGCGCCTCTTCGTCGCTGACGCGCGCATCCACCCAGCGCGCGCCCTCGGGCGTCTGTTCCTTCTTCCAGAAAGGCGCCAGCGACTTGAGGTAGTCCATGATGTATTCGCAGGCCTGGAAAGCCATGCCCCGGTGCGATGCGGTGACGGCCACGAGCACGATCTGGTCCATGGGCTGCAGCGGGCCGATGCGGTGGATGACGCGCGCGCCATGGATGCCGAAGCGCTGCACGGCCTCGTCGATGATGGCCTCGATGGATTTCTCGGTCATGCCCGGATAGTGCTCCAGCTCCATGCTGGCCACGGTGGCGCCCTCGTTGCGGTCGCGCACGGTGCCTATGAAGCTGCAGACCGCCCCCACGCGGGCGTCGCCGGAGCGCAGGGCGGCGAGTTCGGCCGATACGTCGAAATCCTCGGTCTGGATGGATACACGGGCTGCTTGCATGCCCGCATTGTCGCAGGCCGGTGGCGCGCCAGAAGGCGATGAACGCGGTAGCATTGCCCTCCCCCGCCCCCAGCGCTTTTTTGCTGCGGCGGGCCACGCATGGCCACACTCACGATCACCACCCCCGAATACACGCTCTATCCCTCGCCGCGCAACGAGCAGCGCGTGGTCTACGAGCACCAGCTGTTCGTGCCCCATCCCTACACCATCATCCACCTGCCCGACTACGGCTTTCGCGGCAAGGCCACGCTGTTTGCAGCCCACCGGCTGGGCGACGGCAAGATGGGCCAGCTGGTGAGCTGCGAGCTGGCCGAAGACATCGCACGCTTCGAACGCCTGTTCGAACCCGATTGAGGCGCGCCATGGACGAGACCAGCCAGATACAGCCGCCGCCGAGCTTTGCCGCCCTGTATGCCGACCGGCACGGCCGGCTCAAAGCATCCATTGCAGACGTGGTCGGGCGCTATGAACTGTGCGAGGACCTGGCCAGCCACCTGGTCGAGCAGGCACAGACGCTTTACCACTCGGGCAATTCTTCGGAGCAAGGCGTGCTGCTGGGCATGCACGCCGGCCTGGCTGCCGAAGGCTCCATCGTCAGCCCCGGCGAGGCACGCTGGATCGTGCAGCGCCTGGCCGAGCTGCTGGAGTGGCAGGCACCGCTGCTGCCCGATGCATCACCCCCTACCGGCGCCGAAGGCGCAGCCTGAAGGCCACCACCCAGGCGCTCAGGCGCGCTACACTGCGCGCCATGCCTGCAATCTTTGCCTTCCCCACATGCCACGGCGATGCCGTGTGCCTGTGCCTGGGCAAAGCCTGCAAACCCCAGCTCGTCTGACCGGAGCTGAGGTTCCGTCCAGATGAGCGACGGAACCGGCCCGGCAGCCTCCATCTCCCCTTCCCGCATCCCTTCAGGCGCCTGCCTTTCCGCCCTCGGTCTGGCCGGTGGCTGCGTCCGGTCGTTCATTGTTTGAATCACCCGAAGGGATCTTCCATGTCTTTGCCTTCCACCACCTCGCCGCAGGCCCGATTCCAGGGGCTGTGGCTTCCGCTGGTCACGCCCTTTCTTCCTGGAGATGAGGCGGCGGTGGACCACGGGGCGCTGCGCGCCCTGGTGCAGCACTACAACGCCACCGGCATCGCCGGCTACGTGGCCTGCGGCTCGACCGCCGAGGCCGCCGCGCTGAGCGAAGCGGAGCACGATGCCGCCCTGTCCACCATCCTCTCAGCGGCCCATGGCATGCCCGTGGTCATGGGCGTTTCGGACTGCCACCTGGGGCATGCGCTGGCCCGCGTTCAGGCACTGAACGCCCTGCCGCTGGCCGGCATTCTGGTGCCCGCGCCGCATTACATACGCCCGTCGCAGGCAGGCCTGCTGCAGTGGTTCACGGCGATTGCCGAGCGCAGCGCCCATCCGGTCATCGTCTACGACATTCCCTACCGCACCGGCGTGGTGCTGGAGCTGGCCACGCTGCGTGCGCTGGCCGCACATGAGCGCATCGTGGCCATCAAGGATTGCGGGGGCGATGCCGCCAAGACCCAGGCACTGATCGCCGATGGGCAACTGCAGGTGCTGGCCGGCGAAGACGCGCAGATCTTTTTCACGCTGGCCCTGGGCGGCGCGGGAGCGATTGCTGCCAGCGCGCACGCGCATACAGGGCACTTCGTCGAGCTGATGCAATGCCTGGAGCGCGGCGACCTGCCCGCTGCCCGTGCGCTGTGGCAGCCGCTGCAGCCGCACATCGCCGCCTGCTTTGCCGAGCCCAACCCCGCCCCCATCAAGGCCTTGCTGGCGCAGCAGGGCCGAATGCGAGCAACGCTGCGGGCGCCCATGCAGCCGGCATCGGCCGCGCTGGCGCAGCGGCTGGCCGGGATTCAGCTGCCGCTGCTGCCGTCCGCAGACAGTGTTGCCGAACGCAGGTCGGCGTAGCGGTTCAGGATGCGCTGCACCTGACCGTGCGTCCACTCGCCGCCCCGGGCCGCGGCAACGCCGCGCGCATTGAGTTCGGCGGCCATGGCGCGGTGCGTCAGGCCGCGCGCCTGCAGTTCGGCGAACAGCGCCTCATGCTGCTGGGCGAAGGCATCGGCCGTGGATTTGCGCTTTTCCACGGTGGCGCGCAGGTTGTCTGCGCCTGCGCGGCCCAGCTGCACGCCGCGCGCCTTGGCTTCGGACAGGGCCTTGCGCGTGCGTGCGCTGATGGCCTGGTCCACGGGCTTGTCGGTGGTCATTTGGGTCAACCTCCGGTCACGGGGGGGAAGAAAGCCACCTCGTCCCCCTGTCGAACGGCGGCACCGGCATCGCACAGGACCTGGTTCAGCGCCATGCGCACGGCCTTGCCAGGGGCCAGCGCTTCGGCGGCGGCACCGCCACGCGCAATCAGTTCCTCACGCAGCGCGCCCACGGTGGCGGCCTCGGTGGACAGGGTTTCGCTGCCCGTGCCCAGGGCTTCGCGGATGGAGGCGAAATAGCGCACGGTGATGGTGATGGCGATGGGGACGGCCTGGCTCATGACAGCAGCTCCGAAAAGGCGATGAAGCGCACCCGGTCGCCCGGCGCTATGGCCTGGCCTGGCGGGTTGTCCACCACGCCATCTCCCCAGGCTGCCGAGGTCAGCACGCCCGAACTCTGGTTGCGGAACAGCTCCAGGCCACCGCCCTCGTTGTAGCGCACGCGCAGGAATTCGCGGCGCTTGTCCCCGCGCGGCCAATGGAAGTCGGCGCGCACCTCGACCGAGCGCGGCAGCGCCTGCTGCACGCCCTGCAGGCGCAGCACGAAGGGGCGCACCAGCAAAAGGAAGGTGACGAAGCTGGAGACCGGGTTGCCGGGCAGGCCGATGAAGTGGGCAAAGCCTTCACCTTCGCGGTTCACGCGGCCATAGGCGAAGGGCTTGCCGGGCTTGACGGCGATCTGCCAGAGGTCGAGCTGGCCCAGCGCCTGCACGGCGGGCTTGACATGGTCCTCTTCGCCGACAGACACCCCGCCGCTGGTCAGGATCAGGTCATGCGCGCGGGCCGCCTCGCGCAAAGCATCCACAGTGGCCTCGCGCCGGTCGGGGACGATGCCGAAGTCGGTGACCTCGCAGCCCATGCGCTGCAGCAGGGCGCGAAGGAAGAATCGGTTGCTGTTGTAGATGCTGCCGGGCGGCATCTGCTCGGGCGCCACGGTGCCCGGCATGACCAGTTCGTCACCTGTGGAGAACAGGGCCACGCGCGGCTTGCGTGCCACGCGCAAAGAGGCCAGGCCGATGCTGGCGGCCAGGCCCAGCTCGGCCGGCGACAGGCGCGTACCGGCCGCGATGACGGTGGCGCCGCGCCGGATGTCTTCGCCCGAGCGGCGTATCCATTGCCCGGCCTCGGGCCGCGCCTTGATGCGCACGCGACCGTCTTCCAGGACTTCGCAGTCTTCCTGCATGACGATGGCATCGGCACCTTCGGGCACCGGCGCCCCCGTGAAGATGCGCGCCACCGTACCCACGGCCAGCGGCTGGCCCACGGCGCCTGCGGGGATGCGCTGCGAGACGGGCAGCTCGGCATTGCCCTGCGTGCATTCGGCGCTGCGCACGGCGTAGCCGTCCATGGCGCTGTTGTCCTGGGGCGGCACCTGCAGCGGCGAGACGGCGTCGGCCCGCAGCACGCGGCCATCGGCGTCAAAGCAGTCCACGGTGTCATCGCCAGCCAGCGGTAGTGCCTGGGCCAGCAGTTCGGCCAGCGCTTCATCGAGGGGCTTGAGCGGGGCTCGCATGGTTTTTCTCCTAGTCTTGGCCGCTGTCAGGTGCACGGTAGCGCAGGCGCTCCCCCTGATCCAGCAGCCATTGCAGTATCTGCGCTGGCGCGTTGAGGTCCAGCACGGGCTGGCGCGGCGGCTCGGGCAGGCGGGCCGGCGCATCGGTTGCCACGGCCAGCACATGGGGATCGTGCGGGAACAAAGGCGCCTGGGTCTTGCCGGCGCTGATGCGCTCGGGCTGCTCGCGCCAGATTTCTATCTTGGGCAGGTCGGCGTGCTTGAAACCCTCTACCAGCACCCAGTCCACGAGGGGGTCCAGCTCGGCCAGCATGTCGTGCACCGACAGCTCCGTGGGCCGGGGGAATTCGCGCATCAGCGCCAGACGGCGATCGGAAGCCAGCACCACCTCATAGGCACCCGCCTTGCGGTGGCGCCAGCTGTCCTTGCCCTCGTGATCGACATCGAAATGGTGGTGGGCATGCTTGACCACCGAAACGCTGAGCCCCTGCGCACGCATCAGCGTGATCAGGGGCTCCACCAGGCTGGTCTTGCCCGAGCCGGAGTAGCCGGCAAAGCCGATGACCTTCATCGCCATGCACTCCAGCTGCGGACCTGCGGACAGCCCGGCCGTGGCATCAGTCGCAATGCCGGGCGATGTAGGCCTTGACCTGCTCGGCGTCGGCCGGCAAGTCGGTCACGCGCTTGGGCAGGTCCTCGATGCCTTCGAACTTGGCCGGGCGATCGGGCAGGCGGCCCAGGGCCTCCTCGATGGTGGCGGCGAACTTGATGGGCAGTGCCGTCTCCAGCACGATCATGGGCACGCCGACCTGCAGCTGCTCGCGCGCCACCTTGACGCCGTCGGCCGTGTGCGTGTCGATCATGGTGCCGAAGCGCTCGAAGGTATCCCGGATGGTGGCCAGGCGGTCGGCATGCGTGCTCTTGCCGCTGACGAAGCCGTATCGGGCAGCAGCTTCCTGGAACAGCGGGTTGCCGCCCAGGTCGAAGCGGCCCTGGCGTGCCACGCCCTCGGCGAACAATTCGCGCGTGGCCTGTCCATCGCGACCCAGCAGGTCGAACACGAAGCGTTCGAAGTTGCTGGCCTTGGAGATGTCCATCGAGGGGCTCGATGTCTCGTAGGTGTGCTCGCTGCCGCGCACCACGTAGGCGCCCGTGCGGAAGAACTCGTCGAGCACGTCGTTCTCGTTGGTCGCCACCACCAGGCGTTCGATCGGCAGGCCCATCTGGCGCGCCACATGGCCGGCGCAGATGTTGCCGAAGTTGCCGCTGGGCACCGTGAAGCTGACCTTCTGGTCATTGCTCTGCGTGGCCTGCAGGTAGCCGGCGAAGTAGTAGACGACCTGGGCCAGCAGGCGGGCCCAGTTGATCGAGTTGACCGTGCCGATCTTGTACTTCGCCTTGAAGGCGTGGTCGTTGGAGACGGCCTTGACGATGTCCTGGCAGTCGTCGAACACGCCTTCGATGGCGATGTTGTGGATGTTGGCATCCTGCAGGCTGAACATCTGGGCCTGCTGGAAGGGGCTCATGCGGCCGCGCGGGCTGGTCATGAACACGCGCACGCCTTTTTTGCCGCGCATGGCGTACTCGGCGGCGCTGCCGGTGTCGCCGCTGGTGGCGCCCAGGATGTTCAGCTCCTCGCCACGGCGGCCCAGTTCGTACTCGAACAGGTTGCCCAGCAGCTGCATGGCCATGTCCTTGAAGGCCAGCGTGGGGCCGTTGGACAGGGCTTCGAGCCACAGGCCGTCTTCCAGCGGGCGCAGCGGCGTGATCTCGGCCGTGCCGAACACCTGCTGCGTATAGGTCTTGGCGCACAGGGCGCGCAGATCCTCGGCCGGAATGTCGTCGATGTACAGGCTCAGGATCTCGAAGGCCAGGGCCGCATAGCCCTGCTCCTTGTAGATGCTGCGCAGCTCGCCCAGGCGGGCGGCATCGATCTGCGGATAGTGCTCGGGCAGGTACAGCCCGCCATCGGGCGCCAGGCCCTCGAGCAGGATGTCGCAAAAGCGCTTGCGGTCCGCGTGGCCGCGCGTGGAAAGATAAAGCATGTCGCTTCCTCGTCAGTATTCTGTGAGACGGGGCGCGGCCGATGCCAGGGATGCCGAGCAAGGGCCGCCCCGCAGCGAGGGCGTCGTCCCCCTCCCGCGTGCGAGAGAGGGGGAAGCGGCGCAGCCGCTCAGGGGGTGTCTTAGTTCAACTCTTCCTTGCGGATGCGGTTGATAGGGGCCAGCACCGTGGGCAACTGCTGGATCTGCGCCAGGGCAGCATCCATGTCGCCTTCGCGCGTGGCGTGGGTCAGGATGATCAGGTCGGTCTGCGGCACGCCCTGGCTGCCTTCGCTGTCGCCGCTCACCTCGCCAGCCTCGCGCTGCAGCAGGGCATCGATGCTGATGCCGGCACCGGCGAGGATGCTGGTGATCTTGGCCAGCACACCGGCTTCGTCGGCCACGCGGATGCGCAGGTAGTAGCTGGTGACCACCTCGCTCATGGGCAGCACGGGCAGCTCGCCACCTGCGGCGACCAGCGTGTTCGACTGGAAGGCCAGCGGGGGCACGCGGTGCTCGGGGTCGGCCGTGTGCAGGCGGGCAATGTCCACCAGGTCGGCAATCACGGCGCTGGCCGTGGGCTCGGAGCCCGCACCCTTGCCGTAGTACAGCGTCGTGCCCACGGCGTCGCCATGGACGACGACGGCGTTCATCGCGCCTTCCACGTTGGCGATCAGGCGCTTGGTCGGCACCAGGCTGGGGTGCACGCGCAGCTCGATGCCCTTGTCCGTGCGCTTGGTGATGCCCAGCAGCTTGATGCGGTAGCCCAGTTGCTCGGCGTACTTGATGTCGGCCGCAGACAGCTTGGTGATGCCTTCCACATGCGCCTTGTCGAACTGCACGGGAATGCCGAAGGCGATGGCGCTCATCAGCGTGACCTTGTGGGCGGCGTCCACGCCTTCGATGTCGAAGGTCGGATCGGCTTCGGCATAGCCCAGGCGCTGGGCCTCCTTGAGCACCACGTCGAAGTCCAGGCCCTTGTCGCGCATCTCGGACAGGATGAAGTTGGTCGTGCCGTTGATGATGCCGGCCACCCACTGGATCTGGTTGGCCGTCAGGCCTTCGCGCAGCGCCTTGATGATGGGAATGCCACCGGCCACCGCCGCTTCGTAGGCCACCATCACGCCCTTCTCGGCGGCGGCCTTGAAGATTTCGCTGCCATGCACGGCCAGCAGGGCCTTGTTGGCCGTGACCACATGCTTGCCGGCGGCAATGGCCTCCAGCACCAGGGCCTTGGCAATGCCGTAGCCGCCGATCAGCTCGATCACCACGTCGATCTCGGGGTTGGCGATGATCTCGCGCGCATCGCCGACCACCTTGGCCGTGTCGCCCACGACGGAGCGTGCGCGTTCCGTATCCAGGTCGGCCACCATGGCAATCTCAATACCGCGGCCCGCGCGGCGGCGGATCTCTTCCTGGTTGCGCTGCAGCACGTTGAAGGTGCCGCTGCCCACGGTGCCAATGCCCAGAAGGCCTACTTGGATCGGTTTCATAAACTACTTGCCAGTCAAAAAATGCTGCGGCGCCCAGAGGGTGCGCGCCGGCAGCCGGTAAAAAGCGATGGTCGGCGCAAGGCCCTCTCCCCCGCCGGCCCCCGCACAGCTCAGCCGCGGTCCGTGCCGTGGCGCTTGCGGTACTTCTCGAGGAACACGGCCAGGCGGCGGATGGCCTCGCGCAGGTCGGTGTCGTGCGGCAGGAAGACGATGCGGAAATGGTCGGGGTGCGGCCAGTTGAAGCCTGTTCCCTGCACCAGCATGACCTTGGTCTCCTGCAGCACTTCCAGGAAGAACGCCTGGTCATCCTTGATCGGGTAGATCTCGGGGTCCAGGCGCGGGAACATGTACAGCGCGGCCTGCGGCTTGACGCAGCTCACGCCGGGGATTTCGGTGATCAGTTGGTAGGCCAGGTCGCGCTGCACGCGCAGCCGGCCGCCTTCCTGCACCAGCTCGTCGATGCTCTGATGCCCGCCCAGCGCCGTCTGCACGGCCCATTGGCCGGGCACATTGGCGCACAGGCGCATGTTGGAGAGCATGTTCAGGCCCTCGATATAGTCCTTGGCCGCCTTCTTGTCGCCCGAGACCACCATCCAGCCGGCGCGGTAGCCGCAGCTGCGATAGGCCTTGGACAGCGAGTTGAAGGTCAGCGTCAGCACATCGGTGGACAGGCTGGCCAGCGGCGTATGCACGACGTCGTCGTAGAGCACCTTGTCATAGACCTCGTCGGCGAAGATCACCAAGCCATGCTCGCGGGCCAGCGCCACGATGCTTTGCAGCAGCTGCTTGCTGTACAGGGCACCTGTCGGATTGTTGGGGTTGATGACGACGATGCCCTTGGTGCGCGGCGTGATCTTGGCGCGGATGTCGTCCAGGTCGGGCATCCAGCCGTTGGACTCGTCGCACATATAGTGCACGGGCGTGCCGCCGGACAGGCTGGTCACGGCGGTCCACAGCGGATAGTCGGGCGCCGGCAGCAGCATCTCGTCGCCGTCGTCCAGCAGCGCGTTCGTGGCCAAGCTGATCAGCTCGGATGCGCCATTGCCCAGGTAGATATCGTCCAGCGTCACGCCCAGGATGCCCTGGCGCTGGGTTTCGTGCATCACGGCCTTGCGCGCCGCGAAGATGCCCTTGCTGTCCGAGTAGCCTGCCGAATTGGGCAGGTTGCGGATCATGTCCTGCTGCACTTCCTCAGGAGCGTCGAAGCCGAACACGGCCAGATTGCCGATATTGAGCTTGATGATCTTCTGGCCGTCCTCTTCCATCTTCTTGGCCGCGTCCATGATGGGCCCGCGGATGTCATAACAGACGTTGGCTAGTTTTGCGGATTTGAGAACGGTTTTCATGCTGAGAATATGAAAGTGGCCGGCGCGGGCTTGCGGCCTTCATGCACGCCAAAGTGCCCCATGCACCCTGGTGAAACCTATAATTTGACCACAGTTCCGCAATGCAGCATCGCCCTGGCCCCGACCCATGTGGCGGCCACCCCCATCGCGCAGACCGCGCCACCCTCATCCATGAAATTCCACGCCGACAAATCCGAAGCACAGAGCATCACGGGCTATGGCCCCGGCTGGGTCGCCGTGGACCGGGAAAAGTTCGAACACAGCCTGCTTGTCGGTGCCAAAGGCCTGCGCCAGGCCTGGGACTGTGCCCGCTTCGAAGACCTGACGCCTGAGCATTTCGAGGCCCTGTCCCAGCTGGATGCAGAGGTCATCATCCTGGGCAGCGGCCAGCGCAACCGCTTCCCGCCAGCGGCCTGGCTGCGCCCGCTCATGGCCCGACGCATCGGCCTGGAAAGCATGGATACGCAGGCCGCGTGTCGCACCTACAACATCCTTGCCAGCGAAGGCCGTAACGTCGTCGCGGCCCTACTCTTGGAGTAGACTCCTGCCCCCCTGATTGGGAGAAATTCCGTTTTCAGGGTAAAATTGCAGGTTGCGGTTGGGGGCATTTCCGATAAAAGCAAAAACACAAACACGGCCCTCGGCATTTCAACGACTACACCCGAGAGATATAAGCGCATGGCGATCGTTGTCAACAAACCCCTTCCCGAATTTGAAGCCAACGCTACCGGCGGGATCAAGGTGACCAACACCTCCCACACGGGCCAGATTCTGATCCTGTATTTCTACCCCAAGGACAATACGCCTGGCTGCACCACCGAAGCCATGCAGTTCCGCGACAAGTACAAGGACTTCGTGAAAGCTGGCGCCACCGTGTTTGGCGTCTCGCGCGACAACATGAAGTCGCACGACGACTTCAAGGAAAAGCTGGAACTGCCGTTCGAGCTGATCGCCGATACGGAAGAGAAGATGTGCCACATGTTCGGCGTGGTCAAGAACAAGATCATGTACGGCAAGAAGGTGAAAGGCATCGAGCGCTCCACCTTCCTGGTCGGAGCCGATGGCCTGCTGGTGCAGGAATGGCGCGGCCTGAAGGTTCCCGGCCACGTTGACGAGGTGCTCAAGGCTGTCAAGACCCTGAAGGCATTGAAGCAGGCTGCCTGATAGCAACAATCCGACAGGTGACAGAGTGCCGGCCGACATATTCAGGCCGTCCGCCTATGCATAATGGGGCAATGCCTCTTAGCAAAGACGCTTTTCCCTGTCACCCCTCCAAAGCCGCCTCGGTTTCCAGGCGGCTTTGTGCTTTTTGATCCTTGTTGAGGAACGGTTCGTCCACCATGCCCCTGCCCCCCGCACCCGGCCGCCGTGCCGCCAAGCTCTCCCCCGAAGCCTTTCTTCCCGTGCGCGGTGCCCAGCACGCAGACCCCCTGCCCGCTGACGATCTTCCCGATGCAGTCGAGGCCGTAGCTGCCGCCGCGCCACGCAAGCGCAAGCCGGCCCCGGCCTCCGCCACAACCACCACCACCACCACCACAGCTGCAAAGCCCGCACCGGCGCGCGGCCGCAACACCAAGGCCGCATCACCGGCTCCTGCGCCCGCGACTGCAGCCCCTGCCAATCGGCAGCGCCGCGCAACCGACAAATCCAACGCAACGGCAGCGCCGTCCAGCGCCCGGTCGACCAACAGGTCGGCCACGGAAGCCAAGCCGGCAGCACTGCTGGCAGCGCCGGTTCGCCCACGCCGCACGCGCACAGGCCCGAAGACGCTGTTCGTGCTCGACACCAACGTGCTGCTGCACGACCCGACCAGCCTGTTCCGCTTCGAGGAGCACGACATCTTCCTGCCCATGGTGGTGCTGGAAGAGCTCGACGGCCACAAGAAGGGAATGACCGAAGTGGCGCGCAACGGTCGCCAGGTCAGCCGCACGCTGGATTCACTGGTCGCCTCCCAGCCCTCCGAGACGCTGGACAAGGGCCTGCCGCTGAATGCCACGGGCCAGCGCAGCGCCACCGGCATGCTGTATTTCCAGACAGAACCGCTGGAGACCTCGCTGCCCGACAGCCTGCCCCAGGGCAAGGCGGACAACCAGATCCTGGGCGTGGTCGCCGCGCTGCGCAAGAAGTTCAGCGAGCGTGAAGTCGTGCTGGTGTCCAAGGACATCAACATGCGCGTCAAGGCACGCGCCCTGGGCCTTGCGGCCGAGGACTACCAGAACGACAAGGTACTGGACGACGGCGACCTGCTGTACGCAGGCGCCCTGGCCCTGCCCCAGGACTTCTGGGCCAAGGCCGGCAAGAACGTCGAAAGCTGGCAGGAAGGCGCCATCACCTACTACCGCATCAGCGGCGCCATCGTCGACCAGCTGATGATCAACCAGTTCGTCTACCACGAGGCACCGGGCGAGCCCAGCCTGTTCATGCGCGTGACCGAGATCCGCGACAAGACGGCCGTGCTCAAGACGCTCAAGGACTTCGGCAATCCCAAGTACGCCGTCTGGGGCGTCACGGCGCGCAACCGCGAACAGAACTTCGCGATGAACCTGTTGATGAACCCGGACATCGACCTGGTCACGCTGACCGGCACGGCCGGCACGGGCAAGACCCTGCTGGCCCTGGCCGCCGGCCTGTCCCAGGTGCTGGACGACCGCCGCTACACCGAGATCATCATGACGCGCGCCACGGTCAGCGTGGGCGAGGACATCGGCTTCCTGCCCGGCACCGAAGAAGAGAAGATGGGCCCCTGGATGGGCGCCCTCGACGACAACCTCGAATTCCTGGCCAAGGGCGATGGCGGCAATGCCGGCGAATGGGGCCGCGCCGCCACCAACGAGCTGATCCGCAGCCGCATCAAGATCAAGAGCATGAACTTCATGCGCGGCCGCACCTTCCTGAACAAGTACGTCATCATCGACGAGGCCCAGAACCTGACGCCCAAGCAGATGAAGACCCTGATCACGCGCGCCGGCCCCGGCACCAAGATCATCTGCATGGGCAATCTGGCGCAGATCGACACACCCTACCTGACCGAGGGATCGTCAGGACTGACCTACGCCGTGGACCGCTTCAAGGGCTGGCCCCACAGCGGCCACATCACGCTGGCGCGCGGCGAACGCTCGCGCCTGGCCGACTTCGCCAGCGAGGTGCTGTAAGCCATGGCGATCAGCTGGATCACGGCGCTGAAGCTGGTGCCCTGGGGCGATGTCATCGAGGCCACCCCCCAGGTCGTCAAGGCAGCCAAGAGCCTGCTGCGCAAAAAGGATGCGGAGCAGGCGGTCGGCGCGCAGCCGGCTGCGGCCGGCGAGCCGCTGGCAGCTCCGCGCTCGGCTGGCGAACAGGCTCTGCTGCTGATCCAGGCCCAGGAAGCCCGCATCACGCAGCTGGAGCAGTCACAGCGCCAGTCGCTGGAACTGATCGAGAAGCTGGCCGAGCAGAATGCCCAGATCGTGGCCACCGTGGGTGCGCTGCGCACGGGCGCCCAGCGACTGGCCTGGGCCTGCGCCATCCTCGGCGCCTGCGTGGCAGGTCTGCTGATCCATGCCTGGCGTACATAGACCGCCCACTGCAAAAAACCAAACGGCCCCTCGGGGCCGTTTTTCATGGAAAGCCTGAAAGCCAAGCGCTGCAATCAGTACTCGTCGCCACCACCGTAGCCCACGGCCAGGTTCTCGAAGCGCGTCTGGTTTTTCTGGAAGAACAGCTTGACCGTGCCGGTCGGGCCGTTACGCTGCTTGCCGATGATGACTTCGGCGATGTTGGGCTCCTTGCTGTCCTTGTTGTAGTAGTCATCGCGGTAGATGAACATGATGATGTCGGCATCCTGCTCGATGGCGCCCGATTCGCGCAGGTCGGACATCATGGGGCGCTTGTCGGTGCGCTGCTCCACCGAACGGTTGAGCTGGGACAGGGCAATCACCGGGCACTGCAACTCCTTGGCCAGCATCTTCAAGCCCCGCGAAATCTCGCCCAGCTCGGTCGCACGGTTGTCGGAACTGGCGGCCGAACCCGAGCCGCTCATCAGCTGCAGATAGTCGACCACGATCAGGCCCAGCTTGCCGCAGGTACGCGCCAGGCGCCGCGCATTGGCGCGCAGCTCCGTAGGCGACAGGCCGGGCGTCTCGTCGATGTGCAGGGACACCGTGCGCAGCCGCTCGATGGCCTCCGTCAGGCGCGGCCACTCGTCATCGTTGAGCTTGCCCGTGCGCAGATTGCCCTGGTTGACGCGGCCGATGGAGCCGACGATACGCACCGCCAGCTGGGCTGCGCCCATTTCCATGGAGAAAATGGCGACCGGCAGGCCTTCGTTGAGCGCCACGTGCTCGGCGATATTCACCGCAAACGAGGTCTTGCCCATCGAGGGGCGTGCGGCCAGCACCACCAAGTCGCCAGCCTGCAGGCCACTGGTCATGCGGTCCAGATCGACGAAGCCCGTGGGCACGCCGGTCACGTCCATGGGGTTGTCGGCCATCTCCTGGACACGGTCCAGCAGGTCCACCACCAGCGTGTCGAGCGACTGGAAGCCCTGCTTGTTGCGCGCCCCCTCCTCACCGATGGCCAGGATCTTCTGCTCGGCCTCGTCAAGGATGCGGTCCACCGTCTTGCCCTGCGGATTGAAGGCATTGGTGGCGATGTCATCACTGGCCGTCACCAGCTTGCGCAGGATGGAGCGCTCGCGCACGATCTCCGCGTAGCGCCGGATGTTGGTGGCACTGGGCACGTACTGCGCCAGCTGGTTCAGGTACAGCAGGCCGCCAATTTCCTCGGCCTTGCCCATGCCCTGCAAATGCTCGTACACCGTGATCACGTCGGCCGGCTTGCTGGCATTGATCAGCTTGCCGATGGCCTCGTAAATCAGCTTGTGCTCATGGCGGTAGAAATCACCATCCACCAGCAGATCGCCCACGCGGTCCCAGGCACTGTTGTCCAGAAGCAGGCCACCCAGCACGCTGGACTCGGACTCCATCGAATGCGGCGGCACGCGCAACTGCGCGACCTGCTGGTCGCCAGCGGGCAGCAGCGGTGCGAACGCATCATCGAGATCGAGCGGGGGCATTACGGACGACATGGAATTCCTGGAGATGAGCCCGCCATCGTAGCGGCTGGCAAAAGGCCGCGCCACCCGGCGTCATCACCCGGGCGCGGCAAAGCAAAAAGCCGCCCGAAGGCGGCTTTTTGGTGATACGGGACAAGCCTCGGATCAGGAGTGGTCGCCGTAGACCGACACCGACACTTCGACGCTGACGTCGGTGTGCAGTGCCACGACCACGGTGGCGTCGCCCACGGTCTTGATGGGACCGTTGACCAGGCGAACTTGCGACTTGGCAACGGCGAAGCCGGCCTTGGTCAGTTCTTCGGCGATGTCGGCATTGGTCACCGAACCGAACAGGCGGCCGTCAACGCCAGCCTTCTGGGTCAGCTTGACGTTCACGCCGTTGAGCTTTTCGCCCAGTTGCTGGGCAGCAGCCAGCTTTTCAGCCGCTTGCTTTTCCAGTTCGGCGCGCTTGGCTTCGAACTCGGCCTTGGCGGAAGCCGTGGCGCGACGGGCAGCGCCCGTGGGGATCAGGAAGTTGCGGGCGTAGCCGTCCTTGACCTTGACGATATCGCCGAGGCCACCGAGGTTCACAACCTTGTCGAGCAGAATGACTTGCATGGGTTGTATTCCTTAGATCTTGTGCTGGTCAGAGTAAGGAACCAGAGCCAGGAAGCGGGCGCGCTTGATGGCAGTGTTCAACTGACGCTGGTAGATGGCGCGCGTGCCGGTCAGGCGAGCGGGGACGATCTTGCCGTTTTCACCGATGAAGTCACGCAGGGTGTCCACATCCTTGTAGTCGATTTCTTCGACGCCGGCGACGGTGAAGCGGCAGAAGCGCTTGCGCTTGAACAGCAGCGACTGCGTGTTGCGCTTGGGGCGCTTGTCCTTGTTGAATTTCTTGAACGTGGCCATTTCTGGACCTCTTGAAAATTAGTTTTGTTGAATGTCCTGGATGTGAAGAACCAGCAATTTGCCGTTGCGGGGCGTTGCCAGGAAGCCTTGGAACTTCCACTGGCTGCCGAGCGCCTGGCGGGCCAGCTTTTCAGCCAGCGCGCCAAAGGCCACCGCCTTGACAGATGCCGTCACGCTGCGCTCGCTTCCTGCCTCTTTCTGCCGCGACGCATGCTCGAGTCGCAGTTCAAGGGCTGGCAGCCCTGCCGGCGTGTAGCGCAGTGCTTGAAGCTCTGCGATGGCGGCCGTCAGTACAACGTGGTTCTCCACTCCTTCAGGTTCTGACAGGGCTGGGCTCAGGCCTGTTCGGTCTGGCTGGCCTTGCGGGCCTCTTCACGCTCGACGGTCTTCATCATCGAGGAAGGCGCAGTGTCGGCCTTCTTCTTCTGAACCGTCAGGTGACGCAGCACGGCATCGTTGAACTTGAAGGCATGCTCCAGCTCAGCCATCACAGCCTGGTCGGCTTCGATGTTCAGGCACAGGTAGTGGGCCTTGGCGAGCTTGTTGATCATGTAAGCCAGTTGGCGACGGCCCCAGTCTTCTTCGCGATGGACCTTGCCACCGCCAGCGGTGATCATGCCCTTGTAGCGTTCCAGCATGGCGGGAACCTGCTCGCTCTGATCCGGGTGGATCAACAAAACGATTTCGTAATGACGCATATCGACTCCTTTTGGGAAAACGCCGCCCACTGCGTCTTGTAGCGGTGCGGCAAGGCAAAGCATTGGATTCTAGCGCAGCCCTCTTCCATCTGTACACTTCGCACTGCCCGAGACCCCGGATCTGTGTGGGGCTTTTGCCCCGTCGCCCGGCTTTTGCCCTCACCGTGTACCTCTGCCGCGCGGATGCACATGCACAAAGCCCTTGAAAATACACCGATCCGCTCGCATCTCGATTCAAGATCGTGCAATCGCCTGGCCTCCAGTCTGGCGACCGCTTTGTTTTGTAGCTGAAGTCTCTATCCATGTCTGAACAAAACTCCAACCCCTTGCAAGACGCAGCCCCGGAAGAAATCGAAGCCGCCATGGCGGCCAATGCAGCCGACGAGCTGCAGCGCCTGCAGGCCGAGCTGGCCGAACTCAAGGCCAAGAGCGCCGAGCTGGCAGACCAGTTCCTGCGCGCCAAGGCCGAGGCCGAGAATGTGCGCCGCCGTGCGGAAGACGAAGTCTCCAAGGCGCGCAAATTCGGCATCGAGAGCTTTGCCGAAAGCCTTCTACCTGTCTGCGACAGCCTGGATGCCGCCCTGGCCATTCAACAGGCCACGCCGGAACAGCTGCGCGAAGGCGCCGACGCCACGCTGCGCCAGCTGACCTCGGCCCTTGAGCGCAACAAGGTCGTGACCATCAATCCGGCTGCCGGCGAGAAATTTGACCCCAACCTGCACCAGGCGATCAGCATGGTGCCTGCACAGCAGGAAGCCAACACCGTGGTGTCGGTGCTGCAAAAGGGCTACCTGATCGCCGACCGCATACTGCGCCCGGCCCTCGTGACCGTGGCCCAGCCCCAGTAAGCGGGCACTCACGGCAGCACTGACAAAAAAGGGGACAAGCCCCTTGAAGCTGCGCGAGCCGGCCACAAGTTAGCAGTCATTCAAACATTTCACAGAACGCGGAGAGAACTCAAAATGGGAAAAATCATCGGTATTGACCTGGGCACCACCAATAGCTGCGTGGCCATCATGGACGGCAACACCACGCGCGTGATCGAGAACAGCGAAGGTGCGCGCACCACGCCGTCTATCATTGCGTACCAGGAAGACGGCGAGATCCTCGTCGGCGCCTCGGCCAAGCGCCAGGCGGTCACCAACCCCCGCAACACCATCTATGCCGCCAAGCGCCTGATCGGCCGCAAGTTCGACGAGAAGGAAGTGCAAAAGGACATCGACCTGATGCCCTACACCATCTCGCGTGCCGACAACGGCGACGCCTGGGTGGAAGTGCGCGGCCAGAAGCTGGCCCCGCCGCAGATTTCCGCCGAAGTGCTGCGCAAGATGAAGAAGACCGCCGAGGACTACCTGGGCGAGCCCGTGACAGAGGCCGTGATCACCGTGCCCGCTTACTTCAACGACGCCCAGCGCCAGGCCACCAAGGACGCCGGCCGCATCGCCGGCCTGGAAGTCAAACGCATCATCAACGAACCCACGGCGGCGGCCCTGGCCTTCGGCCTGGACAAGACCGACAAGGGCGACCGCAAGATCGCCGTGTATGACCTGGGCGGCGGCACCTTCGACGTGTCCATCATCGAAATCGCCGATGTGGACGGCGAAAAGCAGTTCGAAGTGCTGTCGACCAACGGCGACACCTTCCTGGGCGGCGAAGACTTCGACCAGCGCATCATCGACTACATCATCACCGAGTTCAAGAAGGAACAGGGCGTCGATCTGTCCAAGGACGTGCTGGCGCTGCAGCGCCTGAAGGAAGCCGCCGAGAAGGCCAAGATCGAGCTGTCGAACTCGGCCCAGACCGACATCAACCTGCCCTACATCACGGCCGATGCCTCGGGTCCCAAGCACCTGAACATCAAGCTGACCCGCGCCAAGCTGGAAAGCCTGGTCGAGGACCTGATCGAGCGCACCATTGCGCCCTGCCGCACGGCCATCAAGGACGCAGGCGTGTCCGTGTCCGACATCGATGACGTCATCCTGGTCGGCGGCATGACCCGCATGCCCAAGGTGCAGGAAAAGGTCAAGGAATTCTTCGGCAAGGATCCCCGCAAGGACGTGAACCCCGACGAAGCCGTGGCCGTGGGCGCCGCCGTGCAGGGCCAGGTTCTGTCGGGTGACCGCAAGGACGTGCTGCTGCTGGACGTGACACCGCTGTCACTGGGCATCGAGACGCTGGGTGGCGTGATGACCAAGATGATCACCAAGAACACCACCATCCCGACGAAGTTCGCACAGACCTTCTCGACGGCCGACGACAACCAGCCTGCCGTGACGATCAAGGTGTTCCAGGGCGAGCGCGAAATGGCTTCGGGCAACAAGATGCTGGGCGAGTTCAACCTCGAAGGCATCCCGCCGGCCGCGCGTGGCGTGCCCCAGATCGAAGTGGCCTTTGACATCGACGCCAACGGCATCCTGAACGTGTCCGCCAAGGACAAGGCATCGGGCAAGGAAAACAAGATCACCATCAAGGCGAACTCCGGCCTGTCCGAGGAAGAGATCCAGAAGATGGTCAAGGACGCCGAGCTGAACGCCGCCGACGACAAGAAGAAGCTGGAACTGGTCCAGGCCCGCAACCAGGGCGAAGCTGCCGTGCACAGCGTCAAGAAGAGCCTGGGCGAGCATGGCGACAAGCTCGACGCTGGCGAGAAGACCGCCATCGAGAGCGCCGTCAAGGACCTGGAAGAAGCGCTCAAGGGCGAGGACAAGGACGCCATCGACGCCAAGACCACGGCGCTGATGACGGTCAGCCAGAAGCTCGGCGAGAAGATGTACGCCGATGCACAGGCAGCGGGCGCCCCCGAGGCAGCCGCCGCCGCAGCAGCCGCCGGTGCTGCAGGCGCCTCGGCCGGTGCTGCAGCCGCTGACGACAACGTCGTCGACGCCGAAGTCAAGGAAGTCAAGAAGGACTGAACCCAGCGCGTGGTCCCTTGACGACCGCTTGCCGCCGCGCTCGGCCCTGCCAAGGGGCTGACGCGGCGTTCCTGTTCTCACTGACTGGCTAGCAAACACCATGTCCAAACGCGATTTTTACGAGGTCCTCGGCGTTGCCAAGAACGCCTCGGACGACGACATCAAGAAGGCTTATCGCAAGCTGGCGATGAAGTACCACCCTGACCGCAACCAGGGGGATGCCGCACGCGAGGCGGAAGAGAAATTCAAGGAGGCCAAGGAGGCCTACGAGATGCTCTCCGACAGCAACAAACGCGCGGCCTACGATCAGTACGGCCACGCAGGCGTGGACCCCAACCGCGGCATGGGCGGCGGCGCAGAAGGCTTTGGCGGCTTTGCCGAGGCCTTTGGCGACATCTTCGGCGACATGTTCAACCAGGGCGGGCGGCGCGGCGGCGCAGGTGGCGGCCGCCAGGTCTACCGTGGCAACGACCTCAGCTATGCCATGGAGATCACGCTGGAAGAGGCTGCCCACGGCAAGGATGCGCAGATACGCATCCCCAGCTGGGACAGCTGCGACATCTGCCACGGCAGCGGCGCCAAGCCCGGCACCAGCGCCAAGACCTGCACCACCTGCAACGGCATGGGCAGCGTGCAGATGCGCCAGGGCTTCTTCAGCGTGCAGCAGACCTGCCCGCACTGCCGAGGCACCGGCAAGATCATTCCCGAACCCTGCACCAGCTGCGGCGGCCAGGGCAAGGTCAAGCGCCAGAAGACGCTGGAGGTGAAGATTCCCGCAGGCATCGACGACGGCATGCGCATCCGCTCCTCGGGCAATGGCGAACCCGGCACCAATGGCGGGCCTGCAGGCGATCTCTACATCGAGATCCGCATCAAGGACCACGACATCTTCGAGCGCGATGGCGACGATCTGCACTGCAACGTGCCCGTGAGCTTCATCACGGCAGCGCTGGGTGGCGAGATCGAGGTACCCACCCTCTCGGGCAAGGCGGCCATCGACATCCCCGAAGGCACCCAGGCCGGCAAGCAGTTCCGCCTGCGCGGCAAGGGCATCAAGGGCGTGCGCTCCAGCTACCCCGGTGACCTGTACTGCCACATCGTGGTCGAGACGCCCGTCAAGCTGACCGAGTACCAGCGCAAGCTGCTGCGCGAGCTGGAGGAATCGCTCAAGAAGGGCGGCGCCAAGCATTCGCCCAGCGGCGAGAGCTGGACCGACAGGCTCAAGAGCTTCTTCAGCTGATGCAGCACTGAGCCCCCAACAAAAACGCCTCTTCCGAGGCGTTTTTCATTGGTGCATCCTCAACAGGACTCAGGGAGCGGGTTTGGCCTTCCAGGCCGCCGCCTGCCGCTCGGCACGTGCGCGCTCTGCCGCGCTCAGCGGCTGGGCCATGCTGTCGCGCTTGGCCGCCAGAGAGCTGTCCTTGCCCGCTGCCAGCAGCATCCAGAAATAGGCCTGCGACGGGCTGCGCTCCACGCCCTTGCCCGAGGAATAGAGGCTGGCCAGATTGGACTGCGCCAGCGCGTCGCCCTGCTGGGCGGCACGCTCCAGCCAGCGCGCGGCCTGCTTGTCGCTGGCAGGCACGCCCTGGCCATTGGCATACAGAACGCCCAGGTTGGACTGGGCTGCGGCACTGCCCTGCTCGGCCGCCTTCTCCAGCCAGTGTGCGGCCTGCGCCATGTCGCGATCGACCACGCCACCCTCGGCATAGAGCATGCCGGCGTTGAATTGCGCATCGACATGGCCCTGGCCTGCCGCCGCCACGAACCAGCGCAGCGCCTGCGCCACATCCTCGGCCACGCCCCGGCCCGTGGCATACATCACGCCCAGGCTGTACTGGCCGGCCGCCTCCCCCTGTTCGGCCGAGCGCTGGAACCATTGCACGGCCTGGACGGGATCCTTGGCGGCTCCGCGCCCTTCGGCAAGCATCAGGCCCAGGTTGTTCTGTGCCACGGCGTCACCCTGCTCGGCCGCCTTGCGATACCACTGCACGGCCTGCGCATCGTCGCGCACCACGCCACGGCCATTGGCGTACATCAAACCCAGGTCGGACTGAGCCGGCGCATAGCCTTGCTGGGCCGATTTCTCATACCACCGGGCGGCAGTCTCCGCATCCAGGGCAACGCCCTGGCCGCGCTTGTACAGCGAGCCCAGCGCGTACTGGGCGCTGGCCTCGCCCTGCTCGGCATGCTGCTGCAGCGCTGCAAGCTCGGCAGCGCTCAGGCCGGACTCACCCTTGGACGCGCCGCCACCTGCGGCTGCAGCTGCAGCCCCCGCTGCGGCAGCGCCGCCCACCACGCCTGCAGCGGCGGCCGCCTTGGCAGGTGCGCTGCGGGTGGTGGCAGGTGCCGGCTTGCCCTTGGATTTGACGGCGGTCTTGCCTGTCGGCCTCGCAGCTGCCTTGGCCGCAGGCTTGGCCGGAGCCTTCGCGCCGCTCTTGGCCGTGTTCTTCGCCGGTGGCTGCGGCTTGGCAGACGCCGGGACGGCCATGCAGGACAGGGCTGCGGCCAGCAGCAATGACAGGCCTGCAGGCAGGGCTCGCAGGCCCGTCGGGTATCGATCGTTCATATGCTCTTATTTTTGCAGCAATCCATGCAGGCGACTGGCGCAAAGATTGACAAATTCTTTCAGTATGCAACCGGCGTTCCGGCGGGCATGGTTGCCCGCAGCCATCGCCATGAGGCATGACCCCCATCTCCATGAAATCGCACGACATCACCAAAGACATCGCGATTGAAGATGACAGATCGATGACTTGTGCGAGAAAATCCATTCAACTTCTCCTAATGAGAAGCCTGAACCCCACCACATGAAGAATTCAGAGCGCAGTTTTGCACGGCGCATAGACCTTACCTCCTTGCAGCTGTTCGTGGCTGTCTGCGAACTTGGCAGCATCGGACGAGCGGCAGAACGCGAGTTCATCGCCGCTTCGGCGGTGAGCAAGCGCCTGTCCGACCTCGAGGCCACCGTGGACACGGCCCTGCTGTATCGCCACAGCCGTGGCGTGACACTCACTCCTGCCGGCGAAAGCCTGCTGCACCACGCGCGCAACGTGCTGTATGGCCTGGAGCGCATGCAGGGCGAGCTGTCCGAGTACGCCGATGGCGTGCGCGGCCATGTACGCATCCACGCCAATATGTCGGCCATCGTGCAGTTCCTGCCGGAAGACCTGGGCGTCTTCGCGCGCAAGCATGGCCAGGTCAAGATCGACCTGCAGGAGCAGCTCAGCCCCGCCGTGCTGGCGGCGGTGCAGGAAGGCACGGCCGACATCGGCATCTGCTCCATGGCATACATGCCGCTGGGCAATGGCCAGGCCACTCCCGCGCTGCAGCACCGCCCCTACCGCGAGGACCGGCTGGTCGTCGTGGTGCCCGAGCAGCACGCGCTGGCGCACAGCGACAGCGTGGCCTTTGCCGATGTGCTCGAATGGGACATCGTCAGCCTGCAGGCCGGCTCCTCCATCAGCCTGGCCATGCGTGCGGCTGCGGCCCAGGCCGGGCATGCGCTGCACCAGCGCATCCAGGTCACCAGCCTGGATGCCATGTGCCGCATGATCGACAACGGCCTGGGCGTGGGACTGATCCCCGACCGCGCCTTCGAGCTCATGCACGGCGTGGGCCATCTGCGCGCCCTGGAGCTCAGCGACGACTGGGCACGGCGCGAGCTGAGCATCGTGGCGCGCGACTTCGACGCGCTACCCGTTACGGCCCGCCTGCTGGTCGAGCACCTGAGCCCGCCGGCCAGCGCATCCTGAAGGCCCCTTGGCCCCCGGATGCACATCCAAGAATTTCCCCACGACACCAACCATTCGAGAACGCCATGGGACGCACCCTCTACGACAAGATCTTCGACGAGCATGTCATCCACACCGAGGATGACGGCACCGCCGTCCTCTACATCGACCGCCACCTGGTGCACGAAGTCACCAGCCCCCAGGCCTTCGAAGGCCTGCGCATGGCCGGCCGCAAGCTGTGGCGCATCAGCTCGGTGGTGGCCACGGCCGACCACAACACACCCACCGACGGCTGGGAGCGCGGCTATGACGGCATTGCCGACCCCATCAGCAAGGAACAGATCACCACGCTGAACACCAACATCGGCGAGTTCGGCTCTGCGGCCTTCTTTCCCTTCATGGACAAGGGCCAGGGCATCGTCCACGTCATGGGTCCCGAGCAAGGCGCCACCCTGCCCGGCATGACCGTGGTCTGCGGCGACAGCCACACGTCCACGCATGGCGCCTTCGGCGCACTGGCCCACGGCATCGGCACCTCCGAGGTCGAGCACGTGATGGCCACCCAGACCCTGCTGGCCAAGAAGGCCAAGAACATGCTGATCAACGTCAGCGGCAAGGCGGCGCCCGGTATCACGGCCAAGGACATCGTGCTGGCCATCATCGGCAAGATCGGCACGGCCGGCGGCACGGGCTACACCATCGAGTTCGCAGGCGAGGCCATCCGCGACCTGAGCATGGAAGGCCGCATGACGGTCTGCAACATGGCCATCGAAGGCGGCGCGCGCGCCGGCCTGGTGGCCGTGGACGATAAGACCATCCAGTACGTCAAGGGCCGCCCGCTGGCGCCCACGGGCGCCGAATGGGACGCCGCCGTCGCCTACTGGAAGACGCTGCACTCCGATGCCGATGCGAAGTTCGACCGCGTGGTCGAGCTGCAGGCCAGCGAGATCGTGCCGCAGGTCACCTGGGGCACCTCGCCCGAAATGGTGCTGGGCGTGGATGCCCGCGTGCCCGATCCCGACAAGGAAAAGGATGCCAGCAAGCGCGGCGCCATCGAGCGCGCGCTGACCTACATGGCGCTGGAACCCGGCAAGGCCATCGACGACATCTTCGTGGACAAGGTCTTCATCGGCTCGTGCACCAACAGCCGCATCGAAGACATGCGCGAAGCCGCCGCCGTGGTCAAGAAGCTGGGCCAGAAGGTGGCACGCAACATCAAGCTGGCCATGGTGGTGCCCGGATCGGGCCTGGTCAAGGAGCAGGCCGAGCGCGAAGGCCTGGACCAGATCTTCAAGGCGGCAGGCTTTGAATGGCGCGAACCCGGCTGCTCCATGTGCCTGGCCATGAATGCCGACCGCCTGGAGCCCGGCGAGCGCTGCGCCTCCACCAGCAACCGCAACTTCGAAGGCCGCCAGGGCGCGGGCGGACGCACCCACCTGGTGAGCCCCGCCATGGCCGCTGCCGCGGCCATCCACGGCCACTTCGTGGACATCCGCAGATTCTCCTGAACCCGCAACTGCCCCCGCCAGCACACCATGAAGCCTTCCTTCTCGATCCTCCTGATCGGCCTGGCCTTCACCCTGGCCGCCTGCAATACCGTCAAGGGCATTGGCCAGGACGTGCAAAGCGCGGGCAGCGCCATCGAACGCGCCGCCCGCTGAACCCTGAATTCGATACTGCCATGCAACAATTCACCGTGCACAAGGGCCTTGTCGCCCCCATGGACCGCGAGAACGTCGACACCGACGCCATCATTCCCAAGCAGTTCCTCAAGTCGATCAAGAAGACCGGCTTCGGTGTGAACCTGTTCGACGAGTGGCGCTACCTGGACCATGGCGAACCCGGCCAGGACCCGGCCTCGCGCAAGCCCAACCCCGACTTCGTGCTCAATCAGCCGCGCTATGCGGGCGCCTCCATCCTGGTCGCACGCAAGAACTTCGGCTGCGGCTCCAGCCGCGAGCACGCGCCCTGGGCCCTGGACCAGTACGGCTTTCGCGCCATCCTGGCACCCAGCTTCGCCGACATCTTCTTCAACAACTGCTTCAAGAACGGCCTGCTGCCCATCGTGCTGCCCGAAGCCACGATCGACATGCTGTTCAACGAGATCGCGGCCTTCCCCGGCTACGAGCTGACCATCGACCTGGACCGCCAGGTGATCGTGCGCCCGCAGGGCGAGGAGATCCCCTTCGACGTCATTGCCTTCCGCAAGTACTGCCTGCTCAACGGTTTTGACGACATCGGCCTGACCCTGCGCCATGCCGACAAGATCCGCGCCTACGAGGCCGAGCGCCTGGCCACCAAGCCCTGGCTGGCCCACACGCTGGTGCAGCGCTGATCGATCTCCACTTGCGCGCATCAATGGGCCGCAGGCGTTGCTGAACCAGCCGCCGGCGGCCTTCCACCATCCGAACAGTCTCTCAAAAGGAACACCATGAAAATCGCAGTCTTGCCCGGTGATGGCATCGGCCCCGAAATCGTTGCGGAAGCCGTGAAGGTGCTGGGCGCCCTGGGCCTGGACTTCGACATGCAGACCGCCCCCGTGGGCGGCGCTGCCTACGAAGCTGCCGGCCACCCGCTGCCCGAATCCACGCTGAAGCTGGCCATGGAGTCCGACGCCGTGCTGTTCGGCGCCGTGGGCGACTGGAAGTACGACACGCTGGACCGCCCGCTGCGCCCCGAGCAGGCCATCCTGGGCCTGCGCAAGCACATGGGTCTGTTTGCCAACTTCCGCCCGGCCATCTGCTATGCGGAGCTGACCCATGCCTCCAGCCTCAAGCCCGAACTGGTCGCAGGCCTGGACATCCTCATCATCCGCGAGCTGACCGGCGACATCTACTTCGGCCAGCCGCGCGGCCGCCGCGTGGCCACCGACGGCCACTTCCCCGGCGCCGAGGAAGCCTTCGACACCATGCGCTACTCCAAGCCCGAGATCGAGCGCATCGCCCACGTGGCCTTCCAGGCCGCGCAAAAGCGCAGCAAGCGCGTGACCAGCGTGGACAAGGCCAACGTGCTGGAAACCTTCCAGTTCTGGAAGGACGTGGTCACCGAGGTGGGCCAGCAGTACCCCGACGTGCAACTGGACCACATGTACGTGGACAACGCCGCCATGCAACTGGTCAAGGAGCCCAAGCGCTTCGACGTGGTGGTCACGGGCAATATGTTTGGCGACATCCTGTCCGATGAAGCCTCCATGCTCACCGGCTCCATCGGCATGCTGCCCTCCGCCTCGCTCAACGCCAAGGGCCAGGGTCTGTACGAGCCCAGCCATGGCTCGGCCCCCGACATTGCGGGCAAGGGCATTGCCAATCCGCTGGCCACCATCCTGTCGGCTGCGATGATGCTGCGCTTCTCGCTGAACCAGGAGGCTGCTGCACAGCGTATCGAAGCCGCCGTGCAAAAGGTCCTGGCCCAGGGCCTGCGCACGGCCGACATCCACAGCGAAGGCACGACCAAGGTCTCCACCCGCGAGATGGGCGATGCCGTGGTGGCCGCGCTGGCCTGACGTCCACGACAGCCGCGAGCCTCCGGGCTTGCGGCTGCCCTGCCTGGCCAGGATTTTCCAAAACTAGGCAAAGCGTCAAAACAGACGTCTGCTTTTCGCCATTTCGACGAAGATATTCATCAAACAGACATTCTCTTTCCTGGCGTATTCGCTAGAATGACTGCTCTTATGTTTGCCGCCCGCCCGTTCCTCCTGCTGAACATTGCACCCGCCGCCCAGGCTGGCGTGGCCGTGCGCGCAATCACATCCACAACCATTACGACAATCAAAGGCTGACCCAGCCCGGTTCGTCGTGCGCCCTCACCTGGCCCAGACGAGCCGGGCGACAACAGTCTTGATCCAGCACTGTTTTCACACTGAAAGGGCGTTTCAAAAATGAGCAAGCAATTGGTAGGCCTGGTGGGCTGGCGCGGCATGGTCGGCTCCGTGCTGATGGACCGCATGCAGGCAGAGGGCGATTTCGACCTGATCGAGCCCGTTTTCTTCTCCACCTCCAACGCCGGCGGCAAGGCCCCGGCCATGGCGAAGACCCACACGGAGCTGCGCAATGCCAACGACATTGCCGAGCTGTCCAAGTGCGACATCATCATCACCTGCCAGGGCGGTGACTACACCAAGGAAGTCTTCCCCCAGCTGCGCGCCTCGGGCTGGAACGGCCACTGGATCGATGCCGCATCGTCGCTGCGCATGGAAGGCGATGCCGTCATCGTGCTCGACCCCGTCAATGAAGGCCTGATCCAGTCCAAGCTCGCCGCGGGCGGCAAGAACTGGATTGGCGGCAACTGCACCAACTCCATCCTGCTGATGGGGCTGGGCGGCCTGTTCAAGGCCGGTCTCGTGGAATGGGTCAGCTCCATGACCTACCAGGCAGCCTCCGGTGGCGGCGCCAACCACATGCGCGAACTGCTCAAGGGCATGGGCGTGGTGCATGCGGCCGTGGCCGACGAGCTGGCCACGCCCGCCTCCGCAATCCTGGATATCGACCGCAAGGTGGCTCAGACCATCCGCACCGATGTGCCCACCGAATTCTTCGGCGCGCCTCTGGCTGGCGGCCTGATCCCCTGGATCGACGCACAGCTGGACAACGGCCAGTCCAAGGAAGAGTGGAAGGGCCAAGCCGAGGTCAACAAGATCCTGGGCACGGAGCAGACCATTCCCGTCGACGGCCTGTGCGTGCGCATCGGCGCCATGCGCTGCCACAGCCTGGCGCTGACCCTCAAGCTCAAGAAGGACCTGCCCCTGCAAGAGCTGGAAGCCATCATCAAGTCCGGCAATCCCTGGGTGAAGTGGGTTCCCAACGACCGCGCCATCACCGTCAAGGAACTGACCCCTGCCGCCATCACCGGTGGCCTGGAAGTCGGCGTGGGCCGCGTGCGCAAGCTGAACATGGGCCCCGAATACCTGTCGGCCTTCGTGATCGGCGACCAACTGCTGTGGGGCGCCGCCGAGCCGCTGCGCCGCATGCTGCGCATCCTGCTGGCCGCCTGAGCACCGCCGGCTTGAGCCAACACAAAAAGCGCCATGTCCTGGCCCGGGACATGGCGCTTTTTTCGGCTTTAAACCCTGTGCGATTGGGCACAATGCCCAAGTCTCTTGTCCCCTGACTGTAGGCGGTTGCCTACAATCACCGAAGATACATTGTGTTTCTTCTCGTTGCCGTTCGACAACAACTGGCAGCGTTCACCGGCAACCAGACGCTTGCGATCCTATAGCGTGGCCGACAATGCGACCCAAGCACCTTGGTATATGGCGTGCCATCTATCCCCGGGTAAATTTCAATTACATGTGCAAACGCGGGCATCCTCACAATAACAATAGTGCCCGCCCAATTGCATCCACACAGGTTTGACGCTTTATGCATCGTTGGAAACTCTCTGTGCTGGCCGCTGCGGCCGTCGTCTCGGTCGCACTGCCCGCCTCCGAGGCCTGGGCACTGGCTCTGGGCCGGGTGAACGTGCAATCGGCCCTGGGCGAGCCCCTGCGTGCCGAAGTCGAAATCCCCCAGATCACGGCGGCTGAAGCCGAAGGCCTGCGCGTGGGCGTGGCCTCTCCCGGCGTCTTCCGCACCCAGGGCATGGAGTACAACGCCACGGCCAGCCAGGTGCGCGTCAGCGTGCAGCGTCGCGCGGACGGATCGGCCGTGCTGCGACTCACAAGCACCCAGCCCGTCAACGAGCCCTTTGTCGATCTGGTGATCGACGCCAGCTGGGCCTCGGGCAACCTGCAGCGCAACTACACCCTGCTGCTGGATCCGCCCACCCTGCAAAAGCTGCCGCCTGCCGTGACGGCTGCGGCCCAGGCCTCCGCCCCCGAACCGGGCGCCGCACCGCGCCGCGCCGCGCCGGCACCCTCGCCAGCTGCCGCAGGCAACACCGAGGAAAGCCGTCCAGCCCCTGCTCCGGCAGCCCCGCGCCGGAGCACCGCGTCAGCCCGCGAGCGCGCTGCTGCAGCGCCGGCACCGTCCGAAGCATCCGAGGTCCGCATCAAGACCGGAGACACGGCTGGCCGCATTGCCGCCGCCCACCTGCCCGCAGGCGTTTCGCTGGACCAGATGCTGGTGGCCATGCTGCGCTCCAACCCCAAGGCCTTCATCAACGGCAATGTGAACCGCATGCGCTCCGGCGCCGTGCTCACCGTGCCTGACGAGGCCACGGCACAGGCCACCTCGCCGCGCGAGGCGCGCCAGATCGTTGCAGCCCAGTCCCGGGATTTCAACCAGTTCCGCCGCCAGCTGGCCAGCGCCGCACCGGCCGCGCCCGTGGCATCGGCCAATCGTGAAGCATCGGGCAGCGTCCAGGCCCAGGTCGAAGACCGCAAGCCCTCCACCGCCGCACCCGACAAGCTCACCCTGTCCAAAGGTGCTGTCAAGGGCGTGGAGGCAGACGAGCGCCTGGCCAAGCAAAAGCAGTCCGACGACCAGGCATCGCGCACGGCAGAGTTGCAGCGCAACATGTCCGAGCTGAGCCAGATCGCCGCCGCCACCAAGCCCGCCGAAGGTGGTGCGGCAGCACCGGCGGCTGCCGCTGGCAGCACGGCAGCTGGCGTGGCCGTGCCCGGCGCGCCGACCGTGCCTGCAGCGCCTGAAGCTGCAGCACCCCAGACAACTCCCGCGGCCCCGGCAGCGCCTGCCGATGCAGCTGCTGCGGCCGCTGCTCCAGACGCCGCAGCCAATGCTGCCGGCCCGGCAGCGCCCGCGGCAGAAGCCGTGCCCGCCACGCCCGCTCCTGCCGAGCCGCCGAAGCCCAAGCCGGCGCCCGCCCCCGTCGCACCGATCGCCGAGCCCAGCTTCATCGATACGCTGATGGAAGATCCCACCATCCCGCTGGCCGGCGCCGCCTTGCTGGCCCTGCTGCTGGGCTATGGTGGCTACCGCGTCATGCAGCGCCGCCGCGCTGCCGCAGCCTCCAGCGAAAGCGCCTTTGGCGACAGCCAGCTCGCGGCCGATTCCTTCTTTGGAGCCAGTGGCGGCCAACGCGTGGATACCGGCACATCGAGCCAGCTGTCGGGCACCTCCATGCACTACTCGCCCAGTCAGCTCGATGCCGGCGATGTGGACCCCGTGGCCGAGGCCGATGTCTACCTGGCCTATGGCCGCGACCTGCAGGCAGAGGAAATCCTCAAGGAAGCCCTGCGCACCGATCCCAGCCGCACCGCACTGCACCAGAAGCTGGCCGACATCTACGCCAAGCGCCATGACCGCAAGGCCTTCGAGGCCGTCGCGCAGACCCTGCACGGCCTGACCCAGGGCAAGGGCGTGGACTGGCAGCGCCTGGCCGACCAGGGCCGCATCCTGGACCCGGAAAACGCCCTCTACCAGCCTGCCGGCGCCGCGCCCCTGTCTGCTGCCGCCGTTGCCGGCGGCGCCGCAGCGGCAGCTGCCGGACTGGCGGCCGCCTCGCTGGCCAGCCGCCCCCTGGACATGGAGGCGCACCGCGAAGGCCCTGCCACCCTGCCCATGGACCTGGACATGGACCTCAACATGGACCTGCCCGGCGGCCTGGCCGATGCCAGCCTGCCCGCGCAGCACGCCAGCCCGCTGCCCGCACCGGCCCCCATGCCCAGCGAACAGGACTTTGCCGCGCTGGAGCCCACGCTGCGCGCGCCGCTGGAGCCCATGCAGCCCGCAGCAAGCGAGGCGCCTCGCATGGATCCCCGCGTGGAGCCGCCTGCTGCATCGCTGGACATGCCCGGCTTCCAGCCCACGGCCCATGCCTCGCTGACGGATGCCCTGAACCACAGCAGCGCCATGAGCGACATGCAGCCGACCGAGATGCTGCCGCTGGACATGCCCGTCACACGGCAGGTCACGGACAGCTTCCCGGCCACCGAACCCTCGCCCCTGACCGGTTCCACCACGGACGACAGCCACGCCAGTACCGATCTGCTGTCGCTGGACGCCATGGAGTTCAACCTGGAAGACCTGGGCACCGAGGCGCCAGCCCAAGCGCCGGCAGCAGCGCATTCGGGCGGCGTGCTGGAAACGGCGGCCAAGGCCAAGCCGGAACCGGCCGAATCGCTGGAATTCGACCTGGGCAGCCTGTCCCTGGACCTGGGCAATGACACTCCCACGGCCGCAACGCCGCCTTCGGCGCCCGAGGACCCGCTGGCCACCAAGCTCGCCCTGGCCCAGGAATTCAATGCCATCGGCGACAGCGACGGAGCCCGTACACTCATCGAGGAAGTGATCTCCGAGGCCCACGGCGATCTCAAGGCCAAAGCCCAGCGCCTCCTTGCCGAGATAGACTGAAGCCCGACGGCGCCTGCCCAGGCGCCGCGTGCCGGTTTCGCGTGACAGGGTGGTACATGCCACCATGGAAAACTGACAACTTGATGCACACCCAACCCATGCCGGAGGCCTCGCCATGCGCGTAGCCCTCGGCGTCGCCTACAACGGCCAGCGCTACAGCGGCTGGCAAAGCCAGCTGTCTGGCAACACCATTCAAGACCATCTCGAAGCGGCCCTGGGCCGCTTTGCCGCTCAGGAGGTGCACACCCTCTGCGCGGGCCGCACCGATGCCGGCGTGCACGGCCTCATGCAGGTCGTCCACTTCGACACGCCGCTGGACAGGGCCCCGTTCTCCTGGGTCCGTGGCACCAACACCTTCCTGCCGCCGGACATCGCCGTGCAATGGGCCCAGCCCGTGCCCGACTCCTTCCATTCACGGGCCTGCGCCACAGCCAGGCGCTATGCCTATGTGCTGCTGCAGTCGCCCGTGCGGCCCAGCGTGGAGGCCGGGCGTGTGGGCTGGGTGTTCCATGCACTCAACGGTGACGCCATGCAGGCCGCCGCCCAGCACCTGCTGGGAGAGCACGATTTCAGCTCGTTCCGCGCATCGGGTTGCCAGGCCAAATCCCCCGTCAAGACACTGCACCGCCTGTCCATCACCCGCCGCATGGCAGGCGACGGCGCCCAGATGGCCGCGGCCAGCTCCATGCGTCCCGGGGATGCAGCCATGGAATGCTGCTACTGGCGATTCGAGTTCGAGGGCAGCGCCTTCCTCCACCACATGGTGCGCAACATCATGGGCTGCCTGCTCGCCGTAGGCCAGGGCACACACGCGCCGCAGTGGATGCAACAGGTGCTGGAGGCGCGCTCCCGCGATGCCGCCGCGCCCACCTTCACGCCGGACGGCCTGTACTTTCTGGGTCCCGTATACGATCCTTCATGGGGCCTTCCTTCGCGCAGCCCGGCCTATGATTGGCTCCCGTGAACGAGCAGGCCTTCCCCCATTCTTCAGCCCCCATGCAGCGCACCCGAATCAAGATCTGCGGACTCACCCGCGAACAGGATGTGGACGCAGCCGTGGCCGCCGGCGCCGACGCCGTGGGCTTTGTTCTCTACGCCCCCAGCCCGCGCGCCGTGACGGTGCAGCGTGCCGCCGAGCTGGCGCGGCGCCTGCCGCCCTTCGTGACACCGGTGCTGCTGTTCGTCAATGAAAGCGCCGCCAACGTGATGGCCGCCTGCGCCGCCATCCCGGGCGCCTGCGTGCAGTTCCACGGCGACGAGTCGCCCGAGGACTGCCTTGCCGCCACATCGGGCGGCACCCGCGCCTTCCTGCGCGCCGCGCGCATTCCCCTTGGTCCCGATGCCGCGCGCTTCGACCTCGTAGAATATGCCCAGCGTTACTCGAAAGCCCAGGCCATACTGCTCGACGCCCATGTCGACGGCTATGGTGGTGGCGGAAAAGCATTCAATTGGTCACTCCTTCCACCAAACGTCGCCTCTCACCTCGTTTTGTCTGGTGGACTCACGCCTGCAAACGTGACCGATGGCATCTTGCAAGTGCGCCCGCGAGGACTCTCGCTGGCCGTTGATGTCAGTTCCGGCGTCGAGGCCGATGGTCCCGACGGCAAGCCCCTCAGGGGCATCAAGGACGCCGGCAAGATACACCGATTCATCGCCGCCGTGCGCGCGGCCGATGACCAACTTTTGCAGACAAGCCATGTTCGAATACCAGTACCCTGACGCATCTGGCCACTTTGGCCGCTTCGGCGGCAGCTTTGCCAGCGAAACCCTGACCCACGCTCTGACCGAGCTGCGCGACGCCTACGCCAAGTACCAGAACGACCCGGAATTCGTTGCCGAATTCCAGTCCGAGCTGGCCCATTTCGTCGGCCGCCCCTCGCCCGTCTACCACGCGGCACGCATGTCGCGCGAGATGGGCGGCGCGCAGATCTACCTCAAGCGCGAAGACCTCAACCACACGGGCGCGCACAAGATCAACAACGTGATCGGCCAGGCCATGCTCGCCCGGCGCATGGGCAAGCCCCGCATCATTGCCGAGACGGGCGCCGGCCAGCACGGCGTGGCCACGGCCACCATCTGCGCGCGCTACGGCCTCGAGTGCATCGTCTACATGGGCTCCGAGGACGTGAAGCGCCAAAGCCCCAACGTCTACCGCATGCGCCTGCTGGGCGCCACCGTGGTGCCAGTGGAATCGGGCAGCCGCACGCTCAAGGATGCGCTCAACGAGGCCATGCGCGACTGGGTGGCCAACGTGGACAACACCTTCTACATCATCGGCACCGTGGCCGGCCCCCACCCCTATCCCGCGATGGTGCGCGACTTCCAGAAGGTCATCGGCGAGGAATGCCTCACGCAGATGCCCGAGTTCCTGGGCGCCGACCGCCAGCCCGACGCCGTGGTCGCCTGCGTAGGCGGCGGCAGCAATGCCATGGGCATCTTCCACCCCTATATCCCGTTCGAGAACACGCGCCTGATCGGCGTCGAGGCTGCGGGCGAGGGCCTGGACAGCGGCAAGCACTCGGCCTCGCTGCAGCGCGGCAGCAGCGGCGTGCTGCACGGCAACCGTACCTTCATCCTGCAGGACGAGAACGGCCAGATCACCGAGACGCACAGCATCAGCGCCGGCCTTGACTATCCCGGCGTCGGCCCCGAGCACGCCTGGCTGCAGGAACTGGGCCGCGCCCAATACGTGGGCATCACGGACCAGGAGGCCTTGGACGCCTTCCACTACCTGTGCCGCACCGAAGGCATCATTCCCGCCCTGGAGTCCAGCCATGCCGTGGCCTATGCCATGCAACTGGCCAAGACCATGCGCGCCGACCAGTCCATCCTCGTGAACCTGTCCGGTCGCGGCGACAAGGACATCGGCACCGTGGCCGATCTCTCGGGCGCCGACTATTACGACCGTCCCTCCATGCGCGGGCTCACGGTCAAGGGAGGAGCAGCTCAATGAGCCGCATCACCACGACTTTCACCAAACTTCAGGAAGATGGCCGCAAGGCCCTGATCCCCTACATCACCGCGGGCTTCCCGTTCGCGGCCATCACGCCGTCGCTGATGCACGGCATGGTGGAGGCTGGCGCCGATGTGATCGAGCTGGGCGTGCCCTTCTCGGACCCCATGGCCGACGGCCCCACCATCCAGAAGGCTGGCGACCGTGCCATCGCCAACGGCGTGGGCCTGGTGCAGGTGCTGGCCTATGTGCGCGAGTTCCGCCAGAAAAACCAGACCACGCCCGTGGTGCTGATGGGCTATGCCAACCCGGTGGAGCGCTACGACCAGATCCACGGCAAGGACCGCTTCGTGGACGATGCGGCCGAAGCCGGCGTCGACGGCCTGCTCATCGTGGACTACCCGCCCGAGGAGTGCGAGGCATTCGCCGCGCAACTGCGTGCGCGCGACATGGACCTCATCTTCCTGCTGGCACCCACGTCCACCACCGAGCGCATGCAGCAGGTGGCGCGCGTGGCCAGCGGCTATGTCTACTACGTCTCGCTCAAGGGCGTGACCGGCTCGGGCGCGCTCGACACGGCAGCCGTGGAAGCCATGCTGCCGCGCATCCGCGAGCACGTGAGCATTCCCGTGGGCGTGGGCTTCGGCATCCGCGACGCGGCCACGGCACAGGCCATCGGCCGCGTGGCCGATGCGGTGGTGATCGGCAGCCGCATCATCGAGATGCTGGACGGCCAGCCCCACGAAAAGATCGTCCCCCTGACCATCGACTTCCTGCGCGGCGTGCGCAAGGCACTCGACGCGTAGGTCGCATAATGCAGCCCTTGCATGCGGCCCGCTGCCGCATGCCCTGCGCCTGAAAAGGAAACACCATGTCCTGGCTTGAAAAACTCCTGCCTGCCAAAATCCAGCAAACCAATCCTACGGATCGCCTCCAGCAGATCCCCGAAGGTCTGTGGATCAAGTGCCCGAGCTGCGAGACCGTGCTCTACAAGGCCGATCTGGAGAAAAACCAGAACGTCTGCCCCAGCTGCAGCCACCATCACCGCATCGGCGCGCGCGCCCGCCTGAACCATTTCCTGGATGCCGAAGGCCGCTATGAGATCGGCCAGGAAGTCATTCCTGTCGACGCCCTGAAGTTCAAGGACAGCCGCAAGTACCCCGAGCGCCTCAAGGAAGCGCTGGAGAACACCGGCGAGACCGATGCCCTGGTCGTCATGGGCGGCGCCATCAAGAGCGTCAACGTGGTCGCAGCCTGCTTCGAGTTCGAATTCATGGGCGGCTCCATGGGCTCCGTGGTCGGCGAGCGCTTCGTGCGTGGCGTCGAGACCGCCATCGAGCAGAAGGTCCCCTTCATCTGCTTCACCGCCACCGGCGGCGCGCGCATGCAGGAAGGCCTGCTGAGCCTGATGCAGATGGCCAAGGCCAACGCCGCGCTCACACGCCTGGCCAAGAAGGGCCTGCCCTACGTCTCGGTGCTGACCGACCCCACCTTCGGCGGCGTCTCCGCCAGCTTCGCCTTCGTGGGAGACATCGTCATTGCCGAGCCCAAGACCCTGGTCGGCTTCGCCGGCCCGCGCGTGATCGAAACCACGGTGCGCGTGAAGCTGCCCGAAGGCTTCCAGCGCGCCGAGTTCCTGCAGGACAAGGGCGCCGTGGACATGATCGTGGACCGCCGCGAACTGCGCGACCGCATCGCCGCATCGCTTGCCATGCTGCAGCGCCTGCCGGCCGACGCTGTTCAGTAAAGCCTCGCGCAGACACAAAAAAGCCGCCGCAGGTGGGTGCCTGCGGCGGCTTTTTCACGTCCGGGAAACTGGGGAAATCAGGCCAGCAGCATCAGGCCCGAGCCCTGGATATAGCCCAGCACCATCAGCGCAATCTGCAGCAGCACCAGGGCCACCAGTGCCGACAGATCGATACCGCCGATCAGGGGCACGATGCGGCGAATGGGCCGCAGCATGGGCTCGGACAGGCGCTGCAGCACGCCGTACATCGGCGACTGCGGCTGCACCCACGACAAGATGACATAGATCAGCAGCACGCCCACCATGCCCGACAGCGCCACGCGCGCCAGGCCGCACAGGGCCAGCCACGGCAGGGCGAGCACATTGGACTGCCCGCCCATCAGCAGCCACAGCAGCACGAACTGCAGCATCTGCAGCAGGAAGGCCGCGATCAGGCTGGACATGTCCCAGCGCCCGGCCGGCTTGATGACGCGGCGCAGCGGCATCACGATCCAGTCGGACAGCGCAAACACCAGTTGGCCGACCGGGTTGCCGAAGGGAATGCGCTGGGCCTGCATGTACATGCGCAACAGGCAGACGCCGGTCAGCAGGCCAACGACCACATCGAGCAAAAAGGAAACGATCTGAAAAAGCATGGCGTTGTAGGACTGCGAGAGGAAGATCGGACCACGGCCAGCCGGCCTTGGCACAGCATGGGATGATAGCTGCCGCATCCCGCCCATCACATGACCGCCCATACCGCACTGCACTCCCTGCCGCTTTTCCCCCTGGGCAGCGTCCTTTTTCCCCAAGGCCTGCTGAGCCTTCGCGTCTTCGAGGTCCGCTACCTCGACATGATCCGCAAGTGCGAGCGCACGGGAGCCCCCTTCGGCGTGGTGGCATTGCAGGCCGGCAGCGAAGTGCGCAAGGCCGGTGCGGCCGCCGAGCAGCTGCATGCCGTGGGCACGCTGGCACGCATCGTCCAGCTGCAGCAGCCCCAGCCCGGCCTGCTGCACCTGCAGTGCGAGGGCACGCAGCGCTTTCGCATGCAGGATCACCGGCAGCTGCCCCACGGCCTGTGGGTGGCCGATGTGCAGTTGCTGCCTGCCGACGCCGCCGTCCCCGTCCCCGATCACCTGCTCGCCACGGCCCAGGCCCTGGCCCAGGTGCTGATGCAGCTGCACGCACGATCCACCGACGCCGACCATGCCCGGCTGCCCAGCGCCGAACAGATGGGCGACTGCGGCTGGGTGGCCAACCGCTGGACCGAGCTGCTGCCCCTGCCCGTGTCCATCAAGCAGCAACTGATGGCCTTGGACAGCCCGCTGGTGCGGCTGGAGCTGGTGGCGGATGTGCTGGAACGCAGCGGCATAGGCAATTCACAGGGGACGGCGCCCGGCTCCCCGCCCGCTGCGCACTGACGAATTGGCGGTCCTGCGGCGTCATACCGCAGCAAGGTCCGGCACATTGACGGCACCACGCACCGAAAGCGCGGCAAAAAACTTAAAATCGCGGATTCAGCCCGCCAGCTGCGGGGCCTGCCGGTGGTATTTGCTGCTGCCGCTGCATTTTCCAGCCCTTCCCGCCTGGCTTTTTTTCGGCTTTCCCCGATTTCCCCTCCGGCTTTTTTCCGGCCCCTCGGCGTTTTGCGCTGGCGCTCATTGTCATGACCGAACACAACACACCATCTGCAGCGGACCAGACCGCTCCCCAGGACGAAAACCAACTCATCGCCGAGCGCCGCGAAAAACTCAAGGCCCTGCGCGAACAGGTGCGTGAACAGGGCGGCGTGGCCTTCCCCAACGACTTCAAGCCGGCCGACCGCGCCGAGGCCCTGCAGCAGGCCCATGCCGACAAGAGCGCCGAGCAGCTCGACGCCGAATCCGTGCAGGTCAGCCTGGGCGGCCGCATGATGCTCAAGCGCGTCATGGGCAAGGCCAGCTTCGCCACCATCCAGGACGGATCGCTGGGCCCCACGCACGGCCGCATCCAGCTGTACATCACGCGCGACACCGTGGGCGAGGAGGTCTATGCGGCCTTCAAGCGCTGGGACCTGGGCGACATCCTGGGCGCCGAAGGCACGCTGATGAAGACCAAGACCGGCGAGCTGTCGGTCAAGGTGCAGACGCTGCGCCTGCTCACCAAGAGCCTGCGCCCCATGCCCGACAAGTTCCACGGCATGGCCGATCTGGAGCAGAAGGTGCGCCAGCGCTACGTGGACCTGATGATGGACGAGCAGGCCCGCCGCCGCTTCATCGCGCGCAGCAAGGCCGTCTCGGGCATCCGCGAATTCATGGTGGAGCATGGCTTCCTGGAAGTGGAGACGCCCATGCTGCATCCCATTCCCGGCGGCGCCAACGCCAAGCCCTTCGTCACCCACCACAACGCGCTGGACCAGGAGATGTACCTGCGCATCGCGCCCGAGCTGTACCTCAAGCGCCTGGTGGTCGGCGGCTTCGAGCGCGTGTTCGAAATCAACCGCAACTTCCGCAACGAAGGCATCTCGGTGCGCCACAACCCCGAGTTCACCATGATGGAGTTCTACGCGGCCTACTGGAACTACCGCGACCTGATGGACTACACCGAGGCACTGGTGCGCGACGCCGCGCAAAAGGCCGTGGGCACGCTGCAGCTGACCTACGGAGGCAAGCCCGTGGACCTGTCCCAGCCCTTCCAGCGCCTGACCATTCCCGAGGCCATCGTCAAGTTCACCGAAGCCGGTGACAAGGTGGCCGACCGCGAATGGCTGACCAATGCCCTGCGCAAGCTGGGCATGACGGAAGAAAAGGACCGCCTGTCCACCCGTACCCTGGCCAGCCTGCAGGTGCTGTACTTCGAGGAAGTGGTCGAGGAAAAGCTCTGGCAGCCAACCTTCATCATGGAGCACCCCACCGAGATCTCGCCGCTGGCACGCGCTAATGACGAGCGCCCCGAAGTCACCGAGCGCTTCGAGCTGTACATCACGGGCCGTGAATTCGGCAACGGCTTCTCCGAACTCAACGACGCCGAGGACCAGGCCGCGCGCTTCAACGCCCAGGTCCAGGCCAAGGACGGCGGCGACGACGAAGCCATGTACTTCGACCACGACTTCGTGCGTGCCCTCGAGTACGGCATGCCCCCCACGGGCGGCTGCGGCATCGGCATCGACCGCCTGATGATGCTGCTGACCGACAGCGCCAGCATCCGCGACGTGATCCTGTTCCCCGCCCTGCGCCGCGAACAGTAAACCCCCGGCATACAGCGCCTGCGCGCATGGCCAACTGAAGCCGCCTGCGTTCCCTTGGGAGCCAGGCGGCTTTTCCCTATACTGGCTCGCCATGCACATCCCCACCTACTGGGCGCAGGCGCGCCTGCGGCATGAAAGCCGCCCCACCCACGGCATCACCGTCCAGCGCTGGGGATGGTCCGACACCAGCCAGGAGGCTGCCCAGGCCCACGCCCAGGAGCGTGCCGCCAAGGCCCTGCAAGACGCCCGCAATGCGGCGCTGCCCCCAGGCGAGCCGCGCATGGAATGGAAGAACGAGTACGCGCTCGACGGCTTCAGCACCCCCATACGCGAAGAAGTCCTGCAGCGGCGCGACGGCACGGTGATGACACGCAACAGCTACGGCGCCCACTGCCTGAACACCGAGCGCGTGGCCATCGCCGATATCGACCTGCCCGAGCCGCCCAGCGCTGTGCGCTTTCCCGTCGTGACCCTGCTTTTGTTGGCTTCGGCCGCCACCTGGCTGGCCCGGCTGGCACCGCACAAGAACAATTCGAGGATGGTGGCCACGGCGCTGGTCGTGCTGCTGCTGTTCCTGGCCATGCGGCGCGTGCAGCGCTGGTGGGAGGCGCGGCAGGCGCGCCGGCGCGCGGCCACGGACTCGCCGTCCGCACGCGCCATGGAACGCGTACAGGCCTTCCACCAAAGCCATGCCGACTGGGGGCTGCGCGTCTATGAAACGCCCAAGGGCCTGCGTGTCATCGTCACGCATACCGATTTCGCACCCGACGACCCTGCCGTCGCGCAGTTGTTCGACGCCTTGCAGGTGGACCCGCTCTATGCCCTGCTGTGCGAGCGCCAGCAGTGCTTTCGCGCCCGCGTATCGGGCAAGCCCTGGCGCATGGGCCTGACCGGACTGTCCACCTCGCTGCGCCGCTGGCCCCAGCCCGAGCAGACGCGGCAAGAGCGCCGCCAGTGGGCGCTTGCCTATGACGAAAAAGCCCAGGGCTTTGCAGCTTGCAGGCTGCTGCAGCAACTGGGCAACCCACGCCTGTGTGCGGCCGCCGACGCCTTCGTGCAATGGCACGACGAAGCCAGCCGGGCCCGCACGGACCTGCCCCTGGCCTGACGAAAGCCGGGCATCCACAATCGCACACGAATACAACGACCGACTTACACTGGCGCCACCCCCATGCCGCGTACTGCGCAGCCCCCTGACCCATTTCTGGTCTCACAACCCTGAAGGCCATGCCCGCTGCCCCACCACCTTCGCCCACCGACAGCACCGACTCTCCCGCCATCGAGCCCACCGGAGCGCGCTTCGCCAAGCCGACGGACGAGGCATCGCCGTTTTGCGTGCTGGTCGTGGAAGACCAGGCCTCGGTACGCACCAGTCTGGTCAGCGAGCTGCTGCATGCGGGCGTGACCCGCGTGCTGGAGGCTGCCGATGGCCCCAGCGCCCTGGCACTGTTCCGCGAGCAGCGCCCCGACCTCGTGCTGCTCGACATCCGTCTGCCGGGCGAGGACGGCTACTGGGTGGCCCGCCAGCTGCGCGAGGCCGAGCCCGGCGAGTGGACGCCCGTCATCTTCCTGTCCGGACTGGACAATGACCTGGACGTGTGGCGCGGCATCGAGGCCGGAGGCGACGACTACCTGGTCAAGCCCGTCAAGCCCATCGTGCTCGTGGCCAAGCTGCGCGCCATGCGCCGCCTGCTGGACATGCGCCGGCGCTTGGTATCGCTGTCGGCCGAGCTGCATGAGGCCAACCAGAAGCTCAACGAAATGGTCGAGCTCGACCAGCTCACGGGCCTGGTCAACCGCCGAGGCTTCGACCGCATCCTGCATGCCGAGATCGCCTCGGCCCGCCGCGAGGGCCAGCCGCTGACGCTGATGCTCTGCGACCTGGACCATTTCAAGCGCTACAACGACACCTATGGCCATGTGCATGGCGATGAATGCCTGAAACAGATAGGCCGCCTGCTGCGCGAGGTCTGCGTGCGCCCGCGTGACGTGGCGGCGCGCTATGGCGGCGAGGAATTCGCGCTCATCCTGCCGCGCACGCCACGCTCGGGGGCCATGACGTTCGCGCGTGCCGTGGGCCAGATGCTGCGCGTGCTGCGCATACGCCACCCCGACTCACCCCATGAATCGGGCCTCACGCTGTCGGGCGGCATCACCACCTGCGTCCCCGACGAATACACCAGCGCCGAAGCCATGCTCATGCGCGCCGACCAGGCCCTGTACGCGGCCAAGGCGCAGGGGCGCGACCGCTTCTTCAGCTTCGAGATGCAGATGGACACGGTGGAGCAGCGCCGCACCTGACTGCCGGGCCTTGCGCCTGCGCTTACGATCGCAGCTCAATGCCGGGCGCGCGCAAGCCGCGCATCCGGGTCCTGAATGCGGATTGCTGTTTCCTGAATGTTTGAAGTTATGCGTCGTTTTCAAGCGCACCTGCCCGCCTGGATGCAGGATTGGCTGGAGTTCATCATCCCCGGCGCCCAGATCCTGCTGATCATCGGTGCGGCCTGGCTGCTCAATCGCCTGGTTCGCCGGCTGATCGCACGCGCGGGCAGGCACTACGGCCTGCCGCCGGAGCTGCTGGTGCCGCTGCGCGGCGTGTTCCGCTGGATTCTGATTGCCGCCACCGTGCCGCTGGTACTGGAGCGCCTGGGCGTCTCGGCCACCGTGCTGTGGACGGCCTTCACCGGCTTTGCCACCGTGGGCGCCGTGGCCTTCTTTGCGGCCTGGAGCGTGCTGTCCAACCTGTTCTGCGCCCTGCTCATCGTCATCGTCGGGCCCTTTCGCCTGGGCGACTACATCGAGGTGCTGGACACGGCCGAAAAGCCCGGTGCCAAGGGCCGCGTGATCGACATCAACATGCTCTACACCACCTTGCAGGATGCCCATGCGCCCGATGGCTCACCCAATCTGCTGCAGATCCCCAACTCGCTGATCTTCCAGCGCGTGGTCCGGCGCTGGAAGGGGGGCCTGGGCGCGGATGGCGAGCATGCCAGCCATGGCGAGGAGGAGCGCGCCATCCGGCTGACCACGCCGCATGATGCCCAGCCCTCGCAGCCTCCCATGCACACCACCAACTAAGGCCGGTACCCCATGAAAAAAGCCGCCGCCCGGCAAAGGGACGGCGGCTTTGTCATTGGGCAGCGCCTCAGGGCTTGCGCGGCCGGACCTTGCTGGCGGCCAGCTTGGCGTTGGTGCGCGCCTGCTCCACATCCTGGGCGCGCGCCAGGGCCACGCCCATGCGGCGCTTGACGAAGCTCTCTGGCTTGCCAAACAGGCGCAGGTCCGTGCCCGGCACGGCCAGGGCCTCGTCCACGCCGTCGAACACCAGGCCTTCGGCATCCTGCCAGCCATAGATCACGGCGCTGGCGCCGGGATTGCGCAGCGAGGCATCCACGGGCAGGCCCAGGATGGCGCGCGCATGCAGCTCGAACTCGCTTTGCCACTGCGTGGCCAGCGTGACCAGCCCCGTGTCGTGCGGGCGTGGCGAGACTTCGCTGAACCAGACCTGCTCGCCCTTGACGAACAGCTCCACGCCAAACAGGCCCAGGCCGCCCAGGTCGTCGGTCACCGCCTTGGCGATGTCGCGCGACTTCTGCAGCGCCGCCGGGTGCATGGGATGGGGCTGCCAGCTTTCCACATAGTCGCCGGACTGCTGGATGTGGCCGATGGGATCGCAGAAATGCGTCTGCACCTGGCCGTCCGCACCCTTGGCGCGCACCGTGAGCTGGGTGATTTCGTAGTCGAAGTCGATGAAGCCTTCGACGATCACACGGCCATGGCTCACGCGGCCGCCGGCCATGGCGTAGTCCCAGGCCTTGGCCACGTCGTCCGGGCCGTCCAGCTTGCTCTGGCCCTTGCCCGAGCTGCTCATCACGGGCTTGACCACGCAGGGAAAGCCGATGGCGGGCTGGCCATCCGTGCCGTCGATGGCAGCCTGCAGTTCCTGCTGCGAATCACAGAAGCGGTAAGGACTTGTGGCCATGCCCAGCGTCTCGGCGGCCAGGCGGCGAATGCCTTCGCGGTCCATGGTCAGGCGCGCGGCGCGGGCCGTGGGGATCACGGTGACCACGCCTGCCGCTTCCAGCTCTTCGAGCATGGGCGTGGCAATGGCCTCGATCTCGGGCACGACCAGGTGGGGTTTCTCGGCCTCGATCAAGGCCTTGAGCTGGGCCGGATCGCTCATGGTGATGGTGCGCGCGTGGTGGGCCACCTGCTGACCGGGCGCGTTCTCGTAGCGGTCCACGGCAATGGTTTCCACGCCCAGGCGCTGCAGCGCGATCAGCACTTCCTTGCCGAGTTCGCCGCTGCCCAGCAGCATGACTTTGGTGGCATGGGGGGAGTAAGGGGTTCCAAGGGTGGTCATCTGCGCGTCCGGTGAGCCAGGCAGAGCCTGGGCAAGATAAGAAAGAGAGGGAGGCAGGCCTGCACGGCCCGCAGCAGCCCCCGATCATAGGGTGCCGACACAGGCGCCGCCTACAAACCCAGCGCCTGCGCGAGGTTGCACCGCGCCCGCGCCTCCAGCCGTTGCCCGAACCAGTCGGTGCAGTAGATGGCCTCGCGCTGCATGAAGCCCAGCAACACCTCGCGGCGCCTGGCGCGGTACAGCGGCAAGGGCACCCATTCGTACTCGGCCCGCACCTGCACTTCGTACTCGGCAAACCGCAGGGGGTCGGCCGCGAGAATGCCCAGGTCGGCATCCACCAGCAGTTGGGCGTCGATCCCGGACGGCTGTGCAGCGTGGCAGGTCGCCATGATCAGGCCGTGCACGCGCTCAGCTATATCTGCAGGCAGGCCCTGCCCGCGAACCACGGCCACGGCCCAGTCGGCGCTGCGCGCCTCGTTGTCCTTGGCCTGGGTTTCGTAGACGGCATCATGGAACCACAGCGCCAGCGCCACCTCGCCGGGACGCTCGGCCAGGCCCAGCGCCGGCTGCAGCAGGCCCAGGGCCTCGCCCAGATGCTGCAGCGTGTGGTAGTGGCGCTGGGGCTCGCTGTAGCTTTGCAGCAGCTCGGCCAGCACAGGCTGCGGTGCGCTGGCACCCAGTGCGGACCAGGCGCTATCCCAAGACGCCTGCCAGGTCTGCAGCGATGCATCGTTTGCGCTGGGCATTTCGGCCCCTGGTCCAGCCTGGGTCATCGCCTGCTCCTTGGGTGTTCAGAAGATGCCGGGTGCCAGAGCCCGCAACGGCGCACCCGCCGGTGACAGCAGCCAGGCCAGCAGGCCGCAGTTGATCCCCACGGTGATCCAGAACACCAACTGGAACGAGGCCTTGCTGGACTTGTGCCGCAGCAGCCCTTGCGCGAGCAGCGCGCCAGGCCAGCCGCCCAGCAGCGCCAGCAGGTGCAGACGGCCTTCACTGGTACGCCAGCGGTCGTGCACGGCGGCGGACTTGTCGAATCCGTAGACCATGAAGGTCACCAGGCTTGCCGCCGCATACAGGCCGAACAGTGCCCAGGGCATGCGGCCAATCCAGGCAACGGCCATCAGCACGCAGAAGAAGGCAGCGGCCAGCCCCACTGCCACCTGGCCTCGCACAGTTGACTGAGGCCGCGAGGACATGCCGGCACGGCGTCGCCGCGCAGGCTGCGGATGGCCGCTACTGGACTCGCCAATGAAGGCGACATCCTGGGCGCGCCATTTCCCCTGGGCGTTGCGGCCGGGCACGTAGCTGACGCGCTCGCCCCCCTCGGGCCTGCGGCGGCGATCGGTGAAGGACTTGATGTGGACAAAGACCGGCGCCCCGCCGCCATCGGGCTCGATGAAGCCGAAGCCCTGCTCGTCCTTCCAGCCGGTGATGCGCCCCTGTTGCCGCATGGCGGGCTCAGTGGCGGCCAGCGGCGGCCGGCGACGCAGCAGGCTTGCGGGGCTCGCCCAGGCAAATGCCTATGTCGCGCGCCATGGTGAGCAGGCCGTGGTCCAGCGGCACGGTGCGCTGGGTGTTGGCCACGCGTGAGATTTCCACGCTGCCGATCTGCCCGCCCTGCAGAGTGACCATGCGCCCAAAGCCGCCGGACAGCACCAGTTGCGCCGCATGGTGGCCGTACTGGGTGGCCAGCACGCGGTCAAAGGGAGTGGGGTCGCCGCCGCGTTGCACATGGCCCAGCACCGTGGTGCGCACCTCGCTCCTGAGATGGGGCTGCAGGCGCTCGCGCAGCACATGGCCGACGCCGCCCAGGCGTACGGGGTCCGGGCTTTGCTCTATGCGCTCACGCACCGTGAGGCTGGCGCCGCTTTCCTTGGCGCCCTCGCCGATGCAGATGATGGTGTAGCGCTGGCGCTGCTCGCGCATGCGGCAGAAATCCACGATGGCCTGCAGGTCGTAGTCGATCTCGGGCAGCAGGATGACGTCGGCCGCACCGGCAATGCCGGCCTCCAGCGCCAGCCATCCGGCATGGCGCCCCATGGTCTCGACGATCATCACGCGGTGGTGGCTGTTGGCTGTGCTCTCGATGCGGCGCAGCGCCTCGGTGGCCGTGGCCACGGCGGTGTCGAAGCCAAAGCTGCGCTCGCAATTGGCAATGTCGTTGTCTATGGTCTTGGGCACGCCCACGCAGGTCAGGCCCACCTGTCCGGCCAGGCCATGCGCCAGGCTCATGGTGCCGTCACCGCCGATGGCCACCACCACGTCCAGTCCCAGCGCCCGGACATTGCGGCCCACGTGCTCCAGCGTGGCTTCGTCGCGCAGGGGATTGGCGCTGTTGCTGGTGCCCAGGATGGTGCCCCCCACATGCAGGATGCCCGAGACCTCATCCCAGCCCAGGGGCTTGACGCCGGGCGGGTCGAGCATCAGGCCCTCGAAGCCATCGGCAATGCCCAGCACCTCGCACTGGCCGTGGTTGATCAGGGACTTGGTGACCGCACGGATCACCGCATTCAGGCCGGGGCAGTCGCCACCTCCGGTCAGCACGCCAACGCGCATGGGAAAACTCTCCTGTGAAAACACTTGGCGTGCGCGTCCTCCATGGCCCGCACAGCCTTTGCAAAGCCCGCCAGGCCTCAGCCGGCCAGCCGCTGCGCTCGTCAATCCATCAAGGCAGCAGGTCCAGCGCCTGGAGGTAGGCCGGCTGGCGCATGAGGTCGTCCCAGGGCTGGGGCACGGTCTCCGGCAGCAGGGCCAGGCGGCGCGATTCGCTGTCGGCATCGGGCTGCCAGCGGCCACTGCGCTGCGCGGCCTCCATGCCGGCCAGCAGCTCGTCCACATGCTCGCCCAGGCCCAGGCTCTGGTTGCACAGCAGCACCATGTCGCAGCCGGCCTCCAGCGCGGCCAGGGCTGCGTCGGTGTAGCCGATGAGTTGCCCGTCGATGCGGCGCGCGCCCTCCATGCTCAGGTCATCGCTGAAGATGGCGCCGTCGTAGCGCAGGCGGCTGCGCAGGATGTCCTTGAGCCACTTGGCGGAAAAACCGGCCGGGCGCCTGTCGACCTTGGGGTAGATCACATGGGCCGGCATCACGGCCGTGAGCACGCTGGACAGCCAGGGATAGGGCGCGGCGTCCTCGCCCAGGATGGCGGTGAGGCTGCGGCCATCGACCGGAATGTCCACATGCGAGTCGGCCTTGACGAAGCCGTGGCCGGGAAAGTGTTTGCCGCAGTTGCCCATGCCGGCCTGCAGCAGGCCGTGCATGAGGCTGCGGGCCAGCGCCGCCACCACGCGCGGGTCGCGGTGGAAGCTGCGGTCGCCGATGACGCTGCTGGCACCGTAGTCAAGGTCCAGCACCGGGGTGAAGCTGAAATCCACGCCGCAGGCACGCAGCTCGGTGCCCAGCACGTAGCCGGCCGCCGTGGCGGCGTTCATGGCGGCCAGGGCGCCACTGCCTTCGCGCTGCTTGCTGCCCTTGCCGTCGTCCATCCACATCTGGCCGAAGGCGCGCATGGGCGGCAGATGCGTGAATCCGTCGGCACGAAAACGCTGCACGCGCCCGCCCTCGTGGTCCACGCAGATCAGCAGGTCGGCTTTGACGCCCTTGATATCGGCGCACAGCTGCACCAGTTGCTCGCGGCTTTCCCAGTTGCGGGCGAAGAGGATGATGCCGCCGACCAGCGGATGCGCAAGACGCCGGCGGTCCGCGTCGGTGAGCGCCTTGCCGGCGATGTCGATGATCAGGGGTGCGTGCTCGGTCATGCTATGAATCCTGTGGAGTCAAAAAAGCCAGCGCTGCGCCGGCCGGGTGTCAGGCGCGGCGCTCGACCACGCAGAAGCTGGCCGCGTAGTCGCTCTCGTCGGTCACGGACAGATGCACCTGCAGGTTCCGTGCCTCGAACCATTCCTTGAGCGCGCCGTGCAGCACGATGGCTGGCTGGCCACTGGGCAGCTTGACGACCTCGCAGCTGCGCCAGGTCATGGGCATGACCATGCCCATGCCTATGGCCTTGGAAAAGGCCTCCTTGGCGGAAAAGCGCGTGGCGACGAAGCGGATGCCGCGCTCGGGCCAGCGCGCGCGGCGGGCTCGCCAGGTAGACAGTTCGCCTTCGGCCAGCACCTTCTCGGCGAAACGGTCGCCATGGCGCTCCAGGCTGGCGCGGATGCGGCGCACGTCGCAGATGTCGGTACCGATGCCGTAGATCATGGATTCGCTCCGCGAAAGCTTCAGGCGCGCGCCGCCATGCCCTGGTCTATGCACTGCTGGTAGGCGCGCACGGTTTGGGCGTAGCCCAACTCCAGCGCGTCGGCGATCAGCGCATGGCCGATGGAGACTTCGAGCAGGCCCGGCACGCGCGCCACGAAGGCGGCCAGGTTGTCGCGGCTGAGGTCATGGCCGGCATTGATGCCCAGCCCGGCGTCCAGCGCAGCCTGGGCCGCCGCCGCGTAGGCCTGCAGTTGAACTTCCTGGTCTGCCGTGCCCCAGGCGGCCGCATAGGGCTCGGTGTACAGCTCGACCCGGTCGGCGCCCACGGCGCGCGCAGCGGCCATCTGTGCGGGAACCGGGTCCATGAACAGGCTGACGCGCACGCCGAGTTGGCGGCATTCGGCGATCAGCGGCTTCAGGCGCTCGGCGTCCTGCGGGAAGTTCCAGCCATGGTCGCTGGTGAATTGGTCCTCGCTGTCGGGCACGAAGGTGGCCTGGTGCGGGCGCGTGGCCCGGATGAAGTCCATCAGGTTCTGCGTCGGGTTGCCCTCGATGTTGAACTCCGCCTGCGGCCACTGCTTCATCAGCGCATGCAGTTCATAGACATCTTCGCTGCGGATATGGCGCTGGTCGGGACGCGGATGGATGGTGATGCCCTGGGCACCGGCCTCCAGGCAGATGCGCGCGGCGCGCGTCACGCTGGGAATGCCCAGATGGCGCGTGTTGCGCAGCAGCGCAACCTTGTTGACATTGACCGACAGCGCCGTGCGCTGCGAAGCGTGGGAAAGATTCATAGCGATTGCAGATCCATCATCAGCTGGCGGGTGCGCAGCATGGGACTGCCGCAATGGTATTGCAGCAAGGCCCTCAGTTGGGGCTTGAGGGCCAGCGCCGCCTCGGGCTGGGCCACCACATGCAGTGTGGCGTTGAAGGCCTGCCGTGCCTGCAGCGCGCTTTCAATGGCCTGCCATTGCGCAGCGCCCAGCACGGCGCGCTCGCCCTGCAGCGCCGGGCGCAGGCCGCCTTCGGCCACCAGCGCATAGCGACGCCCCTCGGCCAGCGGAGCCAGCGTGGCGCTTTCCTCATTCAAGGCAGGCAGATGGCCCAGTTCGCGCAGCAGCAGCAGCTCGAAGGTGCGCAGCACGGGCTCGATGGCATCGCCATGCTGGCCTGCCAGCACGCGCACCACGCCGGCATAGATGTCGAACAGCGCCGCGTAGGGATCGTCGCGCGCCAGCAGGCGCATCAGCAGCTCGTTGAGGTACAGGCCCGACAGCAGGGCGTCACCCTGGGGCATGACATGCCCGCCCACCCACTCTGCGCCCTTGAGGGTATGGATCTCGCCATTGCCCTCGCCGCCCAGGCTGTAGCTCAGGCTCAGCGGCTGCAGCGGCAGCAGCACGGGGCGAAAGTTCGAGGTCGGCCGCTTGACGCCCTTGGCCGCCAGCGCCACGCGGCCCCGGTGACGCGTGAAGACCTCAAGGATCAGGCTGGACTCGCTCCAGTCGTAGCTGTGCAGGACGAAGGCCGGCTCGTCCGAGACACGCTTGGCGCTAGCCATGGACGCAGGGCCTTGCGGTAAGGGTGCTCACTCGTAGCCGAACGAACGCACGCGGGCTTCGTCGTCGGCCCAGCCGGAGCGGACCTTGACCCAGACTTCGAGGAAGACCTTGGCATCCATGAGCTTCTCCAGCTCCTGGCGCGCCTCGGTGCTGATGCGCTTGAGGCGCTCGCCCTTCTCTCCGATGATCATGGCCTTGTGGCCGTCGCGTTCGACCACGATGGTGGCCGCCACGCGGATGAAACGCTTGTGCTGCTTGCTGGCCTCTTCCTCGAACTTGTCGATGACCACCGTGGAGGTGTAGGGCAGCTCGTCGCCCGTGAATCGGAACAGCTTCTCGCGCACGGTCTCCGAGGCGAGGAACTTCTCGCTGCGGTCGGTCAGCTCGTCGGCGGCGTACATCCAGTCCTGCTCGGGCAGGTACTTCTCGCAGATGCCGAACAGGCGTTCGATGTCTCCCTTGTTCTTGGCCGACATGGGCACGAATTCGGCAAACGGATGGCGCTCCTGCATGCCCTTGAGCCAGGGTGCGATCTCGGCACGGCGGCCCACGGTGTCCAGCTTGTTGGCAATCAGCAGCATGGGGATGCCAGGCTTGAACAGCGACAGCACCTTGGCATCGGCCAGCGTGAACTGGCCGGCTTCCACGACGAACAGGATCAGGTCCACGTCGCCGATGGCGCCCATCACGGTCTTGTTGAGCGACTTGTTCAGTGCCGTGCTGTGCTTGGTCTGGAAACCCGGCGTATCGACAAAGATGAACTGCGTCGCGGCGCGCGTGCGAATGCCCGTGATGCGGTGGCGCGTGGTCTGCGCCTTGCGCGAGGTGATGCTGATTTTCTGGCCCACCAGCGCATTCATCAGCGTGGACTTGCCCACATTGGGCTTGCCGACGATGGCGATCAGGCCGCAGCGCTGCGGGCCGGTCGGCACCTCGGGTGCCGGGGTGTCATCAGCAGCGGATGCCGTGCGAGCTGCGCCAGCGCCGGGCTTGGCCGCAGCCAGCAGGGCATCGAGTTCGGCGGCGGTCTGTGCCGGCGCCGGGGGTTTGTCTTGGTTCATGCGTGTCTTGCTTTCAATAGTTCCAGCATGGCTGTGGCAGCCGTCTGCTCGGCGGCCCTGCGCGAGGCACCCGTTCCCCGGGCCTGCAGTTGCAACTCGGCAATCGCGCAGGCCACCTCGAAGGTCTGGCGATGGGCGGCGCCCGTGGTGGCAACCACTTCGTACTGCGGCAGCTTCATGCGCCGCCCCTGCAGCCATTCCTGCAGGGCCGTCTTCGCATCCTTTTCGGCTGCGCGCATGTGGGGGTTGATGTCCACGCCCTCGAAGAGATGGTGTACCACCTTCTCGCCCGCAGCGTAGCCGGCGTCCAGATACACTGCGCCGATCAGGGCCTCGACCGCATCGGCCAGGATGGAGGGGCGTTGCTTGCCGCCCGACTTGGATTCGCCTTCGCCCAGGCGCAGCAGATCGGGCAACTGCAGCCTCAGCGCGATCTGGTGCAGCGTGCCTTCCTTGACCAGGTTGGCGCGCACGCGGGACAGATCGCCCTCGGGCATGGAACTGAGCCGCTGGTAGAGCAGGCTGGAAATGGCAAGATTCAGCACCGAGTCACCGAGGAATTCCAGGCGCTCGTTGTTGTCTGCCGAGAAACTGCGGTGCGTGACGGCACGCTGCAGCAATGCAGGCTCGGCAAATTGATGCTGCAGCCTCAGCTGCAGCGCATTCAGTAAGGGTGGCACCTATTGGGTCTACTTCTTAAAACGATAGGTCAGGTAGGCGGGCCCCACGAGATGTATCTCGCGTGAGTACTCGAACCCAACGACCACACGGTCGTTGATTTTGGTCACTTCGAGGTCAGCCGGCTTCACGGAAGTGAAGTCATCGATGGCGGCGGAACGCTCAAAGCTGGCCCTCACTTCAGCCACGGAATTGCCTTCGCGGGCCGCCTTGTTGGCGGCCTTGACGATGGCCTGGTACTCCAGGAAGACCGGCACGGATTGTGCGCCCACGGCCACCACACCGACGCCCAGGGCAATCACAAACACCAGTCCCAGAAAGGACAGACCGCGCTGGCGCGAACGCCGGTTGTTCGATGTCAACATGCTTTTTCCTCCTCCGATGTGAATCCCTCGCGCATGCCTGGGGGCATCCGGCCCTCAGGCATGCATGTGATCAATGGAAGCCGCCGATGCGCTTGAAATCCCCGAAGTTCATCCAAACGAAAAAGGCCCGGCCAACGATGTTCTTGTCGGGCACAAAGCCCCAGTATCGGGAATCCAGCGAATTGTCGCGGTTGTCGCCCATCATGAAGTACTGGCCCTCGGGCACCTTGCAGGTGATGCCTTCGACGCTGTAGCGGCAGTTCTCGCGGAACTCGAAGCCGCTGGCACCCTGGATGAAGGCGGGCACGTCCTGGTTCACGATCATGCGGTGCGGCTTGTCGCCCAGCGACTCCTCGTACTGCTTGAAGTAGCGCATCGCGTCCTTGTCGAAGAAGTCCGGCAGTTCGCTGACCGGGACTTCCTTGCCATTGACCGTCAGCCGCTTGTTCAGATAGGAGATCTCGTCACCCGGCAGGCCCACCACGCGCTTGATGTAGTCCAGGCTGGGTTGCGGAGGATAGCGGAACACCACCACATCGCCGCGCTGCAGCGGCTGGCCCTGGGTGATCTTGGTGTTGATCACCGGCAGGCGCACGCCGTAGGTGAACTTGTTCACCAGGATCAGGTCGCCCACGAGCAGCGTGGGAATCATGGAGCCCGAGGGAATCTTGAACGGCTCGAACAGGAACGAGCGCAGGACAAAGACGATGGCGATCACGGGGAACAGGCCCGCGGTCCAGTCCAGCCACCAGGGCTGCATGAGGATGCGGCCCTTGGCCTCTTCCGACACCTCGATGTCGGTCTTGGCGATGCCCATGCGGTCGAGTTCTGCGCGGCGCGCCACAGCAGCCTCCTCGATGGCCACGGCGGCGCGGCGGCGGCGGGGCAGGAAATACAGCCGTTCGGCCACCCAGTACAGGCCAGTGACCACGGTGGCCAGGAACAGCAGCAACGCGAAGTTGCCCTCGATGAAGCCCGTGTACCAGGCGCCGATATAGCCCACGAAAGCCGCCAGCACGACGGCCGTAATCCATTGCATGGCTTGCATCAATCCTCCACTTGCAAGATGGCCAGGAAGGCCTCCTGAGGCACTTCCACCGAACCGATCTGCTTCATGCGCTTCTTGCCGGCCTTTTGCTTCTCCAGCAGCTTGCGCTTGCGGGTGATGTCGCCGCCATAGCACTTGGCCAGCACGTTCTTGCGCATGGCCTTGACGGTTTCCCGAGCAATGATGTTGGCGCCGATGGCGGCCTGGATGGCCACGTCGAACATCTGGCGGCTGATGATCTCGCGCATCTTGGCCACCACGGCCCGGCCGCGGTACGTGGCCTGGGAGCGGTGCACGATGATGGACAGCGCATCGACCTTCTCGCCGTTGAGCAGGATGTCCACCTTGACCACGTCGGAGGCGCGGTACTCCTTGAACTCGTAGTCCATGGAGGCATAGCCGCGCGAGACCGACTTGAGCTTGTCGAAGAAGTCCAGCACGATCTCGCCCAGCGGCATCTCATAGGTGAGCATCACCTGGCGACCGTGGTACTGCATGTTGATCTGCACGCCGCGCTTCTGGTTGGCCAGCGTCATCACCGGACCCACATAGTCCTGCGGCATGTACAGGTGCACGGTCACGATGGGCTCGCGCACCTCCTCGATACGGCCGGCATCGGGCATCTTGGACGGGTTCTCGACCTGGATGACCTCGCCATCGCCCTTGACCACTTCGTAGACCACGCTGGGCGCGGTGGTGATCAGATCCTGGTCGAATTCGCGCTCCAGGCGCTCCTGCACGATTTCCATGTGCAGCAGGCCCAGGAAGCCGCAGCGAAAGCCGAAGCCCAGCGCCTGCGAGACTTCAGGCTCGAACTGCAGGGACGAATCGTTGAGCTGCAGCTTTTCCAGCGCATCGCGCAGCTGGTCATATTCGCTGGCTTCGGTGGGGTACAGACCCGCGAACACCTGGGGCTTGATTTCCTTGAAGCCGGGCAGGGCCTCGGTGGCAGGGCCCAGATTGTTGGGAAGCTTCTTTTCCAGCGTGATGGTGTCGCCCACCTTGGCTGCCTTGAGTTCCTTGATGCCGGCGATGATGTAACCCACCTCGCCGGCGCGCAGCGCGTCGCGCGGCACGTCGGCCGGAGTGAACACGCCCAGGTTGTTGGCTTCGTAGGCAGCGCCCGAAGCCATCATCTTGAAGCGCTCGCCACGCTTGAGTTCACCATCGACCACGCGCACCAGCATCACGACGCCCACGTAAGTGTCGAACCAGCTGTCGATGATCATGGCGCGCAGTTGGCCATTGGGATTGCCCTTGGGCGGCGGCACCTTGGCAACCACGGCCTCCAGGATCTCGTCGATGCCCATGCCGGTCTTGGCCGAGCAGGGAATGGCATCGCTGGCATCGATGCCGATGACGTCCTCGATCTCGGCCTTGGCGTTGTCGGGGTCGGCCTGCGGCAGATCCATCTTGTTGAGAACGGCCGTCACTTCCACGCCGAGATCCAGCGCGGTATAGCAGTTGGCCACGGTCTGTGCCTCTACGCCCTGAGAGGCGTCCACCACCAGCAGCGCTCCCTCGCAGGCCGACAGGGAACGCGAGACTTCGTACGAGAAGTCCACGTGGCCGGGCGTGTCGATGAGGTTGAGGTTGTAGACCTGACCATCCTTGGCCTTGTACTGCAGGGCAGCCGTCTGCGCCTTGATGGTGATGCCGCGCTCTTTCTCGATATCCATCGAGTCCAGCACCTGGGCTTCCATGTCACGGTCAGCCAGGCCTCCGCAACGCTGGATCAGGCGGTCGGCCAGCGTCGACTTGCCATGGTCGATGTGCGCAATGATGGAAAAATTTCTGATGTGGTTCATCAACGAGAAGGACTGCTAGTGAAAGTGGAAAACGACAGGGTCGGCGCGCAAGAAAAAAGGGCGCGTCCATGAACGACGCGCCCCGAACCAACAATCTCTGGCAACTGCGATAGTTGGGACTTTATTGTAGGCAAAAAGGGCTGGAAACCAAGCCCTGACAAGGCCTGCAAAGCTCCGGGCTTGATCTGTCACAATTATTTATCAACAGTTTATCAACAGACCCAACAAGCCATTTCTAGCCCGTCGATCACCGGATAGTGCGGTGCTTTTGCACCGCAACAATCCTCTTTGAAAACAGGTTTCTGACGCCTTGAGCCGTCACGCTTTGGTGGGGCATTTTACCCAATGCCCCAAGGGGCATGGGCAGGCCTTGGTCCGGATTCCGAGGGTATTCCCCAGGACCCCGAAAAACCGGCCTGCCCCAGCCCCTCAGCGGGCAGGACGGATAAGCACGTACTGAGCCCATTCGCCGCGGCGCACCAGAAGGTTCACCGGCTTGCTCTTGTCCACCTTGGCCAGCGTGGCCTCGAAGCTCTTGAGCCCCGTGATCTCGACATTGGCCAGTTGCAGGATCACATCACCTTCGCGCAGGCCTGCGCGTGCTGCTGCCTCGACAGCGGCCGTCACGCGGACACCGCCCTTGATGCCCAATTCCCTTTTCTGGGCATCCGTGAGTTCGGCCAGCGTCAGGCCCAGCGACTGGGAGACCAGGGTGCTGCCCTTGCCTGCAGCCTTTGCCTGGGGAGCGCCATCGGGCTCGACTTCGGCGATCACCATGGTCAGATCCTTGGCGGCTCCACGGCGGAATACGGTGATGGTGCTGCGCGTTCCGGGCTTGGTATTGCCCACCAGACGCGGCAGGTCGGCGACCTTCTCAATGGCCTTCCCATCGAACTTGATGATCACGTCACCCGCCTCGACGCCGGCCTTGGCGGCTGGGGAATCGGGTTCCACGGCAGAGACCAGCGCACCCTGAGCCTTGCCCAGGCCGATGGATTCAGCAATGTCCTTGGTGACCTGCCCGATTTGCACGCCGATGCGCCCTCGCGTGACCTTGCCGGTGGCGCGCAGCTGGTCGCTGACGCGCACGGCCTCGTCGATCGGAATCGCGAAGCTGATCCCCATGAAACCGCCGGAACGCGAATAGATCTGGCTGTTGATGCCCACGACCTCGCCGCGCATGTTCAGCAACGGGCCGCCCGAGTTGCCGGGATTGATGGCCACATCGGTCTGGATGAAGGGCAGATAGTCTCCCGTGTCGCGCTGCTTGGCGCTGACGATGCCTGCGGTGACCGAGTTGTCGAGGCCGAAGGGCGATCCGATGGCCATCACCCACTCACCGACCTTGAGACGGTTCACGTCGCCGATCTTCACGGCGGGCAGTCCGGTGGCATCGATCTTGACCACAGCCACGTCGGTGCGCTTGTCGCTGCCCACGATCTTGGCCTTGAACTCACGCTTGTCGGTCAGCGTGACGATGACCTCGTCAGCACCTTCGACCACGTGGGCATTGGTCATCACAAAGCCGTCCGCCGTCAGGATGAAGCCCGACCCCACGCCACGCGGCTGTTCCTCGTCAGGCTGTGAACGCGGCTGGGGGCGTTGGCGCGGCACATTGGGCACGGGCAGGCCGAAGCGGCGGAAGAACTCGAGCATGTCCTCATCCATGCCCAGCGCCTCGGCAGAGTTGGCCGACGCCTTCTCCAACGTGCGGATGTTGACCACGGAAGGCCCTACCTGCTCGACCAGGTCGGTGAAGTCCGGCAGACCCCGCACCACGGCACCGCTTTGCGCATGAGCGGCACTCACCGGCACCAGCATTGAGGCGCTGCCAGCAGCCAGCGCCAGAACGCCTGCCAGTGTGCAGGACTGCAGCGTCTTCCATCGAACTGTGGTCATGGTGATCCTTTCCTTCTCAATCATTGTGTTGCCCCCGTGCCCATTGCGCCCGGGCGGCCTGTTCAGATACGCGGTGCCGACTTGCATCTCGGACGAACGCCACATTCTGGCGCAGTCCCGGCATGCACCGGCCAGACGATGGCTCAGAAGCCTGAAAGACGCTGTTAGTTCCCGAATCGGCAGCATGCATGCGGCGCGAACCGCCGTGCATGGGCCACAAATGACTGCACCCGCGTCCATTTCAATGCCGAACGGCTGGACGCGGGTGCAAAAGAAGGCAGGAGAGTCATGCTCTCCTGCGGGATTCAGCGCTGGTTCGCGCGCGGTGCCGAGGCGAAGTTGGCATTGCGCAGGAAGCTGGCCGGCATCTGCAACGTGGCCGGACCACTGTATTGCGGATGGGAGGCCAGCAGCGCATCCAGGCGCGGATCACGCAGCATGACGCTTTGGCCGTAAGGGCCTGCCACAGCCACCACCGAAGAGGATTGGGCCGTATCTCCGAGAGGGAAGTCCTGGGCATTTCCAGCGACAGCAGCCGCTGCAGGCGCCCCCGTTTCAAGGGCGGCCAATGCCCGGCCCGGCGCCGCGCCGGGGCCTGCAGGCGCGCCGAGCATCACGCTCCAGCCAATGGCAGCCACGGCCGCCACGGAAGCAAAACCCGCAGCCATCTTCCAGCGGAATACCGACGCATTGGCTGCGTCGTGCAGCGGCGCGCCATTGACGACGGCCCTGCCGTGCGCCGGGCGCGCGACCTGCTCCAGCTCGTCTACGGCGACGGGAACCAGGGGGCGGCGCGGCTCATTGGCCAACTGGGAGCGGATTCCGGAAAGCAGATCGTGCCGGCTGTGGTGCGCCAGCTCAGGGGAGCGCAGCACATCGCCCACCAGGTGGTACATGCGCCATTCCTGCTGGCCTGCATCGCTTTGCGCATAGGCCAGCGCGGCCTGCAGCTCCGCGGCAGAGAGTTCGCCATCAGCCAATGCCGACAATTGTTCGCGCTTCGTCAGATCGTCATTCATGATCAATCACCTGCCTGTCTGCTCTGAGACCCTGTACCCAAAAAATGCGCCACCCGATGGCCATCACCCGTTGCTACCACCGCTTGCCAGACTGGCGCTCCAGCAAAGGCTTGACTCTCGCTGAAATCGCTTCGCGTGCACGGAAGATGCGTGAACGCACGGTGCCTATGGGACAACCCATGGCGTTCGAGATTTCCTCGTAGCTCAGGCCTTCGATTTCCCGCAACGTGACGGCTTGACGGAGATCTTCGGGCAAGGCCTCCATGGCGGCGTTGACTGCCTGGGCAATTTCCTGGGCCGCCAGGATCGTTTCGGGTGTTTCTTCGGTGGTTAGTTCCTGGCTGAGCCGGGAAGTTTCATCATCGTCATCCCCGTTGTGTAACGCGCTTTCGGTGATCAGCGGCGAGCGCTTCATGTCCAGCAGCGCCTTCTTGGCGGTATTCACGGCGATGCGATACAGCCAGGTGTAGAACTGGGCATCACCCCGGAACTGGTGCAGCGCCCGATAGGCCCGGATGAAGGTTTCCTGCGCAATGTCAGGCACCAGGTCCACGTCGCGCACCATGCGGCCAATGAGGCGCTCGATGCGGCGCTGGTACTTGATGACCAGCAGCTCGAAGGCCCGCATGTCTCCTGCGTTGGTGCGCTCGACCAGAGCCAGGTCGCTGTCGGCAGAAGAAGGCGGGAATTCGGGAGGCGTCATGAAATCGGTGAAGACGGGCCGTGGCGGCCCTGGCGCAGTCACTGCGCGCGTTCTGTAGGTCTGGGCGGGAAATATACAGCACGCCGCAAATCACCCCAGGTTTCAGGACTCTGCCTGTAAGACAGCAGCAGCCAGCGGGAGCTTCGCCAGCGCAAAGACCCCGTCGAAACGGGTCTGGCCTGCGCCCATAGCCATTGACCACCGTCAGCGCGCACCTGCAGCAGCACCGGCTGCGCATCGTAGGCAGCGGCTGCCTCACCAAGCCACCACTGCGCGCCATCCCATGCAACAAAGCCTCTGCCCAGGGCGCGCCATCCATGCCACATGCCTGCAGCTGCAACCAGAGAACCCGTGACAGCCACGACGGCAGGCCCCCATCCGGACTGTAGATCAAGCGCCCACGCCAGCAAAAGCATGGCCGCCAGCAGCCAAAGCGCGCACAGGCATGCGACCGACCCACGCGGTGGATTCAGCGGATGGCGGACTGCGGGCGGGGCATGGCGTGACGTCATGCCTGCAGTGTCGCAAAACCGCAGCATGTCTGACATGCATCCCACCCCAGCCGGACGCGCCCTGACCCATGGGAGAAATAAAAAAGCCCGCTCCCTTGCGGGGCGGGCTTTTCATGGTGAGGTGTGCAGGCCTCAGATTCGCTTGAACACCAGCGTTCCGTTGGTGCCGCCGAACCCGAAGTTGTTTTTCACTGCCACTTCGATCTTCGCATCCCGTGCCGTGTTGGCGCAGTAGTCGAGATCGCACTCGGGATCCTGGTTGTCCAGATTGATGGTCGGGGGAATCTTCTGCTCGTGCAGTGCCAGCACGGTGAAGACGCTCTCGATGCCGCCAGCGCCACCCAGCAGGTGACCGGTCATGGACTTGGTCGAGCTGACAACGATTTTCTTGGCGTGATCGCCCAGAGCCGCCTTGATGGCATTGGTCTCGTTGAGGTCGCCCAGCGGCGTGGATGTGCCGTGCGCATTCAGATAATCGATCTGGTCGGCGTTGATGCCGGCGTTGCGCAAAGCTGACAGCATGGCGCGGCGCGGGCCGTCCATGTTGGGCGCCGTCATGTGGCCGGCATCGGCACTCATGCCGTAGCCGCACAGTTCAGCATAGATCTTGGCACCGCGGGCCTTGGCATGCTCGTACTCTTCCAGCACCAGCACGCCTGCACCTTCACCCAGCACAAAGCCGTCGCGGTCCTTGTCCCAGGGACGCGAGGCGGCCTTGGGATCATCATTGCGCGTGGACAGTGCGCGCATGGCGGCAAAGCCGCCGACGCCCAGCGGGGAGACCGTGGCTTCCGTGCCACCAGCCACCACCACATCGGCATCGCCGTATTCGATCATGCGTCCTGCTTCGCCTATGCAGTGCAGCCCGGTCGTGCAGGCAGTCACCACGGCGAGATTCGGCCCCTTGAAGCCAAACCGCATGGACACATGGCCAGCCACCATGTTGATGATGGAGGCAGGCACGAAGAACGGCGTGATGCGGCGCGGTCCGCGCGCAGCCAGTTCTGCGTGGGTGTTCTCGATCAGCGGCAAGCCGCCGATGCCCGAACCGATCACACAGCCGATGCGCGTAGCCAGATCATCCGACAAGGCCTCGCCCGTGGGCAGACCTGAGTCCTGCACGGCTTGCGCCGCAGCAGCGATGCCGTAATGGATGAAGGTGTCCATGGAGCGCGCATCCTTGGCGCTCATGTACGACTCCACATCGAATCCCTTGACCTCGCCCGCAATCTTGCAGGCAAAGTTCGAGGCATCGAACTTGGTGATGAGGTCAATGCCGGACTGGCCGGCCAAAAGATTGGCCCAGGCGTCGCCCACCGTGTTACCCACGGGGGAGATGCAACCCAGGCCGGTCACGACAACGCGACGACGGCTCATGCGTAAAACCTTCTGCTGATCGCTCGGGTCAGGGCCCTGTCAGGCCTTCTGGTGGGTGTTGGCGTAGTCGATGGCGTTTTGCACCGTCGTGATCTTTTCCGCGTCTTCGTCGGGGATCTCGATGCCGAATTCATCTTCCAGGGCCATCACCAGCTCCACCGTGTCCAGGGAGTCAGCACCCAGATCAGCCACGAAGGCCTTTTCGTTGGTGACTTGAGACTCTTCAACGCCGAGTTGTTCGGCAATGATTTTTTTGACACGTGCTTCGATATCGCTCATGGTTTCCCTCTGGGGGTTGTGAATGAACCCGCGATTCTAGCCGTTTCGGACCTTACGCCCTCTTCAGCCGGCCGTCGCGAGGAAACGGCCTCTTCGGTTGCAAGCAACGGCGGCTTCTGGCAGGGATCTGCCCGCAGCCGCCGCAGCGCTTACATGTACATGCCGCCGTTGACGTGCAATTCCTGGCCGGTGACGTAGCCTGCGCCCGCCGATGCGAGATAGGCCACGGCATGGGCGATGTCGCTGGGCTGGCCCAGATCACCCATGGCGATCTGCGATTTCAGGGCATTTTTCTGCTCTTCAGGCAGCTCCGCCGTCATGTCGGTGGCGATGAAGCCCGGAGCCACGCAATTGACCGTGATGCCGCGGCTGCCCAGTTCACGGGCCAGCGCACGCGTCATGCCGGCAACGCCGGCCTTGGCAGCTGCATAGTTGGCTTGACCGGGGTTTCCGGAGGCACCAACGACGCTGGTGATGTTGATGATGCGTCCGAAGCGCTGCTTCATCATGGGCCGAATGGCCGTACGGCTGACTCGGAAAACCGCCTTGAGATTGGTGTCGATCACCGCATCCCAGTCATCGTCCTTCATGCGCATGGCCAGGGTGTCGCGCGTGATGCCGGCATTGTTGACCAGCACATGCAGGCCACCGTCATTCTTGACGATGCTGTCGATCAGGGCATCGACGGCGGTCACGTCCGTGACATTGAGGTTCACGCCACGGCAGCCTTCATGGGCCGACAGGGCCTGGCTGATCTTCTCGGCACCACCATCGGTGGTGGCCGTGCCGATCACGCGGTAGCCGCGTGCTGCCAGCTCCTGGGCAATGGCGGCACCGATGCCGCGCGAGGCACCCGTCACCAGGGCAACCTGGGGCTTGTTCTGGTTGTCAGTCATGCGAGGGATTCTTTCACGTCGGCCAGCGTGGCCGGGTCATAGAGGGCAGCGGCCGTCAGGTCCGCGTCAATCCGCTTGGTCAGGCCCATCAGCACCTTGCCGGGACCGCACTCGACGAGGTGGAGGACGCCGCGGGCCTTCATGGCCTGAACGCATTCCACCCAGCGCACCGGGCCGAAGGCCTGGCGATACAGCGCATCGCGAATGGCATCGGCATCCTGCTGCACAGTCACGTCGATGTTGTTGAGCACTGGGATGCGCGGTGCAGCCAGCACGGTGGCAGCCAGCGCCGCCTTGAGCTTTTCGGCCGCAGGCTTCATCAGGCTGGAATGGAAAGGCGCCGACACCGGCAGCGGCAGCGCGCGCTTGGCGCCTGCGGCCTTGAGGGCCTCGCAGGCCTTCTCGACAGCCGCCTTGCTGCCGGCAATCACGGTCTGCGAGGGGTCGTTGAAATTCACGGCCTCGACGACTTCCGCACCACCCAATGCCGCCGTGACTTCTGCGCAGCCTGCGCGCACCTTGTCGGCATCCAGCCCCAGGATGGCAGCCATGGCACCGGTTCCCACGGGAACGGCCTCCTGCATGGCAGCCGCGCGCAGCCGCACCAGCGGCGCAGCCTGGGCCAGGGTCAGCACACCTGACGCGACCAGGGCCGAGTACTCACCCAGCGAGTGGCCCGCCACAACGTCGGGCAGCGCGCCGCCTTCGGCCTGCCAGACGCGCCAGGCAGCCACACCGGCCACCAGCATCACAGGCTGGGTATTGGTGGTGAGCGCCAGAGCTTCCTTCGGCCCCTGCTGGATCAGCTGGCCGATGTTTTCGCCGAGGGCATCGGAGGCTTCGACCAAGGTCTGGGCCACGACGGGATGGTCACCCCATCCGTCGAGCATGCCTACCGATTGCGAACCCTGACCAGGAAAAACGAATGCAAACTTCTTCATGATTTTCAAAAAAAAAGGCCGCGCCATGGGCGCCTGCCCTCAGGCAGGCATCCCGCATCACATCTTGAGAAGTACCGCGCCCCAGGTGAAGCCGCCGCCAACACCTTCCAGCAGCACGGTCTGACCGGGCTTGACCTGGCCACTGCGCACGCCGTGGTCCAGCGCCAGGGGGATCGAGGCAGCCGACGTGTTGCCATGCTGGTCCACCGTCACCACCACCTTGTCCATGGACAGCTTGAGCTTGCGCGCCGTGCTTTGCATGATGCGGATATTGGCCTGGTGGGGGATCAGCCAGTCGATGTCGGCATCGGTGAGCCCTGCCTTGTCCAGCGTGGCGCGAGCAGCCTTCTCCAGCACGCCGACCGCCAGCTTGAACACGGCCTGCCCATCCATCTTCAGCAGCGGATCACCGAGGATTTGGCCACCGGAGACATTGCCTGGCACGCACAGGATGCCGACATGCTTGCCGTCGGCATGCAGGTCGGAAGCCAGGATGCCTGGCTGCTCGGACGCCTCCAGCACCACGGCTCCGGCACCGTCACCGAACAGCACGCAGGTCGTCCGGTCGTTGAAGTCCAGGATGCGGCTGAATACTTCGGAGCCCACCACCAGCGCGCGGCTCGCAGCGCCGGACTGGATCATGGCGTCGGCCACGGTGAGGGCGTAGACAAAGCCGCTGCATACGGCTTGCACATCAAAGGCCGCACAGCCATTGGCGCCGAGCTTGTTTTGCAGGATGCATGCCGTGGACGGGAAGACCATGTCCGGCGTCGATGTGGCGACGATGATCAGATCGATATCCTGCGGCTGGCAGCCGGCGGCTTCCAGCGCCTTCTTCGATGCCTCCAAGGCCAGATCGCTGCTGGCCACTTCTGGCGCGGCAAAGTGTCGGGCATGGATGCCGGTGCGCTCGACGATCCACTCGTCCGAGGTCTCGATGCCGCGCTGGGCCAGTTCGGCTGCCAGATCGTGATTGGTGAGTCGGCGGGGTGGCAGGTAACTGCCCGTGCCGGTGATGCGTGCGTAGCGTCTCATCTGTATTAGGGCGCCGACGGTCCCGATTCCGACTGCGCAGCCAGCAACAGAGGCAGGGCTGCGGAGATACGGGTACGGACACGGTCGAGCAGGTTGTTGCGGGCCGCATCATACGCGCGCTTCAGCGCGTGCTCGAAAGCCAAGGCATCGGCCGATCCATGGCTTTTGAAGACCAGCCCGCGAAGGCCCAGCAGCGCCGCGCCGTTGTAGCGGCGATGATCCACGCGCCTCATCAAAGCAGTTAGCACCGGATAGGCAACGATGGCCGCCATTTTGGTGAAGATGTTGCGCTTGAACTCCTGCTTGAGGGCATTGGAGATCATGGACGCCACCCCCTCGGAAGACTTGAGAGCCACGTTGCCCACAAAGCCATCACAGACCACGACCTGGGTCGTGCCCTTGAAGATGTCGTTGCCTTCGACGTTGCCGTAGAAATTCAGATGACCGGCCTTGCCGGCCGCGCGCAGCAGTTCGCCAGCGCGCTTGATGACCTCGCTGCCCTTGATCTGCTCCTCGCCAATGTTGAGCAGACCCACCGAGGGCGCCTCTTCGTTGTTCAGGGCAGACACCAGGGCCGAGCCCATGACGGCGAACTGCAGCAGATGCTCGGCCGAGCAGTCCACATTGGCACCCAGGTCCAGCACCGTGGTGGCCTCGCCCTTGGCATTGGGCAACTGGGGCGCGATGGCAGGGCGATCAATGCCATCGAGTGTCTTGAGCAGGTAGCGCGAGATGGCCATCAGCGCACCCGTGTTTCCAGCCGACACAGCAGCGGCAGCCGCGCCATCCTTGACTTGCTGGATGGCGATGCGCATGGAGGAATCCTTCTTCCTGCGCAGCGCCATCTCGATCGGATCATCCATGCCGACCACTTCCGAGGCCGGCACCACACTGGCGCGCTCATGCGCAAAGCCAGCCAGCGCATCGGGCTGGCCGACCAGCAGCAGCCGGGCATCGGGGTGGGAATCGAGGAACTGGCGGCACGCCGCAAGCGTGACGCGGGGGCCGTGATCACCCCCCATGCAGTCAACGGCCAAAGTGATCATGTGCGACTGGCAAGCCTGTTGCAAGGCCTGGAAAGATAGGAGCAACCATCAGAAAAAACAAAAGCCCGCGCTACGAAAACTGTAGCCGCGGGCCCTGCGGGAACGGTCGAAGATCAGGCTTCGGACTTGTTCTTCAGCACTTGACGGCCGCGGTACACGCCGTTGGGGCTGATGTGGTGACGCAGATGGGTTTCACCGGTGGTGGGTTCCACGGCAATGCCAGGCACATTCAGTGCGTTGTGCGAACGGTGCATACCGCGCTTGGAGGGGGACTTCTTGTTCTGCTGAACAGCCATGATGGCTCCTGTGTATCTGAAAAGGGTTGGTAAAAAACGCGATCAGCCCATTAAAGACACGAGGGGGTTTCGCGCGAAGCCCTTGATTATAGCGCAATCGCTTTTCCCGGCCTCGGCCTTTTTTCCGGACATCGCAATCAGTCGGCTGACTTGCCCACATCCAGCCCGCGCAGCACGGCAAATGGATTGGGCTTGTCCTCGATGGCCTGCTCGAAGTCTGCGTCGCTGGACTGCATGCTCACCGGCTCGGGGCAGCTGTCGTGGCGTGGCACCACGGGCAACTCCATGAGCAGCTCATCCTCTATGAGTTCAAGCAGGTTGAATTCGCGGCTGAGCACCAGCAGGTCCTCGTCGCTCTCGTCATCCTCGGACTCGGCCGTGGTCTCGTCCGCAACAAAGCGGAAAGACCTATCGACCTGGAGGGAGATGGGTGCCACAGTGAGGCAGCGTTGGCACACCATCGGAACGACAGCATCGGCCTGCAGATGCAGCCAGACCTGACCCGAGCCGCCGGTTTGCTCGACCAGTTCGCCGTCAGCCTGCCAGTGCACCTCGCCGTGCCCATCAGCGGCATCCGGCTGCGCATCCTCGGCCAGACGAGGAAAGGCCGAAAGCGCCGACTGACCCTGGAGATGGCCCGCCGATTGCGCAAAAGCGCGAACATCGAGGCGGGCCGCAGAAAATTCCTTGCTCATGCGGGCAGTGTAAGAGAATCCGGGCATGCAAGCTTCCCACCTCGCCTTAGCCCAGGCTCCCGGCCTGGCACGCCCCCTGATCCTTGGCTCCACCTCACGCTACCGCCGCGAACTTCTGGAGCGGCTGCAACTACCATTCCAGACCGTGTCCCCGGAAGTCGATGAGACACCACTGACCGGCGAAACACCGCATGCACTTTCGTTGCGACTGGCCCTGGCCAAGGCACAGGCCGTGGCGGCGCTGCACCCGGGCGCCGTCGTCATCGGCTCCGATCAGGTACCCGAGCTGGATGGCATGCCGCTGTCCAAGCCCGGCACCCACGAGCGCGCCACCGAACAACTGCGCCAGATGAGCGGGCGCCAGATGAATTTCCACACCGCGGTGAGCGTGGTCTGCCGGGAAAGCGGCTTTGCCGAGACCGATGCGGTCACCGTCCAGGTCCGGTTTCGTGATCTCAACGACGCGGAGATCGAACGCTACCTGCGCGCCGAGCAGCCCTATGACTGCGCAGGCAGCGCCAAGAGCGAAGGACTGGGCATCGCGCTGCTGGATGCCATCGTCAGCGACGACCCCACGGCGCTGATCGGCCTGCCGCTGATCCGCACATGCCAGCTGCTGCGCGCCGCAGGAGCCGTGCTGCCATGAACGATGCTGCAACCCAACCCACCAGAGGAACGCTCTATCTGGTGCCCGCGCCGCTGGACTTCGGCTGCGACGAGCAAACGCCGCTGACGCAGGTCCTGCCCGATGGAACACTGCGCACCGCTGCACGCCTGACCCACTGGATCTGCGAAAACGCCAAAAGCACGCGCGCCTACCTGAAGCGCATTGACGCACTGCACGCCCTGGCCCAACCCTTGCAAGCCCAGCAGATCACAGAACTGCCGCGCGAGGCCCACAAGAAGGGCGACCACGGCGACAAGGGCGCAGCGGTCTTCGATGCCAAGCCACTGCTCGCCCCCTTGCTGCTGGGCCACGACATGGGACTGGTCAGCGAGGCCGGAATGCCCGCCGTGGCCGACCCCGGCAGCTCCATCGTGCGCGCCGCGCATGATCTGGGCATACGGGTCGTGCCCCTGATCGGTCCGGTGTCGTTGCTGCTGGCCCTGGCCGCCAGCGGACTCAACGGACAGAACTATGCCTTTGTGGGGTACCTGCCGCAGGACGCTGGCGGGCGGGTTCAGCGCATCAAGGAGCTTGAAGCCCTGGCATTGCGCCAAGGCCAGACCCAGCAGTTCATAGAGACGCCCTACCGCAACGCCGCGCTGTGGCAGGCCCTGCTGCAGACGCTGCAACCCCATACGCGCCTGGCGCTGGCCTGCGGCCTGACACTGGAGAGCGCCCGCATCGAAAGCCGTCTGGTGCGCGAATGGCGCCAGCACAAGGAAGTGCCGGACAACCGCACACCGGTGGTATTTTCCATCGGTCGCTGAGACTGTCTTCCTCGATGAGCAAAAAAAGCCCGCCTTCCACAAGAAGGCGGGCTTTTTGCATCTTGGCAGACGCCAGGGAAATCAGCGCAGAGACGGAAGGCTGGAGCGCAGCGCCTGAACGGCACCTCCACCGAAGGCCGCGCCAAAACGCTTGGCCAGGCGCTCGGCCACGTTGTCGCGGCGCGTGTAATCCACCACCTCTTCCGCCTTGACCACTTCACGGGCCACATAGTCAAGACTGCCCAGCTTGTCGGCCAGGCCCATCTCCACGGCCTGCTGACCCGTCCAGAACAGGCCGCTGAACGTCTCGGGCGTCTCGTGCAGGCGATCGCCACGGCCGGCCTTGACCACATTGATGAACTGCGAGTGGATCTGGCCCAGCATCTGATGGGCATGGGCGCGCTGTGCTTCGGACATGGGACTGAACGGGTCCAGGAAGCCCTTGTTCTCGCCAGCCGTCAGCAGGCGGCGCTCCACGCCCAGCTTTTCCATGGCGCCCGTGAAGCCGAAGCCATCCATGAGCACGCCGATGCTGCCCACGATGCTGGCCTTGTCGACAAAGATCTCGTCGGCCGCCGCAGCAATGTAATAAGCAGCCGAAGCGCAGGTTTCCTCCACCACGGCATACAGGGGCTTGTCGTACTTGCCCTTGAGCCGCACGATTTCGTCATTGATGATGCCGGCCTGCACCGGGCTGCCGCCTGGCGAGTTGATCAGCAGCACGACGGCACGCGAGCCCGAGTCCTCGAAGGCGCTGCGCATGGCGGCCACCACGAATTCCGCGCTGGCGTCGGCGCCTGCAGCGATCTCGCCCTTGACCTCGACCACTGCGGTATGCGGAGAGGAGCTGGTCGTGGTCGCCGTGTCCTTGGCAAACAGCACCCACAGGACCACCAGGATGAGTGCCGTCCACAGCAGGCGGCCGAAGAGGCGCCAGCGGCGCGAGGCGCGCTGCTCGTTGATGGTGGCGAAGACCAGCTTTTCCAGCACGTCCCGCTCCCAGCCGCTCGATGCCGCCGTTCGCGCATCGGCAGCCGCCGCGGCGGGCGTGGCCCGGGCCCACAGGTCCGCACCCGGGGAAGGGTGCGATGCGGAGCCAGGATTTTCCGGGGGTATGGGGGAAGTCATGTCAGAACTCGACGGGTTTCAGGTTATCGGCAGTATGCCAGTGCACCACCCCCGCGCTTTCGCTCAGGGAGATTTTCACCAGGCCGCCACGGCAGGGGCCGCCAGCGCAGGCGCCGCTGTCCGGCGCATAGACCGCACCATGGGTTGCGCACAGCAACCAACGCCCGGAATCATCGAAAAAGCGGTCTGGCTGGTAGTCCATCTCCATGGCCACGTGCGTGCAGCGGTTCAGATAGGCATGCGCCTGTCCCTCGAAGCGGATGGCGAATGCGCGGCAGGCATGCCCCGCGTAGACCACGTCGAAAGGCACGGCATTCGCACCTTCCTGCAAGGCCTCGCTGGCACACAAAACGATGCGATCAACGGTCACCAGCGCACCTCACAAGCATGGATTCCCGCGCTGACGCGGGCATGACGACTCAACCATGGGCCAGCAGCCACTGATGCAAATCCGCAACACTCTGCGCCACATGCAACGGCTGCAGCACGCCAAAGCCGTCGGTGGGATGCGCGCCATAGCCCACGCCCACGCTGGCACAGCCAGCATTGCGGGCCAGTTCCAGGTCGTGCGTGGTGTCGCCGATCATCAGCACGCGGCCAGGCTCCACGCCGAATTCGGCCATCAGCTCCTGCAGCATCAGCGGGTTGGGCTTGCCGGCGGTTTCGTCCGCCGTGCGCGAGCTGTCGAACATGCCGCGCAGTTGCGGGTCCTGCAGCGCATCGTTCAGACCGCGCCGGCTCTTGCCCGTGGCCACGGCCAGCAGGTGGCCGCGCTCGCGCAGCGCCGCCAGCATGGGCAGCACGCCGGCGAACAGGCTGATGTCGTCCTGATGCTTGATGAAATGGTGGCGATAGCGGTTGCCCAACTCCGGGTATTTCTCGGGCGACACATCGGGCGCCGCACGCGCCAATGCCGGCATCAGCGCCATGCCGATCACATAGGAGGCCGCCTCATTGCTGGGGGGCGTGCCTCCCACATCGGCCACGGCCGCCTGAATGCACTTGACGATCACCGCGGTGGAATCCGACAGCGTCCCATCCCAGTCGAAGGCGATGAGGTCGAAGCGGCGCGCACGGTATATCTCGGAAGAACCAGGAGTTGTCATGTCTGCAAGGAGTCAAATCCGGCGTCAGCCGGCGAAACGGGCCAGCTCCTCGGGAAGCTCGGCGCGCAATTCCACCCGCTCACCACTGGACGGGTGTGTGAACTGTAGCCGCCATGCGTGCAGGAACATGCGTTTGAGCCCCTGTTTCTGCAACCGGCGGTTCAGGTCGAAGTCCCCGTACTTGTCATCCCCCGCAATCGGGTGCCCCTGGCTGGACAGGTGCACGCGGATCTGGTGCGTGCGCCCGGTCTTGATGGTCACCTCCAGCAGGCTCATGGCCGGCAGACCCAGCAGGGGCTGGGGCGCCAGCGTGCTGCGAACGCGCACCAGCGTGACGGAGCGCATACCGTCAGGATCATCGGCTGTGGTCACCCGCACGCGGCGCTCGCCGTCGGCCTGCAGGTATTTGTGCAGCGGCAGATCAATCACCTTGCGGTTGGCAGGCCAGGTGCCCTGGACCAGCGCCAGATAGGTCTTGCCGGTTTCGCGCTCGCGGAACTGGTCCTGCAGATGCGTCAGCGCCGAGCGCTTCTTGGCCACCAGCAAGATGCCGGATGTCTCGCGGTCGAGCCGATGCACCAGCTCCAGAAAGCGGCTTTGCGGCCGCGCCTGGCGCAATTGCTCGATGACGCCAAAACTCACGCCCGAGCCCCCGTGCACGGCCACACCGGCAGGCTTGTCGATGGCAATCAGATGCTCGTCTTCCAGCAGACTGGGGAAATCCCTGGCGGGCGCAGGCCGCTCGGCCTTTTCGGCGACTTTTTCGGAAATTCGCACGGGCGGCACGCGAACGACATCGCCGGTCGAGACGCGGGTTTCCGCACTGACGCGCCCCTTGTTGATGCGCACTTCTCCACTGCGGATGATGCGATAGACATGGGTTTTGGGAACGCCCTTGAGATGGCGTATGAGAAAGTTGTCCAACCGCTGTCCTGCCGAATCGTCATCGACTTCGATCAGCCGCACTGCGGCAGTGGCTGCGTTCAGGGAACGGTCGTCTGCCGGTTTGCCCTCTATAATGTGTTTCACCTGTGCCGAACTATTTATAAGTGGTTGATTCTCATGGAGTTTAGTCCAAACAACCATTTCCCCGCACAGGCAGGTCGATGCCATCCGGTGTCATGCACGCGAAACAGCAGGAAAAGATGGCCTGCGAAGTTCGTCGTTGCATCGGTTGTGGCTGACGAATTGAAACACTGATACGGAATCTCAAGCTGGCAGAAGGGGTCGGACCCGGCGTCCGCCGCTGCCAGCGGATCAAAAGCGAGCATGTGGATCTTTTGGGCATGGATGGTCACGCTGTGGAGCAGGAAAACGCCTGCGCCCAGGATCATTGCCGCCCCCAAGCCTCCCGCCTGCCCTGCACGTGCAGCAGCTTCGCTTGAAGCTGGACGGCGTGCCTCTCTCATCGCTCTCGTCCCCCTGCCCTTGCCCCCATTGCTGACTTGAGCCAGGTCTCAAGAAGCAAGGCATTCGGCGATTCCTTTCGTTTCAATGCGTCAGTCCGGCATCTCGGCTCCCTCGCGAGCCTGTCTTTGATTACAAGTCAAAGGCGTGACGGTCTGGCAGCAGAGGCTGCACCCCGGCGCGCCCCAGAGAAAACGAATAAAGGAAACGCATCATGAAACGGATGCTCATCAACGCCACGCAGTCGGAAGAGCGGCGCCTTGCCATCGTCGATGGACAAAAGCTCCTCGACTACGAGATCGAGATCGAAGGACGCGAGCAGCGCAAGGGCAACATCTACAAGGCCGTGGTCACGCGCGTGGAGCCCAGCCTTGAGGCCTGCTTCGTCGACTACGGCGAAGACCGCCACGGCTTCCTGCCCTTCAAGGAAATCTCCAAGCAGTATTTCGCCGAAGGCGTCTCGCCCAGCCAGGCCCGCATCAACGAAGTCATCCGTGAAGGCCAGGAACTGATCGTCCAGGTCGAGAAGGAAGAGCGCGGCAACAAGGGCGCGGCCCTGACCACCTTCATCTCGCTGGCCGGCCGCTATGTGGTGCTGATGCCCAACAACCCGCGCGGCGGTGGCGTCTCGCGCCGCATCGAGGGCGAGGACCGCGCCGAACTCAAGGAGGCGATGGACCAACTCGAGTACCCCAAGGGCATGTCCATCATTGCGCGCACCGCCGGCATCGGCCGCACCGCGCCCGAGCTGCAGTGGGACCTGAACTACCTGCTCAAGCTGTGGAACGCCATCGACGGCGCAGCCAAGTCGGCCAAGGGCGCCTTCCTGATCTACCAGGAATCGAGCCTGGTAATCCGCGCCATCCGCGACTACTTCAACGGCGACATCGGCGACATCCTCATCGACACCGACGACATCTACGAGCAGGCGCAGCAGTTCATGCAGCACGTCATGCCCGAGCATGCCGCCCGCGTCAAACGCTACCGTGACGATGCCCCCCTGTTCAGCCGTTTCCAGATCGAGCACCAGATCGAATCGGCCTACGCGCGCACCGTGACCCTGCCCTCGGGCGGCGCCATCGTCATCGATCACACCGAGGCCCTGGTCTCCATCGACGTGAACTCGGCCCGCGCCATCAAGGGCGGCGACATCGAGGAAACCGCCACCCGCACCAATCTGGAAGCCGCCGACGAAGTCGCGCGCCAGATGCGCCTGCGCGACCTGGGCGGCCTGATCGTCATCGACTTCATCGACATGGAGGAGAGCAAGAACCGCCGCGAAGTCGAGAATCGCCTGCGCGACGCGCTGCGCCAGGACCGTGCGCGCGTGCAGTTCGGCACCATCAGCAAGTTCGGTCTCATGGAAATGAGCCGCCAGCGCCTCAAGCCCGCCCTGTCCGAAGGCGCGCACATCAACTGCCCGCGCTGCGGCGGCTCCGGTCATATCCGCGATACGGAAAGCTCTGCGCTGCAGATCCTGCGCATCATCCAGGAAGAGTCCATGAAGGACAACACGGCCGCCGTGCACTGCCAGGTGCCCGTGGAAGTGGCCAGCTTCCTGCTCAACGAAAAGCGCGGCGAGATCACCAAGATCGAACTCAAGCAGCGCGTCAACGTGATCATGGTCCCCAACAAGTCCATGGACACGCCGCACTACAAGCTCGAGCGCCTCAAGCACGACGATGCGCGCCTGGAAAGCATGGAAGCCAGCTACAAGCTGGCCGAAGAGCTGGACACCGAAACCACGGTGACACGCCGCTCGCAGGAGCCCACCAACAAGCAGACACCCATGATCAAGGGTGTGCTGCCGGACATGCCGGCTCCCATTGCCGAGCCTCGCCCCGAAGGCAGCCGCAACCGCCCGGCCAACGGCCAGCAGCGCGACGCCAAGCCTGCAGCCACGGCGGCAGCGCCCGCACCGGCCGCCGCCCCCGTCGTGGTCCGCGAACAAGGCTTCTTTGCCTGGCTCAAGAGCCTGTTCGGCTTTGGCGCGGCACCTGCGCCGGTCGCAGCGCCCGTGCCGGCTGCCGAAGCCCCCGCACGCGAAGGTCGCCGTGACGGCCGCAACGACAGCCGTGGCCGCCGCAACGAACGCAATGGCGAGCGTGGTGGTGAGCGCACCGAGCGCAGCGGTGAGCGCGCAGGCGCCCCCAACGCCGAGCGCCAGGCTGGCGGAGGCGATCGCAACCGCCGCAATGCCGAGCGTGGCGAGCGCATGGAACGCGGTGAACGTGGTGAGCGCCCGGATCGTGGCGAGCGCGGTGAACGCACCGACCGCGGCGAACGCCGCGGCCGTGGCGAGCGCAGCCGCGACGGCGAAAACCGCCAGCCGCTGGAGGCCGTGAACGCCTCCGCAGCCCTGGCGGCAGATGGCAGCGCCCTCGAGCAGCGTCCCGAGCGCGCGCCGCGTGGCGACCGCCAGGAACGCAGCGAAGGCCGCCGCGAGCGCGGTGAACGAGGCGAGCGTGGAGATCGCGCCGAACGCGGTGAACGCAGCGAGCGCCAGCCCCGTCAGTTCGAAGTCGCGCCCGAGTCCGAAGAAAAGCTGGACAACCAGGCCCAGCAGCAGGACCAGTCCCTGGACAACGCTGCTCCCGCCTCCGGCGAAGAGCAGCCGCGCCAGCGTCGTTCGCGCGACCGCTACGGCCGTGACCGCCGCGAGCGTGGCGATCGCGGTGACCGTGCAGAGCGCGCACCGCGTGAAGCCGAAGGCGAAGCCGTGCAGTCCTTCGAGGCCTCCGTGCCCGAGCAGGACCAGCAGCCAGCCCGTCGCAGCTACTTCAACGCTGCCAACTCTGCTGCCGAAGTCCAGGCCCCCGAAGCCGTGGCCGAAGCCCCAGTGGCCGCACAGCCTGCGGCAGTTGTGGAAGTGCAGCAACCCGTCGCGGTGCCCGAGCAGCAGAGCGCGGCCTTCGCGCCGGTCGCACCGGCCCCTGTGGCGGCCCCTGCCGTGACGGCAGACGTGCCAGCACCTGCTGCACCTGCCGCTTCTGCTGCTTCTGCCGCAGCCGAGCCCGCTGCAGCCAAGGCCGCTGAGGCAACCGCAGAACGCGGCCTGCCCAAGGTCCAGGCCTACCAGTTGCCCGTGTCCGAGCTGCAGGCGCTGGCCGCCGCCTCGGGCCTGCAATGGGTGGGCTCCGATGCCGACAAGGTGGCCGCTGCGCAGGCAGCCATCGCGGCCGAACCGCAGCCCGAGCGCGTCGTGCGCGAGCGCCCGCCCATTGTCGTGCTGGATGACGGTCCTCTGATCCTCGTGGAAACACGCAAGGACCTGAGCGACCTGCAGCTGCCATTCGAGCAGCAACCGCAGGGCGTGGCCCATGTCTGACCACAGACAGTGACGACACAGGGGCCCTCGCGGCCCCTGTTTGTTTCTGCCGCCCCCCCCGTCCATCTGTCTTTCCTCCCTCTCTATCCTGGAGCTTGCGTCCCGCCATGCTGTTGCTGCTCTCCCCCGCCAAATCGCTGGACTACGACACACCGCTGCCGCCGAAGCTGCCACACACGCTTCCCGTCTTCTCCGAACAGCCGCTGGAGCTGATCGAAGTGCTGCGCCGCCAATCGCCGCAGCAACTGTCGGAACTCATGGGCATCAGCGACAAGCTGGCTGCGCTCAACGTGGCGCGCTACGAGGCCTTCAGCCCTCGCTTCACGGCCACCAATGCCCGCCAGGCGCTGCTGGCCTTCAACGGTGATGTCTATGAAGGCCTGCAGGCGCGCAGCCTGGACGCCGAAGACCTGGACTGGGCGCAGCAGCACATCGCCATCCTCAGCGGCCTGTACGGCGTGCTGCGTCCGCTGGACCGCATGCAGCCCTACCGCCTGGAAATGGGCACCCGGCTGGAGACCGCGCATGGCAGCAACCTCTACCAGTTCTGGGGCAGCCGCATTGCCGAGTACCTGAACCAGCGCGCGGCCCGGCAGCCGGCGGGCGAGCGCGTCGTCGTCAACCTGGCTTCGCAGGAATACTTCAAATCGGTAGACTTGAAGCACCTCAAGCCCCCGGTGGTGGAATGCGCGTTCGAGGATTACAAGAACGGCGCCTACAAGATCATCAGCTTCCATGCCAAACGCGCGCGCGGGCTGATGGCACGATTTGCCATACAGCAACGCGCTCGCAGCGCGGCTGAACTCGAAGCCTTCGATCTGGAAGGCTACGCACTGGCGCCAGCTTCCTCGACGCCTGCGCGCCTGGTGTTCCGCCGCAAGACCGCTGACTGAGCCTCGCCGGCCACCGGCCGGCCCCGGCCTCGATGCCTTTGGAGTCCATTCACTGCGGCAAGGGCCGCACTGCACGCCATGAGCCTCAAATCCTCACCAGATTCCCCGAGCACCGCGCAGGACCTGCCGGCGGGTCTCACGCCTGAACTCATGCAATGGGTACGCGACCAGCGCGCATCTGGCATAGGGCCTGCGGCCCTGCTGCGCTCCATGCGCGACGTGGGCTGGAGCGAAGAACTGGCCCGGCGGGCGTTGGACCTGCCCCACCAAGGCGAAGCGGCGCCACCGGCCGTCGTCGTCTCAGCCTCCTCGCTGCCGGAGCCGGACCTCTCCCAGGCCCCCACCAGCATCGATGTCGGCGACCGCAAGGTCCAGGTACTGGTCAGCATGCGCAACCCGCGCATCGTGGTCTTCGGCAACCTGCTCTCGCATGAGGAGTGCGACGCCATCATCGCCGCCGCGCGTCCGCGCATGGCGCGCTCGCTCACCGTGGCCACGCAAAGCGGCGGTGAAGAGATCAATGACGACCGCACCAGCAACGGCATGTTCTTCCAGCGCGGGGAAACCGGCATCGTCCGCCAGCTGGAAGAACGCATCGCCCGCCTGCTGCGCTGGCCGCTGGACCACGGCGAAGGCCTGCAGGTGCTGCACTACGGCCCGGGCGCCGAGTACAAGCCCCACCACGACTACTTCGCGCCCGGCGAACCCGGCACGCCCACCATCCTCAAGCGCGGCGGCCAGCGCGTGGGCACGCTGGTCATCTACCTGAACGAGCCCGAGCGAGGCGGCGCAACCATCTTCCCAGAAGTGCCGCTGCAAGTGGTGCCGCGCCGGGGCAACGCCGTCTTCTTCAGCTACGAACGCCCCGATCCCTCCACGCGCACCCTGCACGGCGGCGCGCCCGTGCTGGCCGGCGAAAAATGGATCGCCACCAAATGGCTGCGCGAACGCGAATTCCACTGAGCACCATCGAACCCGGGCGCACCAACCCTTATTGACCTTATATGGCCGCCCATGCCTGCGGGCATGGAAATTCAGTTAGCTTCAAAGCCTGGGTCCACGCGCTCCGCGCGGACCGTCCAGGCCTGACCAGCGCCGGCACGGCCGGCCCTTTTTCCATGAACACTCCCGAACAATCCCAGCTGGGCAAAAGCTCTGCCTACATCGACCAGTACGCCCCCTCGCTGCTGTTCCCCCTGCCCCGCGCGCCCAAGCGCGAGGAAATCGGCATTCAGGGAAGCCAGATGCCCTTCTTCGGCGCCGACCTGTGGACGGCGTTCGAACTGTCCTGGCTCAACCTGCGCGGCAAGCCGCAGGTGGCGCTCGTGCATTTCACGATTCCCTGCGAGACCCCCAATCTCATCGAAAGCAAGTCGTTCAAGCTCTACCTCAACAGCTTCAACAACACCCGCCTGGCCGACGCGGCCGAAGTCCAGGCACGCCTTCGCACCGACCTGGCCGAAGCACTATGGCGAGGCAGCGAGCAAAAGGGCAGCATCGGCGTGAAGATCATCGGCCTGGACCGCTTCGACCAGGAAATGGTGCAGGAACTGGACGGCCTGCTGCTGGACCGCCTGGACGTGGAATGCACGCAGTACCAGCCCGCCCCAGAGCTGCTGCACGCCAACCACGAGGAAGCGCCCGTCACCGAGACCCTCGTCAGCCACCTGCTCAAGAGCAACTGCCTGGTCACGGGCCAGCCCGACTGGGGCAGCGTGCAGATCCGCTACAGCGGCGCGCAGATCGACCAGGAAGGCCTGCTGCAATACCTGGTGAGCTTCCGCAACCACAACGAATTCCATGAGCAATGCGTGGAACGCATCTTCATGGACATCTGGACCCGCTGCCGCCCCATCAAGCTCTCGGTGTACGCACGCTACACGCGCCGTGGCGGCCTGGACATCAACCCATTCCGCACCAGCCATCCTGGCGCGCTGCCGGCCAACGTGCGCTCTGCACGGCAGTAAAAGAGGCGGCCGGCCATCCTCAGGCCGGCCGTCATTTCAAGCTTTTCACCGGCATGCCGACGCCGCAGCGGCATGCCCGCACTCCTGCCCATCGAGCCCCGCGCCCAGGCTCCTGTCGGCGGCCCGCACCTGAATTCTGAAAAATAGGAATCGTCCTGCATCGATTCAGATTGACTTTTCAGATCACCCAATTTGAGCCTATTTCGCCTCGATTTATCTGCCACGGATGGATCGTCGAAAACACGGAATTCACTAAATAGCTTGCTATTGAAATGACAGCAAAAATCTCCGTCGATGCATTCAGAAACATCGTCAGGAGTTGTCTTAGAGACAAGCGAGAAAAAAGTTCATAGGCTTGGCGGCACAAGAAATGACTTCAGGCAGCAATGAATCGCCGCCGGAAAGTCAGGCATAGGCAGGCGCCTTTTTCCTGCCAATGCCCCACGCAGAACTGTCCTGGCGCGCAGCGCCAAAGCGGCAGTCCACCGCCAACCTTGAGGGAGAGACCATCCATGCATCGCTTTCATTCAGCGCCTTGACGCAGTGCGCTGACGCCAAGGCCCTGTGCCTGGGCACGGCTGATTCCCTGCACATGCGCAATTCGGAAGAACCGCCAGCCACCGCCCTGGTGCCCGCTTATTCCTGAATTGCGTTTTCCCTTTTTCCCGTTTCCGTGATGCACGGCTGCAGCCCTGCGTCCGCCTGCTTACGTCCCTACAGATTCTTCCACCAGCACAGGAGCTTTTGCATGACCACCTTCAATACCTCACTTCAATCTCGCAAGCAACGCGGCCAGGGCATGACCGAGTACATCATCATCGTGGCCCTGATTGGCGTGGCCGCCATTGCCGTCTACCAGTACTTTGGCGAAACCATCCGCGCCCAGACTTCCGGCATTGCCAATGAAGTGGCCGGCAAGTCAGCCAAGAAGGCCATCCAGGCGGCAGAAGCTGCCGCCGGCAAGGCTGATGGAGAGCGCAAGGAAAAGGGCCTCGACGCCTACGAGAACAAGTAAGCGGGCCTGCCCATGTGCACCATCACCACCCTGCGCGGCGGTCGGATACGGAGGCGGGACGGGCAACGCGGGCAGGCACTGATCTACGGCATCTTTGTCCTGATCGGTGCACTGGCCTCGCTGTTCTTTCTGTTCAACACCGGCCAGCTCTCCCAGGAAAAAACCAAGCTCGTCAGCACGGCCGATGCCGTGGCCTACAGCGCCGGCGTGATGCACGCGCGGGCGATGAATTTCAAGGCCTACGGCAATCGCGCCCTGATCGCCAACGAGGTGCTGGTGGCGCAGATGGTGAGCCTGTCCTCGTGGGCGCAATACGCACAGACCCACGCGGAGAACCTGCCCACGCAGTTCCCCGAATGTGCTGACTACACCGGTTGGGGCGCATTGATCGGTGCTGCATTCCACTACAACGAGATGTACGCGATCATGTGCTACGCCACCGTGCAGTACGCGGGCCAGTACATCCAGCAGATGGCCAAGATGGTGCCGTCGCTGGCATTCGATACGGTCACAGCCGTGGAGGCCAACAAACAGGCAATACAGAAGGCGCACAACCTGCTGCACGCCCGCTCCTACCTGCAGAGCATTCGCCGCAGCGTTATGCAGGACGTGGCCCAAGCCAACTACGCGGGCGACGGCAGCGTGAAGGTGCTGCCCCTGGGCCCTGGCATCGCCGTGGCGCTGACTGACGACCTGGATGGATTTACCCAAAGCTATACCGGCAAGGACCGGGGCCGCATGGCAGAGCTGGCCGTGTATGCGGCCCACAGCGACAGATTCACCAAGGAACGCGTCTGGACGGCCGAGGCAGAAGTGCCCGGCCCAGACGAGATCTGCATTGCGAGAGAGCGCAAAAGCGAGGTGCGCCGACGCGGCGGCACCGAACTGGTCAACTACGACGAGTGGATCGCCGAAGACACCGAGTCCTTCTGGCGCGCCCAGCGAAGGGGTGGACTCATCCCACGCTGCCGGCTCAGGGAGGAGCCCATTGCCTGGGGCGAACAGCAGGCCCATCCCGAGGATCAGGATGATTCAGGCGCCTGGTTGGGAGGTGCGCGCACCAACGCAAAGGCGTCCAGCCAGGCCTCATCCAACAAGTGGCGCCAATACACCGGCCTGCCCAGCTACTACGACCTGAGCCAGCCGCAACTGGACAAGAACGACCCCACGCTGCGGTTCAGCGTGCGCCTGTCGCGGGCGCACAGCCAATTGCGCACCTCCGATAGCGCCAGCCAGATAACCAGCACTTCAGACAGCCGCATCAACGCCTATCAGAGCCAGGTCGCCCAAGGCGAAATGGTGGCCGTTGCCACGTCCGAAGTGTTCTTCGAACGCCCTCTGGCACAGCGTCAGAACCGCTATGGCGCAAGCCAGGGTCTCCCCCTGGAGCTGCCCAGCCTGTTCAACCCGTATTGGCAGGTGCGCCTGATCCACTCCCAACCCGATGTACTTGGCCAGCAGATGCGCCAGCGAGGGCTGATCCCATGAACCTCCTGAACCGCGCCCGCTACCCAAGGCGGCAGGCAGGCCAGGCCCTGGTCGAATTCCTGGCCATGGCAGCGCCCCTGCTGGGCCCGTTCCTGCTGATGCCCATGATCGGCAAGTACCAGGACATTGCCCATGCCACCCAGATGGCCAGCCGCTATGCGGCCTTCGATGCCACGGTGCACAACGACGCGGCAGGCAGCTCCAAGCCGCCTGCCCAACTGGCAGCCGAAGTGCGCAGGCGCTACTTCAGCCGCCCCGATGCCCCCATCAAGACGGGCGACACGGCAGGTGATTTCGACGCGCACCGCAATCCGCTGTGGACGGACCCTGCAGGCAATCCGCTGATCCCGCGTTTTTCAACCATCTCGGTCAGCTTTGGCGAAAGCCAGTCCACAGCGCACAGCAATGCCTTCAAGGCCAGCAGGGACGGCGTGCCATTTCGCATAGTCCCCCTGGCCAGCCACACACAGCTTGACCTGCGCGCCCAGGGCATATACCGCGCCAACATCTCCGTGCCCCTGGCCAACCTGCCCGCAGGCATCCAAAGCTACACCCCCTTCGACCAACTGAACCTGCGCGTCACACGCCACACCAGCGTGCTTATCGAGCCCTGGGCCTCGCGCTCCGTGGAGCAGACCATGGATCGGTTCGGCCGGCTGGCGCCGCTCAACAGCCTGTTCTCCCCGGTGGAGACGCTGCTGGATGTGGCCATACCGGTCTTCGAGTTGATGGAAGTGCCGGCCCCCAAGTTCGGACGCCTGGACCGGTGGCAGGACATCGTTCCGGCAGACAGGCTGAGGGCCGAATGATGACAACGGCCCGCATGCTCCGCTCCATCTGCCTGGGCCTGCTGACGCCAGGGCTCACCCATGCCTTGGCCCAGGCCAACTGGCCCGAGATCCCGCTGCCCGAACACGCCAGGAGCTACCACATCGGCCAGCAGATGGACCTGGACGGCCTGCCCATGCGGCTGACCGGCTTCGCCACCCGCAGCACACCCCGGCAGACCGGCGACTGGTTTGTTCGCACCCTGGGCCAGCCCCTGATGGACGACCAGCGCGATGGCCAGCGCATTCTGGGCCGCGCCCAGGGCGAGCACTACCTCACCATCCGACTGGAACCCACCCCCGACGGCGGCACGCGCGGCCTTGTCGCTGTCACCCACCTGCGCGCAGCCTTGCGCAGTAAGGCCCGCAGCCAGGAGGAAAGAGCCCGATGGCGGCGCCTGCTGCCAGCGGGAACCGAGATCGCCAGCCTGCTGAACACCCAGGACGGTGGCCAGCTGTCCACCCATCTCGTTGCCACGAACAGGCACGGCGAAGCGCTCAATGCGCAACGCCTCACTGCGGCGCTGCAGGAGCAGGGCTATGCGCTGGAACGCCGCTTCGACGCCGCCACAGACACCAAGGCCCACGCGTTCGGCTCTGAGACCGGCGCCATCACGGTGCTGATGCGCGGCCCGGGCAAAGAGGCGACGGCCGTCATTTCCCGCAATGCGCTGGGCCTCACCAGCATCGTTCTCGTCACCAGCGTGGCGGTGGAGACCACGCCATGAAGCTTGCCCATCGCCTGCGCGGCCAGTCCTCGGTGGAGTACGCCGTGGTCTGCGCGGCCCTGGCCTTCGCGCTGGGCGTCGGCATGGTGGACAGCAACAGCGTGCTGCACCAGTTGCTGCACGCCCTGCAGGCTGCCTACCAGAAGTTCAGCTTCGCCCTCTCCCTGCCCATTTGACCCGTCAGCCATGAACTCCGCACTCGCCCGAATCACCGCCCTGCGTCCCAACAAAACCTGGGTCGCTCTTGCCATGGCCCTGGCCATCGGCCTGGGCGCAGCCGTCATTGCACGCAGTTACCTGCATCGCCAGATGGAGGCCATAGAAGCGCGCGGAAAAAGCAAAACCCGGCAGCTGATCGTTGCCAAGCGCAATCTCAGCAAAGGCGAGCCCATCTCCAAGGAGACCATTGCCGTGCGCGACGTTCCCCACGACTACGCGCACTCGCTGGCCATCGGCCCCGAGGATTTTTCCCGCATTGCAGGCCGCGCGCTGGAGCATGGCATGCAGCACGGCGACATCCTGCTGTGGAACCTGCTCGAAGGCGACAAGGTGCCGACCTTCTCGGCCCGCATCGAGGTAGGGCGGCGCGCCATCACCGTGCATGTGGACGAGATCAACTCCATCTCCGGCCTGCTGGAGCCGGGGGATGCCATCGACCTGATGCTCACCCTGGATCAGAAAGGCCGCAAGACCACCTTTCCACTGCTGCAGAACGTCCAGGTCATGGCCACCGGCCAGCGGTCCGTGGATGACCCCAGAAGCGGTGAGCGGCGCCAGTACTCCACGGTCACGCTGGACACCTCCAAGGCGCAGGCCCGCAGCGTGATCATCGCGCGCGAGGCGGGAAAGATCACCGCCTTGCTGCGCAATCCCAAGGACTCGGAGGTTGTCGAAGAAGACAGCGCGGCCATGGCCGCCCTGCTGGGCCTGGCAGGCGACGTGCAGTCCCTGATTCAGACAGCGGGCGCAGCGCAATCGCCGGGCCGAACCGTTCCCGTGCTCTATGGCGGGCGCCGCCTGGACTTCAAGCCCGAAGACCTGCTGCTGCGCCAGGACAAGGCCAACGATGCCGGCGAAGGCCCGCCTGAGGCAGCCGCAGCCCCCACGCCTGTTCAACCGGCTCCGCAAGCCGCACTGCAACCAGGCCAGGCTCCTCTTTTCCCTGCGTCCTTCCCGATCCAGCCAAGCGCGTTGCCTCGCTGAAGGCATCTCACCCGCTCCTGCCTTTTTCATCGCTCCATGCGCCTGATCCCAATGTCCATCCGTTCAGCCCACACTGCATCCCTGTCCGCCCGCTCCAGTCCAACGCCCTTTCTGCATGCCTTGCGCTGCGGCTTCGTGCTGACCCTGGGCTGGAGCCTGGCCGGCCCGGCAACAGCCCAGATACCAGAGGATGCAACAAGCTCTGCGCAGTCCCTAGGCATGCCGGGTGGATTCGCGCCCATGCTGCAGGGCGTGCCCAGCCGCGAGGCAGCGGCGGGCCAGCCGTACCGCCCCATACAGAAACCGGACGACCAGGCTCAGGTGCCGGAAATAGAAATGTTCGTGGGCGAATCGCGCGTCTTCCCCAGCCCCGGCGTGGCGCGCATTGCCGTGGGCAATGGCCGGGTGCTGACGGCCGCCGCGCTGGACGAGCGCGAGGTCATCATCTTCGCCAATGAGATCGGCACCTCCTCGCTGTTCGTGTGGAACGCCGATGGCCGCTACCAGCGCGTCAAGATCCATGTGGTGCGCGGCGACACAAGCCGCCATGCGCGCGAGATCGCAGCCTTTCTCAGCACCATCCCCAACGCGCGGGCCTCCATCATCGGTGACAAGGTCGTGGTCGAAGGGGACCATCTCAGCGATGTCGATCTCAAGAAGATCGAAGACCTGCGCAAGCACTACCCGCAGATCATCAACTTCACCAACCAGATCGGCTGGGAGCAGATGGTGCTCATGGACGTGAAGGTGGTCGAATTCCCGGTCAATGAGCTGCGCGAATTCGGCTTGCGCTGGACCTCCCAGGGCGGGGCCAGCGTGGGAGGCATCTGGGCGCCGGCGCGGCGCGGCCATCAGCCCGGTCTGGTCATCGGCGTCCAGAACCCACCGATCACCCCGGAAAGCGGTGACAAAGGCCCGCTGCCCCGAGGCCTGAACGTCCTCACCGCCGTCAACATGGGCCTGACAGCCAGGCTGGACCTGCTGGCCCGCGACGGAAAGGCCAGCATTCTTGCCCAGCCCCAGCTGTCGGCGCGCAATGGCTCCAAGGCCGAGTTCCTGGCCGGTGGCGAATATCCGTACTCCGTGGCCACGATCTACGGCCCCGTGGTCATGTTCAAGCCCTACGGCGTCAAGCTGCGCATCACGCCGCGCGTGGACCGCAACGGCGTCATCAGGGCCGAGATCGACAGCGAGGTCAGCAACATCGACCCATCGTTCTCCACGCCCTCGGGGCCCGGGTTGAGCACTCGGCGCACCTTCACCGAATTCAACGTCCAGGACGGCGAGACCATGGTGCTGGCCGGCTTGCTGTCGCGCAAGGGTGGCGACAACGTCGACAAGGTTCCCTTCCTGGGAGACCTGCCCGTGCTGGGTGCCCTGTTCCGGTCCCAGCGATTCCAGAACGAAGAGACCGAATTGGTGGTCTTCGTCACGCCCACGGTGATCAACAGCCGATCGCCGGGCCTGCTGCAGCGCGTGGAAGACGCCGGTGCGCGCCTGGGCCAGCGCTACGGTCCCCAGCCCTACCTGACCGAACCCGGCCCTGCGCCCGAGCATCCTCCCCGGCTGGCGCCCCTGCCTGTGGCCAGCGCAAGCGCCAGCATCGCGGCGCCTGTGCAGGAACTCCCCGCGCCAGTGCGGCCCCTGCCCGCACCGGCCACCGCGACCCTGCCCGAACACTGGCCCGCCCTGCCGCACACCGGCAACCCGCTGGCCTCCGCGGCAGCAGCGGACCAGCCGCTGGTCAACCACTGGCGCGTGGTGCATGACGGGCTGGCCTTGCATGCCGAACCTCGGGCGCAAAGCGACACCCTGCTGCAACTGGGCCAAGGCAGTTTCGTGCGTGCCGCACCCGGTTCATCTGCCGCCCACAACCCGCACTCCGGCTGGCGCGCGGTGGCGGTCGCAGCCCTGACGGGCTGGGTGCGCGATGAAAGCCTGCAGCCCGTCGCGCACGTTCCCGGCATGAAGCCCGCACCCGACGGACCCCATGCGCGCCAGGCGCGGCAAGGCCGGGCTCTCACGCCCCATGAATCCGGCACCACCACGGGCCACTCCGCACCAGGCTTCTACCGCGTGGGCCTTGATGGGCTTGCCCTTCGCGTGTCCCCCGACATCAACGCCCCCGTCCTCCAGAACCTGCCCGTGGGCAGCCTTGTGCAAGTGCTGCCCCAGGCCCCGCAGGCCCAGTTCTCGGCCGTGCGCATCAATGACCGGCTGGGCTGGGCCGAGACCCAGTGGCTTTCTCCCCTGACCTCCGCAACCGGCAGCCCCCCATGATCGACCTTGAAATCATCCACCCCGACGGCCGGCACCAGCCGTTGAGCGTGCCCGATATGTGCTCCATCGGCAAAGGCTCCCAGTGCGAAGTCCGCCTGGACAACTGGCGCCTTGCCAAGGAGCATGCACGCCTTTTCACCAGCCCCTCGGGCGTGCTGATCGACGACGCAGGCAGCTTCGGCGGCGTGCTGGTCAACGGTCAGCGCATCACCGCCCAATACGGCCCGCTGCAAAACGGCGACCTCATCGGCATTGGCCCGTTCCAGTTGCGCATCCTGAACAGCGGTGAAGAGCCGCAAGCCGCGCCTTTTCCTGTACCGGCCGCAGCGCATGCCGCCACCACAGCGCCCATGCAGAGCACACAGGACACGGCGCTGGCAGTGCCTGCCGACGCGCCCGAGCCTGCGGCAGCCGAGCCCGGGGAAGCCCACTTTCAGGCGCTGCAATTCGAATGGCGCAAGCGCCTGCACACCAAGCTCATCGACACCATGGACCTGCGCCGCCATGACGTCTCCAGCATGTCCGACGAACACCTGCGCGCCGAGGCGGACCGGCTCATCGCCAGAACGCTGCAGGACATGGACGACGAGATACCGGCCCAGCTTGACCGCAACGCGCTGCGCAGGCAGGTTCTGGACGAGGCCGTGGGGCTGGGGCCGCTGGAGGAATTGCTGGCCGACGAAACGGTCAGCGAAATCATGGTCAACCGCTTCGACGAAATCTATGTCGAGCGCGCGGGGCGCCTGCAAAAGCATGCCCTGAGCTTCACCAGCGATCGCGCCGTCATGGGCGTGATCGAGCGCATCGTGGCACCGCTGGGCCGGCGCATCGACGAATCCTCGCCCATGGTCGATGCACGGCTCAAGGACGGCTCGCGCGTCAACGCCATCATCGCGCCGCTGGCGCTCAAGGGCTCCACGCTGACCATCCGCAAGTTCGCCAGGCGCAAGCTCAATGCCGCCGACCTTGTGCAGTTCGGCGCGCTCAGCCCGGCCATGGCCGACTTCCTGCGCATCTGCGTGGAGGCCCGCAAGAACATCATCGTCTCGGGCGGCACGGGGTCTGGCAAGACCACGCTGCTCAACATCCTGTCCAACTTCATCCCGTCCGGCGAACGCGTGATCACCGTCGAGGACGCCGCCGAACTCAAGCTGGCCCACGAGCATTTGATCAGCCTGGAGTCGCGCCCCGCGAATGTCGAAGGCAAGGGCGGCGTGCCCATCCGAGAACTGGTGCGCAACACCCTGCGCATGCGCCCGGACCGCATCGTGGTCGGCGAATGCCGCGGCGCCGAGGCGCTGGACATGCTCCAGGCCATGAACACGGGCCATGAGGGATCTCTGACCACGCTGCACGCCAACACCCCGCGAGACGGGCTCGCCCGGCTGGAGACCATGGTGCTGATGGCCGGCATGGAACTGCCCTTGGCGGCCATACGCGAGCAGATCGCCAGCGCCGTGGACATCATCGTGCAGCAGACCCGCTTTGCCTGCGGCACACGCCTGGTCACCCACATCTGCGAAGTCAGCGGCATGGAAAGCGGAAAGATCCAGCTGCAGGAGCTGTTCCGCTTTGCCAACAAAGGCTACGCCGCCCAGGCCAACGGCCTGGCCAAGGTGCAGGGCCTGTTCACCGGCTGCGACGTCGTTCCCCACTTCTACGACGACCTGCGCGCCAGCGGCCATGCGCTGGACCTGGATATCTTCCGTCCGGGCTCCGAGAGCGCGGACCTGCATGCCGGAGAGCGGCCATGAGCGGGCTCTCGCCAGACACCGTCCTGGCCCTGATCACGGCCGTGGTCGCCCTCTGCGTCGGTCTGCTGACATGGCTGGCCTTGGACCTGGGAGGCTCCACGCTCAGGCGCTACCGGGCCGGCTTCACGGAGCGCGCCGGCTTTCAGGCCGCGGAATTCTTCCTCTTCATCGACCCGCGCAAACTCTTCCTGGCCAACCTGGCAGTCATGTCGCTGGGCGGCGTGCTGGTGTGGCTGGTCAGCGGCAGCCATCTGCTGGCTGTGCCCGCCTTCTTCGCGCTGGGGCTGCTGCCCCGGCTGCTGTACCGGCACATGCGCAAGCGCCGGCTGCGCAAGTTTGAAGAGCAGTTGCCCGATGCGCTGATGATGCTCAGCGGCGGCCTGCGCGCCGGCATTGGCCTGAGCAGCGCCATCGCCCAGCTTGTGGCCGAGTCCCGCCCGCCGCTGAGCCAGGAGTTCTCGCTGATGCTGCGCGAGCAGCGCCTGGGCGTATCCCTGGAACAGGCACTCAATCACCTGAGCCTGCGCGTGCCCACCCAAAGCACCGTGCTCATCACCTCGGCCATGCGCATCGCCAGCGAAACCGGAGGCGGCCTGGCCGAGACCATGGAACGCACGGCCTCCACGGTGCGCAGCCGGCTGCAAATGGAAGCCAAGATCGGCTCCCTCACCGCCCAGGGAAAACTGCAGGCCTGGGTCGTTGGCGCCCTGCCCCTCGTCCTCATGCTCATCCTCGACCGGATGGAGCCTGAAGCCATGTCCATGCTCTGGCACTCCCGCGTGGGCTGGGGGGCGCTGGCCGTGATCGCCTGCTTCGAGGCCATGGGCATCTATGTCATCCGAAAGATCGTCGCCATCGACGTCTGAAGGCCGCGCCATGGACTCCAACACCGTGATACTCGCCCTGATCGCTGTGGCAGCCGGACTCAGTGCTGCCCTGGTGGCCTGGCTCCTGGGCCACTCGATGAGCAGCGTTCCCGCCGAGGACCGCAGCTACAAGGATCCGCCGCCACTGGCACTGCGCATGGTCTGGTGGCCCATCCAGTGGACCAGCCACCACCTGTCGCCCCGGCTCGGAACGGGCAGAACCGCGCAAGCCGTGCAACTGCGGCTGCGACAGGCGGGACTGGACTACGCGCTCAGTCCTGCGCAGTTCATCGCCAGCCGCATCGTCGGCGCCGGGGTGGCCGCGCTGGCGGCCTGGTGGCTGGTCTCCAGCTTCGACGGCCTGCCCCGGGGCGCCGATGGCGGTGTACGCCACATCGCCCTGCCCATCTATCTGCAGGCCATGGCCGCAGGCGCACTGCTGGGCTGGGCCTACCCCGCCATCTGGCTCAGGGATCGCATCGCCGTGCGCCGGCGCGAACTGCTGCGCATGCTGCCCTTCTTCCTGGACATCATCACGCTGTGCGTGGAAGCCGGCCTGAACATGCAGGGCGCCATGACCCAGGCCGTGGCCAAAGGCCCCCAGGGACTGGTGCGCGACGAATTCCAGCGCGTGCTGCGCGATATACGCGCCGGCAAGGCGCGTGCCGAAGCACTGCGCGGCATGGCCGAGCGCCTGAACGAACCGAGCGTCGCCAACTTCACCTCCGCCGTGATCCAGGCAGAGAGCATGGGCATGAACCTCGGCCCCGTGCTGCGGGCACAGGCCGATCAGCGCCGCTCCGAACGCTTCATGCGCGCGGAAAAACTCGCGATGGAAGCGCCCGTGAAGATGCTGTTTCCGCTGATCGCCTTCATCTTTCCCTGCACCTTCATCGTCTTGCTGTTCCCCATAGCGATGAAGCTGCTGAACTCGGGACTGTGATGCAGATGCCGCCCTCCCCCTTCCTGGTGCGCCAGGCCTGCGGCTTCTGGCAGCGCCTTGCCGGCCTCATGGGCCAGGCCCAACCCGCCGCCCGCTGCGCATTGCTCATCGCGCGCTGCACCAGCGTGCACACCTGCTTCATGCGGCAGGCCATCGACATCGTCTACCTCGATCGGCAGGGCCGCATCACCGGCCTGCGTCCAGGCGTTGCGCCCTGGCGCCTCAGCCGGGGCGAACGCGGCAGCAGGCATGTGCTGGAGATGCGTGCAGGTGCCATCGCCTGCCAGGGCCTGGTGCCGGGCATGCAGTTGCAGCCCTGGCCCATCGAAGGTGCCGGGGCTGCGCTGAACGTCTGCGCCTTCACCCCTGACGGGTCCAACTCCTAATGCAACGCCGCGGAGGTGCCCACACAACGCATTGCCCAGAACACACCAAAGTGAATTGCCAGCCGGCCCTGCCGGCCTTCCTCCACTACGCATTGAAAAACCGACGGACATGCACCATCCATCCATCACCTCTCCCACAGACCACGGTGCCACGCACATGCGGCTGACACACCCTTCATCCTGGCTACTGGCCTGCGCCGCTGGCCTGGCCCTGACCGCCTGCGGTGGCAGCTCCGGCAACGAAGGCGGCGCGGGAGACCCAGGCCCCGGAGGCACCGCCAGTTCCGGCGTCTTCATCGCCCCCTCAGGCCCGCTGTGCACCAAACTCAGCAGCACGGGCAGCTGTCTGCAACCCACCTCATCGGCCATTGAGGAGTCTGACCTGATCAAACTCATCACCGATCCCGATGCACAAACGTCGTTGATCGATTTCAGCGGCATGGGTGTGATCCACAACACCACACTCACCTATAGCCAGCAGCCGGGCCAGGCCATCGAAAGCAGTTTCATCTACAGCTCCTACGGCATGGCAAGGCGCGACTTCCAGGTAGGGCGCAACACCTTCATCGTGCAGGGCAGGCAGTACCCGCAAGTCACGCACTACCCGGAGGCGGGCCAGAGCCACTACAAGAACATCAGCGGCGATGCAGGCGTCATCTTCCTCGTAGGACCACCGGACCAGCACGAGGAAGGCATCTGGGGCACCACCTTCTCGGAAGGCCAGAACCTCAGCATGGTCGGCCGCATGCCCAACATGCGCAGCGAAAACACCAACTGGATTTCCGCCATCAGACTGCTCACCGACCAGAGCCAGGCGCCGAGCGAGCCGACCGTGACCTATATCGGCAGTGTCAGCACGCTGGCCGGCACGGCACAACGGCTGGACCCGTACACCACCGACATACTGGACACCGGCGTCAACTACGAGGCGGAATTCAATACGGCCACGGGCAAGCTCACTGGCGTAAAGATCGACTACACAGACCCCAAAAGCCAGAGGCGCACAGTGATGGAAGTGCCAGAGCTGACGTTTGTGAACTCGCAGTTGATCCCTGACTCGCGCAGCCAACGCATCAACGTCGTGCTGGAAGGCCCTGCGAGCGACGTCCGCGCAGATGCTCCACGGCCCGACACACCCCTCACCCGGCAGGACTACACCCTCGATGGCCTCGAAGGCGAAATCACCGGCAAGCAGGCCGAGATCATCCACATCCTCGGCGCCGGCCCCCAGGGCACCATGCAATTGATGCTGATGCGCAAGGACAAGGCCGGACCGGACGTGCCCATCCACATCCCCCTGCCACACCCAAACAGGCCCTGAAGCATGGCCAGCGGGTGGATACAAGCCCGTCCGCTGGCCGCAAACCTGCAGGCATCCTCATGCGCCAGAGCACCTCATTCCGCAGGCCGCGCCAGCGCGGCAGCGCCATGGTCGAGTTCACCGTGGTCGGCCCCATCATCACCCTGCTGGGGCTGGCCCTGCTGCAGTACGGCCTGGTTTTCTTCAACAAGAACCAGATCAATCACGCCAGCTTCATGGCCGCCCGCGCGGGCACCATGGCCCATGCGCGCATGGACGATATCCGTGACGCCTATCTGCGCGCCATGGTTCCGCTGTATGGCGGTGGCAGCAACAGCACCGAACTGGCGGATGCCAAGGCCAAGGCCAAGGCCGACCTTAAAGACCACCTGCGCATCGACCTCATCAACCCCACGCGCGAGAGCTTCGAGGACTGGAGCGAGCCCCACCTGAAAGAGAAATATGGCGTGCCCGCCATCCCCAACGCCGGCCTGGCGCACCGGGACAAAAAAGACATTGGCAGCAAGTCGGGCCAGAGCGTGCAGGACGCCAACCTGCTCAAGATCCGCGTCACCCACGGCTACGAACTCAAGATCCCGCTGGTGCGCGGCATCTACCAGCACTACCTGCGCTGGCTGGACGACGGCAGCGACCCCTTCCACACCGAACTCATCCAGCACGGTCGACTGCCCATCGTCGCGCAGGCCACCTTGCACATGCAAAGCGACGCCATGCAAAGCGATGCCACGGTATCCATCCCCGACACAGGCAACAAGGGCAATCCGCAGGACCCAGGCCAGCCCGATACATCGGAACCCGGTGAACCGCCCGATTGCGAAACCGTGGGCTGCACCACGGTCGGGCCGCCGGGGCCGGGCGATGAGGGCGATGAAGACGACGGCGGCGATGGCACCGGAGATGGAGGAGATGGAAATGGAGATGGAGGCAATGGAGATGGAAACGACAACGACTGTAAAGGGGCTGACTGCCCCAACTGCACGGGAGACGCATGATGTTGAATAGACCCCATCTCACCCCCCTGCTGGGCAGCGCCCTGCTGTGCATCGCCTCACTGCTGGCCCAGGCCTCCCCCGCAGCCGCCGCCCCCAACCTGGGCGGCGGCTCCAGCAAATGCGACCCCACCGTGCAAAGCTGCGCCCCCGGCACGGGCGGCGGCATCGACCTCGGCGGTGGCGGTGGCGGCTCGGGCGGCGGCACCTGCACCCCCACGCCCGGCGGCAGCCCCTGCGGCGGCGCCGGCCCCGCCACCCAGGGCAACTCCAGCAGCACCCACCAGGGCGCAGGCAACCCCATCCACCTCATCAACGGCAACAAATACCAGCGCGAAGTGGACATGCCCGCCTTGCCCGGCGTGCTCGGCCTGGAAGTCGTGCGCCACTACAACAGCAGCTACAGCCGGGCCTACGTGCCGCCAGGCCTGCTCGGCCGCGGCTGGCTGCTCAGCTACGAGGCCCGCCTGTACGACCACCCCACCAACCTGCAGATCGTGCAGGCCGACGGCACCCGCATCATCTTCAGCAAGCTGCGCGAGCACCCCAGCCTGTGCGCCAGCGAGCAGCCGGGCAACGGCATCGTGCGCATCGAAGGCACGGATACAAAGGGCACCAAGGAAACCACGCCCGGCCAGGAACGGCACTACACCTGGCAGTGGATGGACGGGCGCGAGCTGCGCTTCAACCACCGGGGGCGCCTGACCCGCATCAGCCTGCCCTCGGGCGAACAGGTCCGCCTGGACTACAACGCCAAGGGCAACCGCCTGCTCAAGGTCACCGACCCGCAGGGGCGCAGCCTGCGCCTGCACTACGCCCAATCTTCGGGCGAGGACAGCTTCACCGGCGTGCAGGCCATTGACACCCCGCTGGGCCGCATCGGCTACCGCCACGGCAGCGCACCGTTGCCCGGCAGCACCCAGCCCCAGGCCAAGCTGAACGCCAGCCTCGTGCAGGTCAGCCTCCCGTCGGCCGATGGCCAAGCCCCGGTCCAGCGCCACTACCACTATGAGGACCCGCGCCACCCCACCTTGCTCACGGGCATCAGCGTCCAGGGCCAGGGCAGCGACGGCAAGCCCATGGACGAGCGCATCGCCAGCTACGCCTACGGCGACACCGGCCGCGCTATCTTGAGCGTGCGCGGCCCGCCGGACAGCCAGCAGGAAAAAGTCACCCTGGACCTCAGCCAGCCCTGGAAGAACACCCTCACCAACAGCCTTGGGCAAGCAACCACCTACCACTACGACACCATCGGCGGGCAATGGCGATTGCTTGAAGTGCGCGGCCCGGGCTGCGCCAGCTGCGGCCCCGGCGACATGCGCTACCGGTACGACGCGCAAGGGCGCCTGACCGACGCCACGCGGCTCGATCCCGCAGGCCGCCCGCTGGAAGGCACGCGCACCGAGCTGGACCCCTTCGGCCGCCCGCTGGCCGTGTACCGCATTCCCTACACACAAGGCCAAGCCCGGGCCCCGCAGCTGCAGGTGCGCTACGGCTACGGCAAGGACCCCTGGAAGCAATACGCGCCCGAACTCATCGCCCGGCCCAGCGTCGTGCCCGGGCGCGAACACCAGATCCGCATCCGCTACAACAGCAGCCGCCAGCCGCTGCAGATCACCGAGACGGGCTTCAGCCCATTGGATGCCCAGGGCCAGCCCGCAGGCAATGCGGACGGCGCCATGCCCATCGAACGCAGCACGCGCTACCGCTACACCGAGATCAACGGCCGCAGCGTGCTGGTGGACATCGACGGGCCGCTGCCCACCTCGCTGGCAGGCTATGACGATGGAAGCCCGGCGCAGAACGACCTCACGCGGCTGCGCTGGGACCGCAGCGGCAGCCACGTCACGCGCGTGCTGCAGCCCGATGGCACCGCCGTGGCGCTGGAGCATGACAAGGCCGGGCGCATCATCCAGATGCACAGCCGGGATCCCTCGGCCAAGGAGGACGAAACGGGCTGGCGCACCGAACTGCGCCACGACGCCCAGGCCCGACTGGTGGCCATGCGCAGCCTGGCCCCCGACGCCAGCGTGCTGCAAGAGCAAAGCTGGCGCTACGACGCGCTGGGCCACCTCACGGAAACCGGCACCGGCGGCTGGCCCGGCAACGGGGACAAGACGGGCAATGCCGCCTATGCGGCCCAGACCCGCCAGCACCATGACGCCCTGGGCCGCCTGCTGTGGAGCGCCGATGTCCGAGGCAGCTTCACACAGCACCGCTACGACACGGAAAGCCGCCTGCTGCAGTCCGGTCGCTACGGTGGCCGCGCCGATGACGGCAGCCGCCTCATGGCCCAGGTGCAGACCTACCAGCCCGGCGCGCCAGAGCAGCCGCCATCCGCCGCAGACAAGGCCGGCACTGAAACTGCACCGCAGGCACGCCAGTTCTACGACGACTTCGGCCGCAGCGTCGCCACCCTCAGCCCCGACAGCGGCCTGAGCATTCGCGGCTACGACGCCACCGACCGGTTGGTCTCGGGCCGCGACGCCCTGGGCCAGCAGGCGCGCTACGAATACGACCTGCGCGGCCGCATCCTGCGCCAAACCATCACGCAACTGCCGCAAGATGGCGCGCGGCCACGCACCACCACCACCCGCTGGCGCTACCAGGGCCCCAGGCTGGTGGCGCTGGAGCATCCCGAGCAAAGCGAGGCCTACGAATACAACGACAGGGGCCTGCGCGTGCGCAAGCGCATCACCCGCCATGAAGAAAGCGGTGCAAACGGTGAAAGCGGGGAGAGCAGCCAGCACCACACCCTCCACTACGAATACGACAGCCACGGCAGACTCTCCGCCGCCAGCCTTCCCGACGGCAGCTGGCTGCACTACCTGCGCGACGGCCATGGCCAGATCACCGGCCTGCAGCGGCAGCGCGTGCGCACTCCCTGGCTGCGCTGGCTCAGCCCGGCGCAAACCATTGCCACCGGATTCGAGCGCGACCTGGTGGGACTGCGCAGCTGGCAGGCAGGCAACGGCATCGAGGCCCGCTATCAGCGCAGCCGCGAAGGTCTGCTGGCGCGCATCGTCTACCGCCAGACCGGCAAGAACAACACACGCACTGCCTCTGGCACATCCCATGACTGGATGCTGGGTGCCCGGCCCACCGACATTGCAGAGCAACTGCTAGGCCTGACCCCGGCCCATGCGGCCGAGCCCATGCAAGCCAAGGCACAGGCCACTGCAGCAACTGCCGCGCAAACGACAGCCGAACCGGCGCCCGACCAGCCCGGAGCCCTGGGCCAGCCCACCGACCCCCAAGCCCTGCTGGACATGCGCTACCTGTGGGACAGCCAAGGCAACCTGCTGCTGCGCCAGGACCACTACAGCCAAGCCCCGCAGACTTTGCACCAGGACAGCCATGCCTACGACATGCACGACCGCCTGATCGTCCAGGTCCAGCGCACTGGCCAGGAACTGCGCTCCAGCCGCTACCACTATGACGAGGCCGGCAGGCGCACCCTGGACCAGCAGAACGTGTCCTCCGGCAATCTGAAGGCGGGCACGCGGGCCATCGCCTACCTGCCAGGCAGCCACCGCTGGAGTGCCGAGCGTGCAGCGGACCAGAAAGACACAACCATCCAGCGCACCCAGTACAACGCCAACGGCCAGCCCCTGCAGGCAGGCCCGCACAGCTACCGCTGGGACGCATTGGGACGGCTGGAACAGGTCAGCGAACAGGGCGCCCCGCTGGCCCGCTACCGCTACAACCACCGGGGCGAGCGCATTGCCAAACACACCGGCAAGGCCCAAGGAGACAGCCGGGCGTACCTCTACGAATCTGGCCAACTCAGCGCCGAACTCGATGCCCAGGGCCGCATCACGCGCCAGTACATCCACCTGGGCCAGTGGCCCCTGGCCGTCATCGACACGCCCCAAGGCCGCAAGCCTGCGGATGGCGCCGGCACGCTGGGGCGCATCGTGCAGGACCTGGGCACCATCGCGGGCTGCTGGGTGGGCGGCGGCGAACGCCTGGCCTGGCTGCACACCAACCACCTGGGCGCCGTGGAAGCGGCCACCGACACGCAGGGCCAGTTGATCTGGCGCGCCCGCTACACGGCGTTTGGCCGGCAGCAGGTGATGTCCCAACCTTCAGCCCTGGGCTTTGAAATGCCGCTGCGCCTGCCGGGCCAGTACCACGATGCCGAAACCGGGCTGCACTACAACCTGCACCGCTACTACGACCCGGACCGGGGCCAATACCTCACACCCGATCCGTTGGGCATGCCGGATGGACCCAATCCCTACAGCTATGTGCGGGGCAATCCGCTGCGGTATGTGGATCCGGAGGGGTTGATTCTGTTTGCGTTTGATGGAACAGGTAATTCCAATCCACCACCCGAAAATGACACGTTATCCAATGTCTACAAGTTTTTTCTAGCGTATGACGAGACAGCTAATGGACCGCGCCTGCATATCAATGGTGTGGGCCGTAATGACTTGGATAAAGGTATCCGCACACGAATGGGAGACTATTCCAGGGGTGTCACAGCCCGCGAACGTGTGGACTACATGCTGGGACAGCTGGATAAGTACATGGAGTCTCATCAGTTTGCGGACGGAAAGAGAGTAAGTATAGATATTGTAGGTTTCAGCCGTGGTGCCGCCATGGCCAGGGACTTTGCAAACCGGGTGATCACTCGTACCAAGGAGCGTCGATGGAAGGAAAAATCCGACTGTGTGGAAATGCGTTTCCTGGGGCTGTGGGATACCGTAGCACAGTTTGGTGCCCTTGGAGCCAGCAATGACGAATGGCAACTCGCTATTCCTGCTGAAATTCAACATGTATTCCAGGCCGTGGCGCTGAATGAGCATCGCTCAATATTCCCTGGCGAAGCTATTGATCGAGGCATCCAGTTAGGCTTTATTGGAAGCCATTCCGATATTGGCGGCAGCTTTGGGACGGGCGACTTGTCCAATGTGGCGCTGAACTGGATTACAGAGAAGGCAAAGGAGAGTGGTTTAGCAATGAGAAGCTGGGAGGAGGCTGGTGACAAAAAATGGGGCACAGTAACCGAGCCCGTTCTTCACGACAAAAGCACTACACCTCCCGGCGGAATTCCAGAAGACAGCCTTTTTTGTTTAAAAAAGAACAATGAAAAGAAAGGTGATTGTATCTATCGACGTGTTGCAGAGATAGAAGGACTGACGCACGCCGAGAGCCAAAAATTCATCAAATATAGAGACAGGCCGGGATTTGATAGAGATGGTGTATCAGCTATTACTGGAGATATAGATATAAGGGAATATGCAAAATGGCTACAAGAAAATTATGGACTAACCGTCGCACTGCGATAGTTTATTTTTCCTCATCATTTTTATTACCATTAGCCAGTTGCGCAAATAGAAAGCAAGGCATTGGCTTGTCATTGTCTTTTTACAACAAAGGAATAAGCTCATTATTAGCAAAGCGTTTTGATTTTGACGGACGACGAGGACCATTTCCTGGTCCACTTGGCCCAGGAGGAGGAGGATCACATATGAGTTTTATGCCAGGAGATACACAAGGAGGAATACCAAGATCTGTAGAAATAGAGTGGTTTATTTATAGCAATGAATTTCTCGATTGGTCAAAAAACACTCCGCAAGAAATAAAGTACTCGAGCAAAAGCGATGAAATTTATGAGAAACTCTGGGCCACCAACCCCCATTACGTACAGCGTGTGGACCTGACTCCCATACTGACTCCAGAGCTTATTTCAAAAGTCCGAGCAGACCGCCCAAATACCCAATTGAAGATGATTGTCATATTTCGAGATGACAAAGTGGAAATCACCGCTAAACCTTATAAGTGGCGCTAGACAGAAGCAATTACTCAGAACATTCAATAAGGGGCATATGCAGGAAAATAAACTCCAGCCCATCCATGATGATATGGATGCAAACCCCGTAAGCCTGTGTTCTTTCATGTTGTACTTTATGCCGATGCATGAACAATCCAGAACACATTCCACAACATGTCGTACGCCAGACAATCATTCATCAAACCATTCGGAATATTTCATGAAAATATTCCGATTATTGATCATATATTTTGCGACCAGCATCACTCAAGCGTACGCAAAGTTAAATTTATCCACTACAAATACAAAGCCAGCACATCCTCCGTATGTACAATTAATCTCACGAAATGGCACCTCGCATCTAGTCAAGTCAATATTAAGAACACACTCATCTGAAAACACCCCAACTCTATATACCCAGGAGATGAGATGTGGCTCAGAAAAATCCACCGAGATAATAAATTCACCGATCAGCCTCTATATTCTACCGTCATTTGCAGAAACCACCCAATACCGTCCATTACTAATTCACATGGGCCACAAAGGTGATTCGACAATTCTGCAATTGAAGAAAGACTTGTCAATGGTATCGCGCACCAGACCATTGAGCGAAATGACACTTGTCCTCAGCATCGCCGCAAGTGCCAAGGGCTATTTCATAGGAGGAATAACAGAAAAAGATATGCCATCCCTACAGTATCTCAGCCATGACCTACAGAAAAGCAAGCCACTAAAAATACAAGGTAATCGCCAAGGGGAGATAACGGCGCTGTTCGAAAGCCAGGGGCGCATCATCGGAATTCTCAACTATTACGTAGAAAAAATCTCTCAGCAATCTATCGGATCGGCACTGAGAGTCTATGGTGCCACAGGAAATCTGTTGATTGAAATCCCTTTGAATTCAACTGCAACCACAGGCATTGCACTCAAAGATGGAGGCCTGGCCATCAGCTACTGGATCGGCGAGCAGCTCTATGTAGAAAAACGTTCGGAGAATTTTGGATTTCTATGGAGAACCAAGCTTCATCAACGCCAGAACATCGCTTCCATTTTTGGGAAGATGGTAGAGGTGGGCAAAGACATTGCCTGGGTTGGCGTAAATGATAGGAAGCTCCTAGTGCACCGCATCAGTCAGCAAGACCAATCAGTCCATACAAGCATAGATACAGAATCAGGTGTAGTGGCATCCGGCAATGATTTCAACTACGTGCATGCTTATGGCAACGAGCTGCATATCGTCAGCGCGGACTCTCGCCTCAAAACCGACTCAGGCGCGAACCGCACCGAATTCTGTTTTATCGAAAGCCGGGATTTCTGAACTGTCCCGGCATTTCAAGGCAGTCACAGCCCATGGCCTGACTGTGGCCTGCCCCAAGCAGACCCCCTCCAACCGGCCCTTCCCCTCACCTCAACGTAAACACCTCCAGCGACCGCTCCAGCGACTGAGCGCTGGCGCGCAGCGAGCCCGCCGCGCCGGCCGATTGCTCTACCAGGGCGGCGTTTTGCTGGGTGACGGAGTCGAGCTGGGCCACGGCGTCGTTGACCTGGGCGATGCCTACGGATTGTTCGCGCGTGGCGATGCTGATCTGGTGGACCAAGTCGCTGACGCGGCCCACGGCGTCGACCATGCCGTCGATGGTGCGGCCTGCGGCGTCCATGCGGGCGTTGCCATCGTTGATGCCGTCCACGGTGCGGTTGATGAGGCCGCTGATTTCCTTGGCGGCCGAGGCGCTGCGCTGGGCGAGGGCCCGCACTTCGCCGGCCACGACGGCAAAGCCGCGGCCCTGCTCGCCTGCGCGTGCCGCTTCGACGGCGGCATTCAGGGCCAGCAGGTTGGTCTGGAAGGCAATGCTCTCGATCACGCCGATGATCTCGCCCATGCGGCGCGAGGAGCCGCGGATGTGCTCCATGGCAGCGCCCACTTCCTGGATGGCGGCGCCGCTCTTGCCGGCGACCTGGCGGCTCTGGTCGCTTTCATGGGCCATGAGCTGGGCCGTGTCGGCGGTCTGTGCGACGGTGCCCGATATCTCTTCCATCGAGGCCGCCGTCTGCTGCAGGCTGGTGGCCTGGGATTCTGTGCGCTGCGCGAGGTCGAAGCTGCCCTGGGCGATCTCGTGGGCCGTCGTGGCAAAGCCGCGCATTTCGGTGCGCACGTCGCCGACCACGGCGCGCAGGTTGATCTGGATCTGCTGCAGCCGCTGCATCAGGGCGCCCATGGGGCCGCTGTAGTCGTGCTGCATGTCAGTGCCCAGCTGGCAGCTGGCAATGTCGGCGGCAAAGCCGCTGGCCTGCTCCAGGCCCGCCACGCAGCGCTGCTGGAAGCGCCACAGCACAAAGCTGCCACCCGCCAACAAGGCGGCCAGGCGCGTGCCCCAGGCTGCGGCGCCCTGCCAGCCCAGCAGGTCGGGCAGCATGGCCGCCAGGCCCACGCCGCCCAGCATCAGTGCCATGCGGGCTGTCAGGCCCAGGTCGCTGCGGCGGTCCCACAGCCCGGCCAGGCCCAGGCGGCGCAGTTCGCCGCCGCGCAGTCGCAGGGTTTCCTGGCCGGCATCGGCTTCGGCGCGCATGCGGGCATAGAGGGCTTCGGCGGCCTCGATCTCGTCCGGCCGGGGCTTGGTTCGCACCGACAGGTAGCCGCGCGGCCGGCCGCCTTCCATGATGGGCGTGACGTTGGCGCGCACCCAGTAGTGGTCGCCGTTCTTGCGCCGGTTCTTGACCAGGGCAGTCCACGGGTAGCCGTGGGCGATGGTGCGCCACATGTCCTTGAAGGCGGCGGCCGGCATGTCCGGGTGGCGGATGAGGTTGTGCGGCTGGTCGATCAGTTCCTCGTAGGTATAGCCGCTGACCCGCACGAAGGCAGGGTTGCAATGGGTGATCTCGCCCTTGGTGTTGGTGACGGATACCAGCAGCTCATCGCCCGGAAAGTCGTAGTTGAGCTGGCTGACGGGCAAATTCACGCGCATGGGTACCACTCCTTTGGGATGTCTCTTGTTCTTGTGAAATGGCAAGGCGAAGCGCTCTGAAGCCACCGGAATCCATCAAACGGAAACACAAATTCACATTTCCAAATCATCTCACAGCACGGCAACCTCAGTCCCATGCTCGGAACTGGTGCATGGTTTTACAGCGTGTGCGCCAGATTTGTGGTGATGATTCAGAACAGTTGAGGTGTAAAGGGATCGCTGTCCGGCGCGGGCTGGGCCGGTCCCCTGAGGAGTTGCTCGCGCGCCAGCGGGTCGTGGGCGGTGGCGTTCCAGTCGGCCGTGCGAACGAGGTTGCCCACGCGCACGCCCAGCAGGCGCAGCCGCTTGGCCAGGGGCACGCGCTTGAGGCATTGGCCTGCGGCGCGGCGCAGGGTGGCGGCATCGGCCATGGGCAGCTCCAGCGTGTGGTCGCGCGTGGCGGTCTTGAAGTCGTCGTAGCGCAGCTTGATGCCCACGGTGCGGCCCATGTAGCCCTTGCGCTGCAGGTCCTGGGCCAGGCGTTCGCACAGGTCGGTGAAGATGGCGCTCAGTTCGGCCCGGTCGCGCACGGCGTGCAGGTCGCGCTCGAAGGTGGTCTCGCGGCTCATGGAGACGGGCTCGCTGTGCGTGACCACGGGCCGGTCGTCACGGCCCCAGGAGGCACCATGCAGCCAGTTGCCGTAGGCGCGGCCAAACCATTGCACGAGCTGGGGCAGGCTTTGCGCGGCCAGCTCGCCGATGGTCCGTATGCCCAGCGCCTGCAGCTTGGCGTCGGCCTTGGGGCCTATGCCATTGATCTTGCGGCAGGCCAGCGGCCAGATGACGGTCTGCAGGTCCTCGGGCTGGACGATGGAGATGCCGTTGGGCTTGTTGAATTCGCTGGCCATCTTGGCCAGCAGCTTGTTGGGGGCCACGCCGATGGAGCAGGTCAGGCCCGTGGCGTCGGTGATGGTTTTCTGGATCAGCCGAGCCAGCACGCGCCCGCCTTCGCGCTGGCCGCCAGGCACGTCGGTGAAGTCGATGTAGACCTCGTCCACGCCGCGGTCCTCCATCAGCGGGGCGATGGAGACGATGATCTCCTTGAACATGCGCGAGAAGCGCCGCACCTCGGCAAAGTCCACGGGCAGCATGATGGCCTGGGGGCACAGGCGCGCGGCCTTCATCATGCCCATGGCCGACCCCACGCCGAACTGGCGCGCCGGGTAGGTGGCCGTGGTGATCACGCCCCGGCCGACGTAGTCCTTGAGGCGCGAGAACTCGTCCACCGGAATCTCGTGCAGCCGCCCGGCGTAGCGCGCATCCAGCGCCTCGTCATGCGCGCGGCGCCCGCCGCCGATGACCACGGGCAGTCCCTTGAGCTGCGGATAGCGCAGCAGCTCCACCGAGGCATAGAAGGCGTCCATGTCCAGGTGGGCGATGCGGCGCGCAGGCGCAGCATCGGCAGGGCTTGCGGGTGTCGTGGGTGTCGTTTCAGGCACGCCGCCATTATTGCGGCAACTGTGCATTCATACAGCCTGCAGGGCTTGTTCCCACAGGCCCTGGACCATTCATCCCTGCAGGCAGATGAGGACCAGTCCCAGCACCATCAGAGCCATGCCGATCTTCTCCTGGCGGCTCAGGCTTTCGCTGAGCACGCGGCGCGAGACGATGTAGCTGAACACCACCTCGACCATGCCCAGCGTGCGCACGGGCGCGGCGCCTTGCAGGGCGTAGGCGGTGAACCAGGCCAGCGAGGCGGCCGCGCCCATGCCGCCGGCCAGCAGCGACACGCGCCAGGCGCGGAAGATGGGGCGCAGGCCCTGCGCGTGGGTGCGCGCAATCCAAGCGCCCAGGCCCAGGGTCTGCATGAGCTGGGCAATCAGCACGCCCCAGGCGCCCGACAGCCAGGGAGATATCTCGCCCAGGCGCGCCAGTTCCACGGCGCCGCCCCGGTAGCCCACGGTGGCGATGGCAAAGCAGGCACCGCAGGCCAGGCCGTAGAGCGCCGAGCGGCTGGCCCAGGCCGACAGCGACAGCATCTGGCCGCGCGGCGGCAGCGACAGGATGAGCACGCCCAAGGTGGCCAGCGCCATGGCCAGCAGGGCCACGGCCGTGGGCAGCTCGTGCAGGAAGAGGCCTGCGAACAGGGCGACCTGCAGCACCTCGGTCTTGGACAGGGTGACGGCCACGGCGAAGTTGCGCTCCTTCATGGCCAGCAGCAAGGCCGCCGTGGCCGCTACCTGGAAGAAGGCGCCCAGCGCGATCCAGCCCAGGTAGGCCCAGGAGAACCGGGGCAGCGCCCAGGCCCCGTCCCCTCCCAGGTACAGCGCCAGCAGGTAGATGCCGGCAAACGGCAGGCCGTAGAGAAAGCGCACCAGGGTGGCCGGCAGGGTGCCGAGTTCGGAGGTCAGCGAGCGCTGGGCCGTATTGCGCACAGTCTGGGCGGCTGCGGCGAACAGCACCACGGGCACCCACAGCCAGGTCAGGTCTTGGAGGGAAGAAAGCATGTCGGCAAAAAAGGGAAGGCACCGCCGGCATGGCGCGGGCGACTGAGTGCCGGCCAGCATAGCCGCCGGTCGGGCACCAGGCGCACGCACTTGGAGAAGGCTGCCGCGCCCGGCAGCGAAACAGAGGCCGGCCAGCCAACGCTGCACGCGCGCCCTGCTCTGGCCAGGGCAAGCAGGCTGCGTTGTGCAGCAGCACGGCCGTCGCCAATGGCGAGCGGGCCTGCGCGGCGCGCTACAGGTCGCGCCGGATCAGCGCGCCCTTGAACAGCACCGGTCCCGTGGGCCCGGTCTGGCTGGGCACGCCGCCCTTGGGCTCCAGGCTGATGGCCAAGGCAGGCACGCCCTGGACTTCGGCGGCCGCTGCCGTCAGCTTCACGAGCTTGTCGCGTCCCAGCACGCCCAGCGATTGCGGGCCGCCCTGGGGCGGCAGGGCCCACAGCTGCAGCGATTTGTCTGCGGCCTCGTGGAAGTCGCCCACGCGCTGCAGCACCAGGCTGTTCTTGCCGGGGTCGAAGGTCACGAGCATGGAGGCATCGGCCTTGTCGTCGGCCAGCACGGCCACGTACTGGATCTGGGGCGTTGCCTGCAGCGCGACCTGGGCGGCCTGCAGCTGGTTGCGCAGCACGGCCAGCTGGCGCTCACCGCTTTGGCGCAGGTCCTGGTGCGACCACAGCCCCACGGCCACGGCCGCCACGGTGGCGCAGGCGCCCAGCAGGGCCGCGCCGCGCCACCAGGCCAGGGCACGGCCCACGCCGGATTTCGCGCGTTCGTCCAGGCCTTGCCCATCAACGGCGCGCCGCCGGTGCGGCTGGGCGGCGCGGGCTTTTTCGGCCTGCAGCAGGTTGTCGATGCGGACCCAGACCGCATCGTCGGGGCGCACGGGAGCCTGCATTTCGGACAGGGCCGACCAGCGGCCCTGCCACAGCAGGGCGGCGGCGCGCACCGGGGCCTGGTCACGGGCCAGTTGCTCGAAGCGGCGGCGTGCCGCACCGCGCAGCGTGCCCAGGGCGTATGCGGCGGCCAGCCGGTCCAGCAGTTCGGGGTGTCGGGAAATATTCATGGCAAATCCTTGGGCCGCTCAGAGCATGTCATCTGCATCACGCATGGCGCGAGAGGCAGCGGCGCAACTGCTCCAGGCCGCGCCGGATCCAGGTTTTGACCGTGCCCAGCGGCAACTGCAGCTGGCCGGCCAGTTCGCCGTGGCTGAGGTCACGCAGGTAGGCCAGGCTGACCACCTCGCGCTGGCGGCCTTCCAGCCGCTCCAGGCACTGGTACAGCGCCACCGCCTGCTCGCTGGCCTCGGCCAGTTGCAGCGGGCCCTGGCTTTCATCGCTACCGCCGCCATGGGCCGCCAGTTGCGCCTCATCGAACTCCTCGTTCAGGTGCAGGCGTTCGGCGCGGCGCCGGCGCAGGAAGTCCAGCGCCCTGCTGCGCACCACCAGGCCCATCCAGGCCAGCGGCGGGCTCAGCGAGCCCCGGTAGCCCGAGGCGCTGCGCCAGATGTGCAGGTAGCTGTCCTGCAGCACGTCTTCGGCCCAGTCCTTGTGCCGCAGGATGCGCAGCGCAAGCCCGTACAGCCGGGACGAGGTGGCCTCGTACAGGCTGCGGAGCGCGGGCTCGTCCTGCGCTGCGATGCGGTCCAGAAGGTCCATCAGCTCTTGGTCGGTTGGTGTGGTGCCCATGCACGCATTGTGGGCGAGCGGGCGGCCCCGTGGCCCGCACTGTTGCGTCGCCGCCCCGGGGGGCTTGTCGTGTCCTTCAATCGGCTGCAGGGGTCATATCGGTGGCCTGCAGGGGGTCTGGTACCGGTCTGCCGGCCTGCGCCGGCTCTCACTGGGCAATACGCAGCACATTGCGAACCGGATGCGGATAAATTTTTTTTGCACCCAGGTGAATCCAACCTCACCCATGCTGCGTATTCCGTGTGTCGCGCCCCGGACAGCGGTCCAAGGCGACATCCCTCAACCCCTCGACCTGGAGAACCTCATGAGCTACATCCTCCCCCTCGGCCTGGCCACCATGGCTGCACTGACGCTTGGCGCCTGCTCCTCCATGGACATGAGCAAGAGCTATTCCCAGTCCGGCCTGCCGGCCGCCGTGCAGGTGCCCGCAGGCCACAAGGTCGCCATGGAAACCGTCGGCATCGGTCAGATCACCTACGAGTGCCGCGCCAAGAAGGACCAGGCGATGGAGCAGGAGTGGGCCTTCGTCGGCCCCGATGCCCGCCTGACGGACCGCCAGGGCCGCGTCATCGGCCGCTACTTCGGCCCGCCCGCCACCTGGGCGCACCAGGACGGCTCCAAGGTCACGGCCACCCAGGTCGCGGTGGCTCCGTCCAGCGCAGGCAACATCCCCCTGCAACTGGTCAAGGCCGAACCTGCCACCGGCATGGGCGCCATGCAGGGCGTGACCTATATCCAGCGCGTGGCCACGCGCGGCGGCGTGGCGCCGGCCATGGCCTGCAACAGCTCCACGCTGGGCCAAAAGCAGGTGGTGCAGTACCAGGCCGACTACATCATCTGGAAGGCTTCCTGATCCGCCGCCACCGGTGCCGCTACGGCTGCCCGCCCCCTGCCCCGAAGGCCGAGGGCGGCATGCCGAACTGGCGCCTGAAGGCCAGCGAATAGGCGCTGTGGCTTTCATAGCCGGCCTCCAGCGCCACCTGCACGATGGGCCGGCCGGCCAGCAGGGCCTGCATGGACGACAGCAGCCGCGCGCGCTGCCGCCAGCGGCCGAAACTCAGGCCGGTGGCCTGCAGGAAATGGCGGTGGAAGGTCTTCTCGCCCATGGCCAGCCGTGCGGCCCAGTCGGCGGCCGTGGCGGCCAGGTTTTCAGCCCGTTCACCGCCCTGGCCCACGGCCTGGCCTTCTTCGGCCAGCGCGCGGCAGACAGCCGCCATGCGCGCATCCTGCGGCCAGGGCAGGTGAAATGGCACGACAGGCGGCTGGCGCAATTCCTGCAGCAGCAGTTCGACGACCAGCCGGTTTCTCGTTTCATCCTGTCCGCGCTGCGGCGCCGCCGGCCAGCGCGCGACCTCGCTGATCAGCTCGCGCAATAGCGGCGAGACCTCGATCACGCAGTCCGCCACCGGCAGCCCCTGCGCCGCCTGGGCATCCACGAACAGGCTGCGCACCTGCACGGCACCACGCATGCGCAGGCTGTGCGGCACGCCCGAGCACAGCCAGACGCCGCGCGTGGGTGGCACCACCCAGCGCCCGCTGCGCGCACGCACCTCCAGCACGCCCTGAACGGCATAGAGCAGTTGGCAGCATTCGTGGGAGTGCTCCTGCACTTCCATCCCGGCCGGGTAGTCGCCGGCCACGCCCGTGACGGGCAAGGGCGCGGCAGCCTGCAGCTCAGGCAGGCCGGCATGGCCACAGGGCACGGCGGGAAGGTCGGCGGCAGTGCGCATGTTTGTCCAGATCCATGGAGAAAATGAGAAATTCTATAAAGACAGACAAACGCCCTGCCCGCAAACTGGCAACCGTTCCCTGTGATTCACCGCCATCGCACCATGCACCGCCTGCCCTCGCCCTCCCTACCATCCCTGGCCCATGGCCGGGGTCCGGGCGCCTGCGCAGGCGCCGCATTTCGCACCGACTCTCCCTGATCCCGGCCTGGCGCAGCTTCCCCACACCGGGAAGCCAGGAGAGCGGGGCTGCCGGCCGATCCGGTGGCTGCATACCCAGCGTTTCCTGCGAGGCCCGCATGCTGAAGAATCCCGCGTCCAGATACCTTCCCTTCCCCGCCGTCGACCTGCCCGACCGCCAATGGCCTTCGCGCCAGCTGAGCCAGGCGCCCGTGTGGCTGTCCACCGACCTGCGCGACGGCAACCAGGCCCTGTTCGAGCCCATGAACCGCGAGCGCAAGCTGCGCCTGTTCCACGAGCTGGTGCGCATAGGCTTCAAGGAGATCGAGGTGGGCTTTCCCTCTGCCTCGCAGACCGACTACGCCATCGTGCGCCACCTGATCGACGAAGGGCTGATCCCCGCCGACGTGACGCCCATGGTCATCACCCAGCTGCGCGAGGACCTGATCCGCGCCACGGTGGACAGCGTGGCCGGCGCGCGGCGCGCCATCGTGCACTTCTACAACGCCGTGGCACCGGCCTGGCGCGAGATCGTCTTCGGCATGCAGGTGCCCGAGATCATCGCCATGGTGGAGCACCACATCGCCCTGCTGCGCGAACTGACCGATGCCCACCCCGAGACCGAGTGGGTGCTGCAGTACTCGCCCGAGACGTTCTGCATGGCCGAGCTGGAGGTATCGCTGGCCGTGTGCAACGCGGCCATCCGCGCCTGGGATGCAGGCCCCGCGCGGCCCATGATCATCAACCTGCCGACCACGGTGGAGGTGAGCACGGCCAATGTCTTCGCCGACCAGATCGAGTGGATGCACCGCCGCCTGGAGCGGCGCGAGCACATCGTGCTGTCCGTGCACCCGCACAACGACCGGGGCACGGGCGTGGCCTGCGCCGAGCAGGCGCTGCTGGCCGGCGCCCAGCGCGTGGAAGGCTGCCTGTTCGGCAATGGCGAGCGCAGCGGCAACCTCGATGTGGTGACGCTGGCGCTCAACCTGTACACGCAAGGCATCGCGCCGGGACTGGACTTCTCGGACATCGCCGCCGTGGCGCGCATTGCGGAGGAATGCACGGCCCTGCCCATCCACCCGCGCCACCCCTATGTGGGCGACCTGGTGTTCACGGCGTTCTCGGGCTCGCACCAGGACGCCATCGCCAAGGGCTTTGCGGCGCAACGGCCCGATGCGCCCTGGCGCGTCCCCTACCTGCCCATCGACCCGCAGGACCTGGGTCGCACCTACGACAGCATCGTGCGCGTCAACAGCCAGTCGGGCAAGGGCGGCATCGCCTTCCTGCTGCAGCGCGACCATGGCGTGACCATGCCCCGGCGCATGCAGGTGGAATTCAGCGCCGTGGTGCAGCGCCAGGCCGACGCCAGCGAGGCCGAGCTGGCCAGTGAAGACCTGTGGGAGCTGTTCGAGTCCACCTACCTCGCACCCCGGCAGCTTCCCTGGCGCTACCACAGCCACCATCTGTTCGACAGCGCCAAGGGCCAGGGCATTGCGCTGGAAGTGGTGCGGACGGACGGGCTTCGAATGCAGCTGCATGGCGATGGCAGCGGTCCCATCGACGCCGTGGCCGCTGCCATCGGCCAGCACCTGGGCGTGGCGCTGCGCATAGACCACTACGAGGAGCGCAGCCTGGGCCAGGGCGCCGGCGCCACGGCGCTGGCCATCGTCGAGGCCGCCCTGCCCGGCGTGGCGGGCACACGCTTCGGTGCGGGGCGCCATGCCAACATCGTGACCGCGTCCATCCTGGCCGTGCTGCATGCGGCGGGCCGGCTGGTGGCGGCGCAGCCGGAAAACCGGCGCGTACCTGCCCAAGCCTGAGGCGCAGCCTGAAAGGAGAAAAGGACCGCCGAGGCGGTCCTTTTCTCGTGCAGCTTTTGCCGGTTCAGCGCACGGCGCCCGGATAGGTTCCGGGCAGCAGGATGCTGCGGTCCACGGTATCGATCTGCGTGTGGCCGCAGAAGGCCATGGTGGTCTCCAGCTCCTTCTGGATGATCTGCAGGGCGCGCGTCACGCCATGCTCGCCGTAGGCACCCAGGCCGTAGAGGAAGCTGCGGCCGATCATGGTGCCCTGGGCGCCCAGGGCACGCGCCTTGAGCACGTCCTGCCCGCTGCGGATGCCGCCGTCCATCCAGACCTCGATGTCCTTGCCCGCCGCCTCGGCAATGCCCGGCAGCGCCTCGATGGACGAGGGTGCGCCGTCGAGCTGGCGCCCGCCGTGGTTGCTGACGACGAGCGCGTCGGCGCCGCTGTCGGCCGCCAGGCGCGCGTCCTCGGCGTCCATGATGCCCTTGAGGATGAGCTTGCCGCCCCAGAGCTTCTTGATGCGCTCCACGTCGCCCCAGTTCAGGCTGGGATCGAACTGGCTGGCGGTCCACGACGACAGCGAACTCATGTCGGCCACGCCATCCACATGTCCGACGATGTTGCCGAAGGTGCGGCGCTTGGTGCCCAGCATGCCCAGGCACCAGTGCGGCTTGGTCGCCAGGTTGGCCAGGTTGCGCAGCGTGGGCTTCGGTGGCGTGGACAGGCCGTTCTTGATGTCCTTGTGGCGCTGGCCCAGGATCTGCAGGTCCAGCGTCAGCACCAGGGCCGAGCAGTTGGCCGCGCGGGCACGCTCGATCAGGCGCTCCATGAACCGGCGGTCGCGCATCACATAGAGCTGGAACCAGAACGGATGGCGGCCCGTGTGCTCGGCAATGTCCTCGATGGAGCAGATGCTCATGGTGGACAGAGTGAACGGAATGCCGAAGGCCTTGGCCGCGCGCGCGCCCAGGATCTCGCCGTCGGCATGCTGCATGCCGGTCAGGCCCGTGGGCGCGATGGCCACGGGCATGGCGACCTGCTCGCCGATCATGGTGGTGCGCGTGCTGCGCCCCTCCATGTTCACGGCCACGCGCTGGCGCAGCTTGATCCGGTGGAAGTCGTCCTCGTTGGCGCGGTAGGTGCCCTGGGTGTAGGAACCCGAATCGGCGTAGTCATAGAACATGCGCGGCACGCGGCGCTGGGCCACGACGCGCAGGTCTTCGATGCAGGTGATTTTGGAAAGGTCGGTGGACACGTTTTCTGGCTTTCTGGAACCCGCATGCCGCGGGACTGCCGAGCATGGTAGTGCCGTGCGCGGGCTCCGGCCACCCGTTCGGGTTTGAAGTGATTTGTGCGCCGATTGAAATTTTCTCTCTCGCAGCCCAACCCAGGGCTAACGCTAGTGCGCCAAACCGCCATGGGAGTAACGATCCGCCCCGCACAACATCCTAAAAACTCTTCAGGAGAAGCTCCTATGGTTTGGCAACAGGTCTACGACCCTCTTTCCAACATGTGGCTGTCCACACTGCTTGCGGCCATTCCGGTCGTGGTCATGCTGGTGGGACTGGGCTTTTTGCACATGAAGGCCCATCTGGCGGCCGGCGCCGGGCTGGTTGCCGCGCTGGTGATCGCGGTCTTCGTCTACAACATGCCGGCCGGCATGGCCGGGCGCGCGGCGCTGTTCGGCGGCTTCACGGGGCTGCTGCCCATCGGCTGGATCGTTCTGAACATCATCTTCCTGCACCAGCTGACCGAGAAGAACGGCAGCTTCAAGATCCTGCAGGACTCCATTGCCGGCATCACCGAGGACAGGCGCATCCAGCTGCTGCTGATCGCCTTCGCCTTCGGCGCCTTCTTCGAGGGCGCGGCCGGCTTCGGCACGCCCGTGGCCGTGACGGCGGCCATCCTCATCGGCCTGGGCTTTTCGCCGCTGGCCGCCTCGGGCCTGTCGCTGATCGCCAATACCGCGCCCGTGGCCTTCGGCGCGCTGGGCACGCCGGTGATCACGCTGGCCAAGGTCCATGGCTACGACCTGATGGAGGTCACGGCCATGGTCGGCCGCCAGCTGCCGTTCTTCTCGGTGCTGGTGCCGTTCTGGCTGATCTGGGCCTTTGCCGGGCGCAAGGCCATGATGGAGATCTGGCCCATCATCCTGGTGACCGGCGTGTCCTTCGCCATTCCGCAGTACCTGGTGTCCAACTTCATCGGCCCCGAGCTGGTGGACATCATCGCGGCCATCGTCTCCATGGTCTGCACGGTCGGCTTCCTGCGCGTATGGCAGCCCAGGACCATCTGGCGCTCGACCTCGCTCAAGGGCCATGAGAACAGCGGCGGCGAAGCCCAGGCGCCCCGCGCCGTGACCCAGCACCCGCGCGCCGACGTGATCCGCGCCTGGACGCCCTGGGCCATCCTCACGGTCTTCGTCTTCATCTGGGGCCTGCCCTCGGTCAAGGCGGCGCTCAATGGCCTGTTCGCACCGGCCTTTCCCATGGAAGGCTTGCACAACATGGTCGAGAAGGTGCCGCCCGTGGTGCGCCAGCCCACCAAGGAAGGCGCCATCTACACGCTGAACCTGCTGTCGGCCACGGGCACGGGCATCCTGCTGTCGGCCATCGTGGGCGGCCTGGTCATGAAGTACAACCCCGTGCAACTGGTCAGCCAGTTCGTGCGCACCCTCTGGCTGGTGCGTTATTCGCTCATCACCATCGTGCTGATGCTGGCGCTGGGCACGCTGACGCGCTACTCGGGCACCGACACCACGCTGGGCCTGGCCTTCGCCAACACCGGCGTGTTCTACCCCTTCTTCGGCACGCTGATGGGCTGGCTGGGCGTGGCGCTCACGGGTTCGGACACGGCATCGAACGTGCTGTTCGGCGGCATGCAGAAGGTGGCGGCCGAGCAGCTGGGCCTGTCGCCCAACCTCATGGGCGCGGCCAACAGCTCGGGTGGCGTGATGGGCAAGATGATCGATGCGCAGTCCATCGTCGTCGCCTCCACGGCCACGCGCTGGTTCAACCATGAGGGCGACATCCTGCGCTACGTGTTCTTCCACTCCGTCGCCCTGGCCTGCCTGATGGGCATCTTCGTGACGCTGCAGGCCTATGTCTGGCCGTTCCGCCTGATGGTCAATTGAGCCTTGCGCATCTGCGCCAGGCCCCAGCCGCCCGCATGCGCCGGGCGGCTTTTTTGCGCCTGGGGTACGCATCGCTGCATCAACAGATGCGCAGCGGCATTTATGGTTGTACCATGCAACCATATTCAAACCCTGCACGGCCCCAAGGAGCACCCATGCCGCAGCACGATCTTTCCCTGGTGGACGACATCCGCGCCGCCTCGCGCCAGATGGTGCGCGAGCTGGGCTTCATGCAGGCCACGCTGGCGGCCACGGACTATCCGCCCTCGGCCGTGCACGCCATCCTGGAGATCGGCGCGCAGGGGTCCATGGCGGCCTCGCAGCTGGCCCAGGCGCTGGGGCTGGAGAAATCCAGCGTCAGCCGCATGGTGTGCAAGCTGGTGGAGGCCGGCGAGCTGAAGGAAACCGCCGATGGCGAGGACGGCCGCGTCAAGCGGCTGGCCCTCACCGCCAAGGGCCGGCGCACGCTGGCCGCCATCGAGGCCTTCGGGCGCCAGCAGGTGACGGCCGCGCTGGACCGCATGCAGCCGCCGCAGCAACAGGCGGTCTCGCGCGGGCTGGCCCTCTACGCCCAGGCACTGCAGGCGCATCGGCAGGAGGAGCCCCTGCCCGCGCCCGCACCCGCGCAGATACAGGTCCTGCCCGGATACCGGCCCGGCTGCATCGGCCGCATCGTGGAAATGCATGCGCGCTTCTATGCACGCCACGCAGGTTTCGGCGTCTTCTTCGAAAGCCGCGTGGCCAGCGGCCTGGCCGAGTTCGCTAGCCGGCTGGACAAACCCTGCAACCAGCTGTGGACGGCGCTGGACGGCGACCGCGTCGTGGGCTCCGTGGCCATCGATGGCGAGGACCTGGCCAAGCACCCCGAGGACCGCCAGGCGCACCTGCGCTGGTTCATCCTGGACGACGGCCTGCGCGGCGCCGGCACGGGGCGCCAGCTGCTGCAGCAGGCCCTGGCGTTCTGCGACCAGCAGGCCTTCGAGGCCACCCAGCTGTGGACGTTCAGCGGCCTGGATGCGGCACGCCGGCTCTACGAATCGTCTGGCTTCACCCTGGCCGAGGAATGGCCGGGCCAGCAATGGGGCGAGACCGTGACCGAGCAGCGCTTCGTGCGGGCTCGGCCCTGATGCTGCCCTGAGGCTGCCCTGGGGCCGCACTGCGGCGTTCAGCGCCCGCCCGCGCGCGAAGCCACCACGCCGGCGCCGCGCACCTCCACCTGCACGCTGTCCAGCACCTGCCCCTTGGCATCGACCAGTTCCAGCCGGTGGCGGCCGGGCCAGGGCATCCAGGCGGCGGCAGCCCCCCGGCCGATCTCCTTGGGCGGCGGCTCGGCCGCGCCGGGCGCGGCAGCACTGACCATGCGCCAGCGCAGGCTGGCGTCCTGCCATTCCTGCGTGGCGGCCGTGCCTGCGGGGCGGGCCGACAGCTGCACGCGCTGGCGGTCCGGCGGAATGTCGGGGTCCAGCGCGAGGATGGTGCCGTTGGCCGGGCGCGCAATGCGCACGGGCGAGGCGGCCGAAGTCCCGCGTGTCGATGCGGATGCGGCAGGCAGGCCGCTGCCCGCCATGGCGAACAGGCTCTGCTGCGTGCCCGCCACGAACCATTCGCTGCGCGCGCTCTCCAGCGGCAGGCCCGACGCATCGGGGCCGAAACGCACGGCCTGCTGCAGCACGCCCGCCGGCGCCTTGGGCGCGCGGCTGGGTGTGCGGGCATGCAGGAAGCCCATCACGGCGGCCCAGACAGGTGCCGCGCCGCTGGTGCCGCTGACCGAGTGCATGGCCTCGCCGCGCGCATTGCCCACCCACACGCCCACGGTGTAGCGCTGCGACCAGCCCACGGCCCAGTTGTCGCGCATGTCCTTGCTGGTGCCGGTCTTGACGGCCGACCAGAAGCGCGTGGCCAGCACGCTGTCGGTGCCGAAGGTGGGCGCGCGCGCCATGGGATCGGACAGGATGTCGCCCACGATGAAGGCCGCGCGTGCGTCGATGGCCTGCACGGGCGCAGCCGGCTTTTGCGCTGCGGACCCCGCGCCCGTGGGCTGCGCCGCCCAGCGCACGGGCGTCAGCTGCCCGCCGTTGGCCAGGGCGCGGTAGGCGTTGGTGAGCTGCAGCAGCGGCACCTCGGCACTGCCCAGCGCCAGGCTGAAGCCGTGGTAGCCGCCGCTTTCGCGCAGCGGCAGGCCCAGGCGCTGCAGTTGCGAGAAGAAGGCATCGGGCGTGACCATGACCAGGGTGCGCACGGCCGGCACGTTGAGCGACGACGCCAGCGCCGTGCGCGCCGAGACCCAGCCCTTGAAGCGCCGGTCGTAGTTCTGAGGGATGTAGAGCCCGTTCTGCGTGGGAATGTGGGCCGATGAATCCTCGATCAGCGAGGCCGCCGTCAGCCGCCGCTCGGCAATCGCCTGGGCATAGAGAAAGGGCTTGAAGGTGGAGCCGGGCTGGCGCATGGCCGTGACGCCATCCACCTCGGCCGCCTGGCTCAATTCGCCCGACGAGCCCACCCAGGCCAGCACCTCGCCCGTGGCGTTGTCCAGCACGACGATGGCGCCGTCCTCCACGTTGCGGCCCTGCAGCTCACGCAGTTGCTGCTGCAGGCTTTGCACGGCAAAACGCTGCACGGGCGCGCTCAGCGTGGAGCGCACGCGGGCCTGGCCTTTGGACTGCGGCTCGGCCAGCAGGCGGCGCGCCAGGTGGGGGGCCTGGCCTTCGCTGGCCGCCCATTGCCGGCGCAGCAGCACGCTGGCGGTGAGCAGTTCCATGGCCGTGCAGTCGCGCGCCGCCGCATCCTCGGGCGCCAGCGACTGCAGCACGCCGCAGGCGCGCCGGCCCACGCGCTCGGGCGAGGCGTTGGGGGCACGCACCAGGGCGGCGGCAATGGCGGCCTCTCGCGCGTCCAGCCCGTGCGCGGCCTTGCCGAACAGGGTGCGCGACAGCGCATCGATGCCCACGATCTCGCCCCGGAAGGGCACCAGGTTCAGGTAGGCCTCCAGGATCTGGTCCTTGCGCCAGCGCCGGTCCAGCACCTGGGCAGAGACGGTCTGGCCCAGTTTCTGCACCACGCTGCGCCCGCCCGGGCCCTGGCGCCAGTCGCCGTCCAGCAGGCCCGCCAACTGCATGGTGATGGTGCTGGCGCCGCGCGTGCGCTGGTTCCAGAGGTTGCCCCAGGCGGCGGCGGACACGGCCGCCCAGTCCACGCCGCTGTGCTCGTAGAAGCGCTTGTCCTCGCTGAGCACCAGGGCCGTGCGCAGCGCGGGAGAGATGTCGGCCAGGGCCACCCAGTCGCCACGGCGCACGCTGGCGTCGGTGCGCTGGCGCTGCAGCACCTCGCCCTCGCGCGAGAGCAGTTCGGTCTCGGAGGAGCGGTGGCCTTCGCGGACTTCGGAAAAGCTGGGCAGCGCCTGGGCGGCACCGGCCGCCGCGAACAGCAGCGCGGCCGCCAGGGCCGCGCGGGGAAGACGCATGAAGGGGGAAGGTCGCCGGGATTCGATCATGGAGCCGGCATTGTCCGCCTTTGAGCCAGCGGCTCAGGAAGAATGGCGTATGCCCTTCTTGAGCTTGAAGGACAGCAGCACCATGAGCACGCCGAAGACCACCGCATACGTGGCCAGCACCCAGAGCATGGCCATCATGCCCGCGCCCGGCTGGGCCAGCACGAAGGCGCCGAACAGCACAGACAGCACGCCGCCCAGGATCAGCAGCCACTCGCCCGTGATCTCCTTGCGCAGCCGCACGGCCGCCACGATCTGCAGCAGGCCCGTGACCAGGGCCCAGGCGCCGATGTACAGCGTCATCACCAGGGCCGTGACGCCGGGCGCGACCACGGTGAGCACGCCCACCACCACGCCGGCCAGACCCCACAGCAGCAGCACCCACCAATGGCGCATCTGGTCGCGCCCCTGGATGGCCGAATACACGCCCAGCAGGCCATCGACGAAGGTGAAGGCGCCGAAGGTCAGCACCAGCGCCGCCAGCGATACCGCCGGCTGCGCCCAGGTCAGCACGCCGAAGGCGATGGCGACCAGGCCGCGCAGCAGCAGCACCCACCAGGTGCGGTGAAGAATCGTGGACAGCGGATTGGGGCTCATGGATGCTCCTTCAAAACAGTCCCCATGACCTTGGAGCAGGCCTGCGGCACTGTCTGTAGGCCAAGGCCGGCTTGGCGGCGGTCCGTGACCTGGATCAATCCAGCTGCAGCAGCACGGGCTGGTGGTCGGAGAGCCTTGTGTCGCTGTCCACGGCCCAGCCGCGCACATGGCCGCGCAGGCTGTCGCTGACCCAGGCGAAGTCGCAGGCGCCGGGCTCGGGGCCCCACTGGCGGTCGAACAACCGGAAGGTGGGCGGCTGGGGCTGGTCCGGGTGCAGCACGCTCCAGCTGTTGTGCCATTGGCCTGCGCTCAGGGCGCCCTGCTCGCCGGCCGCCCAGGGGGCGGACAGGCCGGCGTATTCATCCTCGTGCGGCTCGAAGTTGAAGTCGCCGCAGAGCACGGCATGCGGCGTGTGCGGCTTGGTCTGCTGGGGCGAGCCGTCGCTGGCTGGCTGGGGCGGCGCCTCGGCCTGGCCCAGGGCCTCGATCTGCAGGGAACGCAGCGCCAGCGCCTGGGCCATGCGCTGGCGGCGCGAGAAATATTCGAGGTGGGTGCTCATCACGCGCACGGGGCCCAGTGCGGCATCCATCACGGTCACTGCCGTGCAGCAGCGCGGCATGCTGCGCACGCCGCCATCGTGCGGATACGGCAGGCGGTGATGGGCCACCTGCAGAGCAGGCAGGCGCGTGGCCACCAGGTTGCCGAAGCGCTGCCGGCCCACGGCCGTGAATTCGTCCACGGCCGCGCCGAAGAAGACCTTCCAGCCTTCGGGCAGGGCCGCGCGCACCTGCTCCACCTGGTCGCCGGGCGCGCCCTGCAGGCCCGGATAGTGGACGGCGATTTCCTGCAGGCACAGCACGTCGATATCGGCCATGGACAGCGCATGCGCCACGATGCGCTCCGGGTCCATGCGGCCGTCCAGGCCCAGGCACCATTGGGTGTTCCAGGTGAGGATCTGCATCATGCGGACAGCGGCTCGCGCAGCTGGAACAGGTTGCCTTCGGGGTCCATGGCGTTGCAGACGCGAAAGCCCGGGCCCAGCCAGGACTGCTCCCACAGCTGGCCGCCATGGGCGATGACCAGGGGGCGCACGGCCGCAAAGCTTTTCACGGTGGCAAAGAACTTGATGGCCACGTTCTCGCGCGGCTGGGGTGGCTCGGTGATGGTGATGTGCCGCGCAATCGCCTCGGGAATGGCGTGCAGCACCAGTTGCAGGTCCGGCGACTGCAGCACCATGAGCTCGCTCGTGTGGTGCAGCATGCGCATGGCCAGCACCTCCATGTAGAACAGCGCCAGCCTGTCGGGCTGCTTGGCGTAGATGAACAGACCTGCGGATGCGGGACCGGACATGGTGGACCTCGGGGTGAAAGGCTGGGACAAGGAACTTTAGCACCGCCCTCACTTGATCCCCGCACGCATGAAGCTCTGCACGAACTGGCGCTGGAACAGCACGAAGGCCACCAGCAGCGGGCCCGAGCTCATCAGCGTGGCGGCCGTGATGGTGGCCCATTCCACGCCCGACTCCACGCTGGAGAACACCTGCAGCCCCACGGTGAGCGGGCGCGCCTGCACGCTGTTGGTGATGATCAGCGGCCACAGGAAGTTGTTCCAGTGAAAGCTCACCGACACCAGCGCAAACGCCAGGTACACGGGCCGCGCCAGCGGCACGTAGACGCGCCACAGGATCTGCAGGGTGCTGGCACCCTCCACCCGCGCGGCCTCGTCCAGTTCCCGGGGAATGCCCAGAAAGGTCTGGCGCAGCAAAAAGATCGCAAAGGCCGATGCGAAGTACGGCAGGCCTATGCCCAGCAGCGTATCGACGGCGCCCAGTCGCGACACGGTCTGGTAGTTCGCCACCAGCAGGATGTCCGGCATGATCATCAGCTGCACCAGCACCAGCGCAAAGGCCAGGCCCTGGCCGCGAAAGCGGTAGCGTGCAAAGGCATAGGCGGCCAGCGTGCCCAGCACCAGCTGGGCCGCCAGGATCATGGCCACCAGCACGGCCGTGTTCAGGAAATAGCGCGCAAAGGGCGCGGCCTGCCAGGCACGGCGAAAGTTCTCCAGCGTCCAGGGCGCGGCCAGGTCGAAGCGTGCCGAGTATTCGGGCGGATGAAAGGCCGTCCAGAACGCATAGGCCAGCGGCAGTATCCACAGCAGGGCCAGCAGCCAGGCGGCCAGCGTGTCCAGCCAGGTGGCGCCGTACAGCGCGGGCGGCGCATGGCGCGGGGCAACGGGTGCGGCGCTCATTGGTAGTGCACCTTCTTGTCGAGCACGAAGAACTGCAGCAGCGCCACGGCCGCAAGCACCACGACCAGCACCACGGTGATGGCCGCCGCATAGCCCGTGTCCCAGAACTTGAAGCCCACTTCGTACAGGTGATAGAGCAGCAGCGTGGAGGCGTTGTCCGGCCCGCCGCGCGTGAGGATGAAGAGATGGTCCACCAGGCGGAAGGCATTGATCACCGCATTGACCAGCACGAACAGCGTGGTCGGCATCAGCAGCGGCCACTGCACGCGGCGCAGGAAGTACCAGCGCGAGGCCCCCTCGATGGCCGCAGCTTCCCTGAGGCTGGGATTGAGCGTCTGCAGCGCGGCCAGGTAGAAGATCATGAAAAAGCCCGCCTCCTTCCACACCGCCACCACGGTCACGCAGGCCAGCGCCGTGGACGGGTCGCCCAGCCAGTTGTGCGCGGGAAGGCCCACTGCGCCTCGCAGTTGCTCCAGCAGCCCGTACTGCGGTGTGTAGAAGAACAGCCAGATGTTGGCCACGGCAATCATGGGCAACACCGTGGGCGTGAAGTACGCCATGCGCACGAAGGCGCGGCCGGCCAGCCTCTCGTTGACCCACAGCGCCATGGCCAGCGCCAGCGCCATGGACAGCGGAATCGTGGCCGCCGCAAACCACAGGTTGTTGCGCACGGCCTGCCAGAACACCGGGTCGTCCAACATCACGGCGTAGTTCTCCAGCCCCACCCACGGCCCCGGCTGGCCGCCGCGCGGCGTGGCACGCAGGCTGTCGATCAGCGTGGCCACGGCCGGCCAGTGCGTGAAGGCCACCAGCAGCACCAGCGCCGGCAGCAGCATCAGCCAGGCATGGACGGCCTGGCGGCCGCTCGCAAAAGAGGAGGAAGCGTGGCTCATGCGGTCAACGGCGCGAGGCCATCACTTGTAGCGGCGCAGGATGCGGTCGGCCTCCCTTTGCGCATCCTGCAGGGCCTGGGCCGAGGTCTTGCTGCCGTTGAGGGCGGCCTGCACGGCGTCGTTGAGCACCTTGGTCACGCGCTGGTTCTCATGCGTGGAGAACTCGGCCACCGACACGGGCAGCTGGTCGCGCGCCACAAGGGCCTGCGGGAAGTCCTGGCCGTACTTCTTGAGCGCGGGCGTGTCATAGGCGGCGGGCGAGACGGCCACGTAGCCGCTGTCCATGCTCCACTGCGCGGCCAGCGGGGGCTGGGTGACCCACTTCATGAACTGGAAGGCCGCCTCCTGCTGCTCCCTGGGCGCCTTCTTGAACAGGTAGAAGTTGCCGCCGCCCGTGGGCGAGCCCTTGCGCACGTTGCCTGCGATCTGGCCCACGCCGAAGTCGAATTTGGCATTGGCGCGGATATTGGTCAGGTTGCCCGTGGTGGTGACGATGATGGCGGCCTTCCTTTCCATGAAGTCCTTGGGCGTCGTGCCCCACTCCACCACGCCGGCAGGGTGCACGCCTTCCTTGACCAGGCCCACCCAGAAGTCCAGCGCCTCCACTACCTTGGGGCTGTCCAGCGTGACCTGGGTGCCGGCCTCGTTGGCCAGCAGCACGTCGTTGGGCGTGGTCAGCGTCTGCAGCATCCAGTAGGCAAAGCCGGTGGACGGGATCTGTATGCCGTACTGCACGACCTTGCCGCTGGCGTCCTTCTTCGTCAGCCTGTGGGCGGCTTCCTTGAGTTCCTTCCAGTTCTGCGGCGCCTTGTTCGGGTCCAGGCCGGCTTCCTTGAAGGCTTCCTTGTTGTAGTACATGACCACGGTGGAACGCTGGAAGGGCACGCCCCAGGTCTTACCGCCCGCCTGGCTGTTGGCCATGAAGGCCGGGTAGAAGCCCTTGAGCCAGGCCCGGTCGGCATCGGTCTTCACGAAGTCGTCGATGGGGGCGATGGCGTCCTCGTCGATCAGCGTGAACATGTCGGTGGACAGCAGCACCGAGGTGGCCGGCGGCTTGCCCGACTTGTGGGCCGTCAGCGCCTTGACGATGGTCTCCTGGTAGGTGCCCGCATAGACGGGCGTGATCCGGTACTGCGGATGGGCCTTGTTGAACTCGGCCGCATAGCCGTCGATCACCTTGGTGATGGGGCCGCCCACGGCCACGGGAAAGTAGAACGGCACCTCCAGCGGCGTTTGCGCGCTGGCGGTGTGCAGCAGGCCCGTGGCGGCCAGGGCGGCAGCGGCTGCGAGGGTTTTGAGGAAGGCATGGCGTTGCATGGCGGACTCTCCTGGAAGGTGCTTCGGGTGCGAAAGCCGGAACGGCTGAAACGGTGGAACTGCGGAGGAAGATAGGAGCGGTGCCACGGCCTCAGGCCGTGCAGCGCCGCCCCTGTTCGTCAAAGAAATGCGTGGCCTCGCGCGCCCAGCGCAGGCCCACGAGCTGGCCCGGCTGCAGGCCGCCGAGCTGGCTGCCAGCGGTGCGCACCATCAGTTGTTCGCTGCCCACGCGGCAGCGCAGCACCAGGTCGGCGCCCAGGTATTCGAGGCTCTCGATGTCGGCAGCCACCACGGGGCCGCTGCCGACATCGCCATGGAGCGACAGGCGCATGTCCTCGGGCCTGACGCCCAGCCAGCGCGCCTGGCCCGGCTGCTGCAGGCCGGCGGGCGCGGCGCTGGCATGGCTGCCCGCGATGTGCAGGCCGTCGAGGCGCGCGATGTTCATGGCCGGCGTGCCGATGAAGCGCGCGGCAAAGGTGGTGGCGGGCCGGCGGTAGATCTCCTGGGGCGCGGCGCATTGCTCCACGCGCCCCTGGCTGAGCAGCACCACCTGGTCGGCCATGCCCATGGCCTCGGCCTGGTCGTGCGTGACATAGACCACGGTCAGGCCCAGGCGCCGCTGCAGCTCGCGCAGCTCGGTGCGCATTTCCTGGCGCAGCTGGGCGTCGAGGTTGGACAGGGGCTCATCCATCAGGCAGACCCGGGCGCGGGCCACCAGGGCGCGGCCCAGCGCCACGCGCTGCTGCTGGCCGCCCGACAGCTGGCCGGGCCGGCGCGCCAGCAGCGCGTCCAGGCCCAGCAGCGCGGCGGCCTCGTCGATGCGCCGGCGCGCCTCGGCCGCCGGGACCTTGCGCACGGACAGGCCGAAGCCGATGTTCTGCGCCACCGTCAGGTGCGGGAACAGCGCGTAGTTCTGGAACACCATGGCAATGCCGCGCCGAGCGGGCGGCAGTTGGGTGACATCCTGCCCATCGATGCGCACGCGGCCCGAGGTGGCGCTTTCCAGGCCCGCGATGATGCGCAGCGTAGTGGACTTGCCGCAGCCCGAGGGACCGAGCAGCACGCAAAAGGATCCGGGTTCAATGCGCAGATCCAGCGCCTGCAGTGCCGTGGTGCCGCCCCAGGACTTGGCGACACCTTCCATCTCGATCAAGGACATCACGCCAGTCTAGGAAGGCTGTGTGACAGGCCCGTGTCGCGCCACCGGACTGGCGCCCCGCGCAGCTCAGGCAGCTCAGGCAGCTCAGGCAGCTCAGGCAGCTCAGGCAGCTCAGGCAGCAGGGTGCCGTCTGTGCCAGTCCGTGGCCTGCTGGAACGCCCAGCCCGCGCGCACCAGCAGGTCTTCGCGGAAGTCGGGGGCCACGAACTGGAAGGCCACGGGCGCGCCCTCGGGAGTGCGTCCGCCGGGCAGCGTGATCGTGGGGCTGCCCGTCAGGTCGAACGGGCAGGTGTAGCGCAGCATGCCCGAGAACAGCTCGGCATCGGAGCCGAAATGCGCCATGCGCTGCAGCGTGGGGGCCGCAAAGGCCGTGGCGGGGACCAGCAGCAGGTCCACCTGCGCGAAGAGTGCGCGTACCCGGCCCGTGAAGTCCGCGCGGCGCAGCAGCAGCCGCTGGTAGTCGGTGGCGGACAGGCCCAGCCCCAGGTCGATCAGCCCGGCGAGCCCGGGGCCATAGGCCTCGCGCCGTGCAGGGAACGTGGCGCCGTGCGCCACGGCGGTCTCCACCGCGCACAGCGCCGGCCAGTCCTCCACCGCCTGGGTGGCATCGGGAAAGCGGACCTCCTGCACGCTGGCACCCAGGCGCTGCGCCACCGCCAGGGCCTGCTCCACCGCCTGGCGGGAGGGGGCATCCACGCCGTCCAGTGCCCATTGCCGGTCCATGCCCAGGCGCAGGCCGGAGAATCCGCGCGTCATCATGGCCAGATAGTCGGGCACGCTGCACTGGCTGGCCGTAGGGTCCAGCGGGTCCGCCCCGGCGATGGCCGCGAGCATGGCTGCGGCATCGGCGGCACTGCGCGCCATCGGGCCTATGTGGTCCAGGGACGCGGCCAGTTCGAAGGCGCCGTGGCGGCTCACCCTGCCCCAGGTGGGCTTGAGCCCCGTGATGCCGTTGGCGGCCGATGGAAAGCGGATGGAGCCCCCGGTGTCCGTGCCCAGCGATCCGAAGCACAGCCCCGCCGCCGTGGCCACGCCCGAGCCGCTGGACGAGGCCCCGGGCCATAGCTGGGCGCCCCAGGGGTTGACGGGGGCAGTGATCTCGGGATGGTGGTCGGCGAAGGCGCCTTCGGTCTGCTGCAGCTTGCCCAGGATGACGGCGCCGGCCTCGCGCAGCCTGCGCACCACGGTGGCATCTTCCGTGGGGCGATGGTCGCGGTGCAGCGTCATTCCATGCGTGGTGGGGACGCCCCGGGTCCACAGCAGGTCCTTGAGCGCCAGCGGCACGCCGTGCAGCGCACCGCGGCGGCGGCCCTGCGCGATCTCGGCGTCGGCGCGGCGGGCGTCCTCCAGCGCCTGCTGCGCCATCACCGTCACGTAGCTGTGCAGCCGCGCGTCCACGGCCTCGATGCGCGCCAGCATGTGGCGGGTCACCTCTTCCGACGAAATGCGGCGGGACTGGATCTCGCGCCCCACCTCCAGCAGTTCGAGATGGTGCAGTTCGCTGTCGTTCATGGCATGTCTCCCGGCGCCCGGCTCCGGGGCGCCACCGTTGTTGCACTGGAAAAGCCGCACGGGACGCGCGGCAGCCCCATGCTAGGGAGCCGGCGGCACCCACGCTTGTTCGGGAGGGTCAGCGACCTTGCTCAGGCGGCCAGCAGGCTGCGGGGCGTGCAGCCGAACGCCTTGCGAAAGGCTCGGCTGAAGTGCGCCGCATCGGAGAACCCATGCGCGAAGGCCGCCTCGGTCACGCTGGAGCAGCGCCCCTGCATCAGGGCCTGGCGGCTGGCCTGCAACCGCAGCTGCCATACCAGGCCCATGGGCGTCTGGTTGTGCCGCGCAAAGGCCCGCGTCACGGTACGGGGCGAGACGTTGTGCTGCTGCGCCAGCCATTGCAGCGACAGCTCGGGCGAGCCCAGGTTGTCCTGGATGAACGCCTGGATGCGGCCATGCAGGTCCCTTTCCGCGCGGGGCTGCACGGCCATTTCCTGCATCTCCAGCGCCAGGGCCAGCACGTCGAGCAGCGCCATGCCAAAGCGCTGCGCCAAGGCATCACCGTGCGGCGCAGGCGGCATGGCCATGGCCTCGCCGAGCATGGCCCGCAGCGGCGCCACGGCCGGGGCATGGCCATGCAGCGCCCGTCCCGCGTGCAAGGGTGCACGGGCAAATCGATTCAACAATTCGCTGCGCGGAATGCGCATCAGCAGGATATCGCGGGGCGCCACCGAGAATTCGAAAGGCTGCGCAGCGTCATAAAGCACCAGATTGCCCCCACTCAGCCGGGCCACTTGCCCGCCCTGGCGCACCTCGGCCTGGCCCTGGAGCAGATAGCCCAGCCACAGCTCGTCGCGGGCATGCAGGCGCAGGTGGGCTGCGTTGCGCACCCAGCGGTGGCTGGGCGCCGACATGGCACTGATCTCCAGCAGTCCCAGGGACCGCACGGACAGCGTGGCCCCGAAGCCGCCGGGACCGGCACCATCCCCCTGCGCGCGGTGGCTGTCGGCCGGGATGCAGTGGCGGCAGACCACCTCGTGCCAGTAGTCGAAACGATGGCGTGGCTCCTGCGAATGGGTGGAGTATTCGAGCTGCATGGCAGCGCCCAGTATCCGCAGGCGGCCGCCGGCTGGCACCCCGGTGTTTACCCAAAGGCCCGGGGTGCCGCGACGGCGGCGCTGCCAGGCACGGCTCAGCTGTGGCCCGGCGCCCGGTTCAGCAGATGCGTGCGCTGGTCGGCGCTCAGCGACAGGTAGCGCTCGTAGTGGCGCAGGATGTCGGCGATGACTTCCTCGCTGCGCAGGTACTGGATGTCGTGGCCCAGGCGTCCGTCCTCGAAGAACGTGATGGGCTCGTAGACATGGCGGCGCTCCTGCTCGTTGGCCGCCTCGCTCACCAGGAAGGTGGGCACCGTGCGGCGCGTGGCGCGCACGCCGTAGACGAAGTCGCGCAGCGAGGGATCGGGCACGGTCAGGCGCACGGCGCCCTCGCCGTCCAGGTCCTCGGTGACCACCGCCTCGACGCCGCGCTTGTGCATTTCGGCTGCCACCTCGTTCATGGCGGGCAGCACCACGCCGGCCAGGAACCTGCGCACATCGGCGCGCGAGGGCTGGTGCACGATCTGCTCCAGGCGCTTGCGCCAGTGCTGGCCGCTCCAGAAGCTGGTGGCCGGAGCCAGGTCGGGCGAGAAGTGCGCGCGGTCGGCCAGCAGGCCGCGCCACAGCCCGTAGCACAGCGCCAGCATGATGACGGCCACCGGCAGGGCCGCCACCAGGGTCATGGCCTGCAGCGCCTTGAGGCCGCCGGCCAGCATCAGCACCATGGCCGTCGCACCCAGCACGGCAGCCCAGAACAGCCGCTGCCAGACCGGCGAACGCGCATGGCCGCGCGAGGCGATGTTGTCCACCACGAAGGCCCCGGAGTCCGCCGAGGTGACGAAGAACACCGCGATGAGCACGATGGTGAGCCAGGCCACGGGCTTGAACCAGGGCAGGTACTCGAAGAAGCGGAACAGCAGCGCATCCACGTTCGAGGCCGTCTGCCCCAACGCGCCCATGGCCACGTGGGTGTCTATCCAGATGGCGCTGTTGCCGAAGGCCGTCATCCACAGCAGGTTGAAGGCCGTGGGCACCAGCAGCACGCCGGTCACGAACTGGCGGATGGTGCGCCCGCGGGAGATGCGTGCGATGAACATGCCCACGAAGGGCGACCAGGAGATCCACCAGGCCCAGTAGAGGATGGTCCAGCCGCCGAACCAGCCTTCCTGGCTGGGCGGCTCGTAGGCAAAGGTGCGGAACGACAGCTGCACCAGGCCAGACACGTAGTTGCCGATGTTCTCGCTCAGCGCCTCGAACAGGAAGACCGTGGGCCCGGCGACGATGACGAAGGCCAGCAGGATGAAGGCCAGCATGAGGTTGAACTCGCTCAGGCGCCGCACCCCTTTGTCCAGGCCCGAGACGGCCGACAGCCCGGCCAGGCAGACCACGATGACGATGACCGCGATGCGGAAAGCCGCCGCAGAGGTGTCCCAGCCCGTGAGGGTGTGCAGGCCGGCGGCCAGCTGCAGCGCGCCGTAGCCCAGCGTGGTGGCGATACCCGCGATGGTGCCCACCAGCGCGAAGGCATCTACGCTGTGGCCGATGGGGCCGTTGATGCGCTTGCCCAGCAGCGGGTACAGGCCCGAGCGCATGGTCAGCGGCAGGTTGTAGCGAAAGCCGAAGTAGGCCAGCACCAGGCCCATGGTCCCGTAGACGGCCCAGGCATGGAAGCCCCAGTGGAAGAAGGTGGACTGCAGCGCCTCGCGTGCGGCGGCCGGCGTGGAAGGCACGGCCGTGGGCGGCTTGAGGAAGTGCTGCAGCGGCTCGCCCACGCCGAAGTACATCAGGCCGATGCCCATGCCGGCGGCGAACAGCATGGCGGTCCAGGAGATGAAGCTGAACTCGGGCTCCGCATCATCGGGACCCAGGCGGATGTCGCCGAAGCGGCTGGACGCGACGAAGATCAGAAAGACCAGGAACAGCGTGACCGAGACGGCATAGAACCAGTCCATGTGCCCCACCACCCAGGCCTGGGCGCTGGAGAACAGCCGGTCGGCGCTGTCGGGCATGAAGCCGCAGTACAGCAGCAGCAGGCCCAGCACCAGCAGGGAAGGAATGACGACGGGGCCCGAGAACGTGATGCGCGGTGCAGGCTCTGCAGGCGATGGCGTGGCCGCCTGCGGCGCATCCGGTGGCGGAGCTGCCGGTGGCGCCGTGCGGGGATCGGTGTTCATGTCTGGCATAGACCCTCTCTCTCTTGTGATCAATGGTGTGCCCGGGAACCGATTCGCAATGGTGGCGGCCTTGCCCTTGTGGGGCGGGCCGCGTTCCCTGCTCGGGGTATGTCCGCCGGGCAAAGGCCGCAAGTATCGTGACTCTTCGCGTCTGCCCGCGTCGGACGCAGGCCCTGAAGGCTTCCGTTTTGCTGACGTGATGCCTTCAGGCCAGGTCAGCCGGCCAGCCTGGCCACCACGGCCGGGGCGATGACGCGGTGGGCCGGCGCCACGCCCAGCATGTAGATACGGCCCAGGGCATTGTGCACATGGACCACGGTGGACATGGCGGCGGTGAAGGTGGCGGACGGCGCGCCCTCGGGGCCGGGCAGCCGCATGAGGGAGACCTGCACGTCCAGGTGCCGGTCGCTGTCGCCCAGCACCACCTCGCCATCGCTCAGCGCATGGATGCGAAAGATGCCGGCGCGGTCGCCCACGCGGTAGCTCGATGGCTGGCGCTGCGCATCGACGCCGCTGAGCGTGCCCAGGTCCTTGATGCCGAAGGGCGCCACCACGCGGTTGCGCAGGCGCATCAGAAAGTCGATCCAGCCCGGCGTGCGGCCCACGCAGCGCAGGTACAGCGCCATGGGGCTGCTGCCGTCGTCCGGCAATTGCAGCTGGTAGCTGTCGTGGAAATAGGCGGTCTTGAGGCGGTCCTGCAGGGCGCTGCCCGCGGGAACCGGGGAGAGGATGACTTGTGCCATGGAGCGGAGGGTGATGAAAAAAGGGGGCGGTCCTGCAGCCATCATAGGCCGCAGGGCCGCCCCCTTGTCAGGGCGCCATCAACGCTGCATCAGCGCTTGTCGCCCACCTTGATGCGGGCGTTGGGAACCTCGCCGAACATCTCGGGCGCATACAGCGCCTCCACCCGCGTGGGCGGCAGCGCGAAGTCGCCGGCATTGTTCAGCCGCACGGTGTACTCCACGCGCGTATTGCCCTTGGGCAGGTACTGGTAGTAGGCGCGGTAGGCCTCGAAGCTGCGCTCCTCATAGGCCAGCCAGCCCGCGCCTTCTGCGCGCTCGCCGCCCGAGGCGATCTCCGAGTCGCGCCCCAGACCGCCGCCCAGGATGGTGGCGCCCGTGGGCACGGGGTCGGTGATGGCCACCCAGGTCATGTCGGTGCGGGCCTGCACCTCCAGCGTGACGCGCAGCACGTCGCCGCGCGAGTACTGGCCTGCGGGCAGGCTCTTGTCGGCCTGCTCCACGGGCTTGACCGTGCGCGTGACGGTGTAGCCGGCACTGAACGGCGCCTTCAGCTGCACGGCCGCCACAGACTGCAGCGTGAGCCAGGGCTTGCCGGTGCCCTGCTGGGTCACCGTCAGCTGGCCCTTGCGGGCCTCGCCCACCGCGCTCCAGGGCAGGAACATGGTGTTGTTGCGCAGGCCGCCGACCACCGTGGTCGCGCCGAAGCTGGACGCCTGGTGCGCCGCGCCCTCGCTGTCGCTGGCGCGCATGCGCGTGACCTGGCTCCACTCCACGCGGGCCTGGGACGCGCCCAAAGCCGCCTGGGTGGCGCCCGTCACGGGCGTGGCCTCGAACTGCTGCGAGAAGCGCTGCAGTGCCAGCGCCCCCCACAGGTTGGCCGTGGTCGTGCCCCAGGCGCCATTGCTCTGGCGCGAGATGAAGCCGTTGGCCAGGCGCGGCAGCTCTTCCTTCCACGTCGGGTCGTCCATGTTGACCAGCATCAGGCGGGCCAGGTTGACCTCGGGGCCCTGCATCAGCCACCACCACTGGTCGTCCTGCTCGTTGCTGAAGGCCACGCGCGTGCCCTGGTAGCTCAGGCGGGCGCGCAGGATCTGCTGGGCCTGGGCCAGCTGCTGTTCGCGCTGGGGCAGCTCGCGCATGTGCTTGAGCAGGGCCACCCAGTCGATGACGGCATGCGTGGGCCAGTCGTTGGGCGCGATGGTGATGCTGTCGAGCATGCGCGGATTGGCGCGGCCCGTCAGCGCCAGCGCCTGGATGGCGGCCAGCTTGCGCATGTCCAGGTCCTTGCGCGGGCTCCAGAAGCTGCGCTGGATGCGGCCTTCGACGAAGGCGATCAGGCCGTTTTCCATGCGCTCGCGCTCGGCCGCCGGCAGCACGAAGCGCTTGTCCACGCCCTGTGCCAGTGCCGAGAGGTTGAGCAGGTGGGCCGTCAGCGTATCGCTGCCGCGGGCCGCACGGCCCGAGCCGTCGCCGGCCAGCGGGAAGTAGCTGGCCAGGCCGTCGCTGTCCAGGTAGCTGGGCAGCTGTCCCATGGTGGACTGCCACAGCGTGGCGTCACTCATGCCCACGGCCTTGCTGGTGACCTGCTCCAGGCAGCTGTAGGGATAGCGCGCCCACCAGTCGCGCACGCCCGGCAGGCCTTCGGCCAGCTTGGGCGCCAGCGACATGCGCAGGCCGCCGCGGCCGGCCAGCGCGTCGGCCGGCAGCTGCACGGGCAGGTTGATGCTGCCATCGACCTGCATCAGCGTGCCCTGCTGCACCGTCAGCGGCACGGCCGGGATGATGCGCTGGCTGACCTTCAGCCTGTCGCTGGCCGGCTTGTCACCGCCTGCGGTGTCGCGGGCCTCGATCTCCCAGATCAGCGACTCGGCGCGGGTCTGGCCCAGCTGGGCCGGGGCGGTGACGTTCCAGCCCACCTCGCGCGCCTCGCCCGCGGGAATCTCCACGGTCTGCGCTGCCAGCTCCAGCAGCGTGGCGCGCGGCGTGACCTGCACCTTCATGGCCTTGGCCGAGGTGTTGCGCAGCGTGACCATGGCACGGAACTGGTCCTCCTCGCGCACCAGCGGCGGCAGGCCGCTGATGATCTGCAGGTCCTGGGCCGTGCGGATGGGCGCCTGGCCCGTGCCGAACATCGACACGCCATAGTCGGCCACCGCCACCACCTGGAAGGTGGTCAGCGAGTCGTTGAGCGGCACGCTGACCTGGGCCTTGCCCTGGGCGTCCAGCACCACGCTCGGATTCCACAGCAGCAGCGTCTCGAACAGCTCGCGCGTCTGGCTGCGGCCACCGCCGCCGCCAGCGGCCACGGCCTTGCGGCCGTAGTGGCGCCTGCCGATCACCTCCATCTGCGCGGTCGAGGTCTGCACGCCCCACTCGCGGCGGCGCAGCATGGCGTCGGCCAGCTGCCAGCTGGTGTTGGGCATGAGCTCCAGCAGGGCCTGGTCCACGACCGCCAGGGCCACCTCGGCGCCAGCGGCGGGCTTGCCGTCGGGCAGCGTGGCGCTGATGGTGACCTTGGCGGTGCCGCGCACCTGGTAGCTGGCCTGGTCGGCCGTGACCTTGACGTCGATGCGATGGGCCTTGGTGCCCACGCGGATCTCGGCCATGCCCAGGCGGTAGGCGGGCTTGGACAGATCGACCAGGGCCGTGGGCGCGATGTATTCCTTGCCCTCATGCCAGAAGGCATTCCACCACTCGCGCGGCGCCTTGAAGCCCCAGGTGAAGAAGCTGTACCAGGGCACCTCGCGCAGCCGCCCGCGCAGGGCCAGCACGCTCACGTAGACGTTGGGCCCCCAGTCGGGCTGGACCTTCAGCTCCACTGTGGGGTTCTGGCCATTGAGCTGCATGACCTGGGTGCTGACGATGCCTTCGCGCTCCACGGCGACCAGGGCCGTCGCATAGCGGAAGGGCATGCGCACCTGAAAGCGCGCGGTCTCGCCGGGCTCGTAGCTGCGCTTTTCGGGCAGCACGTCCATGCGGTCATGGTCCTCGCCGCCGAACCACAGTTCGCCCTGGCGCGTGACCCAGACGCTGGAGGCGGCCTGGGCGGGCCGGCCATCCTTGTCGGAGGCGGTGACGATCAGCTCGACCTCGCCGGGCTGCGACAGCTGGGCCTCGCACTGCACCATGCCTTGGGCATCGCTGTTGCCCGTGCACACCGTGCCCATGGATTGGAGCGCGGTCTGGTTGTCGTAGCTGTAAAAGCCCCCCACCAGGCGCTTGCGGCTGCTGGTGGTGACGCGGGAGATGGCCTCCACCTTGACCGGCACGCCGGCCTGGGGCTTGCCGTCCACGCCCAGGGCCAGCGCCTGGAACTGGAGCTTGCGGCCCGTGGTGATCCAGCTTTCGGCGCGCACGCCGGCCACGATGGCCGCGGGCCACAGCATCTGCGTGCTGCGCAGGGTCTGCACCTCGCCATTGGGGTCGGCATAGGTGGCCTCGATCAGCAGTTCGCGCGGCTCGCGCAGCTTGGGCAGGTTCTCGATCTTGAGCTTGCCCAGTCCTTCACGGTCCAGCGTCACGGGCAGCTTGTCGGCCACCACCTTGCTGTCCTGGGCGGCCGTGGCCTCCTCGTCATCGCTCTGGCCCGTGTCCTGGGCGCTTCGCGGTGCCGAGAAGCTGAAGCCCTGCCAGTCGCTGCGGTCCATCCAGGTGGAGCGCACCAGGGCGGACACGCGCACCGGCAAATTGGCGGCCGGGCCGCCGGAGACGTAGTTCACCTGCACCTGCACCGGCAGGCTGGAGACGCCGACCAGGGCCTGCTTGCCCTCGGGGCCCACGCGGCCTTCGAGCACGGGCAGGCGGAATTCCTCGACACGGAAGCTGCCCGTGCCAAAGCGGTTGTTGCGCCCGCGCGAGCCGTTGCCCTCGCCGCGCAGCTCCACGGAGTACGAACCCAGCTTGGCGCCCTTGGGCACGGAGAAGCTGTTTTCCGCACTCAGGCCGCCGGTGCCCGTGGAACGCCACTGCAGCGGCTGCGTGTACTGCTGGCCGCTGCCTTCATGGGTGATGACCAGTTGCGTGGGCCGCTGCTCGGGCAGCGCAAAGCCGCCCTGCCCCTGGCCGATGCCGGTCTGGGTGCGCATCAGGTGCTTCATGGACACGGTCTCGCCGGCGCGCAGCAGCGTGCGGTCGAAGATGGTGTGGGCCACTTCGTCGCGCTGGGCGCTGCGGCTGGTGGGCACGTTGAAGCGCCAGGACTCGATGCCGCGCTGCCAGTCGCTCCAGGTGAAGGCCAGCTCCTGCTGGCCGTCCTTGCCCTGGGCGCGCGCGCTGACGAAGTAGGCCGGCGAGCGGTAGCCGACACCGCCCGTGCACTGGGGCGGCTCGGGCGACAGGCCTTCCAGGCGCGCCACGCCACTGGCATCGGTGGTGGCCGAGGTCAGCACCTTGCCATTGCAGTCGGAGACCTGGATCCTGGCATTGGCCACGGCCTGGCCCTTGTCCAGCGTGGTCACCCAGGCGGCCGCGTTCTCGCGGCCGAGCTTGAAGTGCACGGACAGGTTGGTCACCAGGGCCGAGGTGCGCACATACATGCTGCGCGCCGAGCCGTAGCGCTCATCGAGCAGCGACTGCCCCAGCAGCGGCGAGGCGATCTCGACCACGTGAAAGCCCGGCGTGAGCGGAATGCCCACCACCTCGAAGGGGCGCGGATCGCCCTTGACGGGCTTGGGCAGCTCCAGCGTCTTGACATCGCCCTGGCCGGCCAGCAGCGACAGCATGCGCGTCTGCACATAGTCGCGGTTTTCGTTGTCAATCACGGGCGGCAGCGGGCCCTTGATGTCGCGCGAGGCGCGCTTGCGGTCCATGTCGGAGGACTCGTAGTCGGCCACGCGGCGCATCCAGGCGATGATCTCGGCATCGCTGCCGGGCTGCTTGGTGCTCACGCGGCTGGCATCCAGGGACCTGGTGGCCAGCTCGGACTCCACATTGCGCAGCGTCACGGGCAGCAGGGCCGGGCCGTCCGGGCCTTCGGCGTAGCGCTCGACGATGCCGAAGGGCGAGGCCGCGAACTTGGCCAGCGGCGGCAGCGCGCCCGTAGCCACCTGCAGCGGGAACATGTCGGCATTGCTCAGGCTGCGGCCTGCCGCGTCCTTGAACTGCGGAGGCAGCTCCACCGTGTAGCGCGCCTGGGCCTGCATGGTGGCCGGGAAGCTCAGGTTCTGCACCAGCGAATCCTCGCTGAGCTTTTCGCCGTATTCGCTGTCGATCACGGGCGCCACCTTGGAGGCGCCGCTGCTCAGGCGGATGCCCTCGGCCAGCTTGCGCGGCACGGGGGCGTTGAAGCGCAGGCGCATGGGACGGATCGGCAGGCAGGCGGCCTGGGCGTTCTCGCGCTCGCAGCTGAACTCGGCGGCGAAGGGCTCGCGCACGCGGTACTCGAAGCGCTTGTCCTGGCGGCTGGCCACGCCGTTGGGCGTGGCAATGCCGGCGCCGAAGACCAGCTTCATGGTCGTGCCCGCCGTCAGGCGGCGGTTGCAGGCCAGCGTGGCGTACTGCAGCGGGTTCTTGGCAGCGGCCTTGTCCCAGCCGCGGTGCTTGAGCAGCTCGTCGCGCTCCTTGCCTTCGATCAGGCGCACGGGAATGCGCTCGCCCACGCCTTCGGCCGTGCACCACATGTGCTGCTGCAGGCTTTGCACGGTGGCCGGGCCCGACAGGCGCAGCGCGAAGTACTGCTCCTCGTCGATCTGTTCATAGGTGTCGGGTGCCATGTCCAGCACGGCCGGGCCGCCGGTCTGGAACTGGTAGCTGGCAGCGCCCGTCACGGCCGTGCCCGCAGGCGACTTGTAGCCGGCCACGAGCTGGGCCGTGCAGCGCACGCCGGGCGGCAGGGCCTGCTTGAAGTCGAACACCCATTCGCGGTCGCTGTTCCAGCGGCCCGTGCCCTGGGTGGCCGCCGCATCGCTGCAGCTGAGCGTGACCGGCGCGGCCGCCTTGGGGTCGCCAAAGCGCACGGCCGTGCCATCGAACTGCACCACCACCTGCTCGACCTTGGCCACCTCTCCCTGCGGGCTGAACTGGCGCACGCCCACGGCCTGCGCCGCCAGCGCCGCCGATCCCAGCAGCAGGCCCAAACCCCACCGGCCCCAGGGCCTGCCGTGCGCCGGCGGACTCTGGAACCCCTTGATCGCTGTCGTGCGAAGCACCCCCATGGCAATCCCTTCTGTCGGGCTCAGATGGCCCGGTGTTTTCTTGGAATGAGCAGGCTTTCAGCGCTGCGGCGCGCGCCGTGCACGGTGCACAGGCTGCAAATGAAAAGCCCTGCGCTGCGGCAGGGCTCGGCGGCAAGGGCTGCAACGAGGCAGATGCCCGCCGCCCGCATGCGCCGAATGCAGGGCCGCATCCGCTGCGGCTGAAAACCACTGCGCGGGATGATACCGGGCCGCATCCGCTGCAGGCCCTGCTGCGGGTGCCCGGAACCGGGTCTGCGGTGTATCCATCTGTAAGACATCGGCGCACAAGGGCGTCATATATGTCTGATCACAAGGATTCGCGCCACACGCTGCGCTGCCAACCCCGGCGATGGCAGCACCAAGACACAGCGCTTGCCGGTTCACAGCGCCTGCCGGCCGCGGAGGCTGTCGCCCCGCAGTCCGCCTGTCTTACTGCGGCTGGAAGCCGCTGGTCTGGATGATGCGTTTCCAGACCTGGGTATAGGCCTGCTCGCGCTCGGCCAGTTGGGCGGGCGGCATGTGGCCCACGGTCAGGCCCAGGGCGGTGAGCTGCTCGTGCACATCGGGCTGCTTGAGCACGGTGGCCACGGCGGCGGAGAAGCGGTCGATGAAGGCCTGGGGCGTGCCGCGCGGCGCGTAGATGCCGTAGTAGGGCGTGTCCTCGAAGCCCTTGACGCCCTGCTCGGCCAGCGTGGGCACTTCGGGCATGGTGGCCTGGCGGCGCGTGCCCAGCACGCCGATCACGCGCAGCTTGCCGGCCTTGTGGTTTTCCATGAAGTCCTGCACCGAGGCGATGCCGGCCGGGATCTGGTTGCCCAGCATGTCGGCCAGCATGGGCGCGCTGCCCCGGTAGGGCGCGGCCACCAGGTCCAGCCTGTAGTGCTCGCCCAGCAGCCTGACCAGGAATTCCGGCGTGGACGCGGGCGCGGGTATGCCGATGCTGCCGCGCTTTGCGCCCTGGCGCACCCACTCCACATACTCGGCGAGGTTGCGCGCAGGCGTGCTGGCGGAGACCGCCAGCGCGTTCACGAAGGTGGCAAAGCCGGCCACGGGAACGAAGTCATGGGCCGGGTCGAAGCCCGGCTTCTTCACCACCTGGGGCAGGATGGAGATGGTGTGGTCATGCGTGAGGAACAGCGTGTGGCCATCGGCCGCAGCCGCCTTGAGCTGCTGCGCCGCGATCTGGCCGCCCGCGCCGGGGCGGTTGTCCACCAGCACCGTGGTGCCCAGCACGTCCTTGAGACGGTCGGCCAGCAGGCGCGCGATGGCATCGGTGCCGCCGCCCGGCGGAAAGCCCACGAGGATGCGAATGGCCTGCCCCGGCTGGGCCCAGGCCAGCGGGGCCAGGGCGGACGAGGCGGCAACGGCGGTCACTGCGCCGGCGGCGCGCAGCGCCCCCGTCAGCAGTTGGCGGCGGGAGGATGTCATGGCGTGGCTCCGGCGAACGGGGGGATCAGCCCAGGCGCGCGTTCAGGCGTGCGTTCAAGCGCGCCTGGTGGCCTGCCAGCTGCTTGCGCACCTGGGCCGGCGCCGTGCCGCCCAGGGTGTTGCGCGCATTGAGCGAGCCTTCCAGGCTGAGTGCCTCGAAGACATCGGCCTCGATGCCGGGATTGAAGGCCTGCAGTTCGGCCAGCGGCAGCTCGGTCAGGTCCACGCCCTTTTGCGAGGCCAGCTTGACGGCATGGGCCACGGTCTCGTGCGCGTCGCGGAAGGGCAGGCCCTTCTTGACCAGGTAGTCGGCCAGGTCGGTGGCCGTGGCGTAGCCCTTGAGCGCGGCGGCGCGCATGGCTTCGGCGTTGACGGTGATGCCGCCCTTCTTGCCGCCCGTGGCCGGGTCGGCCTGGCCGCCGATCATCTCGGCGAAGATGCGCAGCGTGTCCTTCAGGGTGTCCACCGTGTCGAACAGCGGCTCCTTGTCTTCCTGGTTGTCCTTGTTGTAGGCCAGGGGCTGGCCCTTCATCAGGGTGATCAGGCCCATCAGGTGGCCGACCACGCGGCCGGTCTTGCCGCGCGCCAGTTCGGGCACGTCGGGGTTCTTCTTCTGCGGCATGATCGACGAGCCCGTGGTGAAGCGGTCGGCGATGCGGATGAAGCCGAAGTTCTGGCTCATCCAGATGATCAGCTCTTCGGACAGGCGGCTCACGTGCACCATGCACAGGCTGGCGGCCGAGGTGAATTCGATGGCGAAGTCGCGGTCGCTGACGCCGTCCAGCGAGTTCTGGCAGACGCCTTCCATGCCCAGCGTGCGGGCCACGCGCTCGCGGTCCAGCGGGTAGGTGGTGCCGGCCAGGGCGGCGCTGCCCAGCGGCAGCACGTTGACGCGGCGGCGCAGGTCCAGCATGCGCTCGGCGTCGCGCTTGAACATTTCCACATAGGCCAGCAGGTGGTGGGCAAAGCTCACGGGCTGGGCCACCTGCAGGTGGGTGAAGCCGGGCAGGATCACGTCCACATTCTTCTCGGCCACTTCGACCAGGGACAGCTGCAGCTCGCCCAGCAGTCCTTCGATCAGGTCGATCTCGCCGCGCAGCCACAGGCGCACGTCGGTGGCCACCTGGTCGTTGCGGCTGCGGCCCGTGTGCAGGCGCTTGCCGGCGTCGCCGACCAGCTGGGTCAGGCGGGCCTCGATGTTCAGGTGCACGTCTTCCAGGTCGAGCTTCCACTCGAACTGGCCGGACTCGATTTCCTGCGTGATCTGCGCCATGCCCTTGCGGATGGACTCGTGGTCGGCGGCGGCGATGATGCCCTGGGCCGCCAGCATCTCGGCATGCGCCAGGCTGCCCGTGATGTCGGCCTGCCACAGGCGCTTGTCGAAGAACACGCTGGAGGTATAGCGCTTGACCAGATCGCTCATCGGCTCTTCAAAGAGAGCGGACCAGGCCTGGGCCTTGGTGTCGAGCTGGTTGTGCGAGGCGGACGTTGGTTGATTGGCAGACATGTGAGGACGCGATCTTCGATGGGGCTGTGCAGGCAGCGCAGGCGGCGGGCGGCATCGCCCCCCGGCGCAGGCAGGAAGCGAAGATTCTATCGACCTGGGCGGCGCCACGCCCGTGCAGGGGCCTACACGGGCCTGCACGGGCCTGCATGGGCCTGCATGGGCCTGCATGGGCCTGCATGGGCCTGCATGGGCCTGCATGGGTGTGCATGGGCGGTGTGACCGCTGTGCAGGCCCGCCCGGCATGACCATAATCCGGGCATGCGGCGCGAACCCCACCCGCCGAAACACTACCTGCCGCCCCTTGCCGACCCAGCCGCCCCCCACCACTGCCCCCCCGCCCCTGCCTGCGGCGCTGGTCTTTGACGCCTGCAACGTAGGCGTGGTGCTGCGCGCCGTGCTGTTTGTGCAGGCCGTGGTGGCAACGGCCTCGATGTTCGGCGCCGACTCGCCCCTGCAGTGGCTGCAGGGCATGGCCCTGCTGACCGGCGCCTGCCTGCCCGGCACGCTGGTCTGGCTGGTGGCCGCCTGCCTGCTCAAGCACCCGCTGCAGCGGCTGCCCGCCTCCGGCCAGTACGCGGCCGGTGTGCTGCTGGGCATGGCGGCCGGGCTGTATGCCTGCGCCATGCTGCACCTGGCCGGCGGCACCAGCGCCCCCTGGCTGGCCAGCGCCGTGTCCGGCGGACTGTTGGCAGCCCTGCTGGTCGCAGCCCTGGTGCTGCGCGCACGCGGCCACGCACCCGCCGACACGCAGGCGCGGCTGGCCGAGCTGCAGTCGCGCATACGCCCGCATTTCCTGTTCAACACGCTCAACAGCGCCATCGCCCTGGTGCGCGCCGAGCCCGCCAAGGCCGAGGCCCTGCTGGAGGACCTCAGCGACCTGTTCCGCTATGCGCTGGCCGAGCCGCACAGCACGACCACGCTGGCCGAGGAGATCGAGCTGGCCCAGCGCTACCTGGCCATCGAGCAGGTGCGCTTTGGCGAACGGCTGCAGGTGCGCTGGCAACTGGACCCTGCCGCCCACGGCGCCCTGCTGCCGCCGCTGCTGCTGCAGCCGCTGGTGGAAAACGCCATACGCCATGGCGTGGAGCCCAGCGCACGCGGCGGCAAGCTGCAGGTGCGCACCGAGCGCCGTGGCGATCTGGTGGAGGTGCGCATCACCAACACCCTGCCCTCCGAGATCGATTCCGCCAGCGCAGCCGGCACGCGCGGCAACGGCATTGCGCTGGCCAATGTGCGCGCCCGGCTGTCGCTGCTGCACGACCTGCAGGCCCACCTCACGGCGCGCACGCTCAACGGGCATTTCGTGGTGCGCATCAGCCTGCCGCTGGCACCGCCTGCCAGCCAACCCACGAAGGCTTTATCGAAGAAGAAGCACCATGCACATCCTGATCGTTGACGACGAAGCCCTGGCCCGCGCGCGGCTGCGCACCCTGCTGGCCGACGTGCAGGCATGCACGGGCAGCGGCCCGCACCAGGTCAGCGAGGCGGCGGACGCCCGCCAGGCCATGGCCGTGCTGCAGGCGCCGGGCCCGCGCCCCGTGGAGCTGGCACTGCTGGACATCCACATGCCCGGCCAGGACGGCCTGGCCCTGGCCCATATGCTGCGCCGCCTGCCGCTGCCGCCTGCCGTGGTCTTCGTCACCGCCCATGCCGGCCACGCGGTCGAGGCCTTCGACCTGGATGCTGCCGACTACCTGACCAAGCCCGTGCGCCGCGAACGCCTGCAGCAGGCCCTGGCCAAGGCCGCGCGCACGGCCGCGCACCAGACGGCCGAACGCGACGGCGGCCCCGTGCTGCTGATACAGGACCGGGGCGCCACCGTGCGCCTGCCCCTGTCGGAGGTGCTCTACCTCAAGGCCGAACAGAAATACGTGACCGTGCGCACCGTGGGCCGCAGCTACATCCTCGACGGTGCACTGGCCGACCTGGAGGCCCGCCACGCCGACCACCTGCTGCGCGTGCACCGCAACGCCCTCGTGGCACGCAGCGCCCTGCGCAGCCTGGAGCGCCACGACGACCCCACCGAAGGCGAAGGCTGGGCCCTGCGCCTGCACGGCATCCCCGAACTGCTCATGGTCTCGCGCCGCCAGCTCCCCCAGGTCCGCGCCGCCATCCGCGACGAAGGACAGCCCGGCTGACGATGAAAGGCGGAGGACAGCGCTCCGCGCCTAAAAGCGCGCCCCCAACACAAGCATGGCCCAACGCGAGGGACACCGAGCAAGGGCCGCCCCGCAGCGAGGGTGTCGTCCCCCTCCGCGAAGCGAGAAGGGGGAAGCCGCGAAGCGGCTCAGGGGGTCAAGCCATCTTTCTAGACAGATCCCACATCGCATCCACCAGCAGATCGATGTCCCGCGCGTCATGCCACAGGTGCGTGGACACGCGCACGCCGTAGTGGTCTGCCGCCGCGCCGATCACGGGGAAGTTGGAGTTGCGGATCACGAAGCCCTGCGGATAGTCGCTGAGCATGCGCGCCACGAAGGTCGAGGACTTGGTCCCGTTCATCACGTCGTCCTTGTTCTGGAACGGGTTGAAGCAGGTCAGCGCCGACAGCAGCTTGGGATCGTCCTTGGGCGAGTACAGCGAGTCCACGCCCCAGCGCTCGACGATCTTTTCCTTGAGGTAGGACGACAGCGTCAGGTCATAGGTCTCGATCTTCTTGCGGCCGATGCTGTCCCACTGCGCGCAGGCCTGGGCCAGCGCCATGAACATGGGCGTGTGCACGCTGCCGCAGGAAGTGACCGAGGCGGCGATGTCGTAGGTCTCCTTGGCCGTGGTCGTGCGCTCCAGCGCCGGGTAGGCGCTGGTGTGCACCGGGTACCACTTGGGCAGGGGCAGCGGGTTGGAGGCGCGGATCTTGTTGCGGATGATGAGGATGCCCGTGGAGCCCGGGCCGCACTGCCACTTGTGGCCCGCGCCCGACATGAAGTCCATGCCCAGCTCCGCATAGTTGTAGGCCATCATGCCCGGCAGGTGGGCGCCGTCCACGATGCTGATCAGGCCGTGCGCCTTGACCACGCCCATCAGGTCGGCGATGGGCAGCATGGTGCCGGTCTTGTAGGTGGGAGAAGACCACATCATGGCGCGCACGCGCTTGCCCTGGGCCTTGAGCGCGCGGATGCGCTCGTCGAACAGGTTCACGTAGGTGGCGGCCGTCTGGTTGTTGCCCACGGGCAGCGCAATGCGCGAGACCTCGATGCCGTAGCGGTCCTGGGCGATCTTCAGCGGCGTGTCGCCGCCGCCGTGCTCGTGGTTGGTGGTCACCACCACGTCGCCACGCTGCCAGTCGATGCCCAGGATGGCGTGGCACATGCCCGAGGAGGTGTTGGCCGAGAAGGCCAGCTCGTCGGCATCCACGCCAAAGCCCGGCGCCACCTGCTTGCGCAGGTCCAGCAGGTTGCTGTAGCCGTTGCCCGAGTCGGCGGCCTTCTTGCGGTTTTCGGTATCGAACACATCGAGCACCAGCTTGGGCATGGAGCCCGCCGTGCCGATGTTCATGTAGGTCTTCTCGGGCTTGAGGATGAACATGCTCTGCACGTCGGTCCAGAAGGCCTCGTCACGCATGAGCTGCTCGCGCAGCGCAGCGGCCGAGGTCTGCGCATTGCCGCTGCCGCAGGCAGCCAGCAGCGGCCCCAGCGTGGCTGCGCCGGTGCCGTAGCCCAGCATGCGCAGGAAGTCGCGGCGCTTGGAAGTCCAGCGCGCGGGATAGCCGGATTCGCCGGCGGCCGCAGTGGCGGTCAGGGATGTGGCCTGCTCGGCCGCGATCTGGGGGTGTCGTGCGTTCATGCGGTCCTCCTGTCGTTGCGCAAGCGGTCAGCGGCGGCCGACGATGGCCGAGATTTCGATCTTCACATCGCGCGGCAGGCGCGCCACCTCCACCGTGGCCCGAGCGGGGGCGCCGGTCTTGAAGTACTCGCCATAGACCTTGTTCATGGCGGCGAACTCGTTGAGGTCCTTCATGAAGACCGAGGTGGACAGCACATCCTCATAGCCCAGTCCCTGGGACTTGAGCTTGGCGCCGATGTGGTCCAGCACGGCGCGCGTCTGCTCCTCGATGGTCGTGCCCTGGATGGCCGTGCCCTGCGCGTTCAGCGGCAGCACGCCCGAGAAGTAGATCGTGTTGCCATGCGCCACCATCTGCGAATACGGGCCGATGGCCGGATAGATCTGCGTGGTGGACAGCACCTCGCGCTTGTGGGGCGCGGCGCAGCCCGCCAGCGTCGCTACCGCCGCCGCCACACCGCATGCCAGCGCCACGCGCCGCAGGTTCGATCGAATATCCATGGTATTGCCTTTCTGAAACAAGAATACAAACTGCCACTGCCGTGCCGCGCATTACTGCAACGGCGCCCCGGAAACACTTCGTCACCATTTAATTGGGTCATCGAAGGCGACATGAATCATTGACACAAAATGATTCGAATCAGTGATTTCACGGAGAAATTCTAGGCAGGGATCTGGAGCATTCGATAATGAATTTTCCCCTACGCACCACTACGCAGGACCGCTTGCGCAGTGCTACGCAGCAGGATAACTCTCTTCTGAAACAACGGCTTGGCACGGAACCTGCTCAACCGTAGCCAGGCATGTCAGACAGATGAGGGACGGCGCACCACAATACGGCAAAACCATTATTCAAGACCCCAAAAAGGGGACAACGCACCAAGAAAATGCATATCGGATTCCCTATGTCAATGGGATATTCTTTCGTGCGCGAAATATATTATCCATGGCATTTTCCTTGGGATATTCAAATTCCTTTTCCTGCGCGCGTGGATATGCAGCGCGCACAGGCCATTGGCAGATACGACGCCCGCCATTCAAGGTCCGCTGCCGGGCCCCGGCGCCATGCGCGCAAGCCCTGTTGACAAGGTCCGTGCACTGGGCGGAAAAGATCGTCGGTGCACCCCACACAGGCTCCCATGCAACTTCCGCTGAAACTTGCGCTTCTGTCGATTGCCGCCATCGCGCTGGCCCTGGGCCTGGTCGCGGTGACCGTGCAACACCAGACACTGGAGCTGGCCCGCCAGGAACGAGAGCTGGTCGAGACCGCCTACCTGCACAGCAAGGAGACCGAGCTGCGGCACTACGTGCAGCTGGCGACCACGGCGCTGGCGCGCATCCAGTCCAGCGGCGAGGAGCCATCCGTGCAGCGGCGCCAGGCGCTGGATACGCTGGCGCGCATGCAGTTCGGCGAGGACGGCTACTTCTTTGTCTACGACGAACACGGCAACGTGCTGCTGGATGCGCGGCAGATGGGCCTGTCGGGCGTGGACCTGTGCGATCCCAACAGCCCGGGCGGCGCAGGGCCCGCCAGGATCATCCTGGATGCCGCGCGCAGCGGCGGCGGCCTGGTGCGCTACCAATGGCAAAAGCCGTCCTCGCTGCGTACCGAGGCCAAGCTCGCCTACGTGGCCACGGTCCCCGAATGGGGCTGGTCGCTGGGCACGGGCCTGTACCTGGACGATGTGGAGCAGGCGCTGCGCCAGATCGACGAAAGCGCCCAGGCCAATATCGCGGCCACGCGCTGGCGCATCTTCGGCATTGCGGCGCTGTGCATCGTGCTCATCGGCGTGGCGGGGCTGGCGTTCAATCTCAGCGACCACCGCGTGTCCAGCACCAAGCTGCAGCGCCTGGCCCAGCGCGTGGTGCATTCGCAGGAGGAAGAACGCACGCGCGTGGCGCGCGACCTGCATGACGGGGTGGTCCAGGTGCTGGTCTCGTCCAAGTTCCTGCTGGAGACGGCCCAGGCCCAGCTCAGGCGCCTGGCCGCACAGGACCCGGCCACGGCCCAGCGCATGGTGGACCAGGGACTGGAGCAGCTCAACCACGCGCTGGTGGAGATACGGCGCGTCTCCCACGGCCTGCGCCCCGCCCTGCTGGACGACCTGGGCCTGGCCCCGGCCCTGGCACTGATGAGCCAGCAGATGCAGGCCGAGGACGGCCTGCGCATGCAGTTCGGCTGCCGGGGCGAGACCCGCTTTCTGCCGCCCAGCCACGCCACGGCCCTGTTCCGCGTGGCCCAGGAGGCCGTGACGAATGCGCAAAACCATGCGCAGGCCACGCGCATCGACGTCAGCCTGCACTTTCAGCGCCGCCGCGTGGTGCTGCAGGTCAGCGACGACGGCCAGGGCTTCGACATGCGCCGCGTGCAGCGCGACCGCCAGGGCGGCATCGGCCTGCGCAACATGCGCGAGCGCATCGAGGGCCTGGGCGGCCATCTGAGCATCAGCTCGGGCGCCCGGGGCACCCGGCTGGTCGCCGTGCTCTACCGCAGCGGCGGCATGCCGCTGTCTCCCTCACCGGAATTCGAACTCCCACAGGCCGCTGCATGAACCCCATGATCCGCATCCTCCTGGTGGACGACCACCCTCTTGTGCGCGACGGCGTGTCCATGCGCCTGCAGGCCACCGACCATATCCGTGTCGTGGGCGAGGCCGCCAGCGTGGACCAGGCCGTGCCGCTGGCGCGCGAGCTGTCGCCCGACCTGGTGGTGACCGACATCCGCATGCCGGGCGCCAGCGGCATCGACCTGGCCGCGCTGTTCCGCGATCAGTTCCCCCTGGTGCGCGTGCTGGTGCTGTCCATGCACGAGGACCCCGAGTACGTGCGGCGCGCCGTGGCACTGGGCGCACGCGGCTATGTGCTCAAGGATGCGCCGGCGCAGCAGCTCATCGAGGCCATAGACCGGGTCTACGCGGGCGGCCTGTATTTCAGCCCCGGCCTGCAGCCCGTGGTCGAGGACGACGGCGCCGGTGCCGGCCCCCGGCGCGCCCTCACGCCGCGCGAGGCCAGCGTGCTGCAGTGGATCTCGGAGGGCCGCTCCAACAAGGAGATTGCAGCGCTGATGGGCACCTCGGTGCGCACCGTGGAAACCCACCGGCTGCACCTGCGCCGCAAGCTGCGCATCGACGGCCATGCGGCCTTCATCAAGTACGCCGTGGACTATGCCGACCTGCTGGGCAGCACGCCCGTGCAGGCCGGTGCGGGATAGCCTGAAACGCCGCCCGCTCAGTGCGCGTGGGCCGCGCGGCTGACCACGGTGACCAGCACGATGCCCAGCATCAGCCAGCCCACCTGGGCCACGGTCTCGCGTGCGCTCAGGCGCTTTTGCAGCTGGGGAATCAGGTCGGCCAGCGCCACGTAGATGAAGCTGCTGGAGGCCACGGCCAGGAAGTACGGCAGCAGCTCCTGCAGCTGGCCGACCAGGAAATAGCCGCCAATGCCGCCCAGCGTGGTCACGGCCCCGGCCATGGACACCTTGATCAGGGCCACGCGCCGGTTGGAGCTGGACTGGCGCAGCACCACGATGTCACCCATGTGGTGTGGCACCTCGTGGGCCAGCACCGACACCGCCGCGATCAACCCCAGGCGCATGTCGGCCATGAAGGCGGAGGCGATCAGCACGCCATCGCCGAAGCAGTGCACGCTGTCGCCGGTCAGCACCGCCCAGCCGCCGTGGCGGTGGCCATGATGGTGGCCATGGGAATGGTCATGGGCGTGGCCCTGGTGATCGTGATGCTCGTGGTGATCGTGCTCATGGGCCGGCGGCGCGCCGTGCTCATGCCCGTGGTGCCACAGCTCGGCCTTGGACAGCAGGAAAAAGAACACCAGGCCCACCAGCAGCGTGACGAACAGGTCGTGCGCGCCGGCCTCGCTCTCGAAGGCTTCGGGCAAGAGGTGCATGAAGGCCGTGGCCAGCAGCGCGCCCGCCGCCAGGCTCAACAGCCGCTGCGGCATCATGCCCGGCGAGCGGTTGCCTCCCAGCCCCATCAACAACGCGGCCACCCAGACGCTGCCAATACCGGCGGCCAGGGTGGCCAGAATGATTGCTACCAATGTCATAGCGATTTGTGCTTCAACCGTATGCCCTTGCAGGCGAAACCCGCGAATTCTCGCAGAAAGACCGGCCCCATCGCAGCCGTGGCCTGCGATCCCATGAAGGAAGCAGGCCACGGTGTCGGGCGCCCTCGGTTTCAGCCTACAGAAGCTGTCAAGCCCCCCCTGCGCGAATAAAGTTGAAAGCTAGTCAGCAAGACCTTAAAAACTGGCGCGTCCTCACACCAGGGACACCGAGGAAGGGCCGCCCCGCACCGAGGGTGTCGTCCCCCTCCCGCGAAGCGAGAGAGGGGGAAGCGGCGCAGCCGCTCAGGGGGTCACCCCATGCTTATTGAACCAGGCCAGCATTTTTTGCCAACCGTCGCGCGCAGCCTGCTCGCGGTAGCTGGGCCGGTAGTCGGCATGGAAGGCGTGTGGCGCCTCCGGGTAGATCACGAACTCCGAGGCCTTGGCCGCTGCCGAGCCCTGCTTGAGCGCCTCGCGCATGCGCTCCACGGATTCCAGCGGAATGCCCGTGTCCTGCCCGCCATACAGGCCCAGCACCGGCGCCTTGAGGCTGGAGACCAGCTCCAGCGGATGGCGTGGCTGCAGCGCGGTCTTGGCGCCTTCCAGCCGGCCGTACCAGGCCACGCCGGCCTTGACCGGGCCATGGGCCGCATACAGCCAGGTGATGCGCCCGCCCCAGCAAAAGCCCGTGATGGCCACGCGCGCCGTATCGCCGCCCTGGGTGCCCGCCCATTGCACGGCGCCGTCCAGGTCGGCCATGACCTGTTCGTCGGGCACCTTGGAGACCAGCTCGCTCATGAGCTTGGCGATCTCGGTATAGGTCTTGGGATCGCCCTGGCGCGCATACAGATCGGGGGCGATGGCCAGGTAGCCGGCACGCGCCAGGCGGCGGCAGGTGTCGGCAATGTATTCGTGCACGCCGAAGATCTCGGAGATCACCAGCACCACGGGCACATTCTTCTTGCCGGCGGGCGCGGCGCGGTAGGCCGGCACCTTGAAGCCGTTCACGGTGAAATACACCTCGCCGGCCGTCAGGCCGTCGGCCGGCGTGGAGATGGCGGTCTGCGCCATCAGCGGCGTGGCCGCGGCGGCATAGCCCAGGCCCAGGGCCGTCTGCAATGCCAGGCGCCGCGTGGGCCCCTCTTCGCTGCTGCGCCCCGGAACCAGGGCCTTCAGGTCTTGCTGCTGATCGTCACGCATGCATCTCTCCTTGGTGGTGGTTGAGAACCGGCCAAGTCTACGATGCGCGCGTGAAGCTCAATGTGCCTTGTCCCAGTTGGGGCCGACGCCCACTTCGGCGAGCAAGGGAACCTTCAGTTCCGCCACGCCGGCCATCAGGCGCGGGATCTCGGTGCGCACCCAGTCCGACTCGCCTTCGGGCAGCTCGAACACCAGTTCGTCGTGCACCTGCATGATGACGCGGACCTCGGACTGCCTGGCATCGAGCTCGGCCTGCACCGCCACCATGGCCTTCTTGATCAGGTCGGCCGCCGTGCCCTGCATGGGCGCGTTGATGGCCTGCCGTTCGGCCGCCTTCTTGCGCGGGCCGCTGCCGCCGTTGATGTCCACCAGGTACAGGCGGCGGCCGAAGACGGTTTCCACGTAGCCGTGGTCGCGCGCGAATTCCACCGTCTCGTCCATGTAGCGCTTGACGCCTGGATAGCGCTGGAAATAGCGGTCGATGTAGGCGGCCGCGGCCTTGGTCTCTATGCCCAGGTTCTTGGCCAGGCCAAAGCTGCTCATGCCGTAGATCAGCCCGAAGTTGATGACCTTGGCATAGCGGCGCTGCTCGCTGCTGACCTGCTCCAGCTCCACGTTGAAGACTTCCGATGCCGTGGCCCGGTGCACGTCGCGGCCTTCGTGGAAGGCGCGCAGCAGCGACTCGTCGCCCGACAGGTGAGCCATGATGCGCAGCTCGATCTGCGAGTAGTCGGCGCTGGCGATCACATGGCCGGGCGCGGCAATGAAGGCCTCGCGCACGCGCCGGCCTTCGGGCGTGCGGATAGGGATGTTCTGCAGGTTGGGGTCGTTGCTGGACAGGCGCCCCGTCACGGCCACGGCCTGGGCGTAGTGCGTGTGCACCCGGCCCGTGCGCGGCAGCGCCAGCTGGGCCAGCTTGTCGGTATAGGTGCCCTTGAGCTTGGACAGGCTGCGGTGCTCCAGCAGCTTGGCGGGCAGCGGATAGTCCTCGGCCAGCTTCTCCAGCACCTCTTCATCGGTGCTGCGTGCGCCGGTGGCCGTCTTCTTGACCACGGGCATGCCCAGCTTGTCGAAGAAGATCTCGCCCAGCTGCTTGGGGCTGGCCAGGTTGAAGGGCTGGCCCGCGATGTCGTAGGCCTCCTGCTCCAGCTGCACGATGCGCTGGCCCAGATCGTTGCTCTGCCTGGCCAGCGTGGCGGCATCGATGAGCACGCCGTTGCGCTCTATGCGGAACAGGGCCTCGCTGGTGGCGATCTCCAGCTCGTAGATGCCGCGCAGGCCGTCGTGCGCCTGCAGCTGCGGCCACAGCACGCGGTGGACGTCCAGGGTCTGGTCCGCATCCTCGCAGGCGTAGGCGGCAGCCTTGTCCACGGGCACCTGGGCAAAGGGGATCTGGTGGGCGCCCTTGCCGCACAGGTCTTCATAGCTGATGCCCGTGCGGTTGGTGTGGCGCAGCGCCAGGCTGGCCAGGCCGTGCGGGCGGTGCACTTCCAGCACATAGCTTTGCAGCATGGTGTCGTGCACATAACCGTGCACCTCGATGCCGGCATTGGCGAAGACATGGCGGTCGTACTTGACGTGCTGGCCCAGCTTGTGCCGGGCCGCATCCTCCAGCCAGGGCTTGAGGCGCTGCAGCACTTCGTCGGCCGGCAGTTGCTCGGGCGCGTCGGGGCCGGCATGGCGCAGCGGGATGTAGGCAGCGGCGCCGGGCTCCACGCTCAGCGAGATGCCGACGATCTCGGCACGCATCTCGTCCAGCGAGGTGGTTTCGGTATCCAGGGCCGTGAGTTCGGCGGCGTTGATCTTGGCCAGCCACTGGTCGAACGCTTCCCAGGTCAGCACCACGTCGTAGTCCAGCGCACGCTGCTGGGCGGTCTCGGCCTCGGCGGTGGCGTCGTCGGATTCGGCCTGCTCCTGGGCAAACATGTCGCCCGTGGACTGGTCGGCACGCGGCTTGGCCGCGGGCTTGCGGCCGGCCTTGACGGCTTGCAGCGCATCGGGCTCGGGCGCGGCACCGCCGAGCATGCGTGCCAGCCCCTTGAAGCCGTAGCGCTCATAGAACTCGCGCAGCGGCGCGGTATCGGGCTCGCGCGGAGCCAGCGCGTCGAGCACGGGCAGGGTGGGCACTTCGGCGCTCAGGTCGCAGTCGGTCTTCATGGTGACCAGCTGGCGGCTCAGCGCCAGCTGGCCCGAGGCGATGGCATCGCGCAGGTTCTGGCCGGCCACGCCCTTGATGCCGTCGGCTGCAGCGATCAGGCCGTCGAGCGAGCCGTGCTCGGCCAGCCACTTGACGGCCGTCTTGGGGCCGACCTTGGCAACGCCGGGCACGTTGTCCACGGCATCGCCGACCAGCGCCTGGTAGTCGATCATCTGCGCAGGCGGCACGCCGAACTCGGCCGTCACGCCGGCCACGTCGCGGCGCTTGCCGCTCATGGTGTCCATCACCATGATGTGGGGATCCACCAGCTGGGACAGGTCCTTGTCTCCACTGGAGATGACCACGTTCACGCCCTGGGCGGCGGCCGTCTTGGCCAGGGTGCCGATCACGTCGTCGGCCTCCACGCCCTGGATGGCCAGCACGGGCCAGCCCATCAGGCGGACCACTTCGTGGATGGGCTCGATCTGCGAGCGCAGATCGTCGGGCATGGGCGAGCGGTGCGCCTTGTATTCGGGATAGAGCGCATCGCGGAAGGTGGGGCCGCTGGCGTCGAACACGCAGACCGCGTAGTCGGCCGCCACTTCCTTGCGGATCGCCTGGAGCATGTTGATCATGCCGCGGATGGCGCCCGTGGCGGGGCTTTCCGGGTTGCCGGGCTCGGCGCGCAGATCCGGCATGGCGTGGTAGGCGCGGTAGAGGTAGCTGGAGCCGTCGATCAGCACCAGGGTCTTGGAATTGCTCATGCGCCGATTGTGCACGCGCCGGCAGGGGGACAGGGCGGGACAGGGCCCGCCGCAAGACCTACAATGGAGCCCATGCGCGCCGCTCCACTTCTCATCCTCCTGAGCCTGGCCGCCAGCCCCGTGCTGGCCCAGAACCCCACGCCTGCCCCGGCTGCCTCCACCGCCCCCGCGGCGGCGACCGCCGGGCAGACCGCGCCGGACACGGCCAGGCCCGAGGCCCGCGACCGAAGCAACCAGCGCGTGGAACGCATCCATGTGGAAGACGAAGGCAGCCGCGTTGACGAACTGCGCGTGGGCGGCCAGACCCGAAGCATCACCGTGCAGCCCAAGGTCGGCGACATGCCCTCCTATGAGGTGCAGTCCAACGACGGCGCCCGCTCCTCGCGCAACCGCGGCGATGGCGACGGCACCAACGGCACGCGCGTCTGGAACCTCAAGAAGTTCTGATCCTCACCGGACTGTCCGGGCCCCGGGCCCGGCGGCATCCCAGGGGGCAGCACCTGACGGCGCTGCCCTCTTTCCATATCTGACGACAACGATTTCCGCCGAGCCGCGCTGGCCGGCAATGCAAACATGGCCGTTTTCACCGAAGTCTCCGACAAAGATGCGCGCGAGCTGCTGCGCCGCATGTCTCTGGGTTCCTTCAAGGAGCTGCGCGGCATCCAGGGCGGCATAGAGAACACCAATTACTTTCTCACCACCGAGCAGGGCGAGTGGGTGCTGACGCTGTTCGAGCGCCTGACGGCCGAGCAACTGCCCTTCTACCTGTACCTGATGAAGCATCTGGCGCAGGCCGGCATTCCCGTGCCCGACCCTCAGGCCGAGACGCGCAGCGGCGACATCCTGCTGCGCGTGTGCGGCAAGCCCGCCTCCATCGTCAACCGCCTTCCCGGCAGGAGCGAGCTGACCCCCCAGCCCGCACACTGCGCCGCCGTGGGCGAGATGCTGGCGCGCATGCACCTGGCCGGCCGAGACTACGATCGCCAGCAGCCCAATCTGCGCGGCCTGCCCTGGTGGAACGAGACCGTGCCCACGGTGATCCCGCACATCGACGCACCCACCGCCGACCTGCTGCGCTCCGAACTGGCCTTCCAGAACCATGTGGCCGCCTCGCCCGCCTATGCGGCGCTGCCGCGCGGCCCCGTGCACGCCGACCTGTTCCGCGACAACGTGATGTTCGATGGCGAGCGCCTGACCGGCTTCTTCGATTTCTACTTCGCAGGCGTGGACAGCTGGCTGTTCGACCTGGCGGTGTGCCTCAACGACTGGTGCATCGAACACGCCACAGGCGCCCATGACGCGGCCAAGGCCAAGGCCATGATCGATGCCTACCAGTCCGTGCGCCCCCTGACCGCCGCCGAGCGAGAACTGTTCAACCCCATGCTGCGCGCGGGCGCGCTGCGCTTTTGGATCTCCCGCCTGTGGGATTTCCACCTGCCGCGCGAGGCCTCCATGCTCGTTCCCCACGATCCCACGCATTTCGAGCGCGTGCTGCGCCAGCGCCTGGCCCGCCCCGTGGCGCTGGACTGACGTCCCAGGCCGGCCACGACGCGGCTGCCGGAGGGCTTTGCGGTCCACGGGCCGCGCTTCCTCGGGTACAGTCCCCGTTCGGGCGCCAGCGGCGCGGCCCATGCCAGAGGCCATGCCCCATCCAGGCGCCCCGACTTCCTCACCCCATGAAACTTCTCATCGTTCCCGCCCGTACCGGCCTGCAATGGGTGCAGCAGGGCATCCGCACCTTCCGCCAGCAGCCGCTGGCGCTGGCGGCACTGTTCTTTCTGTCGATGGCGGCCATGTCGCTGGTCACGGTGCTGCCGCTGATCGGCCCCGTGATCGCGCTGGGCCTGCTGCCGGCCACATCGCTGGCCATGATGGTGGCGGCGGCCGAAGCCTCGCACGGGCGCGCGCCCACGCCGGCCCTGCTGCTGGTGGCCTTTCGCACCGGGCGCCAGCGCCTGAATTCCATGCTCACGCTGGGCGCCATGTATGCGGCAGGCTTCTTGCTGATCATGGGCCTGTCCATGCTGGTGGACGATGGCCAGTTCGCCAACGTCTACCTGGGCGGCGAACCGCTGACGCGCGAGATCGCCGAATCGCCCGACTTCCAGGCCGCCATGTGGCTGAGCATGGGCCTGTACCTGCCGCTTTCGCTGCTGTTCTGGCATGCGCCGGGCCTGGTGCACTGGCACAACGTGCCGCCGGTCAAGGCCGTGTTCTTCAGCCTGGTGGCGTGCGTGCGCAACATCGGCGCACTGGTGGTCTTCGGCCTGAGCTGGATGGGTGTGTTCATCGTGGCCGGCATCGTGATGGCACTGATCTCGGCCGTGCTGGCCCAGGTGCTGGGCGGCATTGCCAACGGCCTGATGATTGCCACGGCCATGCTGCTGGCCGCCATGTTCTTCACCTCCATCGTCTTCACCTTCCGTGACTGCTTTGCGGCGCCCGATGAAAGCGATGGCAGCGACGCCATCGGCACCGAACCGCCGCAGCCGCCCGGACTGTCCGGCTGACGCCTGCACGGCACCAGATCACCAGGCCCCTTTCGAGGGGCTTTTTCTTTGCCGTTTCTCTGTCGTTCCAGCGGCCACCCGGGCGTCCACATGACGCAGTCACTGTTGTGTCATGCGGATGCCATCGCTTTGTCACAGTGCCTGCCTAGCATGCCGTGCGGATGCATAGCCAGCGAGTGCGCAGCGGCATCCCGGCCCATCCCGCCCCCGATGGGCTGATGCAGACAACCCCACAACGGAAGCCCCATGTCCCAATCCACGATGCTCTCCCGCCGCAAGGCGCTGCAATTCCTGACCGGCGCCCCCCTGCTGCCGCTCGGCTCCGCCGTGTCCGCCGCCGGCCTGCTGACCGCCTGCGGCGGTGGCGATGACGGTCCCGCGAAGAACTATGTGGCGGCCAGCTTCACCTCCATGGCCGCGCCCACGCTGGCCAACCCCCAGGCCATGGCCCGGATGACCGTGGCCTCGCAGCTCAAGGTGCAGTACAGCGACAACAGCGAGCAGAGCTTCGACCTGGGCTACCAGCCCTTCTTCGTGACCGGCGACGAAGTGCCGGACGGCAAGGGCGGCAAGATCCTGGCCGGCGGCTACTACGACATCAACAACAACAAGATCATCGACCGCACCGTGGCCGGCAGCGAGCGCCACTTCTTCTCCGATGCGCCCGACGGCACCTCGCTGCTGACCGTGCCCAATGCCAAGGTGGATGGCGTCAAGGGCAAGCCCGTGTTCGCCGTGGTGCAGTTCGAATACACGACCTGGGCGCAGGATGGCAAGACCGACATGTACGGCAAGCTGCCCTCGCCCATCGCCGTGCTGACGCTGGACCAGGACCAGACCACGGGCAAGCTCAGCCTGGTCAAGTACCACAACGTGGACACCTCCAAGGTGCACGGCCTGTGGATCACCTGCGGCGCCAGCCTGTCGCCCTGGGGCACCCATCTGTCCAGCGAAGAGTACGAGCCCGACGCCTTCGCCACCGGCAATGCGCAGTTGCAGGCCTTCAGCCAGAACCTGTATGGCGACCAGACCAAGGCCAACCCCTACCACTACGGCCACATGCCCGAAGTGACTGTCAACGTGGACGGCACGGCCAGCATCAAGAAGCATTTCTGCATGGGCCGCATCTCGCACGAGCTGGTCCAGGTCATGCCCGACCAGCGCACGGCGCTGATGGGCGACGACGCCACCAACAGCGGCTACTTCGTCTTCGTGGCCGACAAGGAAAAGGACCTGTCCTCGGGTTCGCTGTACGTGGCCAAGGTAGGTGCAGGCTTCTCCATCGACCCCGCATCGGGCAGCGCCGCCGCGCTGACCTGGATCAAGCTGGGCTCGGCCACCAGCGCCGAGATCGAGCAGTTGGCCAACACGCTCAAGCCCACGGACATCATGACCGTGGCCAAGACCGATCCGGGCGACGCCAGCTACACCAAGATCACCGCCAACGGCAAGGTGGAGTGGATCAAGATCAACCCCGGCATGGAAAAGGCCGCCGCCTTCCTGGAAACCCACCGCTACGCCGCCTTCAAGGGCGCGAGCATGGGCTTCACCAAGATGGAAGGCACGACCGTCAACGCCAAGGACAAGGTGGCCTACTCGGCCCTGCAGAACTGCGAAAAGTCCATGGTGGCCGGCGATGCGCTGAACGTGGCAGGCAATGGCGTGTCCATCCCCAAGCAGCTCAAGGCCGGCGCCGTGATGGCACTGAACCTGCGCGGTGGCCAGAAGGACACGGCCGGCGCCGCCATCAACAGCGAGTGGATGCCCGTGGACACCAAGGCCCTGCTGGCCGGCGAGGACATCAGCGCCGACGCGCTGGGCAACACCGGCAACCCGAACAAGATCTGCAACCCCGACAACCTCAAGTTCTCGGAGAAGATGCGCACCCTGTTCATCGGCGAGGACAGCGGCCAGCACGTCAACAACTTCCTGTGGGCCTACAACATCGACACCAAGCAGCTGTCGCGCCTGATGTCGATTCCCGCAGGCGGCGAATCCACGGGCCTGCACGCCGTGGACGAGATCAACGGCTGGACCTACATCATGAGCAACTTCCAGCACGCCGGTGACTGGGGCAGCATCCACAACGTGGTCAAGTCCACGCTGGACCCGCTGATCAGCACCAACTATCGCGGCAAGTTCGGCGCCGCCGTCGGCTACCTGACCGGCACCGCTTCCCAGCCCAAGCTGTCGGCCTGACCGCCGCCCTGCGGCGCGTGGCGCCACAACAAGAAGGCCATGGATTTCCATGGCCTTTTTGCATGCCTGCGCCGCAACTGCATGGATGTCATGAACCCGACTCTTAGCGTGCAAAACAAGAGTCATTCTCACCTGTTCGCTATAATTTCTGATGCATTGCGGCGTCGCTAGCCCGCCATCGCACCATCTTCAGCCCCGCCGGATCACGCCCCTCAAGGCCCGGCAGGCGCACGCAGAGCCACACCACAGGAGAGACTCCATGACCCCAGCTTCCCGCATCCTTCGCAGCACGGCCTCCGCATGGCTGGCGGCCGCTGCCACCCTGGCGGTGCCGGCTGCACATGCCGACTATCTCTGGCTGCAGCAGGACGCAGGACAGGCCCGGGCCTATGCCGGAGAACTGCGCAAGCCGCTGCAACAGCTGCCGGCCCTGGAGGACGCCAAGCAGGTCCTGCCCGACGGCAAGAGCCTTCCCCTGAAGGCCGAGGCCAATCATTTCACCGCGGACGCAGGCCAGGGCGATGTGCGCATCGCCGCCACGCGCCCCGGCGCCAATGGCGTGCTGACCTATTACCAGGCCCGTTTCGGCCGCAACGACACCAAGGCCGTGAACGACCTGGAGCTGGTGCCCACCACGGCGGGCGGCGATACGTTCCAGCTGGTGTTCAAGGGCCGCAAGGTCGCGGCCAGCCAGGTCAATGTGCAGACCAGCGAGGGCTGGTACCGCACGCTCACGCCATCGCAGGACGGCACGGTGAGCTTCAAGCCCTACTTCCCGGGCCTGTACGTGCTGGAGGTGACGGCGCGCGTGGACAACGGCTCGGTCACGCTGGACGGCAAGAAATACACCGACGTGCGCCACACCACCACGCTGAGCTTCGAAGTCAAGCCCTGACCGCCGGACACGACGGCCCGGCCCTCACTCCACGACCGTGAGCTTGGCAATGGACAGCGCCAGCCACTTCGTGCCGTGGCGCCCAAAGCTGACCTGGGCACGCGCGTCGTCGCCCGTGCCTTCCAGGGCCAGCACCTTGCCTTCGCCGAACTTGTTGTGGAACACGTTCAGGCCCACGCGCAGGCCGTGGCCCGGGTCGGCCTTTTGCGGCGGCACGGGCGGGCTGGCGAAGACCTCGCTGCGCCAGCCTTCGGCCTTGCTGCCGAAGCCGCCGCGATCGCGTGAGCCATAGCCGCTACCACCGCCGCCACCGGGGCGGGGCGCGTAGCTGCCAAAGCCGCCCTGCTTCGGCGTGATCCACTTGAGCGCCTCTTCAGGCAGCTCGTCGAAGAAGCGGCTCTTGACGTTGTAGCGCGTCTGCCCGTGCAGCATGCGCGTCTGCGAATGGCTCAGGTACAGGCGCTTGCGCGCGCGGGTGATGGCCACATAGGCCAGGCGGCGTTCTTCCTCCAGGCCGCCTCGGTCCATCATGGCGTTCTCGTGCGGGAACAGGCCCTCTTCCACGCCGCCGATGAAGACGGCGTCGAACTCCAGGCCCTTGGAGGCATGCACGGTCATCAGCTGCACGGCGTCCTGGCCTGCCTGGGCCTGGTTGTCGCCAGCCTCCAGCGCCGCGTGCGTCAGGAAGGCGGCCAGCGGCGACAGGGTCTCGCCGGTATCGGCATCGACCATGCCGGCCACGGTGCCGGCCGGCGGCGTGAGCGGCGTGTCCAACAGCGGCAGCGCAGGGTCCAGGCCCTGGCTGGCAGGGCTTTGCGTCAGCGCCCTGGCGCCGTCGTGCTCGTCCAGCGGCAGGGCCACGGCATCGCGGCCAAAGCCTTCCTGGGTGACAAAGCTCTCGGCCGCGTTCACGAGTTCCTGCAGGTTCTCGATGCGGTCGGCGCCCTCCTTTTCGTTGCGGTAGTGCTCGAGCAGGCCGCTTTCTTCCTCGATGGCCTCGATGATCTCGCGCAGCGTGCGGCCCTGGGTCTGCTCGCGCAGCACGTCGATCTTGGCGACAAAGCCTGCGAGCTTGGCGCCCGGCGCGCCCGGCACCGCCGAGACGGCATCGTGCAGCGAGCAGCCCGCGCTGCGCGCCGCGTCCTGCAGCGTCTCCACGCTGCGCGCGCCGATGCCGCGCGGTGGGAAGTTCACCACGCGCAAAAAGCTGGTGTCGTCGTGCGGGTTCTCCAGCAGGCGCAGGTAGGCCAGCGCATGCTTGATTTCGGCGCGCTCGAAAAAGCGCAGCCCGCCGTACACGCGGTAGGGAATGGCGGCATTGAACAGCTGCGATTCGATCACCCGGCTTTGCGCATTGCTGCGGTAGAGCACGGCGATTTCCTGGCGCTGCCAGCCGTCCTTTTTCACGAGCTGCTGGATTTCCTCGACCATCCACTGCGCCTCGGCCATATCGGTGGGCGCCTCGTAGATGCGCACGGGCTCGCCCGGGCCCTGGGTGGTGCGCAGGTTCTTGCCCAGGCGCTGGCTGTTGTGGCTGATGAGCGCGTTGGCGCAGTCCAGGATGTTGCTGTAGGAGCGGTAGTTCTGCTCCAGCTTGATCTGCTGGCGCACATCGAACTCGCGCACGAAGTCCTGCATGTTGCCCACGCGCGCACCGCGAAAGGCGTAGATGCTCTGGTCGTCGTCGCCCACGGCGATCACGCTGCCCAGGGCCTGCAGGCGGCCATCCACCACGTCGCCCGCCAATTGCTTGAGCCACTGGTATTGCAGCTTGTTCGTGTCCTGGAACTCATCGACCATGATGTGGCGAAAGCGCCGCTGATAGTGGGCGCGCAGCGCGGCATCGTCGCGCAGCAGCTCGAAGGAGCGCAGCATCAGCTCGCCGAAATCGACCACGCCTTCGCGCTGGCACTGCTCCTCGTAGAGCTGGTAGATCTCGACCTTCTTGCGCGTGTCCGGGTCATTGGCCACCACGTCGCCGGGGCGCATGCCCTCTTCCTTGCAGCCGGCAATGAAGTACTGCAGCTGCTTGGGCGGGAAGCGCTCGTCGTCCACGTTGAACTGCTTGCACAGGCGCTTGACGGCCGACAGCTGGTCCTGCGTGTCCAGGATCTGGAAGGTGGACGACAGCCCTGCCGCCTGGTGGTGGGCACGCAGCAGCCGGTTGCACAGGCCGTGGAAGGTGCCTATCCACATGCCGCGCACGTTATAGGGCAGCATGGTCGACAGGCGCGCCAGCATTTCCTTGGCCGCCTTGTTGGTGAAGGTCACGGCCAGGATGGAGCCCGGCGTGGCCTGGCCCGTCTGCAGCAGCCAGGCGATGCGCGTGGTCAGCACCCGCGTCTTGCCCGAGCCGGCACCGGCCAGGATCAGCGCATGGCCGGCCGGCAGCGTGACGGCAGCGAGCTGCTCCTCGTTGAGGTTGGCCAGCAAAGGGGAGTTGGAGGCGGGTGCGGCACCGGAGGCGCCGTCGAGCAGATCGATCGGGAACATCCCGGCATTGTAGGAAGCGCCCCGGCCTGCGGGGAAAGCCATGCTGCATTTCCCGCATTCGACACATGCAGCGCATCTTCCCGGTCCATAACGCCATTGCTATAACCGCTATATCGACAGGGCGCCCGGGCCCGCCGCCGGCAACGTATAGAATCAATCACCGGGCCCAAGTTTCTTGCGGTCCGGTTTTTTGTGCCCGGGCCACAGCCGCCCTGGCGACGCGGCCCGCCCGCGCCGCCCGCAAGACCGGCCTCCAAGCCAAGCGCCCCATCGCGGAGGGATGTTCCTGCCGCGACCTTTCATGGAGCTTGGAATCAAATGGAAATCTTCGACTACGACAACATCCTGCTGCTGCCGCGCAAGTGCCGCGTGGAAAGCCGCTCGGAGTGTGATGCCAGCGTGGAGCTGGGCGGTCGGTCCTTCCGCATCCCGGCCGTGCCGGCCAACATGAAGACGGTGGTGGATGAAAGCATCTGCACCTGGCTGGCCCGCAACGGCTACTTCTACGTGATGCACCGCTTCGACCTGGACAACGTGCAGTTCGTGCGCGAGATGCAGGGCAAGGGCTGCTTCGCCTCCATCTCGCTGGGTGTCAAGAAGCCCGACTACGACACCGTGGACCGCTTCGTCGCCGAAGGCCTGTGCCCCGAATACATCACCATCGACATCGCCCACGGCCATGCCGACAGCGTGAAGAACATGATCGGCTACCTCAAGGAAAAGCTGCCCAAGTCCTTCGTGATCGCCGGCAACGTGGGCACGCCCGAAGCCGTGATCGACCTGGAGAACTGGGGCGCCGACGCGACCAAGGTCGGCATCGGCCCCGGCAAGGTCTGCATCACCAAGCTCAAGACGGGCTTCGGCACGGGCGGCTGGCAGCTGTCGGCGCTCAAGTGGTGCGCGCGCGTGGCCACCAAGCCCATCATTGCCGACGGCGGCATCCGCAGCCACGGCGACATCGCCAAGAGCGTGCGCTTTGGCGCCACCATGGTGATGATCGGCTCGCTGTTCGCGGGCCATGAGGAATCGCCGGGCCAGACGGTCGAGGAAAACGGCCAGCGCTTCAAGGAGTACTACGGCTCGGCCTCGGACTTCAATAAGGGCGAGTACAAGCACGTCGAAGGCAAGCGCATCCTCGAGCCCGTCAAGGGACTTCTGGCCGACACCCTGATCGAGATGGAGCAGGATGTGCAAAGCTCCATCAGCTACTCGGGCGGCAAGAAGCTGATGGACATCCGCAAGGTCAACTACGTGATCCTGGGCGGTGACAACGCAGGCGAACATCTGCTGATGTAAGCGCAGACGCCAAGGCAAGGCGGCTTCGGCCGCCTTTTTTTGTGCCTGCGTTCCCGACGTCACGCAGGCCGCGCACGCCGAGATCGCGCCATGAACCAAAAAATTGGCGTATCTTCCTGCAAGCACGCCAAAAATGCCGCATAATTGCGGTCTCGTTTGCAGCGCAGACTTGTTTTTGGGGCTCTTAGCTCAGCTGGTAGAGCAGCGGACTCTTAATCCGTTGGTCGAGTGTTCGAATCACTCAGGGCCCACCAAAAATTCCTTTTCAGCCTGGATTCATCCAGGCTGATTCCTTCGGAATACCCGAGGGGGCTCTTAGCTCAGCTGGTAGAGCAGCGGACTCTTAATCCGTTGGTCGAGTGTTCGAATCACTCAGGGCCCACCAAGAATTCCTTTGCCTGATCTCTTCAGGCAGCCACGCAGAAATACGTGGGGCTCTTAGCTCAGCTGGTAGAGCAGCGGACTCTTAATCCGTTGGTCGAGTGTTCGAATCACTCAGGGCCCACCACCAACACCCCGAAAAAGGCACTCAGCGCACCGGCGCTCAGTGCCTTTTCTTGTTGTACTCCATCAGCACCGACATATTGCTGCTGCCGGCCTTGGCCACCCACTCGCGACCAAAGCGCTCGCCCACCAAATCCAGCATGTGGCGCAGATCCGCCGACGGCGCGGCCACGGACACCTTGTTGTCGGCAAGGATCTTCTTGCCCAGCTCATCGGCCTGCTGGGCCAGCGCCCAGCCCTCTTTTTCAGCCGACTCGGCAGCGCGGCCGATGGCCTGGCGCTCGGGCTCGGTGAAGCCCCTCCAGGCAAGTTCGCTGACGCAAAGCATGTTCTTGGGAATCCAGGCCTTGATATCCAGAAACACCTTCATGGCCTTCCAGGCCTGGATGTCGGCGCCCGTGGCGCTGGAGGTAATCATGGCATCGATGCCACCTTGCTCCACAACGGCACCCAGATCGCCTGCGGCAATCACCACCGGCTGCGCCCCCCAGAGCTCGGCCAACCGCTTGGTCGCATCGCTTTGCACACGCAGCCTGAGGCCCTTGAGATCCGCGATGCTGTGGACCGGGCGCCGGCTCAGGAGACCCTGCGCCGGCCAGGGCACGGCAAACAGCAGGCGCGCGCCCTGCTGGGCCAGCAAGAACTCCTGCAGCACGGGGCGGGTCAACTGCCACAGGCGCGCGGCCTCGTCAAAGCCACGCACCATGAAAGGCAGCGAGTCCATGGCCAGCAGCGGGTGGATATCCGCACAGGACGACATGAGCACCTCGCCGAACTGGAGGTCATTGCGCTTGAGCGCAGGCAGCACCTGCGCCATGGGCTTGAGCGCCGAGCCGGACACCACCTCGATCTCCAGCGACTGCCGGGTGTCGGCACCCACGCGTGCCGCGAAATTGCGCAGGTTCTGCGTGTGGAAGATGCCATCGCCATAGGCCGCCGACAGCTGCAGCCGGTGGCCCTTGGACCAGGCAGCGCCGGCGGTCAGCTGCAACGCGGCCGGAGCCAGGCCTGATATCAACGTGCGGCGAGAAACAGTCATGAAAGATCCTTGGCGAAAGCGCCCAGAACCATGCCATCCACCCGACGGCGGACCTGTGCATGCGGGCGGAAAAGATAAATTCTATCGAAATTTATATCATTTAGATACAAACTATCGATTCATTCCATCGCCCAGGTCATTCGCCAAGCCATCCGTCACACCGGATTCCAGCCAAGCCGCTACAGTGTCACCCTGCCGCAGACGCATGAGTGTGCGGCCCTCTTCTGCGCCTGTGGCCCGCCTGCAGCGCACAACCGCCTCGCCTGCATGCCACAAAATGTTTCCCCGCTCTGGCAGGGCCCGCGCTGGGCCCTGGCCGTCCTGCTTGCCATCCTGGGCATGCTGGGGCCGTTCTCGATCGATACCTACATCCCGGCCTTCTCGGGCATCGCCCAGGCCTTGAACGCCACGCCGCTGCAGATGCAGCAGACGCTGTCGGCCTATCTGTTCGGCTTTGCCTTCATGAACCTTTTCCATGGCGCCATGGCCGACAGCTTTGGCCGCCGCCCCGTGGTGCTATGGGGACTGGCCGTGTTCACGCTGGCCTCGGCAGGCTGCGCGCTGTCGCAGAACATCACGCAACTGGTGCTGTTCCGGGCGCTGCAGGGCCTGTCCACGGGCGCCGGCATCGTGGTGTCGCGCGCCGTGGTGCGCGACCTGTTTCCGCCTGCCCAGGCCCAGCGCGTGATGGCCCAGATCACCATCTTCTTCGGCATTGCCCCGGCGCTGGCGCCGGTGCTGGGCGGCTGGCTGTTCGTGCACCTGGGCTGGGCGGCCGTATTCTGGTTCCTGACGCTGGTGGGCGTGCTGCTGTGGAGCATCAACTGGCGCTTTCTGCCCGAGTCTCTGCCGCAGGCGCAGCGCCAGCCCTTCCGGTTCAAGCCACTGATGCAGGGCTACAAGGCGCTGTGCAGCGATCCGCGCTTTGTGCTGCTGGCCTTTGCCAGCGGCGTGCCGTTCAACGGCATGTTTTTGTACGTGCTGTCGGCCCCCGCCTTCCTGGGCGACCTGCTGCACCTGCAGCCGCAGCAGTTCTTCTGGTTCTTCGTGATTTCGATCTCGGGCATCATGGGCGGCGCCTGGGTGAGCGGCCGGCTGGCCGGGCGCATTCCACCCAAGCACCAGATCCGCCACGGCTTCGTGATCATGTTCGTGGTGTCCATCGTCAACCTGGTTGCCAACCTGATCTGGCCTGCCCATGTGAGCTGGGCGTTGATTCCCGTGGGTGTGTTCGCCTTCGGCTGGGCCATGATGGTGCCCGTCGTGACATTGCTGGTGCTGGACATCCATCCCGAGCGGCGCGGCCTGGCCTCATCGCTGCAGGCCGTGGTGGGCTCCACGGCCAATGGCATCGTGGCCGGCGTGCTGGCGCCTCTGGTGATGCATTCGACGGTGCTGCTGGCCCTGGGCTCGATCAGCATGATGCTGATCGGGCTGGCGTCGTGGATCTGCCTGCATCACCGCTGGCCCGAAATCGGGCGGCATGCCTCGGAGGTCTGAAGGCCACTGCTCCCGGGATCCCGGGCGTCTATGCCCGGCCCGCGCGGCGGTCCAGCATTTTTTCCTTGTAGTAGCGCGCCTTTTCGGCATACATGGCCTGGTCCGCGCGTGACACGGTGGCCTCCAGCTGGCTGCCCTCGTTGCAACAGGCCACGCCCATGGACAGGCTGACCAGCTGACCCGGATAGAACTGGTTGTTGAGCTCCAGCAGGGACAGGATGCGCTCCTTGACGGCTTCGGCGCCGCGCTCGTCCGAGGCTGGCAGCAGCACCATGAATTCGTCGCCGCCCACGCGTGCCGCACAAGCGGGCGCATCCACGGCCTTGGTCAGCACTTCGCCCACGCGGCGAAGCATGTCGTCGCCTGCGGCATGGCCATGCTCGTCATTGGCCTCCTTGAGACCATTCATGTCGATGGCGATCACGGCCAGCGGCCACGGCCCCTTGCGCGCCAGGCGGTTCAATTCCTCGATATAGAAGGCGCGGTTGCGCAGTTGGGTGAGCACGTCGTGCTTGCCCAGGTATTCCAGATAGGCCTCGGCCTTCTTGCGTGCCGTGATATCCACCAGGGACAGCAGCACCAGCCCCCAGTCGTCCGCATGGCCGTCCAGCACGGCCAGCTGCATGTGGATGTGCAGCGTGTCGCCCGACAGCGCGTAGTTCACCACTTCGCGGTGCTGCACGAGCTTGCCGTTCCACAGGTCCTGCAGTTGATCGGCAAAGGAGTCGATCATTTCATCGCGGAAGATGCGGCCCAGCCGGCTCAGCAGCTGCAGCTTGTCGGTGGCACCGAACATGCGCAGCGTCTGGCGGTTCACGTCGATGACGCGAATCTCCTGCATGCAGCGCGAGATGAATTCCGGATGCACCTTGAGGAAGGTGGCGAAATCGCTGATGCCCTGGGCGCGCACATCGTCGAGCAGGCGCTTGATGGAGCTGAAGTCCTCGACCCACAGCGACACGGGCGAGTACTCGAACAGGTCGCGCGAGTACTGCTCGCTGCGGTGCAGCTGCCGCGTGCTGCGCATCTCGGCCGTCACGTCTTCCAGCGACACCAGCACGCAGTCCCAAAGCTCCTCATGGCCGGGCAGGATGCGGCCACGGATCTGCACGTCCAGCCGGCGCCCGTCCAGCGTGTAGTTGGCGGTGCGGTTGGCAAAAGTCGGCGAGCCCTTCCAAAGCTCCTGCAGCTCGCAGGCCAGGCCGGCATGCATGTCGTCACGGAACACCTGGCCCAGGCTGTCGAGAAAGGTCTGTTGGTCCGCGGCGCCGAACAGGTCCAGCGTGCGCTGGTTGACGCGAACCACCCTGAGCGCGGCACTGCACTGCTGCAGTGCCTGCGGATGGGCAGAAAAATGCGCCTGCAGATCGGTCACGCCCTGTGCTCGCCACTGGTCGAGCAGGCGCTTGAGCGCGCTGTAGTCCTCCAGCCATAGCGAGACGGGGGCCAGTTCGAACATGTGCTCAAAATCCACACTGGACGCGATCAAAGACTCCACAGGGCACCTCCGCGCCGCGATTATGGCAGTCGCAGAGCCCGCCAGACAGCAGGTTCTGCGCCACGAACACAGGCAGCGCCAGGCAGGCAGGCGGATTGCCCAAAAAAAACCGGCCCCGAAGGGCCGGTCTGCATGCAAAGCCGGAATCGATCAGCGCACGGCGCGCTTGCGATCGCCGCCCTGGGGCGAGTAAGGCTTGGGAGCGCTCTTGCCAAAGGCCGGACGGCGCTCACCACCGCCGAAGCCGCCGCGGGATTCACCGCCGAAGCCACGCGACTCACCGGATGCACCACGGAAACCGCCATCGCGGTGGCCGCCATCGCGGGGAGCACCCTCACGACGGTCGCCGCCGCGCGCAGCGCCACGGTCGCCGCCAAAGCCACGGCCTTCGCCGCCACGGCCAAAGCCGCCTTCACGCGGAGCCTGGCTGTAGCCACCTTCACGCTGGCCCTGGCCAAAGCCGCCTTCGCGCTGACCCTGGCCGAAGCCGCCTTCACGCTGGCCGCCACCGAAGCTGCCGAAGCCGGCCTTGCGGCCATAGCCTTCCGAATCACGGCGGGGGCCGAAGCCACGGTCGCCACCGCGATCACCAAAGCTGCGCTCGCGGTCACCACCGCCGAAGCCGCGGTCGCCACCGAAACCACCACGACCACCGCCGGCGGAGCCTCGGCGATCACCACCACGGCCTTCAAAGCCGCCGCCACGACGGCCGCCACGGCCTTCGTTGCTGCTGGGTGCGCGCTGTGCAGGCTCGAGACCAGGAATCACCTCGGCCTTGAATTGCTGACGGCTGTAGCCTTCGATATCGAAAATGCGGCGGCGGTCACGGAATTCCGCGAACGTCACGGCCACGCCTTCGCGACCGGCACGACCCGTGCGGCCGATGCGGTGGGTGTAGTCCTCGGCCTTCATGGGCAGGCCGTAGTTGAAGACGTGGGTGATGGAGGGCACGTCAATGCCGCGTGCCGCCACATCGGTCGCCACCAGCACCTGCACCTGGCCGCTGCGCAGCGCCATCAGGCGGCGGTTGCGCAGGCCCTGGCTCAGGGCGCCGTGCAGCGCCACGGCCGAGAAGCCGTCCTGCTGCAGGTCGTTGGCCAGGCCGTCGCACTCGACCTGGGTCGATGCGAAGACGATGGCCTGGTTGATGGTGGTGTCGCGCAGCCAGTGGTCCAGCAGCTTGCGCTTGTGCTGGGAGTTGTCGGCCCAGAACAGCACTTGCTTGATGTTGGCATGCTTTTCCTGGGGCGTGTCGATGGTGACCTTCTTCACGCCCGATCCGCCGTCATGCATCACGCGCATGGCCAGTTGCTGGATGCGGGGCGCGAAGGTGGCGCTGAACATCATGGTCTGCTTGCGCTGGGCCGTCAGGTCGTTGACTTCGGCCAGATCGTCCGAGAAGCCCAGGTCCAGCATGCGGTCGGCCTCGTCGACCACCAGGAACTGCACCTGGTCGAGCTTGATCTGCATCGAGCGCTGCAGGTCCAGCAGACGGCCAGGCGTGGCCACCACGAGGTTGGCGTTCTGCAGCTTGGCAATCTGCAGCTGGTAGGGCATGCCGCCCACCACATTGGCAATGCGGATGCCACGGCAGTGCTTGACCAGTTCGATGGCGTCATGCGCCACCTGCTGAGCCAGCTCGCGCGTGGGGCACAGGATCAGGGCGCCGGGAACGGCCGCCTTGAAGTTGCGGGGATTGGTGGGGTCCTTGCGCTTGTTGCGCTTGGGCGTGGGCTGGCCGCTGGCAGTGGCCTCGGCGCACTGGCGGTCATATTCGGCGCGGATGGCGGCTTCCTCGTCAGCCTTTTGCTGGATCAGCGTGTGCAGCACGGGCAGCAGGAAGGCGGCGGTCTTGCCCGAGCCGGTCTGGCTGGAAACCATCAGGTCGATGAAGGCCTGATCACCACTGCCCATGGCCAGGGGAATGGCTTGCGCCTGCACGGCCGTGGGCTGGGTGTAGCCCAGATCGGCAACGGCGCGGACCAGCTCTTCAGCCAGGCCCAGCTCGACGAAGGCGTTGGGGAGTTCGGGAGCTGCCTGAGCGGCTTCGGCGCCCTCGACGGTTTCAGCAGCGGCCTGCGACTCGGCGGCCTGCTCGGCACCGGCAACGGCGGCGTCCAGCACGGAAGAGGCTTGGGCAGCGCAAGCAAAAGAGGAATCGGCAGCGGCAATGATGCCCTGCTCTTGAGAGATGTCGTTCATGAATGGCTCTAACGAAAAGCACGCGCAGTCAGCGATCTGCCACGCTTTTCTCGACGGTTGGGTCAACATCCACCGTCAGACTTGACCGGCCCTTCGCAAAAGGGCGGATGGGCGTTTTCGGCTGGTCCGAAACCGATGGTCCCGCCATCCATGAAAGCCTTCATGGAGGTCTGTGGACATCGACCTCAGACACACAGCGCAGGAGCCCTTGTGTGATGGAGATGTGCAAATTGCCCCTTGTTGATGGAGGCAAGCTGTAGATTGTCGCACTCCTGGGGTTTTCCCGCAAGCCCCCTGCACAAAAATGGCCGGAGGGCCCGGCTCCGGGCGCTAGACGCTCAGCAGGCGTGCGCGATAGTGCGCCAGCTCATCGATGGATTCATGCACATCGGCCAGCGCCGTGTGGCGCTGGGCCTTCTTGAAGGATGCGTAGGCATCGGGCTTCCAGCGCCTGGCCAGTTCCTTGAGGGTGCTGACATCAACGTTGCGGTAGTGAAAGAAGTCGTTGAGCTTGGGCATGTAGCGCTCCATGAAGCGCCGGTCCTGGCCAATGCTGTTGCCGCACAGCGGCGCCTTGCCCTTGGGAACGTACTGCGCCAGGAACTTGATCAGCGCGGCTTCCGCATCGGCCTCGGTGGTGGTCGATGCCTTGACGCGCTCGATCAGGCCGCTCCTGCCGTGCGTGCCCTTGTTCCAGGCGTCCATGCCGTCGAGCAGGGCATCGCTTTGATGGATGGCGAACACAGGACCCTCGATGCGCGTGGCAAGGTCCGGGCTGGTGACGACCACGGCGATCTCGATGATGCGATCGGTGTCGGGCTGCAGCCCGGTCATCTCGCAGTCGAGCCAGACGAGATTGAGGTCGGATTTGCTCAGGGTGACGGGCGTGCCGGATTCGGCGGGGACGGGAATGCAGGCGCTGGAGGCTTCGGACATGGCCCAAATTGTCGCCTACACTGCGGCCACATGGTCTTCAACCCCGATTTTTCCTCGACGCTTTCCCTGCTGTTTGCCGCAGCCGTGCTGGCCCAGTGGCTGCTGCGCGCCTGGCTGGCCTCGCGCCAGGTTCGCCATGTGGCAGGCCACAGAGCGCAGGTGCCCGAGGCCTTTGCGCAGCGCATCAGCCTGGCCGCCCACCAGAAGGCCGCCGACTACACACTGGCGAAGGCACGCGTTGCCCTGATCGACATGACGCTGGGCGCCGTGGTGCTGCTCGCATGGACGCTGCTGGGCGGGCTGGATGCACTCAACCAGCAGTTGCTGGAATGGATGGGCGCCGGCCTGTGGCAGCAATTGGCGCTGCTGGCCAGCTTTGCACTGATCTCCGGCCTGGTGGAGCTGCCGCTGTCGCTCTACCAGACCTTTGTGCTGGAGCAGCGCTTCGGCTTCAACCAGATGACGCTGCGGCTGTGGCTGGCCGATGCCGCCAAGTCCACGGCCATGGGCGCAGCCATCGGCCTTCCGATTGCGGCGCTGATCCTGTGGCTCATGGGTTCGGCCGGCGACCTGTGGTGGCTCTGGGCATGGGCCGTCTGGACGGGCTTCAACCTGCTGCTGATGTGGATCTTCCCGACCTTCATCGCACCGCTGTTCAACAAGTTCGATCCGCTGGAGGACGGCCCGCTCAAGGAGCGCGTGAGCGCACTGATGCAGCGCTGCGGCTTCACGGCCAAGGGCCTGTTCGTGATGGACGGCAGCCGCCGCTCGGCACATGCCAATGCCTATTTCACGGGCTTCGGCCACTCCAAGCGCGTGGTGTTCTTCGACACCTTGCTCAAGCAGCTGGACGCCGACGAGGTGGAGGCCGTGCTCGCGCATGAGCTGGGCCATTTCAACCACCGCCACATCCTCAAGCGCATGCTGCTGATGTTTGCCGCCAGCCTGGCGGGCTTTGCGCTGCTGGGCTGGCTGTCGCAGCAGCTGTGGTTCTACCTGGGCCTGGGCGTGCGTCCGGGTCTGGACCTTGCGCTGGGACACAGCGGCATCGGCGCCGGCAACGAGGCCGTGGCGCTGCTGCTGTTCCTGCTGGCCGTGCCGGTGTTCAGCTTCTTTGTCACCCCACTGTTCTCGGCCCTGTCGCGCCGCGACGAGTTCGAAGCCGATGCCTACGCCATGCAACAGGCCAGCGGCGCCCACCTGGCCTCGGCACTGCTCAAGCTGTACGAGGACAATGCTTCAACGCTCACGCCCGATCCCTGGTACGTGAGCTTTTACTACTCGCATCCGCCCGCCCTCGCCCGGCTGGCGCGCATGCCCTCTCCGACCTGAACCATACGCACTCACCATGAGCACACAACGCTTGCAACAACAGGACTGGTCCAACCAGCAGCGCCGCGCGCTGACTTCCGACGAACTGCACACCGCACTGGCCGCCCTGCCGGGCTGGCAGCTCGATGGCGATGCCATCGCCAAGAGCTACGCCTTCGCCAACTACTACGAGACCATGGCCTTCGTGAATGCGCTGGCCCTGATCGCCCACCAGCAGGACCACCATCCCGACCTGACCGTCAGCTACGGCCGCTGCGGTGTACGCCTGAACACGCATGACGTGAACGGCATCTCGTCCACCGACATCGAGTGCGCAAGGCGTATCGATGCGTTGCTGGCGCGCCCATGAATCGCACCCCGCTGACCCATGGCTGAGCGCTCCGCACTGCACGAAGGCCTGGTCGTCTCCAGCCATGGCCGCCATTGCGTGGTCGAGACCGAAGACGGCTCGCGCCACATCTGCCACCCGCGCGGCAAGAAGAGCCAGACCGTGGTGGGCGACCGCGTGCGCTGGCAACTTCCGCCCCCAGGCCAGGGGGAGGAAGGCACCATAGAAAAGGTGCTGGAGCGGCGCAACCTGTTCTACCGGCAGGACGAGATACGCACCAAGTCCTTTGCAGCCAACATCGACCAGGTGCTGATCCTGATCGCCGCCGAGCCGGTCTTCTCCGAAAGCCAGTTGGCCCGCGCCCTGATCACTGCCGAAGCCACCCACATCAAGCCCCTGATTGCCCTCAACAAGCGTGACCTGGCCGAGCCCTTTGCCGACGCCTGGGAGCGCCTGGAGCCTTATCGCGAGATGTACCTGGGCCAGGAAAAGCCGCACTACGAGGTACTGTCGCTGTCGCTGGCCAATGAGGGCGAGGCCGATCGGCAGCTGCTGATGAAGCACCTCAAGGGCAAGGCCACGCTGGTGTTGGGCCCTTCCGGCTCGGGAAAGAGCACCCTGATCAACCTGCTGGTCCCCGGCGCACGCGCGGCCACCAACGAGATCTCGCAGGCACTGAACTCCGGCAAGCACACGACCACCACGACCAGCTGGTACTGGATGGACGCGGAGCGCACGACAGCCCTGATCGACTCGCCGGGCTTCCAGGAGTTCGGCCTGCGCCACATCGAACCCACCGACCTGCCCCGCTGCATGCCCGACATCGGCGCCCATGCGCAGGAATGCAAGTTCTACAACTGCACCCACCTGCACGAGCCCGGATGCGCGGTCATGCCGCGCGTGGAGGATGAGGAACACGGCATGGACGCCGACCATGACATCAGTGCCAACCGGTACTGCATCTATGCCGAGCTGTTTGATGAGTTGAGTCAGGCCACGAAGTATTGAGCCTCCCCCAAACGCCACCGGGCCGCTCCGGGAGGAAGAAACGACGCCTCCAAAGGGGCGTCATCCAGGACTCGCCCGCAGGCTCCGCACTCAGCCCAACAGGCGCGCCAGCGACAGCAGGGCCAGCAACAGCAGCCAGACCACGACCGAGCGCCAGACCAGGCCGACCACGCTGCGCAGGTGGCCGATCTCGGGCTCACGGCCCGGCGTGGCTTCGCTGTCCACGTCGAGGTCGATCTCCTCGCCGTCGTCACGGGTCACCGAGATGCCCTCGCGGCGCTTGAGTGCCTCGCCGCCCAGGCGCACGTTGATGGCGCCCGAGGTGGCGGCCAGGATCACGCCGTCGTTGTCGTTGGGAAAGCGCTGGGCATGGAAGCGCCAGCCCTCGATGGCCTCCTCGAAACTGCCGACCACGGCAAAGGAAAGAGCCGTCAGCCGTGCGGGCAGCCAGTCGATCACGGTCCAGGCCAACCGTGAGGCGTGCTGCAACTGGACACTGACCTGGCTGCCACCCAGCAGGCCCTTGCGCGACCAGGAGCGCGACAGGTGCTCGGTCATGCGGTAGAACACGGCGCCCAGCGGGCCCAGGCCCAGCGCCGCCAGTGCAGAGAACCAGAACAGCACGCCAAACACATGGCGATGCGCTGCCAGCACCGAATACTCGATCACATGGCGCACCACCTCGCTGCGGGGCACTTCGCTGGCGTCCACCTGCTGCCAGTGGGCGAGGGCTTCGCGCGCCGCGTACTCGTCACCTGCATCCAGCGCATCGCGGATGCGCGTGAAGTGGTGGCTGAACTGGCGAAAGCCCAGCGTGACGTAGAGCACGGCCACATTCCAGACCATGGCCAGCGGCCAGCCCACGCCCCACAGCAGCAGCAGATAGATGCCTGTCACCAGCACGCAGGGCAGCGCCACCGCCACGGTCCAGGCCAGCCAGCCGTGGTGCGCCTGGCCGGCATCGAAGTTGCGGCGCACCGAAACCGTCCAGGCCCTGTAGCCTGTGTGCACCAGGTTGGCCGGCGTCAGGGGGCGCGCCTGCTCGATCAGCAAGGCGATCAGAATGGCAAAGAAACTCATCCGGCCATCATACTGGCGCATGCGGGCAGGCCCGTGACCCCGGGGTGGCACGGCACCCCATCCGGGCATCAGGCCGACAGGAATCGGTAAAGATTGCGCAGCATGCCGGCCGTGGCGCCCCAGATGTAGCGCTGGCGGTCTCCATCCTGGTAGGGCATGGCAAACCATTCGCGCGGCACGCCGTTCCAGACCATGGCGTGGCGCTCATGGTTGGCAGGATCGAGCAAAAAGGACAGCGGCACCTCGAACACGTCCGCCACCTCGTAGGGATTGGGATGCAGGCGCGCCCGGGGATCGACCAGGGCCACCACCGGCGTGATCAGAAAGGCCGTGCCCGTGGTGTAGATGGGCAGGGTGCCCAACACTTCCACATCGCCGGCAGCAAGCCCGACTTCCTCCTGCGCCTCGCGCAGGGCCGTGGCCTGGGCAGACACATCCTCAGGATCGCGCTTGCCACCCGGAAAGGCCACCTGGCCCGAATGCGTGGACAGATGGGCCGTGCGTTCGGTCAGCAGCACCGTGGGCTCGGAGCGCAGCACGATGGGCACGAGCACGGCGGCATCGGTGGGCTGGCGATCACTGAAGCGTTTCTCGCGCACCACCTCGGGAGCCCAGCGGGGCGGCCGCGCAAAGCGCTGGCGCAGGGCATCCGGCGCGCGGGCCTCCAGAGGCACGGCGGGCAGGTGGCTGTCCCTGCCCACCAGTTGCGCCATGCGCGGGTCGGCGACCGAGGCGACGGCCGCTGGCGTCGGGCCGCCGGTCGGCACGGGTATGGCGGTATCGGGCAGAGAGGACACGAATGAAGGAATGTGGTGAGAAACGACCGGGCAACAAAAAAGCCGCTACAGGCGACTGTAGCGGCTTTCCAGCTGTGACGCAGGTGCTCAGGCTTCGGCAGAAACCTTGACACGCGACGGCAGCTTTTCCTTGATGCGGGCCGACTTGCCGCTGCGCTCGCGCAGGTAGTACAGCTTGGCACGACGCACATCACCGCGACGCTTGACTTCGATGCCGGCGATCAGGGGCGAGTAGGTCTGGAACGTACGCTCCACGCCTTCACCACTGGAGATCTTGCGCACGGTGAAGCCGCTGTTCAGGCCACGGTTGCGCTTGGCGATCACGACGCCTTCGTAGGCCTGCACGCGCTTGCGGCTGCCTTCGACCACGTTCACGCTCACGATGACGGTGTCACCGGGGGCGAACTGGGGGATGGTCTTGTTCAGACGGGCGATTTCCTCTTGCTCGAGGGTCTGGATCAGATTCATGGTCAACATCCAATCGATCTTGTCCGCGCCAGGATTGGCAAGCGCCGGGATTGGCGCCATGGCTGCTTTGTTCGTAGCAGCGGCCGGATAGAGGATCGAAGAATCGCGGATTATAGCCCGGCGGCGTTTTTTGCCAAAAACCCCTCGTCCTTGGCATTGAGCAGGCCCTGGGCGCGTGCCTGCTCTATCAGCTCGGGCCGGTGCCTGGCCGTGATGGACAGGCGCTGGTCGCGGCGCCAGCGCTCGATCTGCGCGTGGTGCCCAGACAACAGCGGCGCCGGCACTTCGCGCCCTTCCCAGACTTCGGGGCGCGTGTAGTGCGGGCAATCGAGCAGACCATCGAGCGCGGGATTGAAGCTGTCCTGCTGGAAGCTGCCCTCGTCGTTGAGCACGCCGGGCTGCAACCGGGCCACGGCATCGAGCAAGGCCATGGCGGCAATCTCGCCACCGGAGAGCACGAAGTCGCCCAGGCTCAGCTGGTGCGTGACATGGGCATCGATGAAGCGCTGGTCCAACCCCTCGTAGCGGCCGCACAGCAAGATGGCACCCTGCCCCTGCGCCCAGTCGGCGACCACGCAGTGGCGCAGCGTCGTGCCTATCGGCGAAAACAGCACCACCGGCGCCGGCTCGGTCTCGCCCGCGTCGCGGCGCGCCTGCTGCACCGCCTCCAGGCAGCGCTGCAGCGGCTCGGCCATCATCACCATGCCCGGCCCGCCGCCGAAGGGCCGGTCGTCCACGCGCCGGTAGTTGCCCTGGGCATGGTCGCGCGGATTCCACAGGTGCACGCCGACCTGGCCCGAGGCATAGGCCCGGCGCGTCACGCCGCTTTCGAGAAACGGCGTGAACAGCTCGGGAAACAGCGTGAGGATGTCGAAGCGCATGGATGTGGGCGATCAGTAGTCGGGCTGCCAGTCGGCAACGATGGTCTTGCCCGGCAGATCCACCTTGTCCACATAGGCGTCGACAAAGGGAATCATGCGCTCGCGCTCCTTGCCATCCTCTTCATAGGCCAGCACCAGCACGGTCTGCGGGCCGGTGGACAGCAGGTCTCGGACGATGCCCAGGGCCACGCCTTCGCGGTTGACCACGGACAGGCCCAGCAGGTCGACCCAGTAATACTCGCCATCCTCGGGCTGCGGAAAATCGCTGCGCGCCACGAAGATGCGTGCACCGCGCAGGGCCTCGGCAGCGTTGCGGTCGTTCACGGCGGGCGAGGTGGCGACGACGGAGTCGGAGTGCACGCGCGCCTGCTTGACCGGCAGCAGCACGGTTCCGGTGAACTGCCGGGCGCCTTTTTCGGCGGGCTGCAGATACCACTGCTTGGCCGTGAACAGGGCCTCGGGGTCGGAACTGAAGGCCGCCACCTTGAACCAGCCCTTGATGCCCCAGGCATCGGCGATGCGCCCGACCTCCACGGCATCGGCAGGCAGGACGCTGGCTTCGAGTTCAGGCATGTGGCTCATGGCAGTCGGTAGGCAGTAGGTGGACGGTCAATGCAGATCGGTGCAAGGCGATCCGGAGGGGGAAAACAAAAACGGGCCCCGTCAGACAAGCCAACGGAACCCGATTTCAGAAGGGGTGCTGGATTAAGCAGCAGTCTTCTGGGTGGCCTGCTTGATCAGGCGCTCTGCGGTCTCGGAAGCCTGCGCGCCAACGCCCTTCCAGTAGTTCACGCGGTCCAGAGCAACGCGCAGACCCTCTTCGCCACCACGGGCGTTGGGGTTGTAGAAGCCCAGACGTTCGATGAACGAACCATCGCGGCGAACGCGCTTGTCAGCAGCAACGATGTTGTAGAACGGACGGGCCTTGGAACCGCCGCGAGAGAGTCGAATGACGACCATGATTTTCCTTCGGGTGGCGCAGCCACCACGTAATTAACACACAATAAATGGCTGCACAGAGTTTTGCGGCGTTTGAGACACGCGACATGGCCACCCGGCCAGCGACACGCCGTAAAACCAGCGATTATATCGAACTTCTTTTCTCATGCCTACCATCCGCCCAAGCCAGGACAGCGATCTCGCTGCCATCACCGCCATCTACCGCCACCACGTGCTGCATGGCACAGGAACGTTCGAGACCGATCCCCCTTCCGAAGCCGACATGGCCACGCGCCGCGCGGATGTGCTGGCCAAGGGCCTGCCCTATCTGGTCGCCGTGGACGCACAGGGCCAGGTGCTGGGCTTTGCCTACGCCAACTGGTTCAAGCCGCGCCCGGCCTATCGTTTTTCTGCCGAGGATTCCATCTATGTGCATGACGCGGCACGCGGCCAGGGCGTGGGCCGCCTGTTGATCGATGCGCTGTCGCACGACTGCGAGGCGGCCGGCGTGCGCAAGCTGCTGGCGGTGATCGGCGACTCGGCCAATGCCGGCTCCATCGGGGTGCACCGCGCTGCAGGCTTCACCCCTGCGGGCACGCTGCGCTCCATGGGATGGAAGTTCGGCCGCTGGCTGGACATCGTGCTCATGGAGAAGACCCTGGGAGACGGCGACCGCAGTTCGCCCGAATAATGGGCGCATGAACCGACCCAGCACGCCCCTGCCCCAGACCACCGGCGCCGACCGGGCTCCCCGCCCCAGGAACAAGACACTGGCCGCCTGGCTGGCCTTTGTGGGCGGGCCGCTGGGGCTGCATCGCTTTTACCTGCATGGGCTCGGCGACTGGCTGGGCTGGCTGCTGCCCGTGCCCACGGCGCTGGGCGTGTACGGCATCGAACGCGTGCAGCAACTGGGACAGGACGACCAGCTCAGCTGGCTGCTGATTCCGCTGCTGGGCTTCACCATCGCCGGCTGCGCGCTGCGCGCCATCCTCTACGGGCTGACCGATACCGAAGCCTGGAACCGGCGCCACAACCCCGGCATTGACGTGCAGGCGCAGGCCGGACGCACGGGCTGGTCAACCATCTTTGCCATTGCGCTGTCGCTGATGCTGGGCGCCGCCGTGCTCATGGCCAGCATTGCCTACAGCTTCCAGCACTACTTCGAGCACCAGGTGGAGGAGGCGCGCAAGATTTCGCAGTGAGGCGCAGCCAACGCTTCCCCCGAAAAAAGAAAGACCGCCATGGGCGGTCTTTCTTTTTGGCGGCAGCAGCCCCGGCTCAATACAGCTGCAGGCTGATCCAGTAGGCAATCGATGCCACGAAGGCGCTGGCAGGGATCGTCAGCACCCAGGCCCAGACGATGTTGCCTGCCACGCCCCAGCGCACGGCGCTGGCGCGCTGGGTGGAGCCCACGCCGACGATGGCACCGGTGATGGTGTGCGTGGTCGAGACCGGCACGCCCAGGAAGGTTGCAAAGAACAGCGTCAGTGCACCACCGCTTTCGGCGCAGAAGCCGCCCACGGGCTTGAGCTTGGTGATCTTCTGGCCCATGGTCTTGACGATGCGCCAGCCGCCGAACATGGTTCCCAGGCCGATGGCCAGGTAGCAGCTGACGATGGTCCACAGCGGCGGCTCGGCGTCGCCGGCATTGGCATAGCCGGTGGCGATCAGCAGCAGCCAGATGATGCCGATGGTCTTTTGCGCATCATTGCCGCCGTGGCCCAGGCTATAGGCACCGGCGGAGACCAGCTGCAGCCTGCGGAACCAGCGGTCCACCCTGTTGGGCGCGGCGCGCCGGCAGACCCAGGCCACCAGCACCATCATCAGCGAGCCCAGCAGGTAGCCCAGCAGCGGCGAGACGAAGATGAAAGCCACGGTCTTCCCGATGCCGCTGGCAATCAGCGCGCCTGCGCCGGCCTTGGCCATCACCGCACCCACGATGCCGCCGATCAGCGCATGCGAGGAACTGCTGGGGATGCCGTAGTGCCAGGTGATCACGTTCCAGGCAATGGCACCGACCAGGGCACCGAAGACCACATGCGTGTCGACGATGCCGGGCTGCACGATCCCCTTGCCCACGGTGGCTGCCACGCTCAGGTGAAAGACAAAGACCGCCACCACGTTGAAGAAGGCCGCGAAGGCCACGGCCTGCGTGGGCTTGAGCACGCCCGTGGAGACCACGGTGGCGATCGAGTTGGCAGCATCGTGGAAGCCGTTCATGAAGTCGAACAGCAGGGCCAGCACCACCAGCAGGATCACGACCCACAGGGCCGCTTGTACGGATTCCATAGAGAAACGACTCCGCGAGGGCTCAGGAATTCTCGAGGACGATGCCCTCGATCAGGTTGGCCACGTCCTCGCAGCGGTCGGTCACCGTCTCCAGCAGCTCGTAGATGGCCTTGAGCTTGATGACTTCGCGCACATCGGGCTCTTCGCGGAACAGCTTGCTCATGGCCGAGCGCATCACGCGGTCGGCGTCCGATTCGAGACGGTCGATTTCCTCGCAGGTCTTCATCGCCGCGTCCACCACCGAGGGATCGGAGATGCGCGACAGCAGCTTGACCGCATCGCGCAGCCGCTCGCAGCAGCGCACGCACAGGTCCGTCAGGCGCGTGATCTCTTCCGTCATGTGGCGCACGTCGTACAGCGCCATGGTCTCGGCCGAGTCCTGGATCAGGTCGGCCACGTCGTCCATGGTGTTGATCAGCGAGTGGATGTGCTCGCGGTCCAGCGGCGTGATGAAGGTCTTGTGCAGCGCCTTGGTGACGTCGTGCGTCACGCGGTCTGCGGCACGCTCGGCGTTGTTCACGTCCTCGTTGTACTTCTCGCGAAGATGAGGATCGTTGTAGTTGGCGACAAGCTGCGAGAAGGCATGCGCGGCTTCGACGATGCGATCGGCATGCTGGTTGAACATCTCGAAAAAATTGCCTTCGCGCGGCAATAACTTGCCAAAAAGCATGAATGCTCCTTACCGGGAAACAGGGGGAACCAGGCGACTCACTGCGTCACATTGCGGATGCTTGGCATGGCTTCCCGGCTTGAACGGGGCGAAGTGTACTCTTGAGTCCCAGGCGCGTTTTTGCGCGCCGGCGCGCCGCCCTGTCAGCCGCTGCGAAAAATAAAGTACACCGCGCCCACCATGCACAGCCCGGCCCAGAGGAAGTCCCATTTGAGCGGCTGGTTCAGGTAGAGCACGGCAAAGGGCGCGAACACCGCCAGCGTGATCACCTCCTGGATGATCTTGAGCTGCGCCACGCTGAACTGCGTGTGGCCTATGCGGTTGGCGGGCACCTGCAGCAGGTACTCGAACAGCGCGATGCCCCAGCTGACAAGGGCTGCCACGTACCAGGGCGACGAGGCGTGGTTCTTCAGGTGGCCATACCAGGCGAAGGTCATGAAGACATTGCTCATGGCCAGCAGGACCACGGTCTGCAGCCCGACGGGGATGTGTTGGAGCCAGTTCATGTGATGTGCAGCCCGACGCGGGGAAACCCAAATTATCGCGTCCGGCACTGGGCAGGGCGGATTTTCGATTTCTTTCCAAAAATTGCCTTTTTGCGCGAATTTCCTCGAATAACCCATTCCATCGCACAAATACGCAAAGTCTCGCATCGATCGACGCTTGATGAATCTTCATCAAATCGTCATATTTTTGCCATATCCCGTCAGTGGCACGGGGCATTCCATCCATCCCCGCGCTCACGGCAGCCGTGGCGCTCACTCGCCCAGATAGGCAGCCCGCACGCGCGGGTCGCTGAGCAGGGTCTGGCCGGGCCCCGTCATGGTGATCAGGCCGGACTCCATCACATAGCCGCGATCGGCCAGCGCCAGCGCACGGCTGGCATTTTGCTCGACCAGCACAAGGGTCACGCCCAGGCCGTGCACGTCGCTCACCACCTCGAAGATCTTGTCCACCATGATGGGCGACAGGCCCATGGAGGGCTCGTCCAGCAGCAGCACCTTGGGCTGGCTCATCAGCGCGCGCGCCATGGCCAGCATCTGCTGCTCGCCACCCGACATGGTGCCGGCCAGCTGGTCGCGGCGCTCCTTCAGCCGCGGGAAGATGCCGAACATGCGCTCGATGTCGGCGGCAATGCCGGCCTTGTCGTTGCGCGTGTAGGCGCCCATGAGCAGGTTCTCGGTGATGGTCATGCGCGCAAACACGCCGCGCCCTTCGGGCACCATGACCAGGCCCTGGGCCACCAGATCCCAGGCGCCCACGCCCCGGATGCTGCGGCCCAGGTAGTGCACGTCGCCGTCCGCCATCTGCAGGCTGCGCGTGACGGCCTTCATGGTGGTGGTCTTGCCGGCACCGTTGGAGCCGATCAGCGAGACCAGCTCGCCCTGGCGCACCTCGAAGTCCACGCCCTTGACGGCCTGAATGCCGCCATAGGCCACCTTCAGGCCCTCGACCTTCAGCAGCACCGGAGGGGACGCGCCCTTGTCTTGCTCTTGCTCGCCCATGGTTCAGTGTCCTCCCGTGCCCAGATAGGCTTCGATCACCTTGTCGTTCTTCTGCACCTCGGCCGGCGTGCCTTCGGCAATGGGCTTGCCATAGTCGAGCACGGTGACGCGGTCGCACAGGCCCATGACCAGCTTCACGTCGTGCTCGATCAGCAAGATGGTGCGCTGGTCGCGGCGGATGCGGTCGATCAGCTCGCGCAGCTGCACTTTCTCGGTGGCATTCATGCCGGCGGCAGGCTCGTCCAGCGCGATCAGCTGCGGGTCGGTGGCCAGGGCGCGGGCGATTTCCAGGCGCCGCTGGTCGCCGTAGCTCAGCGTGCGGGCCTTGAAGTCCGCGTACTTGGAGATGCCCACGTAGTCCAGCAATTCACGGGCGCGCGCGCGGATGGCGGCCTCCTCGGCCTTGAAGCCGCGCGTGCGCAGCACCGCGCCGATCAGGCCCGAGTGCGTGCGCACATGGCGCCCGACCATCACGTTCTCCAGCGCCGTCATCTCGGCAAACAGCCGGATGTTCTGGAAGGTGCGCGCAATGCCGGCCTTGGCCACCTTGTGCACGGCCGTGGGCTCGTAGGCCTTGCCGGCCAGCTCGAAACTGCCGCTGTCGGGCGTGTACAGGCCCGTGATCACGTTGAAGAAGGTGGTCTTGCCCGCGCCATTGGGTCCGATCAGTCCGTAGACCTGGCCCCGGCCAATGGTCATGCCCACATCGGACAGCGCCTGCAGCCCGCCGAAGCGTTTGGAAATGCCCGAAACCCTGAGCACCGGAGCGCTGGAGCTGTTGTCTGCCGTATTCGCCATCTGCGGTTTCTCCATGCTCAGGACTGGTGCGGCAGGTTCTTGCCATGCTCGGGCGACGGCCACAGGCCGCGCGGACGCATCAGCATGATGACGATCATGGCCAGCGCGATCAGCAGCTGGCGCAGGATGGAGGCATCGAGCCGCCCATCGGTCATCTGCTGCAGGGGACCGGCCACATAGCGCAGCACCTCGGGCAACGCCGACAGCAGCACCGCGCCCAGGATCACGCCGGGCAGATGGCCCAGGCCGCCGAGCACCACCATTGCCACGATCATGATGGACTCCATGAGGCTGAACGACTCGGGCGAGACGAAGCCCTGGAAGGCCGCGAACATGGCGCCCGAGACACCGCCAAAAGAGGCGCCCATGCCGAAGGCCAGCAGCTTCATGTTGCGCGTGTTGATGCCCATGGCCTTGGCGGCGATCTCATCCTCGCGGATGGCCATCCAGGCGCGGCCTATGCGCGAGTCCTGCAGGCGCCAGCAGATCACGATGCTGACCAGCACCAGGAAGAGGAACAGGTAGTAGTACAGCGTGACCGAGCTGATGTCGTAGCCGAAGATCTCCTGGCGCTTGGCCAGGTCCAGTCCCAGGATCTTGACCGAGTCGATCTGGCCTATGCCTTTGGGGCCATTGGTGATGTTGACCGGCTGGTCCAGGTTGTTCATGAAGATGCGGATGATCTCGCCGAAGCCCAGCGTGACGATGGCCAGGTAGTCCCCGCGCAGCTTGAGCACCGGAATGCCCAGCAAAATCCCCGTGATGGCCGCCAGCAGCGCCGCCAGCGGTATCACCAGCCAGATGGAGGTATGCAGCCCGTCCGGGAACATGGCGGCAAAGCCCTCGAAGGTCTCCGCCAGATGCGGCGAGGCCATCAGCGCGAACATGTAGGCGCCCACGGCGTAGAACGCCACATAGCCCAGGTCCAGCAGGCCCGCGTAGCCCACCACCACGTTCAGGCCCAGTGCCAGCAGCACATAGAGCAGCGCCAGGTCGGCGATGCGCACCCAGGCATTGCCGAAATACTGCAGCACCAGCGGCAGCGCCAGCAGCGCCAGGCCACCCAGGATCCATTGCACGGTCTTCTTGCTGTTCATGCGTCTCTCCTCAGGCGCGGTCGGCCACTCGCTCACCCAGCAGGCCCGAGGGGCGCAGCGTCAGGATGATGATGAGCACGATGAAGGCGAAGATGTCGGTGTAGTGGCTGCCCAGCACGCCGCCCGTGAGATCACCGATGTAGCCCGAGCCAATGGACTCGATCAGCCCCAGCAGCATGGCGCCGACCACGGCGCCCGCCAGGTTGCCGATGCCGCCGAACACGGCCGCCGTGAAGGCCTTGAGCCCCGGCAGAAAGCCCATGGTGTGGTGGGCCGTACCGTAGTTGGAGGCGTACATGATGCCCGCGATGGCCGCCAGCACGGCGCCGATGATGAAGGTGGCAGAGATCACCATGTCAGGCTTGACGCCCATCAAGGCCGCCACGCGCGGATTCTCGGCCGTGGCCCGCATGGCGCGCCCGAGCTTGGTGTAGTTGACCAGGTAGGTCAGCGCAGCCAGCGCAATCGCCGTGACCACCAGCACCAGGATCTGGGTGGGCGTGATCACCGCCGTGCCGATCTCGAAGGGCGTGCTCGGCAGCAGCGTGGGATAGGCCTTGTAGTTGGGCTTCCAGATGATCATGGCCAGCGTCTGCAGCAGCAGCGAGACGCCGATGGCCGTGATCAGGGGCGCCAGGCGCGGGCTGCTGCGCAGGCGCCGGTAGGCCACTTTCTCGATCACGAAATTCAGTGCGGCGGCCACCACGCAGGCGATCACCGTCGCCAGCAGCAGGATCAGCCAGCCCGGTGCGCCCGGCATGGCCTCCTGCATCAGGCCTATGCAGCTCCAGCTGGTCAGCGCCCCGACCATGAGCACCTCGCCATGGGCGAAGTTGATGAGCTGGATGATGCCGTACACCATGGTGTAGCCCAGGGCGATCAGGGCATACATGCTGCCCAGGACCAATCCGTTGATGACCTGCTGAAGCAGTATGTCCATATGCGCTCTCCCCTTTTGCTCAGGATGGAGACATTCAGCGTGCCTCGCATCCAAACGAACGGAGCCAGCAATGCCATGGTGGTGGAAGCTCTCCTGCCGCATCCCGGCTTGTGATCAGGAAGCCGCAGGGGATGGGCGATTCTAGGCACCCCCCGGTGGCCTGCAACGCCTTGTTGCAGCGGGGTTTCCCGAGGCTTTACAAGCCACGCGCTCTTATGTAGCACTGCAGCAATTTGCCGCAGCCAGCATGAACTCCTACCATCAACGGCAGTGCCGCCAGCAAGCGGCGGCCACGGAGAACCCCGATGAAATACCACGGCAGCTGCCACTGCGGCGGCATCGCTTTCGATGTGGAAGGCGAACTCACCCAGGTCATGGCCTGCAACTGCTCCATCTGCGCGCGCAAGGGCGCCCTCATGTGGTTCGTGCCCCGCGAACAGCTGCAGCTGAGCACGCCCGAGGAGCAGATGCGCTCCTACACCTTCCACCGGCATCTGATCCAGCACCGCTTCTGCCCGACCTGCGGCATCCACCCTTTCGGCGAAGCCACCGATCCCAAGGGCCGGCACATGGCGGCCGTCAACGTGCGCTGCCTGGAAGGCGTGGATGCCGAAGCCTTGCGCATCACGCGCTACGACGGACGGTCGGCCTGAGGCTGGCTTCAGGCCCGCAGCGCTTCTTCCTCCACATCGCGCAGGCGGTCCTTGCCGAAGTAGATCTCGTCGCCAACAAAAAAGGTGGGCGATCCGAAAGCGCCACGGTGGAAGGCCTGCTCGGTATTTGCCAGCAGCCGGGCCTTGACTTCGGGCGTCTGGCTTGCGGCGATCAGGGCTGGGGCGTCCAGACCCGCCTCGGACAGCTCGGTGCCGATCACCTGGGCATCGTCCATCTTGCAGCCCTTCTCCCACATGCTGGAGAACACCGCATCGACATAGCGCTCGAAGCAGCCCATGTCCTGGGCGGCCACGGCCCCACGCATGATCTGCAGGGTGTTCACGGGAAAGTGCGGATTCATCCGGAAGCGCGTGAGGCTGTGCCTGTGCACGAAGCGCTGCAGCTCCAGCGCCTCATAGGCGCGCTTGTTGGGAATGTCGGCATTGGCCTCGGCCGGGGAGCGGTTGTTGGCCAGCTTGAACAGGCCTCCCAGCAGGACAGGCACATATTCGAAGCGGATGCCGCTGCGCGCCTCGATCCGGGGAATGATCTGGTGGCAGAGATAGGCGTTGGGGCTGCCGAAGTCGAAGAGAAATTGCACCTTGGTGTTCATGGCGTGGCCTGCGGGAGTGGGAGGAAGTGACGATGCGATAAGGCAAGGCGGCTCACCACGGCTCCATCCAGGGACGGATCTCGGTCTCGTGCGTCCAGGCGTCGCGCGGCTGCTGGTGCAGTTGCCAGTAGAGGTCGGCAATGTGCTCGGGATTGAGGATGCCGCCCTGCTCCTTGAGGGCATAGCGCTCGGGGAAATTGCTGCGGATGAATTCGGTGTCTATGGCGCCGTCGATCACGGGATGGGCCACATGGATGCCCTTGGGCCAGAGTTCGCGCGCCATGCTCTGCGCCAGGGCGCGCAGGCCATGCTTGGCACCGGCAAACGCGGCAAAGCCCTCGCGCCCGCGCAGGCTGGCCGTGGCACCCGTGAAGATGATGGTGCCCCGGCCGCGCGGCAGCATCACCCTGGCCGCCTCCCGCCCCATCAGAAAGCCGGCGAAGCAGGCCATCTCCCAGACCTTGAAGTAGACGCGCGCCGTGGTTTCGGTGATGCCGAAGCGCACGTTGGCGCCGATGTTGAAGACGGCGACCTCGATGGGTGCGATCTCGGCCTCGATCTTCTGCACCAGGGCCACCATTTCCTCTTCCTTGCGCGCGTCGCTGCCAAAACCATGGGCTTCACCCCCTGCGGCGCGGATCTGCTCGACCAGCGGCTGGAGTTTGTCGGCATCGCGGCGGGTGACGCAGGCGATATAGCCTTCGCGCGCAAAGCGCCGGGCAATCGCCCCGCCCGTGGCGTCACCGGCACCGATGACGAGGATAGCTTTCTTGTCGGTCATGGAATCTCCGTGGATGAAGAAGTCAGTTCATTTTTTGAACTTTATGCACGGTAGGTTTAAAATCTGAACCCGTCAAGCGGGGAACTGCCCAATGAAATGGAACGAACTGGAAGAGGAGCGCTGCTCCATCGCACGCACGGTCTCGGTCATCGGTGACCGCTGGACGCTGCTGGTGCTGCGCGACTGCTTTCTGGGAGTGCGCCGCTTCGATGAATTCCTGGGGCGCCTGGGCATTTCACGCCCTATGCTGTCGGACAGGCTGGCCAGGCTGGTCGAGGCCGGCGTGCTCAAGAAGGTGGCCTACCAGGAGGCGCCGGTGCGGCACGAGTACCGCCTCACGTCCAAGGGACTGGACCTGCATCCCGTGGTCATGGCCATCGTGCACTGGGGCGATGTGCACATGTCCGGCGAGGAAGGCCGGCCCCTGCTGCACCGGCATTCGGTGTGCGGCCACACGTTCGATCCCCTGATCGTCTGCTCGCACTGCCACGCTCCCTTGCACGCGCGGGATGTGACGGTGGAGCCCGGCCCGGGCGCCTAGCCCTGGCTCCAGCCCCGGCCTGCTCTCACGGGATTCGGCTATGCGCCGCCGCCGCCAGCCTCTTCATCCCACTTGCGCAGCACGGCCAGCTTCTCGCCGATCTTGATCTCCAGGCCCCGTGGCACGGGCTGGTACCAGCCCGGCTCCGCAATGCCCTCGGGCAGATAGGTCTCGCCGGCCGCGTAGGCGTTGGGCTCGTCGTGCGCGTAGCGGTATTCATGGCCGTAGCCCAGCTCCTTCATGAGCTTGGTGGGCGCGTTGCGCAGGTGCACGGGCACCTCGCGGCTCCTGTCCTGCTTCACGAAGGCCCGGGCCTTGTTGTAGGCGTTGTAGCCGGCGTTGCTCTTGGGAGCCATGGCCAGGTAGATGACGGCCTGGCCCAGGGCCAGCTCGCCTTCGGGGCTGCCCAGGCGCTCGTAGGTCAGGGCCGCATCGTTGGCGATCTGCATGGCGCGCGGATCGGCCAGGCCTATGTCTTCCCAGGCCATGCGCACGATGCGCCGCGACAGGTAGCGCGCATCGGCGCCGCCGTCGAGCATGCGGGTGAGCCAGTAGAGCGCTGCATCCGGATGGGAGCCGCGCACGGACTTGTGCAGGGCCGAGATCTGGTCGTAGAAGTTGTCGCCCCCCTTGTCGAAGCGCCTGGCATTCAGGGTCAGCGCGTTCTGCACGAATTCGGCATCGATCCGGGTGACGCCTGCAGCGCCCGCCGCAGTCTGGCATTGCTCCAGCAGGTTAAGGAACCGCCGGGCGTCGCCATCGGCATAGCCGATGATGGTGTCCCGCGCCAGGTCGTCGAACTGCAGGCCGCCCAGGGCCTTTTCCTGCGCACGCTGCAGCAGCTGCCTGAGCTCTTCGTCGGTCAGGGACTGCAGCACATAGACCTGTGCGCGCGACAGCAGGGCCGAGTTCACCTCGAAGGACGGATTCTCCGTGGTGGCGCCGATGAAGGTCACCAGGCCGCTTTCCGCATAGGGCAGCAGCGCATCCTGCTGGGATTTGTTGAAGCGGTGGATCTCGTCCACGAAGAGGATGGTGTGCCGGCCCATGGCCAGGTTCTGCTGCGCCTGCTCCATGGCCGCACGGATGTCCTTGACCCCGGAGAACACCGCAGACAGCGCAATGAACTCGCACTTGAAGGCCGTGGCCGTGAGCCGGGCCAGCGTGGTCTTGCCCACGCCGGGTGGCCCCCAGAAGATCATGGAATGCGGCTTGCCCGACTGGAAGGCCAGGCGCAGCGGCTTGCCTTCGCCCAGCAGGTGGGACTGGCCCACGACCTCGTCCAGGGTCTTGGGCCGCAGGGCTTCGGCCAGTGGTGCGGAGGGCTCCTGGGTGAACAGATCAGCCATGGGGCAGCTCTCTCGAAGGCCGCTCCCCGCACGCGAGGTGCGGCAGCCCGTGTTGCGGATTCTTCGCCAAGGGGAACAGATGCAGTTGCAGAACCATGGCGCCATTGTCCACGCCATGGCTGGCGCAGGTGCGCCAGGCCTTGATGCCTGATGTCGGCCGTGGACTGAAACTCCTGATCTTCAGACGGGAATATGGCCATCGCCTCCAGGCATGTCACTGAAACGACATGGATTGTTTGCATGCACCCCATCAAGAGCAATCACTGACATTTCACACCTGCTTCGGGCCGCAGCCCTAAAATGCTGCCCTTTGCGGAGCCGGCCGCGCGATCCACGCGCGACCTTCGGGCCTGCGTCATCGCAGCCTTCCAACCCGCGCCTACCTCCGTTTACGGAACCGCCTGCCATGCGGCAATGCGGTGCCTTTTCATTTCTGCATCCATGCAAACACTCAAGACCAGGGACCTGATCGCCCTAGGCTTCATGACCTTTGCGCTGTTCCTCGGCGCGGGCAACATCATCTTTCCGCCCATGGTCGGCCAGGGCGCCGGCGAACACGCGGCCGCCGCGGCCACCGGCTTCCTGCTGACGGGCGTGGGCCTGCCCCTGCTCACGGTGGTCGCACTGGCGCGCGTGGGCGGCGGCATGGACGCACTGACCTCGCCCGTGGGCCGCAAGGCCGGAATGGTGCTGGGCTTGCTGATCTATCTCATCCTGGGGCCGCTGTTCGCCACGCCGCGCACGGCGACGGTGTCGTTCGAGATGGGCTTTGCGCCCTTCATGGGCCACAGCAGCACAGCCCTGTTCATCTACTCTGCCGTGTACTTCGCCCTGGTCATGGGCCTGTCCCTGTTCCCGGGCAAGCTGATCGACAACATCGGCAAGCTGATCACGCCCGTGTTGATCCTGGCGCTGGTGGTGCTGGGCGCCGCCGCCGTGCTGCTGCCGGCCGGGGAGGCCACCAGGGCCAGTGGCGACTACCTGGTGTCGCCGCTGACCGAAGGTTTCCTGGAGGGCTACCAGACCATGGACGCGCTGGGGGCGCTGGCCTTCGGCATCGTCATCGTCAACGCCATCCGTGACCGCGGCATCTCCGATACCGGCCTGCAGACGCGCTACGCCATCGTCGCGGGCGTGATCGCCGCCGTCGGACTGGGCATGGTGTATCTGTCGCTGATCCATCTGGGCGCCACCAGCCAGTCCATCGCCCCGCAGGCACAGACCGGCGTGCTCATCCTCACGCGCTATGTGGATCACACCTTCGGCCCCATCGGCAGCCTGCTGCTGGCCGTGGTGATCTCCCTGGCCTGCCTGACCACGGCCGTGGGCCTGGTCAGTGCCTGCGGCGCCTACTTCAGCCAAATGCTGCGCCTGCCCTACCGTGCAGTGGTGGTGGCCATCGGCCTGGCCTGCATTCTGGTGTCCAACCAGGGCCTGGCCCAATTGATCGCCGTATCCGGACCCGTGCTCGTGGGCATCTACCCGCTGGCCATCGCCCTGGTGGTGCTGAGCCTGCTGTCGGGCCTGTGGCGCAATGCGCAGCGGGTGTTCGCACCGGTGCTGGCCGTGGCCCTGTTGTTTGGTCTCATCGATGCAGCCAGGGCTGCCGGCTGGCAGGACTGGCTGCCCGCGTTCCTGAACAGCCTGCCGGGCAACGGCATGGGCTGGGCCCTGCCCGTGGCCGCGACCCTGGTGCTGGCCGCCCTCCACGACCGGCTGCGCCCTGCGCCCGCCGCTGCGTTCAAGCCGTCCTGAACCTTGACATGAGTTCGACCAGCTGATGGGCCTGCTTGCGCAGGCTCTCGGCGGCCGAACTGGTCTGCTCCACCAGCGCGGCGTTCTGCTGGGTGCCTTCCTCGATGCGGACGATGGCGCTGTTGACATGGCTCACGCCCGCGCTCTGTTCGCCGCTGGAATGGCTGATGGCGCCGATCATGCGCGAGACCTTGGCAATCGCCTCCTGCACCGAGGCCATGGTCGCGCCCGCACTGTCCACCTCCTGGGCGCCCAGGGCCACGCGCTGGGCGTTGGCCTGGATCAGGTCGCGGATCTCCCGCGCCGCACCCGAGCTGCGCTGGGCCAGCGTGCGCACCTCGGCGGCCACCACCGCAAAGCCCCGGCCCTGCTCGCCGGCCCGTGCGGCCTCCACGGCCGCGTTGAGCGCAAGAATGTTGGTCTGGAAGGCAATGCCGTCGATCACCTCGATGATGCTGACCACGCGTTCGGACGCATCCTGGATGCTGCGCATGGTGCCCACGACGGCCGAGATGGCATCGCCGCCGCGCGTGGCAATGTCGCTGGCGGACGAAGCCAGCAGGTTGGCCTTCTCTGCGTGATCGGCATTGCCGCGCACGGTGGAGTCGAGCTGGTCCATGGAGGATGCCGTCATCTGCAGGGCCGACGCCTGCTGCTCGGTGCGCTGGGCCAGGTCGCTGTTGCCCGCTGCGATCTGCGAGCTGGCGGATGCCACCTGCTCCGCATTGCCGCGCACTTCCACGACGATGCTGCGCAGCTGTTCCTGCATGGCGCCCAGCGCCCGCAGCAGCTGGCCCAGCTCGTCGCGGCCGCCGCTCGCTATGGCATTGGTCAGATGGCCACGGGCCACGTTCTCGGCCAGCCGGACCGCGCTGCGCAGCGGTGCCACCACGGCGCGGGTGATGAGCCAGCCAATGGCCACGCCGGCCACGGCCGCCACCAGCATCAGCGCCAGGCTCAATTCCGTGGCGCGCCTGCCGCTGCTGTACGCATCGTCGGCCACGGACTTGCTCTGGGCAGCGATGCCTGCCTTGAGTTGGGACAGCAGCTCGGCCGGCTCGCGGTCCACGCCGCGCACGGCCATGTCGCCCACGGAGGGGTCGAAGCCCGTGGCCTCGAACTTGTCCAGGCCCACGCGATAGCCCTCGGCCATCTTGCGGTGCTGTGCCACAAAGCGCTGGGCCATCTCGCGCAGGGCGGTGTCTTCCACCAGGGCCAGCAAGGCGGTGGTCTTGTCCTGCACGGCGCGCTCATCGGACAGAAAGCCCTTCCAGTGCCGCTCGCGCAGCGCGTTGTCCGAGCCGCGCAGCAGCACGTTCTTCCATTCCTGGACCTGGGTCTTGAAGTGGCCTTCCACTTCTGCGGCAAGGCGCTCTGCGGCCATGTGGCGCTGTACGTCGCCGTGAAAGACGCCAAGGGATTGATGGGCCGACCAGAGGCCGAAGAATCCGGCGGCCAGGGTGAATAGCAGCGCCATGGCAATGGCGAGCGGCAACTTGCGACTGAGGTTCATAAAGACATGCGAGAGCCGGCCAGCATGTCCTCGAAGGGACGTCGAAACAGTCGCTGGCCGCAGGCCGCTATTGTCCCGGCGATATTAGGCAAAACCATTACAAAACCTCACAAACTGCGCACCGCAGCGTGTGAGGTTCTTGAAGGGCCGCCCTGTGCAGCGGTGGATTACTGCTTGAGCACGTCGGCGCCCGCAGGCACCTTGAACTCGAAGGTCGAGGCCGGCAGGGATGCCTGGGTCTGCAGCTTGCTGAAGCGGATCAGCGAACGCTGGCCAAAGCTGTCGAGGATGTCCAGCGCCGAAAGCTGCCCATCGGCTGCAAAGCCTACGCGCACGCTCTTGAGCTGGCCGTTCCTGTCCTTGGGGCTGGCCTGGACCCATTGCAGGCCATCCTGCTCGGGCGCGGACTGCAGATCGAAATCGGCGCTCAACGCCTTGAGATCGCTGGCCGACGCCAGGATGGCGGCAGGCGTGCTGCCCAGGGCCTGGGCCTGCGCGCGCTGCGTGACCTGGTTGAGGTCGGCGTCATAGAGCCACAGTGTCTTGCCGTCGGCCACGATGGTCTGCTCGAACGGCTTGGTGTAGACGAACCTGAACTTGCCGGGACGCTGGAATTCGAATTGGCCGCTGGAGTTCTTGGTGCGCGGCGGCTGGCCATCCTTGGACGGGGCCGTGACGGCCTGGGTGAATTCGGCGCGGCCGGCCTGGGAATTCTTCATGAAGGCTTCCAGGCTCTTGAGGCCATCGGCCCACGAGACCGTCGCGCTTGCCGCGATCACAACTGCAGTCAACAGACGTTTCATTCTTTCTCCATGATTGCGAAATGCGGGCTCATTCCCCGGCGCGCGCCGGCACCAGCACTTCGCGCTGCCCGCTGGCCGTGAGACCGCTGACCAGGCCCGCCTTTTCCATATCTTCCAGCAGGCGGGCCGAGCGGTTGTAACCAATCCTGAGCTTGCGCTGCACATACGAGATGCTGGCCTTGCGGTCCTTGAGCACCACTTCCACGGCCTGGTCGTACATGGGATCCTTCTCGCCGTTGCCACCGTCGCCGGACTCCGCGCCGAACTCGCTGTCGCCCTCGGCCGTGCCGCCTTCGAGCACACCCTCGATATAGTCGGCCTCGCCCTGCTCCTTGAGGTAGCCCACGACGCGGTGCACTTCCTCGTCGGACACAAAGGCGCCGTGCACGCGCACGGGCAGGCCCGTGCCGCTGGCCATGTAGAGCATGTCGCCCATGCCCAGCAGGGACTCGGCACCCATCTGGTCGAGCACGGTGCGGCTGTCGATCTTGCTGCTGACCTGGAAGGCGATGCGCGTGGGAATGTTGGCCTTGATCAGGCCGGTGATCACGTCCACGCTGGGGCGCTGGGTGGCCAGGATCAGGTGGATGCCGGCCGCGCGGGCCTTCTGGGCCAGGCGCGCGATCAGCTCCTCGATCTTCTTGCCGACCACCATCATCAGGTCGGCCAGCTCGTCGATGACGATGACGATGTGCGGCAGGCGCTGCAGCGGCTCGGGCTCCTCGGGCGTGAGGCTGAAGGGGTTGGGAATCGATTCCTCGCGCGCCTTGGCCTCGTCGATCTTGGTGTTGTAGCCCGCCAGATTGCGCACGCCCAGCTTGCTCATGAGCTTGTAGCGGCGCTCCATCTCGGCCACGCACCAGTTCAGGCCGTTGGCGGCCTGCTTCATGTCGGTGACCACGGGGCACAGCAGGTGAGGAATGCCTTCGTAGACCGACATTTCCAGCATCTTGGGGTCGATCATCAGCAGGCGCACATCGCGCGCCTCGGCCTTGTACAGCAGCGACAGGATCATGGCGTTGATCCCCACCGACTTGCCCGAACCCGTGGTGCCGGCGACCAGCACGTGCGGCATCTTGGCCAGATCGGCCACCACCGGGTTGCCCACGATGTCCTTGCCCAGGCCCATGGTCAGCATGCTCTTGGCATCGTGGTAGACCTGCGAGCCCAGCACCTCGGACAGGCGGATGGACTGGCGCTTGGCATTGGGCAGCTCCAGCGCCATGAAGTTCTTGCCGGGGATCGTCTCGATCACTCGGATGGACACCAGGGACAGCGAGCGCGCCAGATCCTTGGCCAGGTTCACGATCTGCGAGCCCTTGACACCCGTGGCCGGTTCGATCTCGTAGCGCGTGATCACGGGGCCGGGCATGGCGGCCACCACATGCACTTCCACGCCAAAGTCCTTGAGGCGCTTTTCGATCAGCCGGCTGGTCATCTCCAGCGTCTCGGGCGAGACGCTTTCCTGGCGCTGCTGCGCCGCATCGAGCAGGTCCACCTGGGGCAGCTTGCTGTCGGGCAATTCGGAGAACAGCGGCTTCTGGCGCTCCTTGACCACGCGCACGCTGGGGGCCGCCGCCTCCTGCAACACGGGCTCGATGATCTGCACGGGCTGCGGGTGCTGCACGGCGCTTTCCGTGCGCTCTTCCTGCAACACCTCTTCGCGCTCGCGCGCGGCACGGCGGCCTGCGGCCTCGTCCCGGGCCTTCTCGCGGCGCGCGAAGAGGAAATGCACCCATCCATCCAGGCGTGCGCCCATGGATTCGGCCAGATGCCCCCAGGAAAAGCGGAACACCATGGCCAGGCCGATCACGGCCACGCAGATGCCGATCAGGCCCGAACCCATGAAGCCCAGCCATTGCAGGCTGTGGTAGCCCAGCATGTAGCCAAAGACGCCGCCGGCAGGGCCTGGCAGCACGCTCTCGAAGCGGTACAGCCGCGTCCATTCCAGCGCGCAGCTTGCGCCCAGCAGCAGCAGCAGGCCACCCCAGAAACGCAGGCGCCGGCGCCACAGCGGCGGCAGTTGCACGCCATCGCGGGGCACGCCGCCCCGCAACCAGCGGGCGAAGGAAGACATCCAGGTCTGCACCGAGGCCAGCACCAGCCACCAGACCGACATGCCGAAGCCGAAATAGCAGGCGTCGGCCAGCCAGGCTCCGACGCGGCCCATCCAGTTGGCGACCAGGCGCGCGTGTCCCGCCCCGGAGGTGGACCACGCTGGATCCTGGGGCGAGTAGCTGAGCATGGAGGCAAGCCAGAACACCAGGGCCAGCAGCCCCGCCAACAGCAGCATTTCATGGCCGAAGCGCGCCACCATGCCGGGGCGCGCCGCAGACTTGGATTTGCCCTTGGCGGATGTGGAAGCGTTCAGAGCGTTCAATGAGTAGGTCATACGCAGGCGGGAGCTTACCCCAGCCCCCTCGGGCTGGCCGCAAAAACAGCCAGGACGGCCTGCTAGCGTAATGCAAGCACTTGCAACAGAACATGACGCCGCTGCATGACGGCGCCATGTCGATCATTTTTGACAATCCGGGCCATTGATCCGCATGGCAACGGGAACCCGGCTGCGGAGCGATACTCCATGGCTGTGCCCGATGTATCTTTTTTCTGCACGCCGACTGCCGGCGTGCGCCTTTTTCAAGAACTGCATCCATGTCTTCTACGCAACACGCCAAAGTCCTGATCCTCGGCTCCGGCCCTGCCGGCTACACGGCCGCCATCTACGCCGCGCGCGCCAACCTCAACCCGCTGCTGGTGACCGGCATGGCCCAGGGTGGCCAGCTGATGACGACGACGGAAGTGGACAACTGGCCTGCGGACGTGAACGGCGTACAGGGCCCCGAACTGATGCAGCGCTTCCTGGAGCACGCAGAGCGCTTCAAGACCCAGGTGGTGTTCGACCACATCCACAGCGTCGATTTCTCCAAGCGCCCCTTCACGCTGACCGGCGACTCCGGCACCTATACCTGCGACAGCCTGATCATCGCCACGGGCGCCTCGGCCAAGTACCTGGGCCTGCCCTCCGAAGAGGCCTTCATGGGCCGCGGCGTCTCGGGCTGCGCCACCTGCGATGGTTTCTTCTACCGCGAGCAGCCCGTGTGCGTGGTCGGCGGCGGCAACACCGCCGTCGAGGAAGCCCTGTACCTGTCCAACATCGCCAGCAAGGTCACCCTGGTGCACCGCCGCGACAAGTTCAAGGCCGAGCCCATCCTCGTGGACAAGCTCATGGACAAGGTCCGTGCCGGCAAGATCGAACTCAAGACCCACTTCGTGCTCGACGAGGTGCTGGGCGACCAGTCCGGCGTGACCGGCATCCGCATCAAGAGCACCCAGGATGGCCATGCCGAGGACATCCAGCTGCAGGGCTGCTTCATCGCCATCGGCCACGCGCCCAACACCGAGATCTTCAAGGGCCACCTGGAGATGGACGAGACCGGCTACATCATCACCCAGGGCGGCCTCAAGGGCTTCGCCACCCAGACCAGCGTGCCCGGCGTGTTCGCGGCCGGCGACGTGCAGGACCATGTCTACCGCCAGGCCATCACCAGCGCCGGCACAGGCTGCATGGCCGCGCTGGACGCCCAGCGCTTCCTCGAGCAGGAATAAGCGGGATGCCATCCCGCCCGCCCTGCCCTCGTGCAGGGCGGCAAAAGCCCCTGGCTGCCGCCGTGATTGGCTGGCCCAGGGGCTTTTCTCATGAAGACGCTATAATCCGTGGCTTTGCTGAATTTGAAGCGCGCCTTGCTTGCATGGCCAGGACACTTTCAGCGATGGGGTTACCGCCACCCTTTATGGCGAGGTGAGGTTGCCGGCAGGCCCTGCAGCAAATGCAGGGCATCAGCGTCGGCGGCTGTACAACTATCGGAGTGTCCTCATGGCACGCGTATGTGAAGTAACGGGCAAGAAGCCCATGGTGGGAAACAACGTTTCCCACGCCAACAACAAGACCAAGCGTCGTTTCCTGCCCAACCTGCAATACCGCCGTTTCTGGGTTGAGAGCGAAAACCGTTGGGTGCGCCTGCGCGTTTCCAGCGCTGCTCTGCGCCTGATCGACAAGAACGGTATCGACTCCGTGCTCGCAGACCTGCGTGCCCGTGGCCAAGCCTAAATCCCTCAAGGAGAAACACCATGGCTGCTAAAGGCGGACGCGAAAAGATCAAGCTGGAATCCACTGCAGGAACCGGCCACTTCTACACCACGACCAAGAACAAGAAGACAATGCCCGAGAAGATGGCGATCATGAAGTTTGATCCCAAGGCTCGCAAGCACGTCACGTACAAGGAAATCAAGCTGAAGTAATTCAGCCTGTCCCTGGTACCGACAAAGAAACCGCCCGGCGCAAGCCCGGCGGTTTTTTTGCGTCCCTCACCCGTGGCGCGCGGCCTGGCCCAGCTGCGCGCAGGCCATGGCGCCGAGATCGCGGCAGGCCTGCTCGACCACGCCATCCACGGGCAGGGTGCAGCCCAGGCGCATGCAGTGCTCGTAGCGGCCCGAGTTGGAGAACATGCTGCCCGGCGCCGTGCGTATGCCGCGCGCCAGCGCCTGCGTGAACAGCGCGGACGTGGACACGCCAGCCGGAAGCTCCAGCCACAGGCTGAGTCCGCCGGGCGGCAGGCTCAGCCGCGTTCCCAACGGGAAAAAGCGCGCCACCAGCTGCGCCATGCCCTCGCGCTGGCGCCGCAGCTGCTGCTTCAGGCGCTGCAGATTGCGCAGATGCGCGGGCGAGCCCACGCAGGCGGCCGCCAGCAACTGGGCCAGGGTCTGGGTCCCCCGGCTGCGCGCGAACTTGAGCATCTGCACACGGCCATGCCACTGGCCGGCGTTCATCCAGCCCTGGCGCAGGCCTGGCGCCATGCTCTTGTTGAAGGCCTCGCAATAGATCACATGTCCCGGCAGGCGGTCCCAGGCCTTGATGGGGCGCACGGGCTGGCTGCTTTCCACGAACAGGCCGTAGGAGTCGTCCTCGATCAGCGCCACGCCGTGGGCGGCGCACAGCTCGACCAGTCTGGCCTTGTGTTCATCGGGAATGCGCGTGCCCAGCGGCATCTGCAGCTCGGGCACGACCACCACGGCCTTCAGCCGGGGCTGGGTCTGCAGGGCCAGCTCCAGCGCCTCGATGGACAGGCCGGTGCGCGGGCTGCAGGGAATCTCCAGCGCCTGCATCTGCAAGGACTCCACCACCTGCAGCAGGCCGTAGTAGGTCGGCGACTCCACGGCCACCACATCGCCGGGCGAGGCCACGGCGGCCAGCGCCAGGCTCACGGCCTCGGAATTGCCCGTGGTCGCCAGCACATCGGCCGGTGCGACATGGATGCCCGCCGCCAGCGCGCGCCGCGCCATGGCCCGCTGGAAATCAGGGTGGCTGCCCATCATGGAACGCCCCAGCACCAGCAGATCGGGCTGCTCGCGCAGCAGCCGGGCAGCCGCCTGGTTCAGGTAGCCGCGATCGAACAGTTCCGGCGGCGGCGTGGCACCGCCCAGGTCCACCTGCACATCGGCCTGGCGACCGCGCTCCAGCATGAGCGAGATGTGCTCATTGATGCCCGCAAAGTGCTGTTGTGGCAACGGCTGCACGGGCTGGCTCAGATCCGGTTCGCTGGCAGGCGCCAGCCCTGCAGGCCGGGCATCGCGCACGAAGTAGCCCACGCGCGGGCGGGCCTCGAGCTGGCCCAGATCCTCCAGATGCCGCAGCGTCTGCAGCGCCGTGGACAGGCTGACCTCGTGGCGGCGCATCAGCTCGCGCACGGAAGGCATGCGCTCGCCCGCCTTGAGCGTGCCCATCTCCATGGCCAGGCTGTAGTCGGCCGCCAGGCGGCGGTACAGGGTGGGGGCGGCGCTTGCGGCGGTCATGGGCAGGATGGAAAACGGCTGGGGATGGAAGTGCTTGACCGAGATCTTGCCTCAAGGCCCTGTTACGCAACAGATACAGATCATCAAGCCATGCAGCAGAACAGAACATGGACTGCCTGCACTGCTGCGGCGCAACAAACCATAGGCTGTGCCTGTGCCAAAGAGGGCCGAATGCCTACGCTTGGGGCCTGGAACTACAGGACACCGACCCATGCACAACGCCCACACCCGCTCTTTCGAACTGCGCCATCTCGCCCCCGGAAACGACCTGTATCTGTCCATGCAGGAGGGCTGCGAGCTGTTCTGCCGCCAGGGCAGCCTGGAAATCAGCGTCCCGCAGCAGGCCTGGGCCGATGCAGCGCCGGGGCTGACCCTCAGGCTGCAGCCGGGCCAGGGCTGGCGCGCAGGCGCGGACCTGCGGATAAGAGTCCGCTCCGTGTCCCAGGCCACGGCAGGTCTGGAACTGCAGCCGAACCCCGCAGCAAAAAGCCACATCGCCTCCGAAGAGAAGATGCGGCCCCGGGAATGGACGCTTGCCGGCTGGCTTCGCAGCTTCAGGCGTGGGCAGCGCGCAGCTTGACCGAGAACTCCTTGAGCGCGGCAATGCCGCTGGCCTCGGCGCGATGGCACCAGGCCTGCAGATGGGCCGTCAGCTGCTCGCGCGACAGCGAGGTGTTGAGCCACAGCTGGCGCAGCTCCTCGCGCATGACCAGCATCTGGTCCAGCACGGGATGGGCGGCGCGCGCCTGGGCCAGCTGGTCCTGCGCCTGGGCGGGCACCTTGTCGGCATCGCGGTGCAGCCAGCGGCGCGCCGTCCTGAGCAAGGACAGGTCGGCCTGCTGCGCCTTGCGCTGCTTGAGCGCATCGAGTTCGAACTGCACGGCGGCACGCACGCCGCGCGCATAGCGGGCCATGACCTCGTAGCGGTTGGCGATCACGGCCTCCAGCGTCTTTTCGTCGGCCACAGGCTTGATGGCGCCCATGACCAGCCTGGGCGGCGTTTTCTTGACCTTGGCCCAGCCGACCGCTTGCATCGCCCGGATGTAGGCCCAGCCCACATCGAACTCATAGCGCTTGACCGAGAACTTGGCCGAGGTCGGATAGGTGTGGTGGTTGTTGTGCAGCTCCTCACCGCCGATGACCAGGCCCCAGGGCACGAGGTTGGTGCTGGCGTCCTGGGCCTCGAAGTTGCGGTAGCCCCAGAAATGGCCCAGGCCGTTGACCACGCCGGCAGCCCAGAACGGAATCCAGGCCATCTGCACGGCCCAGATGGTCAGTCCGATGGCGCCGAACAGCAGCACGTTGATGACCAGCATCAGAGAAGGACCCCAGATCGAATGCCGGCTGTAGAGATGGCGCTCGATCCAGTCGTCGGGCGTGCCGTGGCCGAACTTCCTGAGCGTCTCGGCGTTCTTGGCCTCTTCGCGGTACAGCTCCGCGCCCTGGCGCATCACGGTATCCAGCCCGCGCGTTTGCGGGCTGTGGGGATCGTCCTCGGTTTCGCACTTGGCGTGGTGCTTGCGGTGGATGGCCACCCACTCCTTGGTAACCATGCCCGTGCCCAACCACAACCACAACCGGAAGAAATGCGAGGGCACCGGCCCCAGGTCCAGAGAACGATGGGCCTGGCAGCGGTGCAGGAAGATGGTGACGCCCGCAATCGTGACGTGGGTGGTGACCAGGGCATACAGCAGCAGCTGCCACCACGACAGCTGCCACAGGCCATGGGCCATCCAGTCCAGGGCAATATTCCAAACCGACGCGAAATCCACAGACATGACCCAAGCCTTTGCCAAAGCCGGCGCCCAGTGGCACCGATGCCTCAATTTTAGGCGAGCCCCCCGTGAAGGCGTTCGGCAATCTCCCGCGATTTACAGCTTATTGCGTCTGCAAGTTACGGCTTCCGGGTCCAAACGGCGGCGAAAAACCCGTCCGTCTCATGGCGCTGGGGCCACAGGCGCAGGTACTGCGTGCCGGTCTCGCCGCCGCTGCACAGCACATCGCCCCGCTCCACCTTGAGCTGGGCCAGAAGTTCTCCGGCATCCATGGCCACGAAGTCAGAGTGCTCCGCTGCAAAGGCGTCGGCGATGGCTTCGTTTTCCTGGGGCAGGACCGAACAGGTGGCATAGACCAGGCGCCCGCCCGGCTTGACCAGCCGCGCAGCACTGGCCAGGATGGCCGCCTGCTTTTGCGTGAGTTCCTCGATGGCCTTGGCCGACTGGCGCCACTTGAGGTCGGGATTGCGGCGCAGCGTGCCCAGGCCCGAGCAGGGGGCATCAACCAGCACGCGGTCGATCTTTCCGGCCAGGCGCTTGACGCGGTCGTCGCGCTCATGGGCGATGGCCGCGGGGTGCACGTTCGACAGGCCCGAGCGCGCCAGGCGCGGCTTCAGGGCCTCGAGCCGGTGGCCCGAGACATCGAAGGCGTACAGACGCCCCGTGCTGCGCATCGAAGCACCAATGGCCAGGGTCTTGCCGCCTGCGCCTGCACAGAAATCGACCACCATTTCGCCGCGCTTGGCATCGAGCATCAGCGCCAGCAGTTGCGAGCCTTCGTCCTGCACCTCGATGGCACCGCGCGTGAAAGCGTCCATCCGGGCCAGCGCCGGCTTGCCCTGCACACGCAGGCCCCAGGGCGAGTAAGGCGTGGCTTCGGCGGCGATGCCGGCATCGGCCAGTTCCTTTTGCACATCGGCACGCTTGGCGTTCAGCGCATTGACGCGCAGATCCAGCGGCGCGGCCTGCTCCATGCTCTGGGCAAAGGCCCAGAAGTCATCGCCCAGTTGCTGCTGTAGCGGCGCGACCAGCCATTCGGGAAGGTTGTGGCGGTGCGGCTCCATCAGTTCGTCGGGACGCACGGCCTCGCAGGCGTCCAGCCATTGCAGCTCCTGCGGCGACAGCGCGGCGCGCACGAAGCTGCGTGCGTCCTTGACACCTTGCTCGGTCTTGCCAGCCACGCGGGCCAGTGCCTCCTGGCTGTGGGCAAAGCCCAAAATGGCCAGCCTGCGCTCACGCGAGCCGCTGCCAGAACGCGCCAGGCTCTCAAAAAGCAGCTTCTTGCGCAGCACGGTGTAGGCGGTCTCGGCCAGCGCAGCGCGCTCGCGCGGGCCCAGGTTGCGGTTTTCACGGAAAAAGCGTGACACCACGGCGTCGGCCGGATGTTCGAAAGTCAGGGTGCGCTTGACCAGTTCGGCGCAGGCGTCGAGAAGCTGTTTGGGATGCATGGCCGCGATTGTCCCACTGCCTTGCAAATCCGAGAGGGGCGCAGGTCGGAACCCGGAGCAACGCCGGGCTGGCACGGCTACCATGGCGCCCCATGACCGATGACGACCTGCCCCCTCTGATTGCCACGCCCCCGGGCCTGTACCGCCACTACAAGGGCGCTCCCTACGAGGTGCTTGCCACCGTGCGCCACAGCGAAACGCGCGAGTCCATGACCCTGTACCGCGCGCTCTACGGCGAGCGCGGCCTGTGGGTGCGGCCGGCCGCCATGTTCAACGAAACCGTGGTCATCAACGGCGTGGAGCAGCCCCGCTTTGCACGCTGCCCCGAAGTGGAGCAGCAGGCCTTTCAGAGCGAAGGCCTGTGAGCAGACCCTAGCCCCGCATCAACTGCGCCACGGCGCGCGGGTAGATGATGTGCTCCTGCACCAGCACGCGCGCGGCCAGTGCCTGGGCCGTGTCGCCGGGCAGCACGGGCACCACGGCCTGCTCCAAGATGGGGCCCACATCCAGCTCGGCCGTCACGCGGTGCACGGTGCAGCCGGCGAAGCGGCAGCCTGCATCGATGGCCCGCTGGTGCGTGTGCAGGCCCGTGAAGGCGGGCAGCAGCGAGGGGTGGATGTTGATCATGCGACCTTCGTAATGCGCAACGAAGCCCGGCGTGAGGATGCGCATGAAGCCGGCAAGCACGACCAGCGCGGGCGCGTGCCGGTCGATCACCTGGGCCAGCTCGGCGTCGAAGGCCTCGCGGCTGGGGAACGGGCGGTGGTCCAGCACCTCGGTGGCAATGCCCTGCTCGCGCGCGAAAACGAGGCCCGAAGCCTCGGCCTTGTTGCTGACCACGGCGGCCACGCGGGCGCCATAACGCCGCGCCCAGTCCTGTTGCTGCGAAGCACGCACAATGGCAGCCATGTTCGAGCCGCCGCCCGAGATCAGGATCACGATATTTTTCATGGGCGGCGATTGTCGCACCGCGGGCCGCGCGGCCTGCGCCAGCCCCGGCAAGGCCCATGGCCCTGCCGGGCCTTGTCACCTCTTGCCCTCAGACCCATGCCATTCGATCCCCGCTCCACCCCCTTGACCGCCGTCGAAGCCCGCGTGCTGGCCACCCTGATGGAGAAGGCGCGTACCGTGCCCGACAGCTACCCGCTCACGCTCAACGCACTGGTGACGGGCTGCAACCAGAAAAGCAGCCGCGATCCGGTGATGGAAGTCAGCGAGGGCGAAGCCCAGGAAGCGCTGGACAGCCTGCGCCTGCGCACCATGTCCGTGCAGATCAGCAGCGCGCGCGCCACGCGCTGGGAGCACAACTTCCCGCGCGGCGTGGGGGTGCCCGACCAGAGTGCCGTGCTGCTGTCCCTGCTGATGCTGCGCGGCCCGCAGACGGCTGGCGAGCTGCGCATCAACTCCGAGCGCTGGCACCGCTTTGCCGACATCTCCTCGGTCGAAGCCTTCCTGGAAGAGCTGCGCGAGCGCAGCGAGGAAAAAGGCGGCCCGCTGGTCGTCCTGCTGCCCCGCGCGCCCGGCGCGCGCGAACAACGCTGGGCCCACCTGCTGTGCGGCCCCGTGGACGTGAACGCGATCGCCTCGGCCCCTGCGGCAGCAGGCGCACGCGGCGATGCCCTGGCCCAGCGCGTGGTCGATCTGGAAGCCCAGGTACGCCAGCTGCAGGCACGTCTGGCACATGTCTACGCCCAGCTGGGTCTGGAAGAACCCGATCAGCGTGCCTGATATCCGGCGGCCGTGAAGCCATCAGGGATTGCCATAGGTTGTCACGCCCTGGACAGTTCAAAAAAGAACGCGCGTGCTACAAAAGCCGGGATTGAAGGAGACACAGTCCATGGACCTGGCATTTACCCCTGAAGAACAGTCCTTTCGCGAGGAAGTCCGCGCCTGGGTGCGGGCCAACCTGCCCCAGGACATCGCGCACAAGGTGCGCCATTCGCTGCGCCTGACGCGCGACGACCTGCAGAACTGGGCCAAGATTCTTGGCAAGAAAGGCTGGCTGGGCTACGGCTGGCCCAAGCAGTTCGGCGGACCCGGCTGGAACGCCGTGCAAAAGCACCTGTTCGAGGAGGAATGTGCCCTGGCCTGCGCGCCGCGCATCATTCCCTTCGGCCCCGTGATGGTGGCGCCCGTGATCATGGCCTACGGCACGCCCGAGCAGCAGCAGCGCTTTCTGCCCGGCATTGCCAGCGGCGAAGTGTGGTGGAGCCAGGGCTACTCGGAGCCGGGCTCGGGCTCGGACCTGGCCAGCGTCAAGACCCGCGCCGAGCGCGTGGGCGACAAGTACATCGTCAACGGCCAGAAGACCTGGACCACGCTGGGCCAGTACGGCGAATGGATCTTCTGCCTGGTGCGCACCAGCAACGAGGGCAAGCCCCAGACCGGCATCAGCTTCCTGCTGGTGGACATGAAGAGCCCTGGCGTGACCGTGCGCCCGATCAAGCTGCTGGACGGCGAGTGCGAGGTCAACGAGGTCTTCTTCGACAATGTGGAAGTGCCGGCCGAGAACCTGATCGGCGAGGAGAACAAGGGCTGGACCTACGCCAAGCACCTGCTCAGCCACGAGCGTACCAACATCGCCGACGTGAACCGCGCCAAGCGCGAGCTGGAACGCCTCAAGCGCATCGCCAAGGCCGAAGGCGTCTATGAGGACCAGCGTTTCCGCGACGAGATCGCCAAGCTCGAAGTCGACGTCGTGGCGCTGGAGATGCTGGTGCTGCGCGTGCTGTCGGCCGAGAAATCGGGCAAGAACCCGCTGGACATCGCCGGCCTGCTCAAGATCAAGGGCAGTGAAATCCAGCAGCGCTACTCCGAGCTGATGATGCTGGCCGCAGGCCCCTTCAGCCTGCCCTTCATCGAAGAAGCCATGGAAGCCGGCTGGCAGGGCGACTTCCCCGGCGGCGTGGCGGACAACGCGCCGCTGGCATCGACCTATTTCAACATGCGCAAGACGACGATCTACGGCGGCTCCAACGAGGTCCAGAGAAACATCGTCGCTCAGACGGTGCTGGGCTGATTTTGGCTGGAGTTTCGCTGACCCCAGAAGTGCGCCGGACGCGCTTCGATCAGCTTCGGGAGACAGAAAATGGACTTTGATTTTTCGGATGACCAGCAGCAACTGCGCGACGCGGTGCGCCGCTGGGTGGACAAGGGCTACACCTTCGAGCGCCGCCGCTCCATCGTCGAGGCGGGCGGCTTCTCGCGCGAGGCCTGGGGCGAGCTGGCCGAACTGGGCCTGACGGCACTGACCGTGCCCGAGGAGCACGGCGGCCTGGGCCAGGGCGCCACCGACGTGATGGTGGTGATGGAAGAGCTGGGCCGCGGCCTGGTGATGGAGCCGCTGGCACAGGCCTTCGTGGCATCCAGCGTGCTCGGCCAGCATGCCGACGCCTCCGTGGCCGGCCAGTGGCTGCCGCGCGTGGCCAGCGGCGAGGCCCTGGTCGTGCTGGCACACCAGGAGCGCCAGGCCCGTTACCGGCTCGACGTCTGCGCGGCCACGGCCGGCAAGAGCGGCAGCGGCTACACGGTGGATGCCACCAAGAGCGTGGTGCCCGCAGGCGACGCGGCCGATGCCTTCCTGGTGCCGGCCCAGCTGGACGGCATGATCGCCCTCTTCCTGGTGGAGCGCGGCGCCAGCGGCGTCAGCACCCAGGGCTACCGGACCCAGGATGGCAGCCGCGCCGCCGAGCTGCGCTGCCAGGCGGCCCCCGCCACGCTGGTGACGACCGATGGCCTGGCCGCCCTGACACTGGCCCAGGACGTGGCCAACGCCGCCCTGTGCGCCGAAGGCGTGGGCGCCATGGAGCAGACACTGAAGCTCACCACCGAGTACATGAACCAGCGCAAGCAGTTCAACACGGTGATCGCCAGCTTCCAGGCCCTGCGCCACCGCGTGGCGGACATGAAGATGCAGCTGGAGCTGGCCCGCTCCATGAGCTACTACGCCAGCCTCAAGATGAACACGCCCGAGGCGGAGCGCCACGTGGCCATCGCGCGCGCCAAGGTCCAGCTGGGCCAGTCGCTGCGCTATGTGGGCCAGCAGTCGGTGCAGCTGCACGGCGGCATCGGCGTGACCGACGAGTACGCAGGCAGCCACTACTTCAAGCGCCTGACGCAGATGGAGATGACGGGTGGGGACACGCTGCACCATCTGGGCATCGTGTCCGGGAAGATGCAGGACACGGCCGGCGTGTTTGCCTGAGCCTCGGGTCCCGCTTCAGACCACCAGGCCCCGCAGGAAACTGCGGGGCTTTTTCATGGGCTTTTCATGGGCCTTTGCTTTTTCCCATGCTTGCCCGCCGCCTCAGGTCAGCCTGTAGCCCTCGGGCCTGAGCGGCGCGGGCAGATCCGTCTCGCCCAGCGTGCGGCCCAGGCTGATCTCGATGGAGCGACAGATGGTGTCCAGCGGCAGGTCGTTGCTCTCCAGGCCAAAGGGCTCTTCGAGTTCATCGCCAAGGGCGTCGAGCCCATAGAAGGTGTAGGCCACGATGGCCACGACAAAGGGCGTCATGAACCCGGTCGTGTCCACCAGGCCGAACGGCAGCAGAAAGCAGTACATATAGGCCGTGCGGTGCAGCAGCAGCGCATACGAGAACGGCATGGGCGTGTTGCGTATGCGCTCGCACGAGGCGGCAGCGGCCGTCATGCGTGTGAAGGTCTTGTCCATGGACGCGGCCAGGCAGGGTTCCATCTCGCCACGGCGCACACACTGCGCCAGGTCATGCCCCATGGACATCATCAGTGCGTCGCAGCGCTGCTCCAGCGGCAGGGCCTGGATTTGGCGCCATTCCCTGTCCACGAGCCAGCGGCCGGCTTCGGCATCGTCGTGCAGGCCCCGCAGCTGGGACCGCAGCGAATGCGCGAAGGCAACAGCCCGGTGCACCATGCGCACGCGCACGTCGCTGTCGCGGCGCCGGGGATCGGGCACCGTGTCCAGCGCAATCAGGCTCTGGCACTGGCGCGCCAGCGTGCGCGCGCAGATCACCATCTCTCCCCAGAGCTTGCGCCCTTCCCAGTAGCGGTCGTAGGCGGTGTTGTTGCGAAACCCCAGGAAGATGGCCAGCGGCAGGCCGATCAGCGTGAAGGGGATGGGCGTCACCGTGATCTTCACGTCGAAGAGATTGCCGTGCACCAGGGTGATGATGGCGGCAAACACGATGTTCACGAGCAGCGTGACCTGGATGCGCTGGAGCACCGAGCCCCGCAAAATCAGAAACAGCCTGAGGCCGGCGGGGCGATCACGGACGATCATGGGGCGAATGCTAGGTATAAACCCTTATTCGATCACATATTGAGCATGTCAATGGGCTGCGGCCATGCTCCGAACCAAAAAAAAGGCGCCCCGAAGGGCGCCCTGCGTCACGACCGGTTGCCGGTCACAGCGCGTTGAAGCGGCGGCGGCGCACCATGCCCCAGCCCATGATGCCCATCAAGCCGGACATCAGGATCAGGCCCCATTCGGAGAGGGTGGGGATGGAGGCGGGCGATACGGCCACGGCCACCGCGCGTGAAGCCGTGTTGTTGGCCGGGTTGGCATCTCCGGTCGCACCGGTGCTGCCCGTCAGTGCCACCGCCCCCACGGAGCTGGGCGTTCCGCTGACCGTGCAGGTCACGCTGGCGCCCGCAGGCACGGCATCCCCTGCGGACCAGGCTGCATTGGAGGGGCTGATGCGGCAAGCGCCCTGGCTGACGCCAGGCGGCAGTCCCGTGACTGCGCACGAGGTGCCTGCCGATGCATCGGCCGAGCCCTGGTTCTTGCAGACAAAACGGCCGCTGTAGGGCGTGCCGGCAGTGAACGCGGTCGGCAGGCCGCTCAGATCGACGCCCATGTCGGGCACTGCAACGGTGGACACATTCATGGTCGCGGTGTTGTTTGCCGCATTCGAATCATCCGTTGCGCCCGTGGTGCCCGTGACCGTGGACGAACCTGCGGCCGTGGGCGTACCGCTCACCTGGCAGGTGACCGTGGCTCCCACCGGCACCGCATTGCCCGCCACCCACGCGGCATTGCCGGGGCTGATGGAGCATGCGCCTTGCGTCACGCCAGCCGGCAGGCCGGTGACGGCGCAGGAGGTGCCGCTCACGGCGTTGGCCAGGCCCTGGTTGCTGCAGGTGAAGCTGCCACTATAGGGAATGTTCAGCGGCGAGGTGGAGGGCAGTCCGCTCAGATTGACCTGCATGTCCGGCGCTGTGGTGACCGTGATGTTCGATGTGGCCGTGTTGTTGCCCGGGGTCAGGTCGTTGTCGCCGCCCGTGGTCACCGTGACCGTCGTGCTGCCGCCTGGACCCGTCGGTGTGCCGGAGACCAGGCAGACCACCGTCTTGCCCACAGGCACCACGGCGGGCTGCATCCAGGCCGCGCCGTCTATCGTGCATTGGCCTGCCGTCACGCCAGGGGGCAGACCGGAGGCATCGCAGATAGCCTGGCCTGCGCTGGCTGCACCATCGTTCTTGCAGGAGAAGCTGCCGGTGTAGGGGACGCCGACCACGGCGGTGGGCGGGAGTCCGGAGACATCAGGCACCATGTCGCTGCTCGCCGCGGGAGCCAGCAATTGGGTCTGCACCATGGCACCGAGCAGGGTCGAGGTCAGGTCGCCTCCGATGGTGTAGTTGCCGTTGTTGATCTGGTCTGACGGCGTGCCCGCAGGAACCTTCACGGTCATCGTGAACGTGCCCGACTGCCCGGGAGCCAGGGTCCCAAAGTTGCACTGGGCAGGGTCTGAACTGCCCACGGCCGGGGCCGTGCAAGCGCCGCCGTCGCCGGCCAGCGACACGAACGTGGTCGGACTGACGCCCGCATCCGTGCCCACGGGCATGGCGGGCGTGACCTTCACGTTGTTCACCGGGGTGCTGCCGTTGTTCGTATAGGTATAGGTGTAGGTGATCTCCGTGCCGTCCGCCTTGGGCGCGCTGACAGGCCCGGACGCGCTGATCCACAGGGTCTTGGGCAGGGTCGTGCCGAAGTTGTCAACGTACAGATGGCCTGCGTGGCCACCGGCACTGCAGGCCGAGGCCACGGCCTGCAGCCTGACCTTGTCGCCTACCCGCAGGTAGGCATTGCCAGGAGCGACATCGTAGGCCTGGGGGTCGGTGTAGTTCTGGATGGCACCGCCCTTGTCGGTAAAGGTCTTCCAGGGTGCTCCCGGCTCGCCGCCGTAGTGGTATTTGAAGAACAACTCCTGGGGTGAGCCCGTCAGATCCGTGGAGGTCTGGGCGTCATAGGTCTTGACCAGCGAGATGGCAAAGTAGGGGCGATCCTCGCCTCCGTGATTGCTGGCGTACTCAAGCACGGGCGCCGCGACAAATCGGATGTGGATCTTGCCGTCCTGGTCGATGTCATCTGCAGTCAGCGTCACTTCCTGGGTGATGGAACTTGCCGTATTGACCTGCTGGGTCCAGCCGGTGAGTCCCCCCGTGACCTTGCTGGACCGAGGTATCACGTTGCTGGCTGGGGTGGCGCTGTTCGCCTTGAGGTTGATGCGGGCAGAGTGGGAGCCTGCCAAAGTCAGTTTGAGGGCGGACTGGCCGGCGTCACCCCGGAACAGGACTTCGTCTGCAGCGCCTTCCGAGCCGCTGGCGATTTCGACCAGATGGGACTTGGTGCCAGGTGGCTGTAGGCGCAACTCGCTCAAGCGCTTCGGATTGGCCTGGGTGCCATTGTTGGTCCATGCCTGGGGGGTCCAGCCAGTCAGGTCCCCTGCCTCGAAGTCCCCATTCAGAAATGCCGCCTGCGCAACTGCACCCACCATTGCCAGGGTGCCGGCTGCAACCAGACTTCTGGCCTGCCTCCAGGCCTTCATGCGCGGCCCTGTGGGCCGGATATGCAAACTCTGTCTCGCCATACCATTCCTCTCTTCATGTGTGTTTGATCACGGTTGAAAACTCCGACGGCCCACGCCGCCCGCCTGCGCACGCCGCCCGCACCAAGCCGCCCAAGCACGCGCACGCGCTTTTGCAGCAAAAAAATGGGCGAACGAATCCCTTCCGCATGCCCGGACGGCTGCGGTTCAAAAAGCTGAAATGGAGAAGAAAAAGGCGCCTAAGGCACGAACACCAGCCCTCGGCCGAACACGGCCCTCACCGGCAGGGCCAGCCCGGAGATATCCAGGGTCTTGCGGCGAAGCCGCGTCAGCTGCGATTCGATGCGGTGAAAACCGTCATCCACATCGGCATAGCCCATGGCCTCGATCAGGGTCTGCTTGGACACCATGGTCCCGGGGGTGGCCATCAGGCAGCCGAGCAATTCCAGCTCGCGGCTGGTCAGGGCAATGATCTGGTGGTTGGGTGCGACCATGCAGGCCGACAGGGGGTCAAGGCGCCAGGTCAGGAATGGGGCGGACGCCCTGCCCGGCTGACCGGTGTTGCGGCGCAGCTGGGAGCGGATGCCGGCCACCAGCTCGTTCATGTCGGTGGGCTTGACGAAGTACTGCAGGGCGCCAGCATTGAGGCCGGCAATGCGGCTGTCCAGATCGCCGCGTGCCGTGAGCACCACCACGGGGATCTCCTGCTCGGCCAGGCGCTTGACCAGGCTCAGCCCGTCCTCGCCGGGCAGACCCAGGTCGACGACGACCAGATCTGCCTTCTCGCGCAGTAGCTTTATGTAGAAGTCTTCTGCAGAATCCGTGCCCCAGGCATGCAGGCCAGACTTTGTTAAAAATCGACACACATTGATACGAATATCCTCGTCGTCCTCTACGACGGCGACGGTGAACTCGATCGATGGCTCTAGTGTCTGCTGCATGATGTTTGCCTATTGGTGCGCGGATTTTCATTGGGGTGAACGTCCGCCGCCATGCACGAACACTCTCGAATGCTCACAGTTCAGAGAAACACACAAAAATTTACTTTTATTGCATGGATCACGGTATCGCTCGGGCTGCTCGCATTTTTCGTGCTGAGCCCGGCAACCATGTCTCCCCCTGACAAGGGACTGCGTCTGGGCAAGGACCTGCCGATGCAGGTGCTTGCCGATGCGGGCCGCAGCATGACCATTGAACAGGTCGCGGCCCTGCCCGATGATGCCTTCGAAACCCGGCGCACGCCTCTGAACGAGGGCTATACCCGCCAGGCTTACTGGGTGAGGGTTGCCATGCCTGCCCTCGCACCCGCCAGTGCGCTGGCCGGCAATGATCCGCTGTGGCTGGAGATCACGCCCACCTATCTGGACAGGGTCACGCTCTACCAGCAGGCGAATGGCCTGTGGCAGGCACGCGAAAGCGGCGACACGGTGCCCATGGCCCAGCGCATCCATGTGCGCCAGCTGGTGTTTCCACTGCGCGCCGGCCAGCCCTTTGTGCTGCGCATCGAGACCAGCAGCGCCATGCAGCTGTACGCCACGGTCTGGCGCAGCACGGGGCTGATGGCCTGGCTGTCCAGCGTGGAGTGGGCCTCGGGGGTGCACCAGGGCGTGAACCTGGTGCTGACCTTGCTGATCGCCGGCGCAGCCCTGGCCCTTCGCATGCGCAGCCTGATGGCCATGACGCTGCTGGCGTTCGTGGTTCTGACCCACAACGCCAATGTGCGCGGCTATGCCCAGCTGTGGCTGCCCGAGCCCTGGGCGCCGCATGCGGATATCTGGGTGAGCGTGGGCGTCTTCCTGCTGCCTGCCGCCTTTGCCTGGCAGGCACGCGAGACCTTGACGCGCGGCACGATCTGGCGCCGCATCGACCGCATGCTGGTGCTGCTGACCTTGGCGCCGCTGCTGGCCTTGCTCAGCATTCCCATGGGGCACTACACGCAATGGGCCTGGCTCGGAGTCAGCGTCCCCTGGATGGCCAGCATGCTGAGCGCTCTGGTGGCCTGGAAGAACCTGCTCCGCCAGGGCCCCAGCATCGTCAACCTGCTGGTGCTGATTCCCTACACGCTGCATGCGGTCATGGGCATCCACGTGGCTGCAGCGTTCACGGGGCTGGTGTCCTCCGACATCGAAGCCGGCATGTACTGGCAACTGGAATCGCTGCTGCTGTACATCCTCATCATCATTGCCGTGGGCGCCAGCCTGGTCGAGAAATTCCAGAACTCCATGGACAGGCAGGCGCAACTGGTGGAGTCATTGGCCCGCTCCGAGCACGCGCTCGAAGGCCGGGTACGCACACGCACGGCCGAGCTGCTGCATGCACAGAACGCGCTGCAGGCCGCGCTGCACGGCGAACGCACCCTGCGGCTAGAGCAGCGCCAGTTCTTCAACATGGTCAACCATGAATTCCGCACGCCGCTGGCCGTGGTGGACAGCGCGGCCACGGAGCAGTTGACCTTTCCGTCCACCGACATCGACTCCCAACTGGAGCGGGCCGCCCAGATCCGGCGTGCCTGCAGGCGCCTCACGGCCCTGGTGGACAACTGCCTGGTCAGCGACCGCCTGGACGCGCCTGCGTTCCGGCTGCAGCTCGACCGGGTTCCGGTGACGGACCTGATCGACGATGCCGTACAGCTCGTGCACTGGTCGCGCCGCCATCATCTGAGGCTGGAGACTGCCGGCATCCCCGCCTCCTGGCAGTGCGATCCCACGCTGGTGCGCATCGCCCTGTCCAACCTCGTGGACAACGCCGTGAAATACGCCCAGGCCGGCGAAATCGCCGTGTGTGCCCGCCTGGACAGGCAGGGCCGGCTGGAGCTCACCGTCAGCGACGAGGGCCCTGGCCTGGCGCCCGAGTTGGCGCAGCGCATCTTCGAGCTGCACGAGCGCGGAGAGCGCTCGGACCAGACCCGAGGCTTCGGCCTGGGCCTGTGGGTGGCCCGGCGCGTGGCCCAGATGCATGGCGGCGATGTGCAGGTCACGCCAGCTGCGGGCGGAGGCACCTGCTTCACGCTGACGCTGCCCTGCAGCATTCCCGAAGACAGCGGCCTTGCCACAGCTGCAACACAGCCCGCCTCGCCATGCGTATCCTGAACCTGCTGCGTGTCCTGAACCGTCTGGCGCTGCCGGGCTGGCTGGTGTTTTCGCTGGTGCTGGTGGTCTGCTTCATCCTCAGTCCGGCCTGGCAGTCCCTTCCAGCCAAGCGCCTGCAGCTGGGCACGGACCTGCCCATGCTGGCGCTTGTCGATGCGCAGGGCAGCCTCACCATCGACCAGGTGGCAGCCCTGCCCGATACGGACTTCACCGCGCTCGACACACCGCTGAACAAGGGCTACACGCGCGATGTGTATTGGCTCAAGGTGCAGGCTCCCTATATCGCGGCCGGGAAGATCGACCCCGAGCAGGACCCTCTGTGGCTGGAGATCCTGCCCAGCTACCTGGACCAGGTCGCGCTGTACCAGTACATGGACGGCGCCTGGCGCATGCGCAGCAGCGGCGATACGGCAACCGGCGAACCACGGGTCCATGTGCGCCAGCTCGTGTTTCCGCTGTACACGGACCAGCCCTTCATCCTGCGCGTGCAGACCTCAAGCCCCATGCAGCTGGACGCCACGATCTGGCGCAGCAGCGGTCTGATGACGCAGTTCTCGGCCGTGGAATGGGCATCGGGCATCCACCAGGGCATCAACCTCATGCTGGCCCTGCTGATCATCGGGGCAGCCCTGGCCTTGCGGTTGCGCAAACTGGCCGCCATGGCCGTGGCAGCCATCGCCGTACTGATCCATGGCGCCAGCGACCGGGGCTACCTGCAGATCTGGCTGCCCGACCATCTGGCGCACTGGGGCCATCTGTGCGTCAGCCTTGGCACCCTGATGCTTCCCGCCGCCCTGGCCTGGCAGATGCGCGAGCTGCTGACCCGCGACACACGCTGGCGGCGCATGGACCGGGCCCTGCTCGCCCTGGGAATCATCCCGTTGCTGTGCCTGCCAAGCATCCCGCTCGGCCGCTACCAGGACTGGGCCTGGATAGGGGTCGGCGCGCCCTGGGCCATCAGCGCGCTGTTTGCGGTGGTCGCATGGAGCAATCTGCTGCGCGATCGTGCCAGCCTGGTCCATGTGCTGATGGTCGTTCCCAGCACCATGTACGGGCTCATGGGACTGTATGTGACGGCAGCCTATGTGGGCCTTGCCAGCCTGCCCACCATAGAGACCAGCGTTTTCTGGCAGCTCAACACCTTGCTGGTCAACATCGTGATCACCGTGGCCGTCGGCGCCAGCCTGATCCAGAAATTCCGGGACTCCATGGCACGCCAGGCACAACTGCTCGAATCCCTGGCCAAATCCGAGCATGCGCTGGAAGAGCGCGTGCGGCTGCGCACGGCCGAGCTGCTGCGGGCGCAGAACGCGCTGCAGGCGGCGCTGCACAGCGAACGCACGCTGCGACTGGAGCAGCGGCAGTTCTTCAACATGGTCAACCATGAGTTCCGCACGCCGCTGGCCGTGGTGGACAGTGCCGCCACCGAGCAACTTTCCTTTCCCTCCCCCGACATCGACTCCCAGCTCGAACGCGCCGCCCAGATCCGGCGCGCCTGCAGACGCCTCACGGCCCTGGTGGACAACTGCCTGATCAGCGACCGCCTGGACGCTCCCGCCTTCAGGCTGCAGTTGCACCGCGCTCCCGTCATGGAGCTGGTCGATGATGCCGCGCAGCTCGTGCACTGGTCTCGCCGCCACCGTCTGCGCCTGGACAGCGCGCAGGCGCCCGCCATCTGGGAGTGCGACTCCACGCTCATCCGCATCGCACTGTCCAACCTCGTGGACAACGCCGTGAAGTACGCCAAGGCCGGAGAAATCACCGTGCGTGCGCGCACCGACGACCGTGGTCAGCTGGAACTCACCGTCAGCGACCAGGGCCCAGGCCTGGCGCCCGAGCTGGCGCTGCGCATCTTCGAGCGCTTCGAGCGCGGCCACCGCTCCGACCAGGCCCGCGGCTTCGGCCTGGGCCTGTGGGTCGCCCGACGCATTGCGCGACTGCATGGCGGCGACATACAGGCGGCACCTTCACCGGAGGGCGGCACGAGCTTCACGCTCACGCTGCCGCCGCATCCCGCTCCCGCTGCGCAGTCCAAAACCTTGCAGACAGCGGCTTGAAACATGATGCGGCGAAGAATCCACGATAATGAAAAGTTCGCCACTGGCGTGGCCTGTCGGCATTTGCCGCCATCAAGGCCCGCCTCATCCTGGCCATAAACACACACCTGTCCATGAGCGCTACTTCCATCCCCGCCGATATCAACCGCAAGCACCTGGAAATGGCTCGCCAGCAGATCGCGAAAGGCGACCTGCAAAAAGCCGCCCAGACTCTGAACAAGGCTCACCGCCAAGTGCCTGGTGACGCTCGCGTCTTCATGTTGGGCGGACTGATGGCTGAAAAGGCCGGGAACCACGCCAAGGCCGAAGAAGCCTTCGCAAGATGCCTTGAGCTGGCACCCATGTGGGGGCCGGGCCTGCTGGAGACAGCACTCTTTCGCGCAAGGCATGGTCAGTTCGATTCAGCCATTGAACTGGCAGAAAAGGTGTCCCGCATTGAGCCCCAAAATTCCCAGGTGCTCGCTGGCGTGATCGATATTGCGCACCGTGCCGGGAATCTGCAGATGGCCGTCAGGCACCTGCGTCGAGGCCTAGAAATGCATGCGGGTGATGCCACGCTGCGCCAGCATCTGGCCAGCGATCTGGGCAACCTTGGGGAGCATGCGCAAGCATTGCAGATGTGGAATGCATTGGTGGAAGAGCATCCTCAGCAGCCGCAATTCAGAATGGGGCGGATCAAGCACATCGTGGCGCACGGTCAGGCCTCGGATGCCCTGGGTGACATCCGGATACTGGAAGAGCAATTCCCGGAAGATGCCACCCTGGCATATTACGCGGCATTGGCAAAGGGAACGACTCCGGCGCATCTGCCAGAGGAAATGCACCGGACCTTGTTCGACAATATGGCGGACAAGTTTGACCAGCATCTGGTCCAGGGATTGGGCTACCAACTGCCCAAACTTGTTGCGCAGCAATTGACTGCACGTCATCCGGAAAAAGATGTCAATGTGCTCGACCTGGGATGTGGCACGGGCTTGCTGGGGCTTTGCCTTGGCCCCATGCAAGGTTATCTGATTGGTGTGGACAGCTCTCTCAAGATGATCGAGCAGGCAGCCAAGCATGGCGTCTATGACCGTTTTCACCATGTCAACCTGCTGGATGCGTTGAGCAATACACCAGACCAGGAATACGATGTGATCACCTGCCTGGATGTGCTGGTCTACATCGGTGACTCTCAGCCGGTCATCCCCAATGCGGCACGCATTCTCAAGACCGGCGGCGAGTTCATCTTCTCATGCGAAACAGCTCCGGAAGATGGCCCGGACCTCATTCTTCAGCCCAGCGAGCGCTACGCCCACAAGCGCAGCCATATCGAAGCACGGTGCAAGCAAGCGGGCTTCAGCGTATCGACCGAGGAACTGGTGCTGCGGCAGGAAGGCGGGCAACCGGTTCAGGGCTTCGTCGTGACCGCAACCAAGACCGCTGCCTGACAGTTCTCATCAAGCCCACGCCACCTCGTGCGTGGGCGCCCCACCGTCCCCGACGAGGCTATCGCGCGCCCAGCGCGAGCTTCTGGGCACATGCAGAAGCAGAAACTCCATCTGGTCCGCCAGAATCCGCCGGTTGCGCAGGATGAAGTCTTCCCAGAGGCTGGGTACATAGGGCGTGTAGAGCAGGGGCATGCGCGCCTGTTCAGGCGTGCGGGCGCCCTTGCGGTGGTTGCAGGAACGGCAGGCAGTCACCAGATTCATCCAGTGATGGCCGCCGCCTGCGGAGATGGGCACGATGTGTTCGCGCGTGAGGTCGTTTTCATGGAAGACCCGGCCGCAGTAGGCGCAGATGCAGCGGTCGCGTGCGAACAGCTTGCCGTTGGTCAGGCCCGGCTGCAGGCTGTGCGGATTGATGGAGGGCGCACCGCGCGTGCCGATGATGCTGTTGATGTGGATGACCGACTGGCAGCCCGTGACGGCATTGTGGCCACCGCGGAAACAGGCGACTTCCCCGCCGGACTCCCAGCGCACATCGTCCGCCGCGTAATGCAGCGCCGCCTGCTCCAGCGTAATCCAGGATTGGGGCAGCCCTTGGGCCGACAGCTTCAAGACCTTCACGACACGCCTCCTCTGACACCAAGGTGAACGGGAATGCAGCCAGTGCACAGGGCCTGCAAGGCAGGCCTTATCGAGGCAATATACTCTGTTTCCGTGTCGGATTGACAGCCTGCGCTGGCTGCGCGCGTGCCAGCCGCTATTGAAAACAAAGCGTCCCATGAAGATTTTTCGAGGCTTCAACCATCCAGGGCGAGAACCGGCCTGCGCCGTCACCATCGGCAATTTCGATGGTGTTCACCGGGGTCACCAGGCCATGCTGGCCCTGCTGTCGGCTGAAGCTGCCCAGCGTGGCGTGCCCACCTGCGTGCTGACCTTCGAGCCCCATCCGCGCGACTACTTCGCCCAGGCCCTGGGCCGGCCCGAGATCGCGCCGGCGCGCATAGGCACGCTGCGCGACAAGCTGTCGGAGCTGCAGCGCTGCGGCGTGGACCAGACCGTGGTGCTGCCCTTCAACCGGGCGCTGGCCAGCCATGCGCCCCAGGCCTTCATCGATGAGGTGCTGGTGGCCGGCCTGGGCGCGAAATACGTGCTGGTCGGCGACGATTTCCGCTTCGGCGCCCAGCGCGCGGGCGACTACGCCATGCTGGACGCGGCAGGCCAGCGCCAGGGCTTTGACGTAGCCCGCATGAACAGCTACGAAGTGCATGGCCTGCGCGTGTCCAGCACCCATGTGCGCTGCGCCCTGGCCGAGGGGCGCATGCAGGATGCGGCGCGGCTGCTGGGTCATCCCTACACCATCTCCGGCCATGTGGTCCACGGGCGCAAGCTGGGCCGCAGCCTGGCCGAAAGCCGCCAGGGCGCGGGCGACGGCTTTCGAACGCTGAACCTGCGCTTCAACCATTGGAAGCCCGCGGCCAGCGGCATCTTCGCGGTACTGGTCCACGGACTGCATGAGCGTCCTCTGCGCGGCGTGGCCAACCTCGGTGTGCGCCCTTCCCTGGACCCGAAGGATGTCAACGGCGGGCGCGTCCTGCTGGAAACCCACTGCCTCGATTGGCCCGGCGCGCCGGGTGGCGAAGAGGCCTACGGTAAAATCATCCGCGTGGAACTTCTGCACAAACTGCACGACGAGCTGAAGTACGACAGTCTCGACGCCCTCACCGCCGGCATCGCCAAGGACTGCGATGACGCGCGCGCGTTCTTCGCCACCATCCACACACCCATCTACACCGAGACCCGTCGCCAGACCACGCGCGACCGAATTTGACGATCTCCGTCACCTGCCCGGGCGCGGGTGCGCACCAGGCTTCCTCCCCTTTTTCCCGTGCCTGGACCAGACGGTCCGGGCTCTGGCCTGCTTTCAAGGTTCTCCATGTCTGATTCGAAAGTCTCTCCCAACGCCAATGCGGGCTATCGCGCCACGCTGAACATGCCCGACACGCCCTTCCCCATGCGCGGCGATCTGCCCAAGCGCGAGCCGGGCTGGGTCCAGGAATGGGAGGACAAGGGCATCTACAAGAAGCTGCGCGATGCGCGCCACGGTGCGCCCAAGTTCATCCTGCACGACGGCCCGCCCTACGCCAACGGCAAGATCCACATCGGCCATGCGGTGAACAAGGCGCTCAAGGACATGATCGTCAAGAGCCGCCAGCTCGAGGGCTTCGACGCCATGTACGTGCCGGGCTGGGACTGCCACGGCCTGCCCATCGAGAACGCCATCGAGAAGCTGCATGGCCGCAATCTGCCGCGCGACGAGATGCAGGCCAAGAGCCGTGCATTCGCCACCGAGCAGATCGCCCAGCAGATGGTGGACTTCAAGCGCCTGGGCGTGCTCGGCGACTGGGACCATCCCTACAAGACCATGAACTACGCCAACGAGGCCGCCGAGCTGCGCGCCTTGAAGCGCGTCATGGAGCGCGGCTTCGTCTACCGCGGCCTCAAGCCGGTGTACTGGTGCTTTGACTGCGGCTCCTCGCTGGCCGAGTTCGAGATCGAGTACGCCGACAAGCAAAGCCAGACGCTGGACGTGATGTTCCCCACGGCCGAGCCCGACAGGCTGGCGGCCGCCTTCGGGCTGACCTCGCTGGCCAAGCCCGCCTTCATCGTCATCTGGACGACGACGGCCTGGACCATCCCCGCCAACCAGGCGCTCAACGTCAACCCCGAGCTGGAATACAGCCTGGTGGATACCGAGCGCGGCCTGCTGATCGTGGCCTCCGCCCTGGTCGACAAATGCCTGGCACGCTGGAAGCTCGAAGGCCAGGTCCTTGCCACCGCCGTGGGAAGGAAGCTGGACCACCTGCAGTTCAAGCACCCGCTGGCCCACGTGGACAAGGGCTTTGACCGCGTCTCGCCCGTGTTCCTGGCCGACTACGCCACGGCCGATGACGGCACCGGCATCGTGCACTCGGCCCCCGCCTACGGCGTGGACGACTTCAACAGCTGCATGAACAACGGCATGACGCGCGATGACATCCTGAGCCCCGTGCAGGGCAACGGCGTCTACGCACCCGAGCTGCCGCTGTTCGGCGGCCAGCACATCTGGAAGGCCGTCCCCGTCATCATCGATGCGCTCAAGCTGGGCGACCGCCTGCTGGATACCACGACCATCACCCACAGCTACCCGCACTGCTGGCGCCACAAGACGCCGGTGATCTACCGCGCCGCCGCCCAGTGGTTTATCCGCATGGATGAGGGCGAGGGCGTGTTCACCAAGCCCGGTGACAAGCCCGCGCAGACGCTGCGCCAGATCGCGCTGGAAGCCATCGAGCACACCCAGTTCTACCCGGAGAACGGCAAGACCCGCCTGCGCGACATGATCGCCGGCCGGCCCGACTGGTGCATCTCGCGCCAGCGCAGCTGGGGCGTGCCCCTGCCCTTCTTCCTGCACAAGGACAGCGGCGAACTGCATCCGCGCACCATGGAGATCATCGACCAGGCCGCCGCCATGGTCGAGCAAGGCGGCATCGAGGCCTGGAGCCGCGTGACGGCCGAGGACATCCTGGGCGCCGAGGAAGCCGTGCACTACACCAAGAGCACCGACATCCTCGAAGTCTGGTTCGACTCCGGCTCCACCTTCTGGCATGTGATGCGCGGCACGCACGCCGACATGCACCACGACCAGGGCCCCGAGGCCGACCTTTACCTGGAAGGCCATGACCAGCACCGCGGCTGGTTCCATTCGTCGCTGCTGCTGGCCTCGGCCATCTTCGGGCGCGCGCCCTACCGCGGCCTGCTGACCCACGGCTTCACCGTGGACGGCCAGGGCAAGAAGATGTCCAAGTCGCTGGGCAACACCGTCGCCCCGCAGGACGTGAGCAACAAGATGGGCGCCGAGATCATCCGCCTGTGGGTGGCCTCGACCGACTACTCGGGCGACCTGGGCATCGACGACAAGATCCTGGCCCGCGTGGTGGACGCCTACCGCCGCATCCGCAACACGCTGCGCTTCCTGCTGGCCAACGTCAGCGACTTCGACGCGGCGAAAGACTCGGTTGCCACCGAAGAGCTGCTGGAGATCGACCGCTGGGCCCTGGCCCGCGCGGCCCAGTTCCAGGCCGAGGTGCTGGCCCACTACAAGGTCTATGAATTCCACCCCGTGGTGGCCAAGCTGCAGCTGTTCTGCTCGGAAGACCTGGGCGGCTTCTACCTGGACGTGCTCAAGGACCGCCTGTATACCAGCGCGCCCAAGAGCCTGGCCCGCCGCAGCGCCCAGACCGCCCTGCACCAGATCACGCACGCCATGCTGCGCTGGATGGCGCCCTTCCTGTCCTTCACGGCCGAAGAGGCCTGGAAGGTCTTCGGCAACAGCGAGTCCATCTTCCTGGAGACCTACACCGACCTGCCGGCCGGCGACGAGGCCCTGCTGGCCAAGTGGGCCCGCCTGCGCGAGATCCGCGACGTGGTGAACAAGGACATCGAGGCCGTGCGCGCCGAGGGCCGGGTCGGCTCCTCGCTGCAGGCCGAAGTCCGTGTCTCGGCGCAGCCCGAAGACCTGGCCCTGCTGCAAAGCCTGGGCGACGACCTGAAGTTCGTCTTCATCACCTCGGCCGCCGAGGCCCTGGCGGGCGAGACGCTGCAGGCCGCCGTCACACCCAGCAGCCATGCCAAGTGCGACCGCTGCTGGCATTACCGTGCCGACGTGGGCATCAACCCCGAGCACCCCAGCCTGTGCGGCCGTTGCGACAGCAACCTGCACGGTGCCGGCGAAGAGCGCCGCAAGGCGTAATCCCACCGAGGCGCTGCCATGACCCCTAGCTTTGCCGCAGTCCCCGAATCCCGCAGCCGCCGCATCTGGCCCTGGCTGGCCTGGTCGCTGGCGATCATCGCCATCGACCAGCTCACCAAGCAGTGGATCCTTGATGCCTACCAGCTGGGCGACTGGACGCCGATCACGGGCTTTTTCAATATCGTGCGGGCCCACAACACGGGGGCGGCCTTCTCGTTCCTGGCTGGAGCCGGTGGCTGGCAGCGCTGGCTGTTCGTGGGCATCGGCGCGGCGGCCACGCTGCTCATCGTCTGGCAGTTGCGCAAGCATCCGGGGCAGAAGCTGTTTTGCTTCTCGCTGGCCAGCATCCTGGGCGGTGCCATCGGCAACGTGGTGGACCGCCTGCAGCACGGCTACGTGGTGGACTTCCTGGACTTCTACTGGGGCCGTTCGCACTTTCCGGCCTTCAATGCGGCCGACATCGCCATCAGCGTGGGCGCGGCCCTGCTGATCCTGGACGAGGTGCTGCGCGCACGGCGGGCCAAGGGCGCCTGATCCCTGCCGCAGCCGGAGCCGCCGCCAGCCCCTCTTGCGAGGGGCTTTTTCATTGAGGGGGCCACCGGCTGCATGCCGGCGGGTTTTCCTCGGGTTTTCCTGAGTGCGTTTTGGGTCAACCGAAATTCTTTTCGATTCGTTTTATTTCTACAATTTTCCTTATTTCGCACCAAACTGTGCGCTCATGCGGCCGACTCTCCTGCGCGCAAGCCGGGACCGGGGTTATATTGGTCCGCTTCTCCGCTCACAGCACATGAAGCACTTACTCAATCTACTGGCCGCCATCGCCCTGCTGGTCTGGGGCACGCACATGGTCCGCACCGGCGTGCTGCGGGTGTTCGGCGCCAACCTGCGCAACCTGCTCGCCCACAGCATGAGCAACCGCTTCTCGGCCGCGCTGTCCGGCCTGGGCGTGACTGCGCTGGTGCAGTCGAGCACGGCGACCTCGCTGATGACCTCGGCCTTCGTGGGCCAGGGCCTGATCTCGCTGCCGGCCGCGCTGGCCGTGATGCGCGGCGCCGACGTGGGCACGGCGCTGATGGCCGTGCTGTTCTCCACCGACCTGTCCTGGCTGTCGCCGCTGTTCATCTTTGTCGGCGTGGTGCTGTTCATCACGCGCCAGGACACCACGGCCGGGCGCATAGGCCGCGTGCTCATCGGCCTGGGCGTGATGCTGCTGGCCCTGCGCCTGGTGGTCGATGCCACCGAGCCGCTGCTGGAAGCCCCCGCCGTGCGCACCCTGCTGGCCTCTGTCACCAGCGACATCTTCATGGAGCTGCTGCTGGGTGCACTGCTGGCCGTGATGGCCTATTCCAGCCTGGCCATCGTGCTGCTGATCGCGGCCATGGCCAGCTCGGGCGCGATTCCCATGGAAGTGGCGCTGGGCCTGACGCTGGGTGCCAACATCGGCAGCGGCCTGGTGGCCGTGCTGACCACGGCCAAGTCCAGCGTGGAGGTGCGCCAGGTCACCATCGGCAACATGCTGTTCAAGATCATGGGCGTGGCCATCGTGGCGCCCTTCCTGGGGCTGTGGGCCACCTATGTGATGCCGCTGATCGACGGCAAGGGCCGGAACATCGTGCTGTTCCACCTGGCCTTCAACATCTTCAACAGCCTGTGCTTCATCGGCCTGACGCAGACCGTGGCGCGCTGGGTGACGGCCCTGCTGCCCAAGCCCGAGGCCAGTTCCACCAGCCTGCTGCGCCCGCGCCACCTGGACCCGTCGGCGCTGAGCACGCCGTCGCTGGCCATTTCCTGCGCCGCGCGCGAGGCCCTGCACCAGGCCGACATGGTCGAGTCCATGCTGATCGGCATGCAGCGCGTGCTGGAGACCGACGACCTCAAGCTGTCCCAGGAGCTGCGCGAACTCGAAGGCACGGTGGACGACCTGTACTCGGCCATCAAGTACTACATGACCAAGATCTCGCGCGCCGAACTCGACGAACGCGAGGGCCAGCGCTGGACCGAAATCATCAGCTTCACCATCAACATGGAGCAGATCGGGGACATCATCGAGCGCGTGCTGCTGGACATCGAGGACAAGAAGATCAAGAAGGGCCGCCAGTTTTCCGAGGCCGGCACGCAGGAGATCCGCGAGCTGCTGCACCACCTGCTGGACAATCTGCGCCTGGCCATGAGCGTCTTTCTCAACGGCAATGTGCGCGAGGCCCAGAAGCTGCTGGAGGAAAAGGCGCGCTTTCGCGATCTGGAACTGGCCTACTCGGCCACCCACCTGGCCCGCCTGTCCGACAACACCGTCTCCAGCATAGAGACCAGCTCGCTGCACATCGACCTCATCAGCGACCTCAAGCGCATCAACTCGCTGCTTTGCTCTGTGGCCTATCCCATCCTGGAATCGGCCGGCGCCCTGGCGCCCAGCCGGCTCAAGGAATCGGCGCTGGACAAGGCGGCGCGCTGAGGCGCCGCAAGCCTTGCCCGTTCACCAGCCCAGCCAGGCCGCCAGCACCTGGGCGGCCTCGGGCGTGAAGCGGTCCTGCAGCAGCCATTGCACGAGCTGGTCGCGCTCTATCAGTGCAAAGGCCTGCACCTCGCCATCCTGGTTGCTGGGCTCCAGCGCAGCCGGCACGGTGGCGCTGAACCAGTCGATGCGTTCGCGCATGAAGCCACGGCCCTCGGCCTCGTCGCTGGGGCGCTCGAACAGTACGTGGCCGCCATGGCGCAGGCCCTGCAGCTCGCCCACGCGCAGGCCGGCCTCTTCCCAGGTTTCACGCTGCACGGCTTGTTCCAGGGTATCGTGCGCGGCCACCATGCCGCCCATCAGCGTGTCCCACATGCCGGGGTTGGTGGGCTTGCTGTCGGCGCGCTGCTGCACCCAGATGCGGCCGTCGGCCGTCTCGCCCACCAGGTGCACGGCCAGGGTGGCAATGCCCAGCGGACGCACGGCGCCACGCTCCACGGTGCCAATGCGCTGACCCTGCACGTTGCACACGGCCAGTTGCTCATCGCGCCAGGGGCCGCTGTGGCCGCAGGCTCGCAGCACGCGTGCCAGGGCGTTGAGCAGGGCCGTGGCATCACCTTCGCCCTGCAGGTGCCAGTGGCCGGCCTGCTGCCGCAGCGCCACGCCATGGGCCTGCATCACCCCGTCCGGCAACTGCGCAGCCAGCCCATCTTCCAGCGAACCGATTTCCTCTGCCACCACCTGAAGCGGCCGGCGCGGCTGCAGCGCAGGCTGGCGGGTTGCGGCGCGCACCCGGTTCAGCCATGCCTGCACGCCTGGGTCGGCTGAGCTCTTTTCCCCGTTCATGGCAGCAAGATGGTGGAGCCCGTGGTCCTGCGTGCCTCCAGGTCCAGATGGGCCTGGCGCACCTCGGCCAGCGGATAGCGCTGGTCGATGTGGATCTTCACGGCACCGCTTTCCACCACGGCGAACAAATCGTCGGCCATGGCCTGGGTGGCCTCGCGGCTGGTGATGTGGGAGAACAGGGTCTGGCGCGTCACATACAACGACTTGGCGGCCAGCACGGCGGGTGCGAAAGGCGCCACGGGACCGGATGCGTTGCCGAAGCTGACCATCAGCCCAAAGCGCCGCAGGCAGGCCAGCGAGCCTTCCCAGGTGTCCTTGCCCACGCTGTCGTAGACCACCTTCACGCCCTGGCCGCCCGTGATTTCCTGCACGCGTTCGGCGAAGTTCTCGCTGCGGTAGTTGATGGCATGGGCCGCGCCGTTGGCCAGGGCCAGCGCGCACTTCTCGTCCGAGCCTGCCGTGGCGATGAGCTGCAGGCCCATGGCCCTGGCCCATTGGCAGGCAATCAGGCCCACGCCACCGGCCGCCGCATGGAACAGCACGGCATCACCCGGTGCCAGGCCCTCCACCGGAATGCATTTCTTGAGCAGGTACTGGGCGGTCAGGCCCTTGAGCATCATGGCGGCAGCCGTCTCGAACGCGATGGCGTCGGGCAGGCGGCACACGCACATGGCGGGCATGACACGCACTTCGCTGTAGCTGCCCGGCGGATTGCTGGCATAGGCCACGCGGTCGCCCACGCCCAGGTGCTGCACGCCCTCTCCCACGGCCTCGACCACGCCTGCGCCCTCCATGCCCAGGCTCAAGGGCATGGGCAGCGAGTACAGGCCCGAACGCTGGTAGACATCGATGAAGTTCAGGCCCACCGCATGGTGGCGTATGCGCACCTGGCCCGGCCCGGGCTCGCCCACGGCGACCTGCACCAGCTCCAGGACTTCGGGGCCGCCGTTGTGGCGGATCTGCACTGCAATACCCATGGGATGCACTCCTGCAAAAAACCAACAAGAGCGGCATCGTGCCATGTTTCGGGAGGCCACGCGCAAGACGCTGTACCGGGCCCGCACAGGACTGGCGCAAGGCCGGCAAAGAGCGTTCGCAGCACCTATAGTGGCGGGCCTATGAGCCACACGAGCCCGCCGCTGAAGCTGTCCACCGCCGCCATCCTGACGCTGCCGCCCCTGCTGTGGGCCGGCAACGCCATCGTGGGCCGCCTGGTCCATGACCTGATCTCGCCGTTTGCGCTGAACTTCCTGCGCTGGGCCATTGCCTTTGTCCTGCTTGTGCCGCTGGCAGGATGGGCACTGGGCCGCAGCAGCGGCACCTGGAGCCACTGGCGGCAGTTCGCCGTGCTGGGCCTGCTGGGCATCGGCTGCTACAACGCGCTGCTGTATCTGGCGCTCAAGACCTCGACGCCGCTGAACGTCACCCTGGTCAGCTCCAGCATGCCGGTGTGGATGCTGGCCCTGGGCCGCATCGTCTGGGGCATTCCCGTCAGCCGGCGCCAACTGCTGGGCGCACTGCTGTCGATGCTGGGCGTGGCCGTGGTGCTGTCGCGCGGAGATCCCGAGCTGCTGCTGCATCTGCAGCTCGTGCCCGGCGATCTGTTCATGGTGCTGGCCACCATGGTCTGGGCCCTCTACACCTGGCTGCTGTCCAAGGCGCAAGTCCCGCAGCGGCTGCGCTCGGACTGGGCAGGCTTTTTGCTGGCCCAGATGGTCTTCGGCCTGGTCTGGTCCGGCCTGTTCACGGGCGGCGAGATGGCCATGGGCCAGTTCCACATTCAGTGGGGCTGGCCTCTGGGCGGGGCACTGCTGTTCATCGCCCTGGGCCCGGCCATCCTGGCCTACCGTTTCTGGGGGCTGGGCGTGCAGCGCAGCAGCCCGGCCGTGGCGGGCTTTTTCGGCAATCTGATCCCGCTGTTCACCGCCCTGCTGTCGATCGCGCTGCTGGGCGAAGCGCCGCGCCTGTACCACGGCCTGGCGTTCGTACTCATCGTGGGCGGCATCATGGTGTCTTCGCGCCGGGGATAGCCTTGGGCAGGCCGTGTGCCGCGGTGCGCACGGGCACCTTGGCCAGCAGCTGTTCGAACGCGCGGATGGGAACGGGCGGGCTGAACAGATAGCCCTGGAAGTACTCGCAGCCGTAGTGCGCCAGCAGGGCGCGCTGCTCCAGCGTTTCCACGCCTTCGGCGATCACATCCAGGTTGAGGTTGCGAGCCATGCCGATGATGGTCTGCACGATCACATCGTCGGTATGGCGCATGCCCAGGTGGCGCACGAAGGACTGGTCGATCTTGAGCTGGTTCAGCGGCAGCTGGGTGAGGTAGGTCAGCGAGGAATGGCCGGTGCCGAAGTCGTCCATGGAAAAGCACACGCCATGGCTGCGCAGCTGCTTCATCTTGGCGATGGACTCCTGCACGTTCTCGATCACCAGCGACTCGGTCAGCTCCAGCTTGAGCAGATGGGGGGCGATGCCTGCGCTGCGCACCTGCTCGATGACCTGGGAGGCAAAGTCCTGGTGGCGGAACTGGCGGGCGCTGACATTCACGGCCACCTGCAGATGGCGCAGCCGCGCATCCTTTTGCCAGGCGGCCAGCTGCTCGCAGGCCGTGCGCACCACCCACATGCCCAGCGGCACGATGATCTCGCTTTCCTCAGCCACGGCGATGAACATGCCGGGCGGCACCAGGCCACGCTCGGGGTGGCGCCAGCGCAGCAGGGCTTCGGCACCGATGACCTCGCCTGCCAGCGTGAACTGGGGCTGGTAGTGCAGCTCGAACTGGGACTGCGCCAGGGCCTGGCGCAGGTCGCCCTCCATGCGCACGCGCTGGTGGATCTCCACCTGCATCTGCGGATCGAAGAAGCACAGGCCGCTGCCGTTGCGCGCCTTGATCTGGTACATGGCGATGTCCGCCTGCTTGAGCAGCTCGGCCGCCGACTGCGGCTGGCGGCCGAACAGCGTGGCGCCAATGCTGCAGGCGCTGCGGTGCAGGTGGGCACCCAGCACATAGGACTGGTTGAGCCGAGCCAGGATCTTCTCGCCAATGCGCTGGGCCAGCGTGGCCGCCTCGGCAGGCTCGTGCGACAGCTCGCAGAGCATGACCACGAATTCATCGCCCCCCAGGCGCGCCACCGTGTCCGAAGAGCGCACGGCGCTGCGCAGCCGGTGCGCCACCTGCTGCAGCAACTGGTCGCCCACTTCATGGCCGAGCGTGTCGTTGAGCATCTTGAACTGGTCCAGGTCCAGGAACAGCAGCGCCCCGGTCCAGCCTTCGCGCGCAGCCAGCACCGTGGCCTGGGCCAGGCGATCCAGCAGCAGGCGGCGATTGGGCAGGCTGGTCAGCGGATCGTAGAAGGCCAGGCTTTCGATCTCGGCCGTGGCCAGCCGGATATCGGTGACATCGTTGTAGGTGATGACCACGCCGCCCTCGGCAGCCGGGCGCGCCGTCATCTGCACGAAACGGCCGCTGGCCAGTTGCTGCTCCATGGGGACGCCAGGACGCAGCACCAGTTGCCGGTGCAGGTCCTTCGCCTCATCGATCTGCTCCGGCGCCGCCACCAGACCCACCGCGCTGGGGCTGGCATCCAGCAGGGATTGCAGGGGCCGGCCGGGCTCCAGCTGATCCGCATGCCATGGAAACATCTCCTCGTAGCAGCGATTCCAGCGAAGCACGCGCTGCTGTGAATCCAGCAGCAAAAAGCCGCTGACCATGCTGTCCAGCGCCTGGTCCAGCCATTGCTCGGAGCGCTGTGCCTGACGGCGCGCGGCATGCAGGCGATCCATGTAGCGGTGGACCGTCCAGCCCAGTATGGCCAGCAGCACGCCGAAGATCATCACGGCCAGCACCATCAGCCAGGCCGCCACACGCCAGCCCGCCAGCACGGAGGACATGGGCAGGCTGGCCGTGACCCACAGATTGCCCTTGGGCAGCGGATGCGCGGCCACCAGGGCGGGCACGCGGCTCAGGCGTGCGGCCATGGGCATGACGCCGCTGGACGCCAACTGCGATGTCGCCGGCAGCAACCGCGCAGCCGAGGCCTCGCCGTAGGGGGGCATGGACAGCAGCAGCTCGCCGCTGCCCTGCTCCAGCGTGACTTCCAGTCCGTCCAGCACGCCGCCCTGGGCCAGCACCGCGCCCAGCGCCGCCACCGGCACCTGCATCAGCACATAGCCACCCTGCTGTGCACGACTCAGCGGGCGCACCAGATAGAGCATGCGCTCGCCGCCCGGCGGCTGCGGCGCCACGGAGGGCGGGCTGGCCAGCAATTCTGAGCGGCTTTGGGCCGCAAGGCGCTCCCAGGCCTGGGCCGGCAGATCAATGGCCGGGCCATCGCCCGAAGCCGCCAGCTCGCGGCCCTTGGAGTCGTGCACGGAGGCGCGGCGCGCCAGCGTGTTCTGCCGCTCCATGGCGTGCAGCATCTCCTGCAGTTGCGGCTGCGAGGCCGATGCGGGATCGCGCGAACCCAGCCATTCATCCACCCCCATGGCCAGTGCGTCCAGGGATTCAAGGCTGCGGCTGATGGCCGCCTCGGTACCGAGCACAAAGCGCACCAGGCGCAGCGATGCCTCTTCCTGCGCGGTGGTGCGCATGCCGCTGAGCAGCCAGACGACGGCGGCCGCCAGGGCCACCGTCAGCAGCACGAGCATCAGGCCCAGGGTATGGCGCATGCCTGGGGGACTGAGCGCAGCCGCCGGGCGCGCGGAGGGGCCTGCAATCGCCTGCGACCAGTCCGTCTGGTGGGACAGTTCGCTCATCTCCCGGCTCCCTGCATGGCATGCGACATGGGCAGGCTGCGGCGAGGCCGCTGGCCGCGATGCAGGGCCGGGGTTTTCAAGACCGCCCCTGTCCGCCGCCCGTTTGCAACTGCGCGGCCATGCCTGGCACTGTCCGGGACTTGCGGGCTCCGGAGGCGGTCATGGTCGCAGTGCCCTGGCGCATCAGAAGGTTCCTGCGTACAGGCCGCCGTCGGGCAGGATGTTCTGGCCCGTCATGTAGCCTGCGTGGGCGCTGCACAGGAAGGCGCAGATGGCGCCGAATTCATCGGGCGTGCCGAAGCGGCGCGCCGGCACCTGGGATTGCTGCACCAGGCGCACATCGTCCAGGCTCTTGCCGCTCTTGTTGGCGGCGGCCGTGAAGGTAGTGCGCAGGCGGTCGGTGTCGAACTTGCCGGGCAGCAGGTTGTTGATGGTCACGCCCTTGGCCGCGATGCCGCTGCGCGCCAGGCCCGCCACAAAGCCCGTGAGGCCGCTGCGCGCGCCGTTGGACAGGCCCAGGATGTCGATGGGCGCCTTCACGGCGCTGGACGTGATGTTGACGATGCGGCCGAAGCCGCGTGCCGCCATGCCGTCCACCGTGGCCTTGATCAGCTCGATGGGCGTGAGCATGTTGGCGTCCACGGCCTTGAGCCAGGCCGCGCGGTCCCAGTCACGGAAATCGCCGGGAGGCGGGCCGCCCGCATTGGTGATGACGATATCGAAATCCACGCCCGGGCCGCCGGCGGCCGACAGCACGGCGGCACGGCCTTCCTCGGTGGTGATGTCGGCGGCAACGGCCAGCACCTTCACCTGCGGCGCGAGGGCCGCAAGGCTGGCCGCGGCCTCCTGCAGGGCCTCGGGATTGCGCGCATTGATCACCAGGTTCACACCCTCTTGCGCCAGCGCCTTGGCACAGCCAAAGCCCAGGCCCTTGCTGGCGCCACATACCAGGGCCCACTTGCCCGCGATTCCCAGATCCATGTCTCACTCCTGAACAAACAAAACCTTGCTCGATCCTTGCAGAACGGCAGCGCACATTGTGCGCGAGGCTTCGACGCTTTCACGCCAAACGTGAGAAAACGTGAACTCGCCGGCACACCGGCGAGCCCCTGGCGCTGCCTTCAATGCGCGCCGCCGCCGTGCTGGCCACGGAACAGCCTGTGGTGCAGCCTGCGCAAGGACCACCACACACCCAGCGCCACCACGGGAATGGCGACGGCGGCCGTGCTCTCCGGCGACCAGGGCCAGCCCAGGGCCTTGGCGCCCTTGGCCAGATAGCTGATCAGGCCCGTGAAGTAGTAGGTGATGGCGGCCACGGACAGGCCTTCCACCGTGGACTGCAGCTTGAGCTGCATGTCCTGGCGCTGGTTCATGGCGCCCAGCAGTTGCTGGCTGCTTTGCTGCTGCTCGATCTCCACGCGCGTGCGCAGCAGGCTGCTGACGCGCGAGACGCGCTCGGACAGCGCGTTCTGCCGCCGCGCCGCCCATTCGCAGGTGCTGCGCGCCGGCGTCAGGCGCCGGTCCATGAACTCGCGGATGGTCTGTATGCCGTCGATGCGTGATTCCTGGATGTCCTGAATGCGCTTGTCCACCAGCTCGAAATAGGCCGCACTGGCGGAAAAGCGCGAGTGCGTGGTGGCGTACTCGCTCTCCACCTGCCCGGCCAGGCGCGTGAGCCGGTCCAGCAGCGCCGGCTCGGCATCGCGGTCCGCCAGGCGGATGGAATGGGCCAGGGCCGCCAGGTCCCGCTCGGCCGTGGCCAGAACGGCAGCGGCCTGGCGGGCGGCAGGCAGGCCCAGCAAGGCCGCCATGCGGTAGGTCTCGATCTCCAGCAGGCGCTGCACCAGCCGCCCCAGGCGGCGCGGCGACAGCGATTCGCCGGCCAGCAGCAGCATGCGCGAGAAGCCATCGGCATGGATGGCGAAGTCCGTGTAGACCTTGCCCGCATCGCCGGCCACGCGTGCGCCCACCAGCGTGTCTTCCTGCAGCAGGTGGCGCACCAGGTGCGGCTCGTTGATCGCCTGTTCCTGCAAGGCCCACAGGTGCAGGCCGCTCAGGCACTGGCCAGGCAATGCAGCCAGCCAGTCGCGCGGCACGTAGTCGATGGCGGCCTCGGGCTCGCGCACATCGTCCATGCCGGCCTGCGACATGGGCTTGCTGAAGGTCCAGCAGACGAATTCCGTGTGCAGCTCCCAGCGCAGGTGAAAGGCGCCCAGATCGATGAGCACATGCGTGGTCGCCGCATCGGGCGGGGGCAGGTGGTGGTTGCGCAGCAGGGTGGCCACATGGGCGCGGCTGGCCTCGCGCTGGGCCGCGTCGGTGAGCATCACCACATGGGTGATGGCCAGCGGCGCCTGCATTTCCTCGGCGGGACGCGCATGGATCTCGTTGTGCAGCAGCACGCGCAGCGGGTGCTGGGATGACAGAAGTGGGGACATCGTGACCTCGAAAGACTGCGCGCTATTGTGCAGGCACGGGCGCTGCGTCCTCCCGCCATCCGGGATCAACAGCTTTCACGTGCATTTCTCGTCGACGCAAAAAAAAACGGCCCCGAAGGGCCGTCAAGCAACATGGTTGCAGCGCTGAGGCGATCAATCCTCGACGAATGCTTCTTCGCGCTTGTTCTTCACTGCGGGCATGAGCACCACCACCAGCAGCACCACGGCGGCGAGCAGCAGGCCGGCCGAGATCGGACGGGTCACGAACACGCTCCAGTCGCCACGCGACAGCAGCAGCGCACGGCGCAGGTTTTCTTCCATCATCGGGCCCAGGATGAAGCCCAGCAGCAAGGGAGCCGGTTCGGTGCCCAGCTTGTGGAACACATAGCCCACGAAGCCGAAGATACCCACCATCCACACGTCCCAGGTGTTGTTGTTGGTACCGTACACGCCGATCGCGCAGAACAGCACGATGGACGGGAACAGCCAGCGGTAGGGCACGGTCAGCAGCTTGATCCAGACGCCGATCAGCGGCAGGTTCAGGACGATCAGCATCAGGTTGCCGATCCACATCGAGGCGATCAGGCCCCAGAACAGCTCGGGGTTGCTGGTCATCACCTGCGGGCCCGGCTGGATGTTGTGGATGGTCATCGCGCCCACCATCAGTGCCATCACGGCGTTGGGCGGAATGCCCAGCGTCAGCAGCGGGATGAAGGAGGTCTGCGAACCTGCGTTGTTGGCCGACTCGGGCGCGCACACGCCACGGATGTTGCCTTGGCCGAAGGGGACTTCGCCCGGCTTGAGCTTGGTCTTCTTCTCGATGGTGTAGGCAGCAAAGGCCGACAGCATGGCACCGCCACCGGGCAGGATACCCAGGGCAGAACCCAGGGCCGTGCCGCGCAGCATGGCAGGCAGCATGCGCTTGAAGTCCTCGGCGGTGGGCATCAGGCCCGTCACCTTGGCGGCGAACACTTCGCGCTCGTCCTCGGGCTTGGACAGGTTGGCAATGATTTCGCCGTAGCCGAACACGCCCATGGCGATCACGACGAAGTCGATACCGTCGGTCAGTTCGGGAATGTCGAAGCTGTAGCGGGCCACACCGGAGTTCACGTCGGTACCGACCATGCCCAGCAGCAGGCCCAGCACGATCATCGCAATGGCCTTGAGCAGCGAGCCCGAAGCCAGCACCACGGCGCCGATCAGGCCCAGGGTCATCAGCGAGAAGTACTCGGCAGGGCCGAACTTGAAGGCCACTTCCGTCAGCGGAGGCGCGAAGGCGGCCAGGATCACGGTGCCCACGCAGCCTGCGAAGAACGAGCCGAGTCCTGCAGCAGCGAGAGCGGGTCCCGCTCGCCCCTTTCTGGCCATCTGGTAGCCGTCGATCACGGTCACCACGGACGAGGATTCACCCGGCAGGTTCACCAAAATGGCGGTGGTCGAGCCACCGTACTGCGCACCGTAGTAGATACCGGCCAGCATGATCAGCGCCGCCACCGGAGGCAGGGCGTAGGTCGCTGGCAGCAGCATGGCGATCGTTGCCACGGGGCCGATGCCTGGGAGCACGCCGATGAGCGTACCGAGCAGACAGCCGACGAAGCAGTAGATCAGGTTCTGGAAAGTGAAGGCGACGCCGAAGCCGGTCGCCAGGTTCTGAAAAAGTTCCACGGACGATGCTCCTGCTTAGCCGGTGATGAAGCTGGGCCAGACGGGGAACTGCAGATTCAGTGCCCACACGAAGGCCACATAGCTGCCTACGGCAAGAACGGTGGCCAGAATTGCCACTTCCTTGAAGTTGAAGCTATGGCCGCCCAGGCTGGCGATGAACACCAGCGCGTAGATGGCGACGATCAGACCGAACTGGGGAATGCCCAGATTGGGAACGCCGACCAGCAGGATGCCGAAGGCAAAGTTCGCGGCCAGGATGAAGAACACCTGCTTCCACGCCCACTTGCCGATCTTGTCACCGCCGGAGGGTCCCTTGGTCAGGCCGGAGAAGCAGATGGCCGTGCCCAGAATGGACATCAGCACACCCAGGATCAGCGGGAAGTAGCCCGGGCCCATGCGGGCACCGGTGCCGACGGTGTAGTTGGTTGCGCCGATCGCAAAAGCGAGGCCGACAACCAAAAACATCACGCCGGAAAAAAAGTCTTTCTGACTCTTGATTTTCACGAGAATGTCTCCTTACGGAATCACGACCCGGCGATTTTGCGTTCAGAAAAACTGTGTCCGAATGTGGATTCCACCTACAAAGGGCATACCCTCATGTCCTACCCGCATGAGGAAAAAAGGGTGCCCATGCCAGGCACCCCATCCATCATTGGCAACGGCCTGCGCAAGAGCAGGCACTTACGTTTTTATCCGCCAGTCAGCCCAGCAGGGGCGTGCTGGCCATGACCTCTTGCAGCGTGGTCACGCCTTCGGCCACGCGCAGGGCTCCGGCCAGGCGCAGCGGACGCATGCCGTCCTGCACGGCCTGGCGGCGCAGCGCATCCATGGACGGCGAGGTGTGGATCTGCTGCTTGAGCGCCTCGCTCACGGTCAGCAGCTCGTACAGGCCCATGCGCCCGCGAAAGCCCGTCATGCGGCAATCCACGCAACCCACGGGCTTGTAGGGCTGGTAGCTGCCTGACAGTTTCCAGGGCCGCACGGCCTCGGCCAGCGTGGCGGCCGAAGTCTCCTCGTCGCGCTGCTTGCATTGCGGGCACAGCGTGCGCACCAGGCGCTGGGCCAGCACGCCCAGCAGCGTGGCGTTGATCAGGTAGGGCGGCACGCCCAGCTCCATCAGCCGGCTCACGGCGCTGGGCGCATCGTTGGTGTGCAGCGTGGAGAACACCAGGTGGCCGGTCAGCGCGGCCTGCACGGCCATCTCGGCCGTGGCCAGGTCACGGATTTCGCCCACCATGATGATGTCCGGGTCCTGCCGCATCAGCGAGCGCAGTCCCTCGGTGAAGCCGAAGTCCAGCTGCGTCTGCACCTGGGTCTGGTTGAAGCTGGGCTCGATCATTTCGATCGGGTCCTCCACGGTGCTGACGTTGACCTCCTCCGTGGCCACGCGCTTGAGCGTGGAGTACAGCGTGGTGGTCTTGCCCGAGCCCGTGGGACCGGTCACGAGGATGATGCCGTGCGGGCGGCGCACCAGCTCGTTCCAGCGCTGGGCGTCATGGCTGGTGAAGCCCAGGGCGTCCAGGTCCTTGACCGTGTTGTCGGGGTCGAAGATCCGCATCACCAGCTTTTCGCCAAAAGCCGTGGGCAGCGTGGACAGGCGCATTTCCACCTCGTCGCCGCGCGGGTTGCGGGTCTTGATGCGCCCATCCTGGGGACGGCGCTTTTCCACCACGTCCATGCGCCCGAGCAGCTTCACGCGCGAGACCATGGCATTGAGAACGCCCATGGGCACCTGGTAGACCGGATGCAGCACGCCGTCGATGCGAAAGCGGATCACGCCCTGGTCGCGCCGGGGCTCCATGTGGATGTCGCTGGCGCGCTGGTCGAAGGCGTATTGCCACAGCCAGTCCACCACGCGCACCACGCCCTGGTCGTTGGCATCGAGCTGCTTGCTGCTGTTGCCCAGCTCCACCAGCTGCTCGAAGCTGGCCGCGCTGGCCGCACCGCCGGCCTTCTCGGCAGCGCGCACCGACTTGGCCAAGGCGAAGAACTCGCCCGTGTAGCGCTTGAGGTCCACCGGACTGGCCAGCACGCGGCGCACCTTGCGGCGCGCCTGGCGCTCGACCTCGGCCACCCAGTCGTCGATGAACGGCTCGGCCGTGGCCACCACCACTTCCTGCGGCGACACCTGCACGGGCAGCACCTTGTGGCGCTCGGCATAGCTGGCGCTCATGATTTCGCCCACGCGGCCCGCATCCACGCGCAGAGGGTCGATGCGCAGGTAGGCCAGGCCGCTGCGGCTCGCCAGGTACTGGGTCAGCTCCTCGATGTCCAGCGCGCGCCCGTCACCGGCCCGGGCCACGCCCACGTTGGCCAGCCGGACCAGCGGGTGCTGGGTGCTCTCGGCCTGCGAGCAGCGCGCCACGGTGCGCTGGGCCTCTTCGGCCGTGATCACGCCGTCGGCCTGCAGCCACTGCACCAGCCTGCGCCAGTCCAGGGGCCCCGAAGGATTGCGCGGAGCGACGGCGGTTGTGGGCTGTGCGGTGGAGGTCGGGTCGGACATGGCGTTGGGCCGGAAGCTGAACTGCGCCCTATGGTAAGCCTGCCGGCCTCCCTGCCCGGCCAGCCCGCTCTACCAGGGCCGCACGAAGATCTTGGGCCAGCGCGTGGTGGGCAGGTCCCAGCGGGCCTGCACCTGGGCGCTGGCGGCCTGCAGCGCTGCGGGGTCGAGCGCGCGCGGGGTGCGCTGGGCCAGCACCACGGTGTTGCCTTCGCGCGTGGGGCGGAAGGCCCACATGGCCTCTTCGCCAAAGGCTTCGGCCATGCGTGCCAGGCTGCGCTCGTAGCTGGAGGTGCGGCCGAACAGGTTGACGGTCATGATGCCGTCCTCGGTCAGCAGATTGCGGCAATCGGCATAGAACTCGGCGCTGTCCAGCACGGGCGCGGCCGCATCGTGGTCATAGAGATCAACGGCCAGCGCATCGACCGTGCCCAGCCACTGGCTCTTGCGGATTTCCTGGGCCGCATCGGCCAGCACCACGCGCAGCGTGTCGCTGTCGGGCGGCAGCTTGAACCAGCTGCGGCACACGGCCAGCACCTGCGGGTTCAGCTCGATGGCCGTGGTGCGCATGCGCAGCTTCTTGTGGCAGAACTTGGTGATGGCCGCGGCGCCCAGGCCCAGCTGCATGGCATGGCGGCCGGCCACGCTGGCGGGTTCCATGAACAGCAGCCAGCCCATCATGCGCTGCACGTACTCCAGCTCGATCTCGAAGGGCTCGCGTATGCGCATGGAGCCCTGTATCCAGGGCGTGCCCAGGTGCAGGTGGCGCACATCGCCATCGTCGGAGACGCTGACTTCGGGCAGCTCGGCATCTGCGGCGTTGGCGGGAGAGGAAGGGGCGGCCTTGGCGGCGCCACGGGTCTTGCGTATCACGTCGGGAAAAATGGAAAGATTCAGAGCAGTTGATGGAGAGCCAGCGCCTCGCGCCAGGCCTGGACCTTGCGTTCGAAACGCCAGCTCGCGTTGGCCGGGCTGGTCGATGGCAGCTTCACGGCAGCCAGGCCCAGGGCCTGCGTGCGGCCGGCGTGCTTGTAGCTCTCGCCACCGTTGTGCAAGGCCAGCGTCAACTGCGGGCAGTGCGTGCGCAGCCCAGCGAAGTCGTTCACCTCGGCAGCGCGGATGGCGCTGTCCAGGCTGCCTTCGCGCTCGCAGCTGGCGTACACATCCCACAGCCCCAGGCCCCGGGCCAGCAGCCATTCGCAGCGGCCCGCATAGTCATCGCGGCCGGGCTGCGGATACTCGGGCCACAAGGCCTGGAGCAGGGGCCAGAACTGGTTGTGCGGATGGGCATAGTACTGCTGCAATTGCAGCGATCGCAGGCCCGGAAAGCTGCCCAGCACCAGGGCCCGGGTCCGCGCATCGGCCACCGGCGCCAGGCCCTGCCAGCGCGGGGTGCCGGGGGGCGGCAGGTCGGGAACGGTCAAGGACATGGCCGGCATTGTCGCCCAGCGGTCGCCGGGCTGCTGGCAGCGGGCGGCAAGACCGCTCAGGTTCAGGTTCCGCTCAAGCCTGGTTCAGGCCATGGCGGGCAGGCCTCGCAGCGCGGCACGCGCGTTGCGGCCCGTGGCCTCGGCCAGGGCCTGGGGCGTGATGCCGCGCAGTTGCGCAATCACGTCCGCAATGCGTGCCAGCTCGGCCGGCGTGTTGCGGCCCTGGGCCTGGCCCTGGGCGCGCTGCCCGGCCGTGGTGTAGAGCCAGTGCGGCGGAATGTCGGGAGCGTCGGTTTCCAGCACCAGCGCGTCCAGCGGCAAGCTGGCTGCCAGCTCGCGCAGCCTGAGCGCGCGGTCATAGGTCACGGCGCCGCCGAAGCCCAGCTTGAAACCCAGGTCGATGAAGGCCTGGGCCTGCTGCCCGCTGCCGTTGAAGGCATGGGCAATGCCGCCCGCCACGGGCCGTGCACGCAGGGTCTTGAGCAGCCGGTCGCTGGACTTGCGCACATGCAGGATGACCGGGAGATCGAACTCGCGCGCCAGCGCGATCTGCTGCTCGTAGAACCAGACCTGCCGCTGTGCGTCCAGCCCCGGCACGAAGAAGTCCAGCCCGATCTCGCCCACGGCCACCAGTTGGGGATCGCCACGCAGCCGGTCCAGCGTCTCGCGCAATGCGGCAATGTCCTGCTCGCGGGCATTGGGCGTGTACAGCGGATGGATGCCCAGCGCATAGCTGTCGCCATGGCGCCGCGCCAGCGCCACTACCGTGTCCCAGTGCTCGCGCGCCACGGCCGGAATCACCAGATGCGCAACGCCTGTCTCGGCCGCCTGCGCGCGCACGGCATCGCGGTCGGCATCGAATTCAGGGGCATCGAGGTGGCAGTGGGTGTCTATCCAGGCGGGCATGGCCGCATCATGCCACCGGCCCGGGCAGCGCCCGTCCAAGGGGCAGACGAGGCCCGGAGCAAGGGCAAACCCTTGGCTTATTGCGAGTCGGCTCCGTTTGACAAAATCAATACACGAATGGCTTGCGCCTCCATAAAAATACATAAAGTAACACTTACACCCCGCATCGGGCTCCCGCATCACCGGCCGGCATGCTTTGGAGAGAGGAATTCCCATGAAGCGCTCAGCATGGAGTCGAATCCTGGACCTCGGTGGCGCACGCCGCAAGGCGGAGCTTGACGGGCAATTGGCCGCCATACACAAGTCCCAGGCGGTGATCGAGTTCGACCTGCAAGGCCATGTGCTGGCTGCCAACCAGAACTTCCTGGACACCATGGGCTACGAGGAGCACGAGGTCATCGGCCAGCACCACCGCATGTTCGTGGACAGCCAGGTCAGCGAATCCCCCGAATACGCCCGGTTCTGGCAGCGCCTGGGCAGCGGCATCCACGATGCGGGGCGCTACCGGCGCATCGCCAGGGATGGGCGCGATGTCTGGCTGCAGGCCAGCTACAACCCCATCTTCGACCGGCATGGCCGGCCCTTCAAGGTGGTGAAGTACGCCACCGACATCACCGAGCAGCAGCGCCGCAACGCCGATGCCGAAGGCCAGCTGGCGGCCATCTCCAAGGTGCAGGCCATCATCGAGTTCGACCTGGACGGCAACATCCTCCATGCCAACCGCCTGTTCCTGCAGGCCATGGGCTACACGCTGGACGAGGTTGTCGGGCGGCACCACAGCATGTTCGTCCAGCCCCATGAGCGCCAAAGCGCCGAATACGCGCAGTTCTGGCGCAAGCTGGGCAGCGGCCAGCACGATGCAGGCCAGTACCTGCGCATCGGCAAGCACGGCCGCCAGGTCTGGATCGAGGCCAGCTACAACCCCATCCTCGATGCCGACGGCCGGCCCTTCAAGGTAGTCAAGTACGCCCGCGATATCACGCGCCGCTTCACGGCCGCGCAGACCCTGGGCGAGGCCATGCAGGGCCTGAGCGAAAGCGCCGAGCACGCAGGCCAGGCCAATGAACTGGCCCGCCAGGCCTGCCGGGTGGCCGAGCAGGGCGGGCGCACGGTGCACGAGGTCATGGGCACCATGGAGTCCATCAGCGCCAGCTCGCGCAAGATCAACGACATCATCGGCGTGATGGACGGCATCGCCTTCCAGACCAATATCCTGGCGCTGAACGCCGCCGTGGAGGCGGCCCGCGCCGGCGAGCAGGGCCGGGGCTTTGCCGTGGTGGCCGGCGAGGTGCGGGCACTGGCGCAGAACAGTGCTGCCGCCGCCAAGGAGATCAAGCAGCTCATCCACACCTCGGTGGAGCAGGTGGCTCTGGGCGCCGAGCAGGTGCGACAGGCCGGCGGGACCATGCAGGAAATCGTGGATTCCTCCCACCAGGTCACGGCCATCATGGGCGACGTGGTGCAGGCCTCCATGGCGCAGTCTGCGCGGCTGCGCGAGGTCACGGCCGACCTGACGGCCCAGAGCGTAAACATCGGCGACACGCCCCGCGCGCAACCCGTGCGCAAGTCGCTGCCGGCGGCCATGGTTCCCGAGGCCCCGCAGATCAAGGCGGCGCCAGCGCCCACCGTGGTGCCTGTGCGCACGCCGCACATGGGCGGCAAGCTGCTGCGCATGGCCTGACGCCGGAGCGCGCAGGACGGCGCATGCAGGACCCATTACAGGGTCAGGCCAGCTGTCCCTGCACCAGGCGCACCATGCGGTCGCAGCGCGCCGCGAGCTGCTCGTCGTGCGTGACCATCACAAAGGCCGTGCCATTGCTGCGCGCCAGCTCCAGCATCAGGCGGAACACGGTGTCGGCCGTGCTGCGGTCCAGGTTGCCGGTGGGCTCGTCGGCCAGCACGCAGGCAGGCTGCGTGACCAGGGCGCGGGCAATGGCCACGCGCTGGCGCTCGCCCCCCGACAGCTCGGCCGGCCGGTGCAGCATGCGTTCGCCCAGGCCCACGGCCGCCAGCATGCGTGCGGCGCGCTCCATGCACTCGGCCCGGTCGTCGCGGCGTATGCGCAGCGGCATGGCCACGTTGTCCTGGGCGCTGAATTCGGGCAGCAGATGGTGGAACTGGTAGATGAATCCCAGGTGCCTGTTGCGCAGCGCACCCTGCTTCTGGGCGCTGAGTTCATGCAGGGGCTCGCCCTTGAGGGTGACGCTGCCGCTGGTGGGGGCATCCAGCCCGCCCAGCAGGTGCAGCAGCGTGCTCTTGCCCGAGCCCGAGGCGCCGACAATGGCCAGCGTCTCGCCCGCACGCACCTGCAGGTCGACACCTGCCAGCACCTGCACGTTGAGCCGTCCTTCGGCGAAGCGCTTGGTCAGGCCGCGCGCATCGAGGACCACGGCGCCCTGCTGGGACACTTCGAAACCGGGCATCACATTCACTTCATTCATAGCGCAGCGCCTCGGCGGGGTTCACGCGGCTGGCGCGCCAGCTCGGGTAGATGGTGGCGACAAAGGCCAGGACCAGGGAGATCACGGCGATGGGCATGATGTCGCTGTACTGCGGATCGCTGGGCATCTTGCTGATCAGGTAGATGTCCTTGGGCAGGAAGTTGGCATGCAGCAGGCGCTCGATGGCCGGCACGATGACATCGATGTTGAAGGCGATGCCCAGGCCCAGCAGCAGGCCCGCGAAGGTGCCGATGACGCCGACCATGGCGCCCTGCACCATGAAGATTCCCATGATGCTGGACGGCGAGGCGCCCAGCGTGCGCAGGATGGCGATGTCGGCGCGCTTGTCGGTCACCGTCATCACCAGCGTGGACACGAGGTTGAACGCAGCCACGGCCACGATGAGCGTGAGGATGATGAACATCATGCGTTTTTCCAGCTGCACGGCCGCGAACCAGGTGCGGTTCTGCTGGGTCCAGTCGCGGATCAGCAGGCGGTCGGTGATGGTGTGGGCCAGCTCCATGGCCACGCGCGGTGCCTCATGCAGGTCCTTGAGCTTCAGGCGGATGCCAGTCGGCCCTTCCAGGCGGAACAGGCGCTGCGCGTCCTCGTAATGCATCATCACCAGGGCCGAGTCGTATTCGTAGTGGCCGGAGTCGAAGGTGCCTGCCACATGCATCTGCTTGAGGCGCGGCACCACGCCGGCCGGCGTGACCTGGCCGCCCGGGGCGATCAGCGTGACCATGTCGCCCTGGCGCACGCCCAGCGAGCGCGCCAGCTCCACGCCCAGCACCACGTTGAACTCGCCAGGCACCAGGCGCTGGAGCACCTCGGCATTGGTGGCGGCCACGTCGGTGACCTCGCCCTCGCGCGCCGGATCGATGCCGCGCACCAGGGTGCCCTTCATGTCCTCGCCACGCGCCAGCAGCGCCTGGGCCGCGACGAAGGGGGCGGCGCCCAGCACGTCGGGGTTGGCGCGCGCCTCGCGCATGGTGCGCTCCAGATCGGGCAGCGCCGCGCCCTGGGGCGCGAAGATCTCGATGTGCGAGACCACGCTGAGCATGCGGTCGCGCACTTCCTTCTGGAAGCCGTTCATCACGCTGAGCACGATGATCAGCGCCGCGACACCGAGGGCGATGCCCAGCATGGAGACGCCGGAGATGAACGAGATGAAGCCGTTGCGGCGCGTGGCGCGCCCGGCCCGGGTGTAGCGCCAGCCGACGGCCAGTTCGTAGGGAAATTGCATGGGCATGCATTGTGTCATCGCCCGCAGGCCCTGCATGGCGGCAGGCTTTGCCGTCGGCGTGTCAGCGCCGGTGCCGTCCGCGGTCCACGCGCGGCAGGGCGTCGTAGCGGCCCTCTGCCTCCAGCGTCAGCGCATGGCGCTGCAGCCTGGCCAGCAAGGTGTCGAATTGTTCAAGTTCCTCGTCGCTGAGCACGGACACCAGGTCCAGGTGGATCTGGGCCATGCGCGGCAGGATCAGGCCGTACATGCGCCGCCCCTCGGCGGTCAGCGACACGGCCACGCGGCGGCGGTCGCCGGGCAGGGGGCTGCGCTGCACCCAGCCCTTTTCCTCCAGCCCGCTGAGGGCGCGCGAGGTGCGTGCGCGGTCCAGCTGCGCGCGTTCGGCCAGCTCCGACGACAGCAGGCCCTCGTTGGCAGCCACCGTGGCCATCACGCCCCACTCGCGGCGCGTGATGCCGAAATGCGCCTCGCACATGCGCATGGCCACGCCGCCCGCTGCACCGAAGTAGCGGTTGATGCGAAACAGCAGCATCTGCTGGATGGAGGTGGGAGCGGGACGGGTATTCACGGGGAACAGTTGATTAGATCAATTGCTGCGGGGACTTCTACAGTGGCCCCGTCCGGAAAGGAGACAACGGGAGCCACCGTCCGGAGCCGGCCTGGGGATTCTCGCAAAGCCCGGCGCCCCCGCAGCGCAGAAAGTTCGCCACCATGTTTTCCCTGTTCCAAGCCACCCATGCCCCCCATGCCTTGCGCAGCCCGCTGCTGCGGGCCGGCCTGGCCCTTCTGCTGGGCCTGGGCTCCGGCGCTGGCGCCCGAGCCGATGCGGCCGCCGATGCCGCGGCCTGGCCCGCCAAACCCGTGCGCATCGTCGTCGCCTTCGCGCCCGCCGGCGCTGCCGACATCCTGGCGCGCAGCCTGGGCGAGGTACTGCAGCGTGAACTCAAACAGCCCTTCGTCGTGGACAACCGGCCCGGCGCGGGCGGCAACATCGGCACCGACAACGCGGCCAAGGCGCCCGGCGACGGCTATACGCTGCTGGTCGGCATCGACACGACCTTCACCGTCAATCCCTTCATCTACAAGAGCATGCCCTTCAAGGGCACGGACCTGCGTCCCGTGATGATGATCGCCTCGCAGGGAATGATGGTGGCCGTGAATCCCCGCACAGGCCTCAGGACCCTGGACCAGTTCATCGCCCAGGGCAAGAGAAGCGGCCTGACGCTGGGCTCGGCCGGCTACGGCACGCCGGGCCATCTGGCCTCGGCCATCCTCACCCATGCCACGGGCGCCAAGGTCAGCCACGTGCCCTACAAGGGCAACGCCCCGGCCAGCACGGCCGTGCTGGCCGGCGAGGTGGACGGCGGCATCATCAGCTCCTCGGCCATGCTGGGCCAGGTGGCGGCCGGCAAGGTCGTGCCGCTGGCCGTGACCACGCGCCAGCGCAACCCGCTGGTGCCCGGCGTGCCCACCGTGGGCGAGCTGGGCCACAAGGACCTGGAGCAGGAAGTGCTGTTCGCCCTGTGGGTGCCGGCCGCCACGCCCGAGCCGCTGGTCGCCAGGATCCAGTCCGCGCTGGAAAAGGCCATGAAGGATCCGGCGCTGCGCGAGCGCATGCGCGCCAACGACCTGTTCTATGAAGGCCTGACCGGTCCGGCCGCCGCCGAACGCATACAGGCGCTGGCCGACCGCTACCGGACCGTGATCCAGTCCACCGGAATGAAGATGGAATGAGCGCCGCCGCTTCCCGCCCACGACCCTGCACAGAACGCATTTCCATGTCCCGTCCCAATATCCTCTTCATCGTGGCCGATGACCTCGGCTATGCCGACCTCGGCTGCTACGGCGGCCGCGCGGCCGACTTCGGCCCGGTGTCCCCGGTGCTCGACCGCCTGGCCGCCGGCGGCCTCAGGCTCACCCAGGGCTATGCCAACTCGCCCGTGTGCTCTCCCACGCGCTTTGCCCTGGCCACGGCGCGCTACCAGTACCGCCTGCGCGGTGCGGCCGAGGAGCCCATCAACAGCAGGACACGCGGCACGCCGCTGGGCGAGAAGCTGGGCCTGCCGCCGGACATGCCCACCGTCGCATCGATGCTCAGGGATGCCGGCTACCGCACGGCGCTGATCGGCAAGTGGCACCTGGGCTACCCGCCGCACTTCGGCCCGCTGCGCTCGGGCTACGAGGAATACTTCGGCCCCATGTCGGGCGGCGTGGACTACTTCACCCACCTGAGCAGCTCGGGCCAGCACGACCTGTGGGTGGGCGAGGAGGAACACCATGACGAGGGCTACCTGACCGACCTGCTGTCGCAGCGCAGCGTGGACTTCGTCCACCGCATGGCCCAGGGCGATGCGCCCTTCTTCCTGAGCCTGCACTACACGGCGCCGCACTGGCCCTGGGAAACGCGCGATGACCGCAGCACGGCCGAGGCCCTGGGCGCAGGCATTGCCCACCTGGACGGCGGCAACATCCACCAGTACCGCCGCATGATCCACCACATGGACGAAGGCATAGGCTGGATCGTCGAGGCGCTGCGCGCCAAGGGGCAGCTGGACAACACCCTCATCGTCTTCACCAGCGACAACGGCGGCGAACGCTTCTCCGACAACTGGCCCCTGGTCGGCGGCAAGATGGACCTGACCGAAGGCGGCATACGCGTGCCCTGGATTGCGCACTGGCCGGCCGTCATCGCGCCGGGCCGCAGCAGCCGCCAGCACTGCATGAGCATGGACTGGTCGGCCACGGTGCTGGATGCCGCCGGCGTGCAGGCGCCAAAGGGCCATGCGCTGGACGGCGTCTCCCTGCTGCCCGTGCTGCGCGCCGAAGATGCCGAATTCCCACGCACCCTGCACTGGCGCATGAAGCACCGCGGCCAACGTGCCCTGCGCGATGGCGACTGGAAGTACCTGCGCGTGGACGGCATCGACTACCTGTTCGACCTTGCCGCCGACGAGCGCGAGCGCGCCAACCAGGCAGTGCGCGCGCCCGAGAGACTGGCCGCCATGCGCAGCGCCTGGGAAGACTGGAACCAGGGCATGCCGCCCATCCCCGAGGACGCCACGGTCAGCCTGGTCTCTTCGGCCCGCGACATGCCCCAGCGCTGAACCGCGCTCCAAGGGGAAAAAACGAAGGCGCAGGCACTGCGGCACCCCATGCCCGACAATAGCGGCCATGCTTTTGACCGCTCCCCTGGTGTCCTCCACCCAAGCCCCGCTGGAGGAAACAACCGAATGGATCATTCCCTATGCCGGCGGTCCGTCCTCGGATGCGGCGGATGACGCTGCCGTCGCGGCCGTCTGGGGTGGACTGGAGCTGCCCCATCTCCAATCGCTGCTGGCGCTGATGCAGCCCGCGCCCGCACAGACCGGCACGGAGATGGATTTTTCTCCCCCCCACGAACGCGCCCTGGCGCACTCGCTGGGCCTGCCCGATACACCGGGCCTGATTGCCTGGGCCGCCTGGCAGGCCGGTGAGACGGCACAGGCCTGCGCCTATGTCACGCCCTGCCACTGGCACATAGGCGCAGACCAGGTGCACCAGAGCGATCCCGCCACCACACCCCTCAGCGATGAGGAATCCCGCCAGCTGCTGGCCCTGCTGGCGCCCTGGTTCGCCGACGACGGCATCGTGCTGGAGTACCAGCAGCCGCAGCGCTGGCTGGCGCGCGGTGCGCTGTTCGATGACCTGGCCACGGCCTCCATGGACCGCGTCATCGGCCGCGACGTGCGGCCCTGGCTGCCCGACGCGCAGCAGGCGCGCGCCCTGCACCGCCTGCAAAGCGAGGTGCAGATGCTGCTCTACACCCATGTCTTCAACGACGCCCGCGCCGCGCGCGGCCAGGTGCCCATCAACGCCTTCTGGGTCCACGGCGCCGGGCGCCTGCAGCCCGGCACGGCCACCGGCGCCAAGGCCGCCGTGCAATGCCTGGACGACCTTCACGCCGCAGCCCTGCAGGGCAACCCCGCTGCGTGGCGCGAGGCCTGGAAGGCGCTGGACGCCGGGCTCATCGCCCGCCTGCTGGAGCGCGTGCGCGCAGGCCACCCGCTCACGCTGACGCTGTGCGGCGAACGCCATGCCATCGCATGGAGCAGCCGCCCGCCGCGCTGGCTGGACAGGCTGACGGGCCTTTTCGGCCCCCGCGCCCTGCCCGACCTGGGCCGCATGCTCTGACACACTGCCCATGAAAATCATTCCCCGCGAGATCCCTGCGCAGCAGGCCTGGGCACTGCGCCAGGCCGGTGTCCACCCGCTGCTGGCCCAGCTCTACGCCGCACGCGGCGTGTGCTCCGCCGACGAACTGGACGACACGCCCGCGCGCCTGCTGGCCCCCTCGGGCCTGCTGGGCATGGACGCCGCCGTGCGGCTGCTGGCCGATGCCATAGAGCGCGGCCTGCGCCTGTGCATCGTGGCCGACTACGACTGCGACGGTGCCACCGCCTGCGCCGTGGGCTGGCGCGGCCTGCGCATGCTGGGCGCGACCGAGGTCGGCTACCTGGTGCCCGACCGCGTGGTGGACGGCTACGGCCTGACACCCCCCATCGCGCGCCGTGTCAAGGAAACCGGCGCCGACGTGATGGTCACCGTGGACAACGGCATTGCCAGCGTCGAAGGCGTGGCCGAGGCCAAGTCCCTGGGCCTGCAGGTGGTCGTCACCGACCACCACCTGCCCGGCAACCACCTGCCGCTGGCCGATGCCATCGTCAACCCCAACCAGCCCGGCTGCAGCTTCGAGAGCAAGTCCATGGCCGGTGTCGGCGTGATGTTCTACGTGCTGCTGGCCCTGCGAGCCGAACTGCGCGCGCGCGGCCGCTTCGACAAGGCCAGCCAACCCCGGCTGGAGGCCCTGCTGCCCCTGGTCGCCCTGGGCACGGTGGCCGACGTGGTCCGGCTGGACGCCAACAACCGCCGCCTGGTCGCCCTGGGCCTCAAGCAGATACGCCGGGGCCAGATGCAGCCGGGCCTGCAGGCCTTGTTCGACGCGGCCGGCCGCAAGGCCTTTGCGGCCACCACGTTCGACTTCGGCTTTGCCCTGGGCCCGCGCATCAATGCAGCAGGCCGGCTGTCCGACATGACCATCGGCATCGAGTGCCTGACCACAGACGATGCGGGCCGCGCCGCCAACCTGGCCCAGATGCTGGACGCCATCAACCGCGAGCGCCGCGAGCTGGAAGGCGGCATGCGCGAGCAGGCCCTGCTCATGGCCGAGGGCCTGTGCACGGACGGCATGACGCCGCCGGCCGCCATCAGCGTGTTCGACCCCGATTTCCACGAAGGCGTGGTCGGCATCGTGGCCTCGCGCATCAAGGACCGCATGCACCGGCCCAGCTTCGTCTTCGCAGCCAGCGGCGCGCCGGGGCACGAGCATGAACTCAAGGGCTCGGGCCGCTCCATTCCCGGCTTTCACCTGCGCGACGCGCTGGACCTGGTATCCAAGCGCCACCCTGGCCTGCTGCTGCGCTTCGGCGGCCACGCCATGGCGGCCGGCTGCACCATTGCCGAAGCCGGATTCGCCGTGTTCGAGAAGGCCCTGGCCCAGGTGGCCCAGGAATGGCTGGACGCGGCCACGCTGACGCGGCGCATAGAAACCGACGGGCCTCTGGACCCGGATTTCCGCAAGCCGGAAATGGTCGAGCAGCTCAATCTCGCGGTCTGGGGCCAGGGCTTTGCGCCTCCCACCTTCAGTGAACAGCTGGAAGTGCTGTCACAGCGCCTGGTCGGGGAAAAGCACCTGAAACTGCAATTGCGCCATCAGGGCGAAACCGTGGACGGCATCTGGTTCGGCCATACCGACCCGCTGCCGTCATCGGCCTGCATTGCATTTCGCATGGACATCAATGAATGGCGCGGAGAGCGCAAGGTGCAATTCCTGATCGAGGGCGTTCATTCGGACGTTTCCTAGAGATTCCACCGGCCCTTCACGGCGCCGCTCGGTTAATATCCCCGGTTTTTTGCAACAATTTATTGCAAATTCATTCCAAGAAAACCGGGGAAAAACTCATGACTTCTCGCCTGTGGCCTTGCACGGCCATTGCCATCACCCTGGCCGCCGGCCTTTCCGGCTGCGCCACCACCGAGCAATCGCGCACGCTTGAAACGGCCAAACCCGCTTCTGCATACAGCGCCTATCAAGGCCCGCGCAGCCCCATTTCCGTGGGCAAGTTCGACAACCGCTCCAGCTTCCAGCGCGGCATTTTCTCGGACGGAGTCGACCGCCTCGGTGGCCAGGCCAGAACCATCTTGGTAACCCACCTGCAGCAAAGCGGCCGATTCAGCGTGCTGGACCGCGACAACATGTCCGAGACCCGCCAGGAAGCGGGCTTCAACCGGCAGGAGCAGGCGATCAAGGGCGCCACCTACGTCGTGACCGGCGACGTGAGCGAGTTCGGCCGCAAGGTGGTCGGGGACCGCCAGTTCTTCGGCGTGCTCGGCCGTGGCAAGGAGCAGGTGGCCTATGCCAAGGTCAGCCTGAACATCGTCCGGGTGCAGACCTCCGAAGTCGTCTATTCGGTGCAGGGCGCAGGCGAATACAGCCTGTCGAACCGCGAAATCGTGGGATTCGGCAGCACGGCCGGCTATGACTCCACACTCAATGGCAAGGTGCTGGATCTGGCCATCCGCGAAGCCGTGGACAAGCTGGCGGCCGGCATGGACAGCGGTGCATGGAAGCCCGCGCAATGAAGCAGATTCCCCATTCGGCCGCAACCCTGGCTGCACTGGCCATTTGCGCCTCGTTGGCCGGCTGCGCCGCACCGCGCCAGCCGCTGTATGCCTGGAACGATTACCAGCCCCAGGTCTATCAATACCTCAAGGATGACGGAAGCACAGGCGCCGAGGACCAATTGCTCAAGCTGGAAGAAACCCGCCTGAAGGTGCAGGCCGAGGGAAAGGCTTTGCCCCCCGGCTATCGCGCCCATATGGCCATGCTGTATTCCCGGACCGGCAACAACGAAAAGACGGTGCAGCAATTGGCAGAGGAAAAGCAGCATTTCCCCGAATCCGCCAAGTTCATGGACACGCTGCTGCAAACCTTCACGGCCCGCAAGGATTGAGATGCGCCTGAGCACACACATCAAGACCCTGGCCCTGGCCATGACCGTCGCACTGACCGGGTGCGCCACCACTGCGCCCTATGACTATTCGGCACTGCGGGCATCCAAGCCTGCATCCATCCTGGTCATGCCCGCGCTGAACCAGTCGCCGGAAGTGAATGCGCCGGCGGGCGTGCTGTCGCAGATCACGCTGCCGCTGGCCGAGGCTGGCTACTACGTCCTGCCCGTGGCGGTCACCGAGGAAATGTTCCGCCAGAACGGCATCGTCAGCGCCGACGATGCGCAGGAACTGCCCGTGGCCAAGCTCCGTGAAATCTTTGGCGCCGATGCGGCCCTGTACCTGAACATCCGCAACTACGGCACCAGCTATGCGGTGATCAGCAGCGCCTCGGTGGTCACGCTGGACGCCAAACTGGTGGACCTGCGTACCGGCACACAGCTGTGGGACGGCAGCGCCACGGCCTCCAGTGCCGAAGGCCAAAGCTCGGGCGGCGGACTGGTCGGCATTCTGGTGACGGCACTGCTCAACCAGATCCTGGACACCATGAACGACCGCAGCGTGCAGATCGCCTCCATCGCCAACCAGCGCCTGCTGTCGCCCATGGCGCAGCGCGGACTGCTGCCGGGCCCGCGCTCGCCCGACTACGGCAAACCGCGCAACTGACGAAGGCCTGCAGGCCGGCGCACATGCACGCGCCGGCCTGCATCCCCGCTCCTCCCGCTAGAAGGTCTCCCAGTCGTCGTCCGCGCCGGCCTTGGCAGGTGCCCGGGCGGGCGCCTTGGCCACAGGCGGCTGGATCTGGGGCGCCGGTGCATTGCGCACGGCGGCAGCCGGGCGTGCCGCGGGCGCGGGGCGCGCCGCCGCTGCAGGGGCTGCTGCCGGTCGGCGCGCCACGGCGGCTGAACTGGCGGGCGCCTGCGCCCGGGCCGGTGCCAGCGCACTGCCTTCCTGCCCCAGCTTGAACACCGCCACCACCTCGGACAGGCGCCGCGCCTGGTCCTGCATGGCCAGCGCAGCCGCGCTGGATTCCTCGACCAGGGCCGCATTCTGCTGCGTCATCTGGTCGAGCTGGCTCACGGCCTGGTTGACCTGGCCAATGCCGTCGCGCTGCTCGGTGGACGAGGCGGTGATCTCGCCGATGAGGTCGCTGACGCGGCGCACGCTGGAGACGATTTCCTCCATGGAGCGCCCCGCCTGCTCCACCTGCTGCGAGCCCGACTGCACGTTGTCCACGCTGGTGGTGATCAGCAGCTTGATCTCCTTGGCGGCCTCGGCACTGCGCTGCGCCAGCGAACGCACCTCGCCGGCCACCACGGCAAAGCCCCGGCCCTGCTCGCCGGCGCGGGCCGCTTCCACGGCGGCGTTGAGCGCCAGGATGTTGGTCTGGAAGGCAATGCCGTCGATCACGCCGATGATGTCGGCGATCTTGCGGCTGCTGTCCGTGATCTGCTGCATGCTGGTGACCACCTGGGCCACCACGGCGCCGCCCTGCTCGGCCGCCTGCGCGGCCGTGGCGGCCAGCTGGTTGGCCTGGCGCGCCGTATCGGCCGACTGGGTGACGGTGGCCGTCAGCTCCTCCATGCTGGCCGCCGTCTCCTCCAGATTCGCCGCCGTCTGCTCGGTACGCGAGGACAGGTCCTGGTTGCCGCTGGCGATCTGGTTGGAAGCCGTGGACACGGACTCCACGCCCGAACGCACCTCGCCCACCACGCCGCGCAGCCGCTGGGCCATGCCGTTGAGCGCCTGCAGCAGATGGCCCAGCTCATCGCCCCGGTTGCTTTGCACCGACCCCGTGAGATCGCCTGCGGCAATGCCGTCGGCCAGCGCCACGGCCTGGTCCAGCGGCCGTGTGATGGAACGCATGATGGCCATGCCCATGAACAGGCCCAGGGCCACGATGAGCGCGCTGGCCAGGGCGCCGATCCAGTAGGCCCGGGTGCGGTGGGCGACGCCCTCCTCGCGCGCCAGCTCGCTTTGGCGCTCCTGCTGCTGCACAAAGGCTTCCTGCGCCGTGTTGTAGCGCTCGGCCGCCGGGCGCAGCTGCTTTTCCACGATGTCGAAGGTGGAGGCGAAGTCGCTGGCCTTGCGCGCATCCTGGGCCGCCGAGTTGGCCTTGAGCGTTTCCCGGCGCTCGGCCGCCACGGCCTCCAGCGCCTGTTTGCCCTTGGCATCGAGCTGCAGCTCGCCCACCTGCTTTTGCAGCACGTTGATGCGTTCTATGCCCTTGCTCATCAGCGCGCGCTGCTGCGCGGCCAGCGTCTCGTCGGGTGACATGGCCGCGACGATGGAGCGCTCCACGCTCATCTGGGTCAGATGCCGCCACTCGCGCGCCAGCGTGGCGCCGCGCTGCGCGGTCATCACGTCGGTGTTGATCTTCTCGTTGACTCCGTGCAGATAGAACAGGATGCCGCCGTTGACCGCCAGCATGCTCACCAGCAGTCCCAGCACCAGGGCCCAGAGTTTCTGGGCGACGGTGATTTGATTCAGATTCATGGAAAAACCGATCTTTTTTCTAACAATGCCGGAGCCTGGCCATGGCGCCCCGCCGACCTTCGCTCCGGGCAATCATTCTTGTCCACCCTTGACGGCGCCTGGCTGATCATCGTCATGCCGCTGTCACTATTGAGGGCGGTAAACCCGCACTCAGGGAAGTCCCCAGCCGCAGCGCCAGGCTCGGAAAAGGACCGACACCTACAATGGGCCGGTGCCCAAGTCCTATCTGAATGCCGATCTGCACAGCCACTCCGTGGTCTCGGATGGAACGCTGACGCCTGAACAACTGGCCGAACGTGCCGCGGCCCGCGGCGTGCAGCTGTGGGCGCTGACCGACCACGACGAGGTCGGCGGCCAGCACCGCGCAGCCGCCGCAGCGCGCGCCTGCGGCCTGGACTACCTGACGGGCGCAGAGATCTCGGTGAGCTTTGCAGGCACCACGGTGCACATCGTGGGCCTGGGCTTTGACGCAGACGACCCGGCCCTGGTCGAAGGCCTGCATGCCACGCGCGACGGACGCGGTCCCCGCGCCCGCGAGATGGCCCGCCAGCTGGAGCTGGCCGGCATTGAAGGCAGCTACGAAGGCGCGCTGCGCTTTGCCGGCAATCCCGCGCTGATCTCGCGCACGCATTTCGCGCGCTTTCTCGTGGAATCCGGCCGCTGCCGCGACACCGGCGAGGTGTTCCGCCACTACCTGACCGAAGGCCATCCCGGCTACGTGCCCCATACCTGGGCGCGCCTGGCCGACGCCGTGCGCTGGATCACGCAGGCCGGCGGCGTGGCGGTGATCGCCCACCCGGCCCGCTATGCGCTGACGGCCAACGAGGAGTACGCGCTGTTTTCCGAATTCAAGGCCCATGGGGGCCAGGGCGTGGAGGTCGTCACCGGCAGCCACCGCCCCAGCGAGTACGCCGTCTATGCCGACATGGCCCGCGAGTTCGGCCTGGCCGCCTCGCGCGGCAGCGACTTCCACAGCCCCGAGGAGTCGCATACCGACCTGGGCGACCTGCCCTACCTGCCGGGCCAGCTGACGCCGGTATGGGAACTGCTGGGCGAGCGCATTCAGCCGGCCTGAGCCCTTCCCGCAAACAACGCACACCATGGTCCTACGCTTCGAAGCCCACCCCGACAATCCCCAGCCCCGTCTCATCAAGCAGGCCGCCGACATGCTGCGCCAGGGCGCCATCCTGGCCATTCCCACGGACTCCAGCTATGCACTGGTCTGCCATCTGGACGACCGCCCTGCGGTGGAGCGGCTGCGCCGCATCCGCCAGATCAACGACAAGCACCACCTCACGCTGCTGTGCCGCGACCTGTCGGAGCTGTCCAGCCATGCGCGCGTGGACAACCGCCAGTACCGGCTGTTGAAGCTGGCCACACCGGGGCCGTACACCTTCATCCTGGAAGCCTCCAAGGAAGTGCCCAAGCGCCTGAGCCACCCCTCGCGCAAGACCATCGGCCTGCGCGTGCCGGACCGCAAGGGCACGCAGCTGCTGCTGGAGCAGCTGGGCGAGCCGCTGATCGCCACCACGCTGATCCCGCCCGGAGAGACCGAGGCCCTGCATGACGCGGATGCCATCCTGGAGCGCTTTCCCCACGAGCTCGATGCCATCGTCGATGCAGGTGCCTGCCCCTCGGAGCCGACCACGGTGATCGACCTGGTGCCCATGGCCCTGGGCAATCCGCCCACCGTGGTGCGGCAAGGCCGGGGCAGCCTGGAGGCCCTGGGCCTGGAAATGACCTGAATCACCCCCCCCGCACAAGCATCAACGCCGGGCATGCCCGGCGTCTGTTTTTGCAGCTTGATCCTGAAAGGCGTTCAGTGCTGCGCCCACTCCAGGGGCGGGGGTGCAGCAGCCGGCGCGCGCTGCAACGGCCTCGTCACAGCGGCGGACAAGACTGCAGCGGGAGCCATCGACGGCTTCTGCGGCTGCACCCGCACGCCAGCGCCAGCGTCCTGCGGCTCGTCATCGAGCTTGAAGGCGCCCACGGCCTGCTCCAGCTCCTGGGCGCGCTCGCTCAGCGCCGAGGCCGCACGCGAGGCCTGATGCACCAGGGCCGCGTTCTCCTGGGTGGCGCTGTCCATGTGGCCCACGGCGGCGTTGACCTGGGCAATGCCTTCGCTTTGCTCGCGCAGGGCCTGCGACATTTCGCCGAGCAGGCCCGAGACCTGGCCCACGGCGCCGACAATCTCCTGCATGGTGGCGCCCGCCTGGTTGACCAGGCCCGCGCCGCTTTCCACCTGGCGCACGCTGGTGGTGATCAGTTCCTTGATCTGCTTGGCAGCCTCGGCCGAACGGCCGGCCAGGCTGCGCACCTCACTGGCCACCACGGCGAAGCCCCGGCCCTGTTCGCCCGCGCGTGCCGCCTCCACGGCCGCGTTCAGCGCAAGGATATTGGTCTGGAAGGCAATGCCTTCGATGACCTGGATGATGTCCACGATCTTGCGCGAGCTGCCGCTGATGGCCTCCATGGTCTGCACCACCTCGCCCACCACGGCCCCCCCGCGCCTGGCCGTGGACGATGCATCGACGGCCAGGCCGCTGGCCGAATGCGCGCGCTCCGCGTTCTGGCGCACGGTGGCCGTGAGCTGCTCCATGCTGGCCGCCGTCTGGGCCAGCGCCGAGACCTGGGCCTCGGTGCGGCGCGACAGGTCGGTGTTGCCGGCGTCGATCTCACCGGCCGACAGGCCGATGGAATCCGTGGACTGCTTGATGCGGCCGACCAGTTCGGTCAGCGTGTCTTCCATGGTGCCCAGCGCGCCCAGCAGGCGGCCGAAGTCGCCCTGCAGTTCGGTCGAAAACTCCTGGCTCAGGTCGCCGGCGGCCACCGTTTCGGCAATCAGGATGGCCTGGCCCAGCGGCTGCACGATGCCGCGCCGCAGGCTGAACCAGGCCACCAGGGCCAGTGTGCAGACGGCCGCCCCCAGGCCCAGCACCCACCAGCGCGTGTGCACCAGCGCCTGTTCGGCCACCGTGGTCGCCCCGCCGGCCGCCAGCGCCTGCTCGGCCTGCCCCAGCGAGAGCACCGTGACCGCCATCATCGTGAACACCAGCAGATTGATACCGCCGAACGCAATCACCAGCCGCCAGCCTATCGGCAGCCTGCCCAAGCCCAGTACGCCCACGTGCCACCTCTTGTCCATATGGCCCGAGGGCCTTGGTGAAAAACCTGTTGATTCGCCCATCGCATTGCTGTTTCATTTTGCAACACAGAGGCGGCTGTTGCCAATCCGCGGGAAACCACCATATCCGGTCGGCCGCAGCGCTGCGCACGGGCTCTGGCGGTGCCCAGCGGCAAGGGTGGCCGCCGTCTGAGACAATGCCCGCCGTGGACATCTCCAACCTCATCCAGACCGTACTCATCTATGCCCTGCCCGTGCTCTTCGCGATCACGGTGCACGAGGCTGCCCACGGCTATGCCGCACGCCACTTCGGCGACAACACGGCCGCCATGATGGGACGCATCACGCTCAACCCCATCAAGCACATCGACCCCATCGGCACCATCCTGATGCCGCTGCTGCTGTATTTCGCCACCTCGGGCGCCTTCCTGTTCGGCTACGCCAAGCCCGTGCCCGTGCGCTTCGACCAGTTGCGCAACCCCAAGCGCGACATGATCTGGGTGGCCCTGGCGGGCCCGGCCTCCAATTTCGTGCAGGCGCTGATGTGGGGCGTGCTGCTCGTGGTTCTGGTCGGATCGGGAGTGGGCGAGCGCTTCTTCATTGAAATGTGCCGCGCCGGCATCCTGGTCAATCTGGTGATGTGGGCCTTCAACCTCTTCCCGCTGCCGCCGCTGGACGGCGGGCGCATCCTCGTCGGCCTGCTGCCCTGGCGCCAGGCGCAATGGGTGGCGCGGATCGAACCCTGGGGATTCTTCATCGTCATGGGACTGGTCATCGCCGGCGTGGTCGGCAGCCTGTGGCTGCGGCCGCTGATGGATCTCGGCTATGCCGTGATCGATCTCGCGTTGACGCCGCTGATCGCGCTGCTGCGCTGAACGCGCGGCAGACCCGCCCAGCCTGCCCGTCAGATTCCCTTCTTTTCTCTCTATTGCCTGTCGCAGTCTCCCGTCATGAGCACCATCCGTTTCCTCACCGGCATCACTCCCAGCGGAACCCCGCACCTCGGCAACTATGCCGGCATGCTGCGCCCGGCCATCGCGGCCAGCCGCTCGCGCGAGGTGGAGAACTTCTACTTCCTGGCCGACTACCACGCACTGATCAAGTGCCAGGACCCGGCGCGCGTGCAGCGCTCCACCATCGAGATCGCGGCCAGCTGGCTGGCGGCGGGGCTGGACCCCGAGCATGTGACCTTCTACCGCCAGTCCGACATCCCCGAGATCCCCGAGCTGTGCTGGCTGCTGACCTGCGTGACCGGCAAGGGCCTGCTCAACCGCGCCCACGCCTACAAGGCGGCCGTGGACAAGAACCACGCGGACGGCGCCGAGACCGATGACGGCGTGACTGCCGGCCTGTTCATGTACCCCGTGCTGATGGCTGCCGACATCCTGGCCTTCAACGCCCACAAGGTGCCCGTGGGCCGCGACCAGGTCCAGCACATCGAGATGGCGCGCGACATGGCCTCCAGCTTCAACCACATCTATGGCGGCGAGTTCTTCACGCTGCCCGAGGCACAGGTCGAGGACAACGTGGCCACGCTGCCCGGCCTGGACGGCCGCAAGATGAGCAAGAGCTACAACAACACCATCCCGCTGTTCTCCACGCGCGAGCAGCTGCGCAAGCTCATCGGCAGCATCACCACCGATTCGCGCACGCCCGGCGAGCCCAAGGAAGTCGAGGGCTCGGCCCTGTTCCAGATCTACCAGGGCTTTGCCAGCGAGGAAGAAACCGAGGCGCTGCGCCGCCAGTACGCCGAAGGCATTGCCTGGGGCGACGCCAAGCAGCAGCTGTTCGAGCGCATCGACCGCGAGCTGGCCCCCATGCGCGAGCGCTACGAGCACCTGGTGGCCCATCCGGGCGAACTGGAGGACATCCTGCAGGCCGGCGCCACCAAGGCCCGCCGCGAGACCCTGCCCCTGATCCGAGAACTGCGCTCGGCCGTCGGCCTGCGCAGCCTGGCCCAGGCCCCCGTGGCCGCCAAGGCCAAGGCCGCGAAGCAGGCCCTGCCCCAGTTCAAGCAATACCGCGAAGCCGACGGCAAGTTCTACTTCAAGCTCGTGGCTGCCGACGGCCAGCTGCTGCTGCAAAGCCTGGGCTTCGACGCCCCCAAGGAAGCCGGCCAGGCCATCGGCCAACTGCAAAGGGAAGGCGAGGCGGCCCTGTCCGCACTGCAGTCCCGGCTGCAGCCCGCCGACGCGCAGTTGGTGCTGGCCGCCCTGCAGCAACTGCGCGATGCTTCGGAGTAAGGGTAAGCTTCGCTTGAGAAACCGCATATTTGCGGGCAGTCTTGCCCGCAAGCCCTGCGCCCGGGATTCTGGCGCTTGCGTGAAAGGACATTGGGATGCGTATCGCTGCTCTGGACGATGATCCGCTGCAACTGGAGATGCTGCGTCAGGTTGCGCTGGAGACGGGCCACAGCTGCCACACCTACCAGACGGGCTCGGCCCTGCAGTTGGAACTGCGCCGCGAGAGCTTCGACCTTCTGATCGTGGACTGGCACCTTCCGGACATGGAAGGAACGGACCTGGTGCGGTGGACGCGCGGCCATGTGAGCCGCGAGCTGCCCATCCTCATCATCACCCACCGCAGCGAAGAGGCCGACATCGTCGAAGGCCTGTCCTGCGGCGCAGACGATTTCATGGTCAAGCCCGTGCGCCACGGCGAGCTGCGCGCGCGCATGGCCGCCCTGCTGCGCCGCGCCTATCCGGTGAATACGCAAAGCGTGCTGGAGTTCGGCCCCTTCCGGTTCCTCACCACCACCAACAGCCTGGAAATGAATGGCCAGCCCATCGAGGTGACGCACCGCGAGTACACGCTGGCCCTGACGCTGTTCCAGAACCAGGGCCGCCTGCTGTCGCGCGAACACCTGCGCGAAGCCGTGTGGGGCCACAACGCCGAAGTGCAGTCGCGCTCGCTGGACACACATATCTCGCGCCTGCGCGCGCTGCTGAACCTGCGCGCCGGTCAGCCCTACGCCATCAGCGCCGTGTACGGCTACGGCTACCGCCTGGACGTGCCTGACGAGGCATTGCAGGCGGCACCTCAAACACCATGAACAGACTCTTGCTCGCCGCCAGCCTGCGCGGGCCCGTCGCGCGGGCCTGCCTGCTGGCAAGCCTGGCACTGCTGGGCGCTGCCGCCACACAGGCCCAGATCAAACCCGCCGCCAGCGGCGGCGACATGCTCGCCCACCGCGTGGCCACAGGCGACACCCTGGAACAGCTGGCCAGCCGCTACCTGGGCGATGCACGCCAGTGGACCCAGCTGCAGCAGCACAACGGCGTGACCAACCCGTATCGCCTGCGGCCCGGCTCCGTGCTGGAGATTCCCGTGCGCCTGCTGCGCGCCGCCGTGGCCTCCGTGGAATTCGTGCAGGGCGATGCGCGCAGCACACGCGCGCTCGACCATCTGGCCGACACGCAAAGCGGCTCGGCCGAAGACGCAGGCCAGGTCCTGCGCAAGGGACAGACGCTGCAGGAAGGCGATCGACTGCAGCTTGCGCCGGACGCCTTTGTGGCCGTGCGCCTGGCCGATGGCTCTTTGGTGCGCGTGCAGTCGCAGTCCGATGTCCTGCTGCGCCAGATGCGCCGCAAGGGCCGGGCCGGCAGCCTGCAGTCCGTGATCGACCTGCGAGAAGGCAGCGTGGAGGCCTCGGTCCCCCCCGAGCAGGGCAATGCCCAGCGCCGCTTCGAAGTGCGCACGCCTGCGGCATCGACCAGCGTGCGGGGCACGCGTTTCCTGGTGCAGACCGATGCGGCAGGCAGGACAGCGGCCGCCGTCGATGAAGGCACGGTCGCCGTGGGCTCGGACGCCTCTGGCGCACCTTCCGGCGATGCGCTGCTGCACCCCGGCCAGGGCGTGGCCGTGGCGGCAGACGGCCGCGTCGGCCAACCCCGCCCCATGCTGGGTGCGCCCGACATCACCGCCTGGCCCGCCTTGGCGGAAGACGCCAACTGGATCAGCCTGCCCCTGCCGGCCTTGCCCGGCGCCGTGCGTTACCAGCTGCAGCTGTCGCGCGACGCGGACATGACCCAGGTGCTGCGCAGCGCCAGCTTCCAGGCCACGGCCTCACCGCTGCGCCTGGCAGGCGTGGACGATGGCGACTATGTACTGTCCCTGCGCGGCATCGACGCCCAGGGCATTCCGGGTGCAGCCAGCCGGCGCGCCCTGCGCGTCAAGGCCCATCCCGTGCCGCCGCTGTACGAATCACCGCAGGCCGACGCCACCGTGGGCCTGGGCCGCGCCGGCCTGCAGTGCACCAAGGTGGTGGGCGCCGCGCGCTACCGCATCCAGGTCGCTTCTGCCGATGCCCAGGCCGGCTTTGCCGAACCCGCCATCGACGCGCGCGACCTGAACGACTGCACATTGCCCGCAGCCGCGCTGGCCCGGCTGCCGGCCGGCCGCTATCTCTGGCGCGCCGCCAGCATCCGCACGCTGGCCGACGGCAAGCCCGACCAGGGCCCGTTCGCCGCAGCCCAGGCCATGCAGCTGGCGGCCGTGCCGCCCCAGCCCTCGGCCAGCGCACTGCAGATGGGCGACGGCCCCGCCGAGGGCAGCCGCCAGATCCGCTGGAGTGGCGAGCCCGGCCAGCGCTACCACGTGATGGTGGCGCGCGACCAGGAGTTCACCGCGCCGCTGGTGGACCTCTGGACCGACCAGCCGCAATGGAACACCGAGGACCTGCCCGCAGGCAGCTACTACCTGCGGCTGCAGATCGAGGACGCCAACGGCCTGCGCAGCGATTTCTCGGCCGCACGCCAGTTCCGCACCGGCAGCTGGATCGTCGATGCCAGCGGCGAGATGATGCAATCGGGCAGCGGAGAGCGCCTGCAGCGCCAGTAACCGCACCCGTTCAATCCTTGACCGCGCTTGTCCACCCTGCCGCCTTCGCCTGACAGTCCCGCCACGCCGGCGCAGCAGGTGCAGCCGGCGCCCGCGCGTGGCCGGGGGCTGCGGCGGGACTGGCTGCTGCTGGCGGCGGGATTGCTGTCCCTGGTGTTCTGGCTCAGCGGTGACGGGCAGCTGGAGCGCATCAACGGACTGGTGCAGGACACGGCCAGCTGGCTGCACCGCCCCAAGGCATCTCAGGACATCGTCATCGTGGCCATCGACGATGCCAGCATCGACGCCATAGGCCGCTGGCCCTGGCGGCGTGCCCTGCACGCGGGCCTGCTGGAGCGCATCAGCCAGGCCCCGCCGCGCGCCATCGGCCTGGACGTGATGCTCAGCGAAGAAGATCTGGACTATCCCGGCGATGACCTGCTGCTGGCGCGCGTCCTGCAGCGCAGCGGCCGCACCGCCTTGCCCGTGGCGCCGGGCACGGATCCGCTGCCGGCCTTTGCTCAGGCTGCGGCAGCGCTGGGCCACACCCAGCTGCCCGTGGATTCCGACGGCGCCGTGCGCAGCTTCCATGCCATTGAAGGCAGCGCGCAGCAGCCCTGGTGGCACATGGCGCTGGCCCTGCACTGCGTGGGCCAGCACGGCCGCCCATGCGCCCGCCCCGAACCCGTGCCGCCGCTGGACCCCGGCACACCCGCATGGCAGCGCCGCCAGCGGGAGATCATTGCCTTCGCACAGGCCAGGCCCGAGCAGGGCGCGCGTGACCGCTCGCCCTTCACCACCTATTCGTACATCGACGTGCTGCGCGGCCGCATTCCTGCTGCGGCATTTCGCGGCAAATACGTGCTCATAGGAACGACGGCCGCCGGACTGGGAGCGCAGTTCACCGCACCGCTGGGTGCCAGCGCGCGCCCCATCTCCAGCGTGGAAATGCTGGCCCATGTGCTCAACGGCAGCCTGCAGGGCTCGCACGTACACCGCGCTTCGGCGGGGCTGGACCGTGCGCTCAACACCGCAGCCGTGCTGCTGGCCCTGCTGGCCCTGGCCTGGCTGGGCCCTTCGGGCGGCATGCTGGCCTGCGCGCTGCTGGCCCTGGCCTGCCTGTCGCTGGCCGGGCTGGCACCACGCATCTTGCAGGTGCAGACGGCCCCTGCCGCAGCCCTGCTGGGCCTGGCCCTGGCCTATCCGCTGTGGAGCTGGCTGCGCCTGCGCGCCGCCGCCCGCTTTCTGGCGCTGGAACTGCGAGACCTGCAGGGCCAGGGCCTGCCCACCGCGCTGCGCCTGGGCGGCGACCTGCTGGACCAGCGCATTGCCGCCGTCGAGCAGGCTTCGCGCCAACTGCGCGCCCTGCACCATTTCGTCAGCGAAAGCCTGCGCCAGCTGCCCTCGCCCACCTTTGTCTGCGACCGCCAGGGCCATGTGCTGCTGGCCAATGCCGCGGCCCATGCCTATGCGCGCAGCCTGGATCACGACCTGCGCGCTGGCGACTCCCTTCCCAGGCTGCTCGATAGCCTGCGGGCGCTGGACACGGCGCCCGGCCCGCAAGCCGGCAGCCCGCTGCTCACGGCCAGGGCGCTTGCCGCCGGCGGCCTGCCGCTCAGCAGCGAGGGGCGCGACGGCCGCGGCCGCAGCCTGATGCTGCTGGTCCAGGCCTTCGAGGCTCCGCCCACCACGGGCTGGCTGATCACCCTGGTCGATATCAGCGATCTGCGCAGCGCCCAGGCCCAGCGCGACCAGGCCATGCAGTTCATCTCGCACGACATCCGGGCGCCCGTGGCATCCATCATCACCTTGCTGGAGATGCAGCGTGGTTCCGTACAAACGCCCGACCTGGGCATGCTGCTCCCGCGCATCGAAGGCTATGCCCAGGCCTCCCTGCAGCTGGCCGACGATTTCGTGCACCTGGCTCGTGCCCAGCAGCAGGCGCTGCGCCGGCAGCAGCTGGACCTGGGCCTGGTGCTGGACCAGGCCGTGGAAAGCTGCTGGGCCCAGGCCAGCGCCGCCCATGTGCAGCTGGAATTCAGCCTGCCCGAGCAGGAATGCCCCGTGCTGGGCGACCCGGGCATGCTCCACCGCGCAGCCGTCAACCTGATCGGCAACGCCATCAAGTACGGAGCGCACGGGCAACCGGCAAGCGGCGCCACGGTGCAATGCCTGCTGCTGCAGGACGCCGGCCATTGCCGCATCGCCATCCGGGACCACGGACCCGGCATGGATGCGCAGGCCGTCGCCCGCCTGAGCCAGCCCTTCGAGCGCCTGGACCATCATCAGCACCTGGACGGCGCAGGCCTTGGGCTGGCCTTTGTCCGCACCGTGGCTGCCCGCCATGGCGGGCAGCTGCAGATAGAAAGCGCGCCAGGCCAGGGAAGCACCTTCAGCATCGTGCTGCCGAAGGCGCAGCAAGCCTGACCGGGGGTGTCATCCCGGCGGATGGCCCGTGAAAACGAAAAAGCCCTGAAGTCTTTCAACTTCAGGGCTTTGCGTTTTTTGGTGCGGCTGGCAGGAATCGAACCCACGACCCCTTGGTTCGTAGCCAAGTACTCTATCCAGCTGAGCTACAGCCGCAACGCTTCGCATTGTAGCAGCGGGTTTTGGAGCTTCCAGGCAAAAGCGCCATATTTCTGCAAAAAACCTGGAAGTCGCATTCAACGGCAGCCGGGCGCAGCCATGCCAGCCGGCAGCGTCGCTCCCAGCAAAAAAGCCTGCCGCCCGGAAAGGCGGCAGGCTTTTTCATACCAATGGATGGTAGGGCCTCCCAGAGTCGAACTGGGCACCAACGGATTATGAGTCCGCTGCTCTAACCAAGCATGAGCTAAGGCCCCTGATTCACCAGGGCAGCGCGGATGCACGCCATGGCAAACGGCTATTGTAGATCCTAACCTGCGCGGCTCAGCGCTTGTGGCTCAGCGCGTTGCTGACCAGCTTGGAGGTGATGTCCACGATCTGGATCATGCGGTCGTAGTGCATGCGGGTGGGCCCGATCACGCCCAGCGTGCCCACCACCTTGCCATCGAGCTCGTAGGGCGCGCTGACCACGGACAGCTCCTCGAAGGGCACGACCTGGCTTTCGCCCCCGATGTAGATGCGCACGCCTTCGGCCTGGCTGGAGAAATCCAGCAGCCTGAGGATCTGGGTCTTTTGCTCGAACAGGTCGAAGGCGCGGCGCAGATTGCCCATGTCGCTGGAGAAATCGCTGACCGACAGCAGGTTGCGCTCGCCCGCGATGACCACGTCCTCCTGGGCACTGGTCATGGCCTCCGTGCCCACATTGACGGCTGCCTGCATGAGGGTGGCCACCTCGCCGCGCAAAAGCTCGACCTCGCCCTTGAGGCGCTCGCGCACCTCTTCCATGGCCAGGCCTGCGTAGTGGCTGTTGAGAAAGTTCGATGCCTCGATCAGCTGAGAGGCCGAGTAATCCACGTCGGTGAAGATGACGCGGTTTTGCACGTCACCGTCGGGCGAGACGATGATGACCAGAAAGCGCCGCTCCGACAGTCGCACGAATTCGATGTGCTTGAACACCGAGGTGCGGCGAGGCACCAGAACCACGCCCACGAACTGGGAAAGGCTGGACAGCAGATTGGCGGCGTTGGCGATGACTTTCTGCGGCTGCTCGGGCACGAGCTCGGGCGTCACGATATCTGCACGGTCCGCCGTGAGCATGGTGTCCACGAACAGCCGGTAGCCCCGGGCGGTCGGAATGCGGCCGGCCGAGGTGTGCGGACTGATGATCAACCCCAGGTCTTCGAGGTCAGCCATCACATTGCGTATCGTGGCAGGCGACAATTCAAGCCCCGACGCACGCGACAGGGTTCGCGAGCCCACAGGCTGGCCGTCAGCGATGTAACGCTCGATCAGCGCTTTGAGCAACAACTTGGCACGTTCGTCGAGCATGTGATGATTTTAATGATGTAATTTCCAGAAATGACGTCCACGTTTCGCCACGTTGCCTTGATCGGGAAGTACCACGCTCCCAGCGCAAGCGCCCCGTCCGAGAATGCCAGCAACGCGCTCGAGCGCATTGCGGACTTCCTCAGGCGCCAGGGCTGCGAAGTCGTGCTCGATACCCAATCGGCCCTGCACGCAGGGCTCACAGACTACCCCACCCTCGATGTCGATGGCCTGGGCAGGCATTGCGACCTGGGCCTGGTCGTCGGCGGCGACGGCACCATGCTCGGCGTGAGCCGGCACCTGGCGCAATACGGAACGCCCCTGATCGGGGTGAACCAGGGCCGCCTGGGCTTTGTCACCGACATCGCGCTGGAGGACTTCGAGGCCACGCTCACGCCCATGCTGCAGGGCGAGTACGAAGAGGACCTGCGTCCCCTGATGTGCGCCCGCGTGATCCGCGAGGGCGAATGCGTGTTCGAGGCCCTGGCCATGAACGACGTGGTGGTCAACCGCGGCGGCACCTCCGGCATGGTGGAGTTGCGCATCGAGGTCGGCGGCCGCTTTGTCTCCAACCAGCGCGCCGACGGCCTGATCGTGGCCACGCCCACGGGCTCCACGGCCTATGCGCTGTCCGCCGGCGGGCCGATGATGCATCCGTCCATCCCCGCCTGGGTGATGGCACCCATTGCGCCGCACAACCTGTCCAATCGCCCCATCGTGCTGTCCGATGCCAACGAGGTCACGATCGAAGTCGTGGCCGGGCGCGATGTCAGCGCCAATTTCGACATGCAGTCGCTGGCCTCGCTGCAGCACGGCGACCGCATCCTCGTGAGCCGCGCCCACCACAGCGTGCGCTTTCTGCACCCCAAGGGCTGGAACTACTTCGCCACGCTGCGCAAGAAACTGGGCTGGAACGAGGGAGGCGCCTGACCATGGCGCTCAAGCGCATCGTGCTGCGCGACTTCGTGATCGTGCAGGCCCTGGATCTGGACTGGCATGCGGGCTTCACCGTGCTGACGGGCGAGACCGGCGCCGGCAAATCCATCCTGATCGATGCATTGCAGCTGGCCCTGGGCGCCCGCGCCGACGCCGACGTGGTGCGCGAAGGCTGCCCCCAGGCCGATATCTGCGTGGAGTTCGACGGCTGCGCGCGGCTGCGCCCCTGGCTGGAGGCGGCAGGCCTGGCCTGCGAGGACAACAGCCTGCTGCTGCGGCGCACAGTGGACACCCAGGGCCGCAGCCGCGCCTGGATCAACGGCACACCGGCCACGGCCACGCAGCTGCGCGCACTGGGCGAGCAGCTGATCGACATCCACGGCCAGCATGCCTGGCAAAGCCTCACGCGGCCCGACGCAGCACGCGCGCTGCTGGACGCCTATGCGGGCATAGACAGCCGCGAGGTCCAGGCCTGCTGGAGCCGCTGGAGCCAGGCACGACAAGCCCTGCAGCATGCGCAATCCGCCCAGGACAGCCTGCAGCGCGAACGCGAACGGCTGCAGTGGCAGATCACCGAACTCGACAAGCTGGCCCCGCAGGCCGACGAGTGGGACGAGCTCAATGCCCAGCACACGCGCCTGTCGCATGCCCAGACCCTGATAGACACCGCCCAGACCACGCTGCAGATGCTGGAGGACGACGAGGCCGGCGTGATCACTCCGCTGGGCCGCGCCAGCCATCTGATACAGAACCAGGAACACCTGGAGCCCGAGTTCCAGAACATCGCCGACGTGCTGGCCTCGTGCACGGCCCAGGTGCAGGATGCGCGCCATTCGCTGCAGGCCTATCTGCGCCGCGCCGACCTGGACCCCGAACGCCTGGCCGAGCTGGATGCACGCCTGTCGCTGTGGATGCAGCTGGCGCGCCGCTACCGCCGCACGCCCGATGAGCTGCCGGCACTGCTGGCCGGCTGGCGCCAGGAGCTGCAGCAGCTGGATGCCGCCGTGGACATCGAGGCCCTGCACGCTGCAGAGCAATCCGCGCAGCAGCACTACCAGGCCAGCGCCCGGGTGCTGTCGCAGCAACGCGCCCTGGCTGCGCCGCGCCTGTCGCGCGCCATCACCCAGGCCATGCAGGGCCTGGGCATGGAAGGCGGCCTGTTCGAGGCCGCCCTGTCCACAGCCGATTCTCCCGGTGCCTTTGGCGTGGACAGCGTGGCCTTCCTGGTCGCCGGCCATCCTGGAGCCAGCCCCAAGCCGATTGCCAAGGTGGCGTCGGGCGGTGAGCTGTCGCGCATTTCGCTGGCCATTGCCGTGACCACCAGCGAGCTGGGCGAGGCCGGCACGCTGATCTTCGACGAGGTGGACTCGGGCGTGGGCGGCGCCGTCGCCGAGACCGTGGGCCGCCTCATGCATGCGCTGGGCCGATCGCGCCAGGTGCTGTCCGTCACCCATCTGCCGCAGGTCGCTGCCTGTGCCGACCATCACTATCTGGTGGCCAAGCAGCGCGCAAGGCAGGGCACGCTCAGCACCGTGCAGCCGCTGGACAGCACCGCGCGCGAGGCAGAGCTGGCCCGCATGCTGGGCGGCGAGCGCCAGTCCGAAACCACGATGGCCCATGCCCGCGAAATGCTGGCCATGGCGCGCCAGGCACCCCCGCCCCGCCCGGCGCCGCGCAGGCCCGGCCGGCAGCGGCCGCAGGCCGACGCGCAGCGTACCCGGCCCAAGCCGGGCCGTGCGGCCAACGGCGCGCGCAACACCAATGGAGGCTGATGCCATGTCGCTTGAGATCGTGCTGATCACCGGGATGTCCGGATCGGGCAAATCCGTCGCCCTGCATGCGCTGGAGGATGCCGGCTACTACTGCGTGGACAACCTGCCTCCCGAGCTGCTGTCCGCCTTCGTCGAACTGGAGCACGGCCGCCACAGCAACAAGGTGGCCATCGCCATGGATGCGCGCAGCGCCGGGGGATTGCCCCACCTGCCCGGGCAGCTGGAGCGGCTGCAGCGCCAGGGTGTCGTGCCCCACCTGGTCTTTCTGGACGCCACCACGGGCACCCTGGTGCGGCGCTTCTCCGAAACGCGGCGCCGCCATCCTCTGTCGCAAGGGCCTGTCGCCGAGGGCCGCCGCGCCCTGGTGCAGGACATAGAAACCGAGCGCGAACTGCTGGGCGAATTGCGCGAGAAATCGCATGTCATCGACACCAGCCACCTGCGCTCGTCCCAGCTGCAAAGCTATATCAAGGAGCTGATTGCGGCCCCGGTGGGCCAGATGACCCTGGTCTTCCAGTCCTTCGGCTTCAAGCACGGCCTGCCCTCGGATTCCGACTATGTATTCGATGTGCGCATGCTGCCCAATCCGCACTACGAACCCCAGCTGCGCCCGCTGACCGGCATGGATGCGCCCGTGGCCGAGTTCCTGCGCCAGCAGCCCGGCGTGGACCAGATGCGCCGAGACATCCAGCAGTTCCTGGAGTCCTGGCTGGACATGATGGCCAGCAACCACCGCAGCTATGTCACCGTGGCCATCGGCTGCACGGGGGGCCAGCACCGCTCGGTCTTCCTGGTCGAGGAACTGGCGCGGCACTTCGCCCCGCGCTGGCCCACGCTGTGCCGGCACCGCTCGCTGGACAGCCGGCCCACCCCCAAGCCTGCCGACCTGCTTGCGCACGACATATGAAGCGCCAGGGTCCGCTGCCGGAGTACTGCGATGCAAGGCATGCCGATGACGAACGCCCCGCGCGTGTTGCTGGTGGAGGACGACCCCGCCATCGCGCGCACCGTCTGCTATGCGCTGGAGCGTGACGGCATCGCCGTGCGCCACTGCCTGCAGCTGACAGACGCACGCGCGCAATGGCAGGCGCAGCCGCCCGATGCCCTGCTGCTGGACGTGGGCCTGCCCGATGGCAACGGCCTGGACTGGTGCCGCGAGCTGCGCCAGGCCGGCGCCGCCGTGCCGCTGCTGGTGCTCAGCGCACGCGGCGAGGAAATGGACCGCGTGCTGGGCCTGGAGCTGGGCGCCGACGACTACCTGACCAAGCCCTTCAGCCCGCGCGAGCTGGTGGCCCGCACCCGCGCCCTGCTGCGCCGTGCGCAGCGCCTGCAGCCCGCGCCCACAGCCAGCACAGCGCCGCCGGCAGATGCCCTGTTCAGCATCGATACGCAAGGCCAGCGCGTGCGCATGCAGGGCGTGCCCCTGGAGCTGACGCGGCGCGAGTACCAGCTGCTGCGCTGCCTGCTGGAGCGCCCCGGGCGCATCCTGAGCCGCGAGTTCCTGCTCGACAGCATCTGGGGCCAGGACAGCGACAGCACGGACCGCACCGTGGACACCCACGTCAAGACCCTGCGCGCCAAGCTGCGTGCCCAGGTGCCGCAGCAGGACTTCATCACCACCCACCGCGGCATGGGCTACAGCCTGACGCTGCCGGGCTGACACGCCGCCGCACGCCATGCGCCTCGGACTGCGGCTGTTCTTCGCCTTTTTCGTCATCAACGGCCTGGCCGCATTCTTCGTGCTGCGCGTCTTCATGGTCGAGGTCAAGCCCAGCGTGCGCAAGGTGACCGAGGACACGCTGGTCGAAACCGCCTACGCCCTGGCCGCGCTGGCCAGCGACGACATGGCCAGCGGCGTGCTGCAGCAAAGCCCCGCGGACAGCCGCTTCGCGCACCACATGCAGGCCTATGCCAACCAGACCGTCAAGGTCTGGATCTGGGACACGCGCAAGACCAGCCTGGACATGCGCGTCACCATCACCGACCAGCAAGGCCTGGTGCTGTTCGACTCGGCCGGCCTGGACCAGGGCGCCGACTACTCGCGCTGGCGCGACGTGTACCGCACGCTGCGCGGCGAATACGGCGCACGCACCACGCGCGAGGTGCAGAACGACGAGGCCAGCAGCGTCATGTATGTGTCGGCACCCATCATGGTGGAAGGCCGCATTGCGGGCGTGCTCACGGCCTCCAAGCCCGCGCACTCGGTGCAGAAGATCGTGGACAGCGCGGAAAGCAAGATGCTGCGCGGCGGCCTGCTGTTCCTCGTGCTGTCGGCCGGCGTGGGCTTTGCCGTGACCTGGTGGCTGGTCATCCATGTGCGGCGCCTGCGCAGCTATGCCCAGCAGGTACAGGCGCCCACGCTCAACGAGGCCGCCTCCCCCACCACCGCCCCGCCCATGCCCGAGGCGCCACGCATGCCCGGCGAGCTGGGCGAACTGGCCCGTGCCATGGAGAACATGCGCAGCCGCCTGGAGGGGCGCGACTACATCGAGGGCTATGTGCGCGCCCTCACGCACGAACTCAAGAGCCCCGTGGCCGCCATCCGTGGCGCAGGCGAGCTGCTGCAGGAAGACCTGCCCGCCGCCGACCGCGAGCTGTTCGCGCGCCAGGTGGTGGACCAGTGCCAGCGCCTGCAAAACCTCGTGGACCAGTTGCTGCGCCTGAGCCAGCTGGAGCAGCGCCGCGCCCTGCACGCGCACACGGCCTGCAGCCTGCAGGCCTGTGCCGAACAGGCCATGGCGCAAGTGCACAGCGCTGCGCACCAGCGCCGCATCCAGCTGGTGCTGCAAGGCCAGGACAGCAGCGGCCCCTGGGAGCAGGACCTGGTGGTGCTGGCCCTCAGCAACCTGCTGAGCAACGCCATCGACTTCGCCCCCGAAGGCAGCAGCATCCACGTGGACCTGGAGCCCGGCCGCGTCAGCGTGCGCGACCACGGCCCCGGTGTGCCCGAGGCGCTACTCGGCCGGCTGGGCGAACGCTTTTTCACCACCCCCCGCCCCAACGGGGAGCGCAGCGGCACGGGACTGGGCCTGTCCATCGTGCTGCGCATCATGCTGCTGCACGGCGGCAGCATGCAGGCCACCAACGCCCAGCCCGGGCTGCGTGTCACGCTGAACTGGCCACTGCGGGCACCCTGACCGCCAGGGCCTGTTCACTCGGATTTGGAGGCGCGAACCCGACTTCACCTTCACTTCACAGACTTCATTCCGGCCACACAGCCCCCGCCCAGACTGCGTCCACGATCAACGAACGGGATGTGGAATGAAGAACCGACTTCTTGCCAAAGGCGTGGCCCTGCTGGTCATGCTGGGCCTTTTGATGCTGGGCCTGGGCCTGGTACATGACGTGGTGCGCGACCGCATACGCAACCGCGACAACGCCGTGCAGGGCGTGGTCGCCAGCCTGGCCGGACGCCAGACGCTGATGGGACCGGTGCTGGTGCAAAACTGCACCGAGACCACTGGCATAGAAAAGGGCAGCAAGACGGAATGGACCACGCGCCAGTTCCAGCGCATGCTGCTGCCCGACCAACTGCGCCATGAGGCAACGGCACGCATGGAAGAGCGCTCGCGCGGCCTGCACCAGGTCAGCACCTACGCCATGCAGGACAGCATCAGCGCCAGCTTCACCCATGCCGCGCAGTACCTGGAAAAGCCGTCCATCGAAGCGACAGCCAACCAGGCCGTGCGCTGCGGCGCACTGCGCGTGGCGCTGTCGCTGACCGATCCGCGCGGCATACGCTCGGCCACCATCGAGGCCGGCGGCAAGAGCCTGGACGTGGGACCCGGCACCTCGCTGGAACGCTACTCGCAAGGCCTGCAGGCGGAGCTGGCGCCTGCCCTGCTCAAGAAGGACGAGCCCCTTGAGCTGAAGATTGCCCTGGAACTGGTGGGCACCGAAAAGCTGGCCTTCGTGCCGCTGGGCAGCCACAGCCAGGTCCAGCTGTCGGCCGATTGGCCCCACCCCTCGTTTGGCGGCAGCTTCCTGCCCAACCGGCGTGAAGTCAGCGACAAGGGATTCAACGCCAGCTGGAATCTCTCGGCACTGGCCTCTTCCGCGCGCCAGGCCTTCACCGACCAGCAGCCGCTGTGCCAGCCAGGCCGCCGCGACATGGAGGAATACGCCGCCACGGCGCATGCGCCCAGCAGCGGCCCCTGCCTGGAGTCGCTGGACACCGACTTCGTGGATCCCATCAACGCCTACTCGCTGAGCGACCGGGCCACCAAGTACGGCCTGCTCTTCGTGGTGCTGACCTTTGTGGCCGTCGGCCTGTTCGAGGTGCTCAAGCAATTGCGCGTGCACCCCATCCAGTACCTGCTGGTGGGATCGGCGCTGTGCAGCTTCTTCCTGCTGCTGATCAGCCTGTCGGAGCACATGGGATTTGCCAGCGCATACGGCATTGCTGCCTCGGCCTGCGTGCTGCTGCTGGCCTACTACGCCAGCCACATCCTGGGCAGCCTGCAGCGCGGCCTGCCGTTTGCTGCGGGAATCGCCTCGCTCTACGGCCTGCTGTATGTGCTGCTGCAGCTGGAGCAAAGCGCGCTCATCGTGGGCTCCATCGCGCTGTTCGCCGTGCTGGCCCTGATCATGGTCTGCACACGGCATGTGGACTGGTATGCCTTTGGCCGGCAGGATGGCGACCGCGGCGATGCAGACGCAGGCACCCGCCCAACCGTGGGAGCGCTGCAGCCATGAACGTCCTCACCGACACCCCTGGCACGGCCGATGTGCCCGGCGTGCGCAGCCCGCTCGATCAGGCGCTGGAACGCCAGCGCTGCGAGCAGGCCTGGCACCAGGCGGTGCAAAGGGGCGACCGCCAGGCCCTGTTCAGCCTGCGTCTGCACATTGCCGAGGCCGCCGCACGCGCACGGCGCAAGCCGGGCGCACGTGAACAATGGCTGGCGTGGATGCTGCTGCGCTGCGCCCTGCTCCTGCCGCGCCGCACGTTCTAGGAAGACGCGGCGGCCTTGGGCTTCAGCCCGCAAACTGCGCATCCAGCAGCTTGCGCACCGGGGCCGGCAGGCCCATGTCGGCCCAGGCCCTGGCATCGGCCCAGCAGCCCTGGCCGTCTGCCATGGCAGCATCCGGGCCGCTGCCATGGACAGGCACGCGCACCGGATGCAGATGCAAATCACGGTGGGTGAGCACATGCAGGAAAGCCGGCAGCTCGGTCCAGTCGGCGGATCGTGCGGCGGGCCAGTGCCGTGCGGCGGCCTGCTCCAGCGCCTCGCGTTCATTGAACACGGGAGGCGCATAAAGGCCCGCCCAGATGCCCTGCTGCGGGCGGCGCTCCAGCCAGACGCGGCCTTGCCCGTCCACGGCGATCAGCAGCCACCAGGCCTCGGAACTGCGCTTGAGCTTGCGCGTGCGCACGGGGTAGTTTTCGGGATTGCCGAAGCGGGCCGCCCGGCACTGCGGCTGCAGAGGACAGACCAGGCAGCTGGGCTTGCGCGGCGTGCAGATGGTGGCACCCAGGTCCATCAGGCCCTGGGTATAGCGGGGCATGGCCTGCTGCAGGTCCTCGGTGGGGCACAGCTGCTGGGCCAGGTCCCACAGTTCGCGCTCGTTCCTGGCCACGGCCAGATCGGCATCGAAAGCCAGCACGCGCGTGAGCACGCGCCGCACATTGGCATCGAGGATGGGTACGCGCTCGGAAAAGCAAAAGGACGCGATGGCGCCCGCCGTGGACCGGCCTATGCCGGGCAGCGTGGCCAGATCCTCGGCCCTGCGTGGAAAGGCACCACCCCACTCCTGGACCACGGCCTGGGCGCAGCGGTGCAGGTTGCGCGCACGGCTGTAGTAGCCCAGGCCGCTCCACAGCGCCAGCACGGCATCCTGCGGCGCGGCCGCGAGGCTGGCGACATCGGGAAAGGCATCAAGGAAGCGCTGGTAGTAGCCCAGCACGGTGCTCACCTGGGTCTGCTGCAGCATGATTTCAGAGAGCCAGACGCGGTAGGGATCGCGCGTCTGCTGCCAGGGCAGGTGATTGCGTCCATGCGACGCCTGCCACTGCACGACGGGCGTGGCAATCGAGGGAAAGGTCAAGATATCAAGCAGTCAGTGAAGTTTCCTGTGCAGCCTTTGCCAGGCCGGGGAAGGCGGGAGTGGGCGACAGGGGTTGCAGCAGTTCCATGGTGGCCTGTCCCAGCTGCAGCTGCAAGGCCGTGAGCTGTTCGTCGGCGGCCTCGATTTCGGCAATGCGCTCGACCAGGCCCGAAGCCGCATTCTGGATGCGGTCCACCGCTTCGATGCGGCGGGCAAAGCTGCGCTTGCGCTCTTTCAATTGGGCATCCAGCTGGGCCGTGGCGGACTTGCTCCACATATCCACGTCGTTGGCCGCAGACTCGAAGACCGTGCGCAGACGCATGGCAAGGGCCTTGATCAGCCGCTGGGCAAACGCGGGATTGCTGCGCCTGAGCGCGTGGCCCAGGCCCAGGTACTGGGTGTAGCTGGCCTCGATGCGCTGCAGGTCGCCGCCGAACTCGGTCAGCTCCAGCTGCGCAGGAGCCTGCAGCGAGAAGCCGAACTCGGCATTGAGTTCCTTGAAGGTCGCGCCCAGCATGGACTGGATCTCGCCGGCCTGCGCCTGGGCCCGGGTCGCCACGGTGCGCAGGCGTTCGAAGGTTTCCGCGTAGACCTTGCGCGCGCCCAGCTTCAGGCCGCGCTGCTCCAGCGCCTCCTTGAGATCGACCAGTTCCTGCTTGAGCGCGCTGGAACCGAGCTGCCGGAAGATGTCGCGCAGCATGCGCATGTGCACCAGGCGCACGGCCTGGATCCTGGCGGCGCTGGCATCGAAATCGCGCTGCTCGCTCTCGATGCGGTTGCGCATGGAGGCAATCACGCTGGCGTTCTTGCCGCGCAGGCTGCGCAGCTCGGCCATCTGGTCGTCCAGGTCGCGGCGGCGGATATTGAGCACGCGCTCCACCTCGACCTGCAACTGCTGCACATTGGCCCTGACAGCCGTCTGCAGCACCTTCTGGCGCTGGCCCATGATGCCCTCGGCCAGCATGTTCTCGAACATGGGCAGCCCGCTGGCCTGCAGCAGCGCCTCGTTGCCGGAGACCTTGGCCACCAGGCCCTTTTGTGCCGACACGGGCAACACCCGCTCCACAGGCAGGCCCAGCATCTGGGCCGATTCCTGGCGCTGGCGCTGCAGCTGGGCCTGCACCTGCGTCGCGGAGCTGAGGCTATCCCACAGCGTATCTATCTTGTTGAGCACCACCAGTCGCGAATCGGCCAGTGCCTGCTGGCCCGACGCCGCATCGGGCGGCAGCACATGGTCGCGCCAGATGGCCAGGTCGGACTTGGTCACGCCGGTATCGGCCGCCAGCACGAAGACCACGGCATGGGCCTGGGGGATGAGGTTGACGGTCAGCTCGGGCTCGGCACCCACGGCATTCAGGCCGGGCGTATCCAGAATGACCAGCCCCTGCTTGAGCAGGGGATGGGGCATGTTGATCAGCGCGTGGCGCCACATGGGCACCTCCACCAGGCCCTGCTCATCCACGAAGGGATTGCCGCCCTGGTCATCGTCATGCCAGAAGCCCCAGGTTCGCGCCAGATCCACCGACACCTTGCGCACCTCGGCCACCTTGGCCAGCGTGTCGGCAATCTGCTGGGCATTGTTCACATCCAGCGGCAGCTGCAGCCAGGCCTCGGGCCGGGCGCGCCACTGGCCCAGGCTTTCCAGCGATTCGCGCGTATCGATGGGCAGCAGGCGCAGGCTGGGCTGCAGTTCGGCTTCCCAGCCCAGCTCGGCCGGGCACATGGTGGTGCGACCTGCGCTGGCCGGCATGAGGCGGCGGCCGTAGTGGGCGAAGAAGACTGCGTTGATCAGCTCGGACTTGCCGCGGGAGAACTCGGCCACGAAGGCCACCATGACCTTGTCGCCGCGCACCTGGGCTTCCAGCCGCTGCAGCCGCTCCTGCACAGCGACATCCAGCAGCTCCTGGGACTGCAACCATTCGCGCAGCGCATGCAATTGCTGCGCAAAGCCACGGCGCCATGCGCCGTGCTGGTCGAATTGCTCGTTGAATGATGGTCCCACGTGTTTCCCCCGCCATTGCATCGCCAATGCCTGCCGATGCTTAGTGATCGCCTCGACATTGCGCCGCAAGCGTGATGCCTTTTCTCATCAAAATATAGCACCGTCGCCCCGTTTTGCCCGCAGCTGCGCCCCAAGGCCGGCCCCTGGAACGGGGGGATTCAGGGCAAAACAGCGTTTATTTACAAATGAAACAATATTTCACCATCAATCCAGCGCGGCTGAGGGTGATTTTTCAGAAATGTGAGCCTCCCGCACAGACCCGATATGAATCTCGCGCAGATTGGCCTCCACAAACGTTACGAGACGTTGAGAATCCGCTCCTCTTTTTGAGGCCATCTCACGCTTTCTGACACCGCGCGCAAAAGTAGGTGCTGCGCTGGCCCTGGCGCAGCAGCTGTATGGGCGAGCCGCAATGCGTGCAGGGCTGGCCCTCGCGGCCATACACCTTGGCCTGCAGCTGGAAGTGGCCTGCCATGCCGTCGGGCGCCGAGAAATCACGCAGCGTCGTGCCTCCTTGCTCCACCGCCAGTTCCAGCACGCGGCGAATCTCCTCGAACAGCCGGCGCACCTTGCGCGGCCCCACCTCGCAGGCCGGCTGCGTGGGCGCAATGCGTGCCATGAACAGCACTTCGGACGCATAGATATTGCCCACGCCCACCACCACGCTGCCGCTCAGCAGCAATTGCTTGATGGGCGTACGGCTGGCCTTCAGACCGGCCTTGAAGGTCTCGAACAGGAAGCTGTCATCCAGCGGCTCCATTCCCAGATGGTCCAGCAGCCTGCGCGCCCAGGGATCGTTCTCGGCCGGCACATACATCACCGCACCGAACCGGCGCGGATCGTGCAGGCGCAGCTGGCCCTTGCTGGTGTGCAGATCGAAATGGTCATGCGCACCCGCCGGACCCAGCGGCAACTCGTGCGGCGCCACGAAACGCAGGCTGCCCGACATGCCCAGATGCAGCATGAGCAGGCCTTCGCTCAGTTGCATCAGCAGGTACTTGCCGCGCCGGCGCACGCTGTGCACCTCGCGCCCGGTCAGAAGCTCGGGGGCAATGCCCAGAGGCCAGCGCAATGGCTTGCCCAGCGCCACGGATTCAATGCGCGCTCCGGCGATCTGCGAGGCGAACGCACGCCGCGTGACTTCTACTTCTGGCAATTCGGGCATGCGATCCGGGTTGTACTGAGGTTGTGCGAAATGCGGGCCGAGGCTTCGATTATTATGATTCGATGGATCATCGCCTTCGCCTTCAGGGACTCGCCGTGGCAGCAGCCCTGGCCATGGGTTCCGCCACTGCCTGGGCACTGCCTGGCAAGACCGCAGCCACCATCGAGACGGAATCCCCGGAACCTCCATCGTCCGCCGCCGCGTCTGCCGAAGAGGAGCGCGCAGCGCTCAACGCCGAACTGTTCTACGAGATCCTGGTCGGCGAAATCGCTGCCAGCGAAGGCGCGCTGGGCGATGCCCAGGCCATGATGATGGAGGCTGCGCGCACCAGCGGCAGCGAGCAGCTGTACCGCCGTGGCACGGAACTGGCGCTGCAGTCGCGCTCCGGTGAGCGCGCACTGGCCAATGCCCGCGCCTGGCTGGACGCCTTTCCCCAGTCACGCGATGCCAACCGCTTCGTGCTCCAGATCCTCGTTGCGCTGAACCGCATCGCCGATACCGGCAGCTATCTCAAGCGCGAGATCGAGGCCACGCCCGCTCCGTCCAAGCCTGCCACCTATCTGGGCATCACCCAGCTCTACAACAACGCCAGCGACAAGGCCCTTGCTGCCGATGTGGTCGAGCAGGCTATGGCCGGCGAAACCGACAATCCGGCCAGCGGCCCGCTGGCTTGGGCCACCATCGGCCACATGCGCCTGGGCGCCGGGCAAAAGGCCGCAGCCATGCAGGCCGTGCAAAAGGCCCAGGCGCTGACGCCCGACACAGGCCCCGTGGCCCTGCTGTCCATGGAGCTGCTGGAAGCCGGCATGCCGGAGGCGGAACCCATCGTCAAGCGCTACCTGGCCAAGAACCCTTCGGCACAGATGCGCATGGCCTATGCCCGCGTGCTGCTGGGTCAGCAGCGCCTGGACGAGGCCCGGCAGCAACTGGTCTCCATCACCATGGATTCGCCCGACTACGCCGAAGCCTGGGCCACGCTGGCCGCCCTGCAGCTGCAAACGAACGATGTGGGTGCGGCGCAGGCGTCCACCGAGCGCTTCGGCAAGCTCGTGCCGCAGATTCCTGCCGGCGTGGCGCGCAGCGCCGGCCAGTCCCAGTACTACCTGCTGCAATCACAGATCGCTGAAAAGCAAGGCAGGTTCGACGAGGCCGACGCCCTGCTGCGCCGCATCGACGATGCCCCCAACCTGCTGAGCGTGCAGGCGCGCCGAGCGAGCCTGCTTGCACGCCAGGGCAAGCTCAAGGAAGCGCGCGCCCTGATCGAAGCCGTGCCTGCCAGCGGCCCCAGCCAGCAACGGCTCAAGCGCCTGGCCGAAGTGCAGTTGTTGCGCGACGCCAATCAGAATGCCCAGGCCTATGCGCTGCAGGCCGAGCTGCAAAAACAGGACCCCGAAGACGCCGAACTGGCCTACGACACGGCCCTGCTCGCGGAGCGCATCGGCAAGCATGACGAAATGGAGCGGCTGCTGCGCGGCATCATCGCGCGCCGGCCCGACTTCCAGCATGCCTACAACGCGCTGGGCTACTCCTTCGCCGAGCGCGGCATCCATCTGGACGAAGCAGAAAAGCTCGTGGGCAAGGCGCTGGAGATGTCGCCAGGCGACCCCTTCATCACCGACAGCCTGGCCTGGGTGAAATTCCGCCAAGGCAACCTGGACGAAGCGCTCAAGCTGCTTGAAAGCGCCTACGCCTCCCGCCCCGACGTGGAGATCGCGGCGCACCTGGGCGAGGTGCTCTGGGTCAAGGGCGATCGCGAACGCGCGCAGAAGATCTGGCGCCAGGGCTTGGCCTCCAGCCCCGACAACACCACGCTGCGCGACACCCTGCGCCGCCTGGGCGTCTCGCTTTGAGCCGCCGCGCCGTGCCCCACCCCGTGCCCCATCGTTTGCGCCCCATGCTCATCCGCCGGCAGCTGTGCGCCACGGCTGCTGCCACGGCGCTGCTGACTCTGGCCGGCTGCGCCCTGCCACCCCGCCAGCTCCAGGCCGATGCAGCAGCACCGGCCGCCGCCGGGCACTGGTCGGGCCGACTGGCGCTGCAGGTGGAAGATGCGCAGAACCAATCCTTCAGCGCAGGCTTCGAGCTGCTGGGCACACCCCAGCGCGGCGAGTTGCTGCTGTTCACCCCCCTGGGATCGACGCTGGCACGCCTGCTCTGGGCGCCAGGACAGGCCAGCCTGCAGCAAGGCGAGGACCGCAAGACCTCGGACTCGCTGCCCACGCTGGTGCAAGAGCTGACGGGCAGCGACCTGCCCATCGCCGCCCTGTTCGACTGGCTGCAGGGCCGGGCCACCGCAGCCGCAGGCTGGCAGGTCGACCTCTCCCGCATGGAACAGGGCCGCCTGTCCGCCCGGCGCCATGACCCGCAGCCGCCGGCAGCGCTGCGCATCGTGCTCGACACACCCTGATTTGCGCCGGGCGCGCCCTCTGCACCCCATCCCGCCGCACCCGCCTCCATCCCTCTCATCCTCTCCAGCCCATGCGCTCGCTCCACGACGTGCCGGCTCCGGCCAAGCTCAACCTGTTCCTCCATATCACGGGCCGCCGAGACGATGGCTACCACCTGCTGCAATCGGTCTTCATGCTGCTGGACTGGCACGACACGCTGCACTTCGACAAGCGCGGCGACGGCAACGTCAGCCGCGAGGACCTCTCGGGCATGGCCCTTCCTGCCGACGACCTCATCATGCGGGCCGCACGCGCGCTGCAACAGGCCACCGGCTGCAGCCAGGGCGTGCACATAGGCGTGGAAAAGCGCCTGCCGGCACAGGCCGGGATGGGCGGAGGATCGTCGGATGCGGCATCCACCCTCATGGCGCTGAACCGCCTGTGGCAACTGAACCTGACCCGGCGCGAACTGCAGCGCATTGGACTGGGTCTGGGCGCAGATGTGCCCTTCTTTCTGTGCGGCAGCTCCGCCTGGGTGGAGGGCATAGGCGAGCACATCACGCCGCTGGAGCACAGCCATGCCCTGCCGCCCCAGCGGTTCGTGGTGGTCAAGCCCGAGGCGGGACTGGAAACCCTGTCCATCTTCCGCGCCCCCGACCTCAAGCGCGATCATGCCCATGCTACAATCGCCGACTTTGCTGCAGATCACTATGGCTTTGGCCAGAACGACTTGCAGCCCGTCGCCGAAAGGCTGCAGCCTGAAGTGAAAAAAGCCATTGATTGGCTCAAGTCCTTCAAACTGCGTGCTAGAATGACGGGCTCGGGAAGTGCAGTATTTGCACCACTGACGCAAACAATCGACTTCGAGAATGCCCCAGGCATCTGGAATGTCAGAGTTTGCAGGAATCTGCAGGCCCATCCCCTCAAGGATTGGCTCAAAGATGAGAGTTTATAGGCTGTCTGCCTGCGGCAGAGGGCCTGTGTAGGGGAGTCGCCAAGTTGGTAAAGGCACCGGATTTTGATTCCGGCATGCGAGGGTTCGAGTCCTTCCTCCCCTGCCAAACGTCTTTCGCGTCAAGGCAAACCCATCGTACTGGGGCGCTCAATGCATTCACATCATCCTGACATCATGGTCTTCACCGGCAATGCCAATCCTGGCATGGCCGCTGAAATCGTTCAGCACCTCGGCACCACGCTGGGTGCAGCCGACGTGGGTCGCTTCTCCGATGGAGAAGTCGCCGTCGAGATCAAGCAGAACGTGCGTACGCGCGACGTCTTCGTCGTGCAATCGACCTGCGCACCGACCAACGACAACCTGATGGAACTGCTGGTCATGGTGGACGCCCTCAAGCGTGCATCGGCCGAGCGCATCTGCGCGGTGATTCCCTACTTCGGCTATGCCCGCCAGGACCGCCGCCCGCGCTCCACCCGCGTGCCGATCACGGCCAAGGTCGTGGCCAACATGCTGCAGGCCGTGGGTGTCGAGCGCGTGCTGACCATGGACTTGCACGCAGACCAGATCCAGGGTTTCTTCGACATCCCCGTGGACAACATCTATGCCACGCCGGTGCTGCTGGGCGATCTGCGCCAGAAGAACTACGAAGACCTGATCGTTGTCTCGCCCGACGTGGGTGGCGTGGTCCGTGCCCGTGCGCTGGCCAAGCAGCTGGGCTGCGACCTGGCCATCATCGACAAGCGCCGCCCCAAGGCCAACGTCTCCGAAGTCATGCACGTGATCGGCGACATCGACGGCCGCAACTGCGTGATCATGGATGACATGATCGACACCGCCGGCACCCTGGTGAAGGCAGCCGAAGTGCTCAAGCAGCGTGGTGCCAAGAGCGTCTACGCCTATTGCACGCACCCGATCTTCTCGGGTCCGGCCATCGAGCGCATCGGCAACGGCAGTGCACTGGACGAGGTCGTGGTGACCAACACCATTCCTCTGAGCGCCGAAGCCCAGGCTTGCGGCAAGATCCGCCAACTGTCCGTGGCCCCCCTGATTGCCCAGACAATCCAGCGGATTTCCACCGGCGATTCGGTGCTGAGCCTGTTCTCCGAATAAAATATCGGCCCCTGTGGTCTGAACCAGCAAACCTCCTTCGGGAGGTTTGCGCGTTCCGGGATGGTTTCAGGACCATCCCGGGACACCGCAAGAGCAGCCTGTTCCGCACGGGGCAGGCGTTCTTTTATCAACGGATGAGGCTGGTCGCGGTCCATCCATCTAGGAGTTAGTTATGCAATTCGTCGCTTTTGAGCGCGCCAAGCAAGGTACGGGTGCGAGCCGCCGTCTGCGCAATTCGGGCAAGGCCCCTGGCATCGTCTACGGCGGTGCTGCCGAAGCCCAACTGATCGAGATCGATCACAACGCCCTGTGGCACGCCCTGAAGAAGGAAGTGTTCCATTCCAGCGTTCTGGATATGGAAGTCAACGGCCAGACCTCCAAGGTCGTGCTGCGCGACGTGCAATTCCACCCCTACAAGCAGCTGATCCTGCACGTGGACTTCCAGCGCGTTGACGACAAGACCAAGGTTCACCTGAAGGTGCCGCTGCACTTCGAAGGCATGGAACAGTCCCAGGCCGTCAAGGTCGAGAACTGCACCATCACTCCCCTGATCCATGAACTGGACGTGGTGTGCATGCCCTCCCAACTGCCCGAGTTCATCAAGGTGGACCTGAGCGGCCTGACCTCCAAGTCGACCCTGGGCCTGCAGAACGTCAAGCTGCCCAACGGCGTGAAGGCTGTGGTGCGCGGCTCCAACAAGAACCCGGCCCTGATCTCCATCAAGCTGCCCGAAGTGGCTCCTGATGCATCCGCAGCTCCCGCAGCGGCTCCGGCCGCTCCGGCAAAGAAGGGCAAGAAGTAATTCTTGGCTTTCCCTTGCGGCGGCTGCGGCTGCCGCAACCTGCAAAAGGCCCACCTCGCGTGGGCCTTTTGCATGGTGAACACCATCGCCTGCCTGCTGCGGCCGCCATGGAGATAATCGCCCGATGATCAAATTGTTTGTCGGCCTGGGCAATCCCGGGCCGGAGTATGAGGACACCCGCCACAACGCGGGTTTTTGGTGGATAGATGCGCTGGCGCGCGAACTCAAGGTCCACCTGGTGCCCGAGCGCAGCTACTTCGGCCTCATGGCCCGCGCCAGCGTGCGTGGCGAGAGTGTCTGGCTGCTCGAGCCGCAGACCTTCATGAACCTGTCCGGCAAATCGGTGGGCGCGCTGGCGCGCTTTTTCAAGATCCAGCCCGAGGAGGTCCTCGTGGTCCATGACGAACTGGACTTCGCCCCAGGCCAAGTCAAGCTCAAGCGCGGCGGCAGCCACGGCGGCCACAACGGCCTGCGCGATATCCATGCCCAGCTGGGCTCGGCCGACTACTGGCGGCTGCGCATCGGCATAGGCCACCCGGGGCACAAGGCCGAAGTCGCCAACTGGGTGCTCAAGAAGCCCGCGCCCGACCAGCGCCAGCTGATCGAGGACAGCATTGCCCATTCGCTCAAGGCCTGGCCCGAGCTGCAGGCGGGCGACATGGACAAGGCGACCTTGCTGATCCACACCACCAAGCCTCCACGCCCCAAGCCCGTGCGCCCGGCCACAGCCGAGAGCGACAAGGGCTGAGCGATCAGGAAGCGGCGGGAGCCTGGGATTGCAGACGCAGGTATTTCTGCATCAGCGTCTCGCGGTCTTCCACGTGGGCGGGATTCACGGGAATGCAGGCCACGGGGCAGATCTGCACGCACTGGGGTTCATCGAAATGCCCCACGCATTCCGTGCACTTGCTGTGCTCGATCTCGTAGTACTCCTCGCCCATGGAGATTGCATCGTTGGGGCACTCAGGTTCGCAGACATCGCAGTTGATGCATTCGTCGGTGATCATCAAAGCCATGGCAGGTCCCTCGCAAGCGCACGCCACGCTCCGGGCCGGGCAGGCCCTTGCATCCCGAACGGGCCTTGCAGCAAGGTGGCATCAGTCATTGCGCCATTATCCTGCCCCCTTCATACGCATGAAGGCTGCACGGGCAAGCATACGCGCCGGATCGGCACGGAGCGATGCACCTTCAAAGGCCGCTATGCTGCGCGCATGGGCCGTGCGCAGTACCATTCGGGCCCGCCAAGAACCACCCACACACATTCCGCCGACGTGACAGCCCAACACCGTGCCAAGGCCGACTGCCCATGAGCGTCTTCCTGCTCAAGCGCCTGCTGATGCTGGCAGCCACGCTGCTGGGCGCCTCGGCCGTGGTGTTCGGCGTGCTGGAAGTGCTGCCCGGCAATGCGGCCCAGACGCTGATGGGGCCCGATGCCGCCCCCGAGGCCGTGCAGGCGCTGGCCGAGCAGCTGGGACTGGACCAGCCAGCCTGGCAGCGCTACCTGCAGTGGCTGCAGGGGCTGCTGCATGGCGACATGGGACTGAGCTACGCCTACAGCACACCGGTCAGCGATCTGGTGCTGGAGCGCCTGGCAGTGACCGCCCCGCTGGCCGTGATGGCCATGCTCATCACCACCGTGCTGGCCCTGGCAGCGGGCATCTATGCTGCCTCGCGCCACAACCGATGGGGCGACCTGGGCGTCATGGGCCTGGCGCAGATCGGCATTGCCATCCCGAATTTCTGGTTCGCCATCCTGCTGATCCTGGTGTTCTCGGTGAAGCTGCAATGGTTTTCCGCAGGCGGCTTTCCAGGCTGGAGCGAGGCCGATGGCGGCGGCGTCCTGCCCGCACTGCAGGCCCTGCTGCTGCCGGCGATCTCGCTGGCCGTGGTGCAGGCGGCCATCCTGGCGCGCATCACGCGCTCGGCCGTGCTGGAAGTGCTGCGCGAGGACTTCGTTCGCACGGCCCGCGCCAAGGGCCTGCCGCGCCGCGCCGTGCTCTGGGGCCACGTGCTGCGCAATGCCATGATTCCCGTGCTCACGGTCATGGGGCTGCAGTTTGCCCAGTTGCTGGCCGGCACCATCGTGGTGGAGAACGTGTTCTACCTGCCGGGCCTGGGCCGGCTGATCTTCCAGTCCATCGCCAACCGCGACCTCATCGTCGTGCGCAACTGCGTGCTGCTGCTGGCGGCCATGGTGGTGGTCATCAACTTCATCGTGGATGTGCTGTACGCAGCCATTGATCCACGCATCGAGGCCAGCGACATATGAGCCAGCCAGGCAACCCTGTTTCGCCGACCGCTGCGCCACCGGGCCATCGGCCCACGCGGGCGGTCACCCTCAGCAGGCCGGCCAGCCTGGGCCGGCGCATGCTGGGCCACCGCAGCTTCATGCTGGGTGCCATGCTGACCGCGCTGCTGCTGCTCACCGCGCTGCTGTCCTTGTGGTGGACGCCGGGCTCGGCCTACGACATGGACCTGGATGCCAAGCTGGCCGCACCCGGCAGCCTGCACTGGCTGGGCACCGATGCCTATGGGCGCGATGTGGCCTCGCTGCTGTTCCTGGGCGCGCGCAGTTCCATCCTGGTCGGCGTGATCGCCGTGGGCATCGGGCTGTCGATGGGCGTGGTGCTGGGACTGGTCGCCGCGGCCTGCCGGGGCTGGGTGGAAGAGGCCATCATGCGGCTGGCCGATTTCAGTTTCGCCTTTCCTGCGCTGCTATCGGCCATCATGCTCACGGCCGTGTTCGGCGCGGGCATCGTCAACGCCATCATTGCCATCGGCATCTTCAACATTCCCACCTTTGCGCGCATCACGCGGGCATCGGCCAAGGCGGTCTGGGCACGTGAATACGTGCTGGCTGCACGCGCCTGCGGCCATGGCCGCGCCAGCATCACCTGGCGCCATGTGCTGCCCAACATCCTGCCCGTGCTGGTGGTGCAGGCCACCATACAGTTCGCGCTGGCCATTCTGGCGGAAGCCGCCCTGTCCTATCTGGGCCTGGGCACGCAGCCGCCGCAGGCCTCCTGGGGCCGCATGCTCAGCGAGGCCCAGACCCTCATGTTCCAGGCCCCGCTGCTGGCCGTGTGGCCGGGCCTGGCCATTGCACTGTCCGTGCTCGGGCTCAACCTGCTGGGCGACGGGCTGCGCGATCTGCTCGACCCGCGCCTGTCGCGCCAGCGCTGAGGAAGACACGCGCCATGCCCCTGCTCGAAGTCTCCGGCCTCACCATCACCTTGCAGACCCCGCGCGGCCGCGCGCGTGCCGTGCAGAACCTGGAATTCATCCTGGAGCGCGGCGCCACGCTGGGCCTGATCGGCGAGTCGGGCTGCGGCAAGTCGCTGACCGCCCTGGCGCTGATGGGCCTGCTGCCGGAGCATGCGCAGGTGGACGGCAGCATCCGGCTCAACGGCCAGGAGCTGCTGGACATGGACGAGCGCGCGCTGTGCCGCCTGCGCGGCAACCGCATGGCCATGGTGTTTCAGGAGCCCATGACGGCCCTCAACCCCGTGCACGGCATCGGCCGCCAGGTGGCCGAGCCGCTGCGCCACCACCAGCGCCTGGGCCGCCAGGCCGCGCGCGAGCGCGCAGTGGCCCTGTTGGAGCGCGTGGGCATTGCCCGCGCAGCCCAGCGCTTTGATGACTATCCGCACCAGTTCTCGGGCGGCCAGCGCCAGCGCATCACCATCGCCATGGCCCTGGCCTGCGGGCCCGACCTGCTGATCGCCGACGAACCTACCACGGCGCTGGACGTGACCGTGCAGCAGCAAATTCTCGATCTGCTGCAGGAACTGGTGGCAGAGCACTCCATGGCCTTGCTGCTGATCTCGCACGATCTGGGAGTGATCGCGCAAAACGTGGAGCAGCTGCAGGTGATGTACGGCGGCACCGTGGTCGAAAGCGGCATGACCGAGGCCATCTTCGCGCGCCGCGCCCATCCCTACACGCGCGGCCTGTTCGCCGCCAGGCCGCAGCTGGAGCCTTCGGGACCAGGCCACCAGCCGCCGGCGCGGTTGCCCACCATTGCCGGCACCGTGCCCGAGCTGGTGGACCTGCCAGCCGGATGCGCCTTCGCGGGCCGCTGCAGCTATACCGAGCCCACCTGCCACAGCGAGCGCCCGCGCGCCCTGGTGCTGGAGCGCCCGCAGCGGCCCACGCCCACTGCCCTGCAGGCCTGGGCACAGCCGCATGTGGTGCGCTGCCTGCGCTCCGAGGCCATTGCGCCGGGCATGCATACGCAGGGCCGCAGCACATGACGGAGCACGACCGCCAGGCACCGGCCGCTGCCGAGCCGCCCCTGCTGCAGGTGACGGACCTGGCCCGCAGCTACCGGCTGCCACGCCGCTCGTTGTGGCGCGCGCCGGAGCAGGTGCATGCGCTGCGCGGCGTGGATTTCACGCTGACGGCGGGGCGCAGCCTGGGCGTGGTGGGCGAGTCGGGCTCCGGCAAGTCCACGCTGGCACGCCTGGTCATGGCGCTGGACACGCCCAGCGCCGGCAGCGTGCAGCTGCTGGGCCAGGATCTGCACCGGCTCGGCAACCAGGCACTGCGCATGGCGCGCCGCGATTTCCAGATGGTGTTCCAGGATCCTTACGGTTCGCTGGACCCGCGCATGACGGTGGAACACATCGTCTGCGAGCCCCTGACCGCCCAGCCTGCACCGCCCGAGCGCGCAGCCCGGCGCGACCTGGCCCGCGCCACGCTGGAGCAGGTCGGGCTGCGCGTGCAGGACCTGGACAAGTACCCGCATGAATTCTCGGGCGGCCAGCGCCAGCGCATCGCCATTGCACGCGCCCTGGTCACGCGGCCCCGCCTCATCGTGGCCGATGAGCCCGTGAGCGCCCTCGACGTCTCGGTGCAGGCCCAGGTACTGAACCTGCTGCGCGATCTGCAGCAGCAGCTGGGCCTGTCCTACCTGTTCATCAGCCACGACCTGGCCGTGGTCCAGCACCTGTGCGACGACGCCATCGTGCTGAGCGAAGGCCGCATCGTCGAGCGCGGGGCTCCGCAGCAACTGTTCCACGCCCCGCAGCATCCCTACACCCAGGCCCTGGTACGGGCCGTGCCACGCATCGCCCTGCAGCACCGCGCCTGAAAGCCGAAAGCTGACAACTACCGGAGCGGACCGGGTCCTCATGGCCACGCGCACGCGCGCCCTGGTGTAAAAACACTGCTGCAGGCCGCAGCCAGCGGCCCATGACCCATCTGCAAGAATTTCCGGAGACCTGTTCATGTTCAATCGCCGTTCCCTGCTGGCCAGCTCCGCTGCTGCCGGCCTGCCCCTGCTGATGCCCTGGCCTGCGCTGGCCCAGGGCCGCAAGGACAGTGTCACGCTGGCGATGACGCTGGAGCCGCCGGGGCTGGACCCCACGGCCGGCGCCGCATCGTCCATTGGCGAGATCGTGCTCTACAACCTGTTCGAGACGCTGACCAAGATCAATCCGGACGGCAGCGTCTCCCCGCTGCTGGCCGAAAGCTGGGAGGTCTCGCCCGACCTCAAGACCTACACCTTCCGCCTGCGCAAGGGTGTGAGTTTCCAGAACGGCGAGCCCTGCAACGCCCACAGCGTGAAGTACTCCTTCGACCGCGCGGGCGACGACAAGAGCACCAACAAGGACAAGCGCACCTTCGCCGCCCTGTCCACGCGCGTGGTGGATGACCACACGGTGGTCGTCACCAACAAGGACATCGACCCCGACTTCCTCTTCGTGCTGGGGCAGGCGACCTCCATCATCGTGGAGCCCAAGAGCGCTGCCACCAACGCCACGCGCCCCGTGGGCACGGGCCCCTACCAGCTGGGCAACTGGAACAAGGGCGCCTCGGTCACGCTCACGGCCTGGCCCCGGTACCGCACGGCCCCCGGCCTGCGCATTCGCCGTGCCACCTTCCGCTTCATCTCCGACCCTGCAGCCCAGGTGGCCGCACTGCTGGCCGGCGATGTCGACGCCTTCCCGCGCGTCACGCCGCGCAGCGTGGCCCAGTTCAAGGCCAACGGGCGCTTCCAGGTCGTGGTCAGCGGCTCGCGGGCCAAGACCATCCTGGCCATGAACAACGCGCGCAAGCCCTTGAACGATGCGCGGGTGCGCCGCGCCATCGCCGCCGCCATCGACCGCAAGGCCGTCATCGACGGCGCGGGCGACGGCTACGGCCTGCCCATTGGCAGCTACTACGTGCCCACGGCCTTCGGCTACGTGGACACCACGGGCATCAACCCCTTCGACGTGGAAAAGGCCAAGGCGCTGCTGGCCGAGGCCGGCGTCAAGACGCCGCTGGAGCTGACCATGACCCTGCCGCCCACGCCCTACGCGCGCCAGGGCGGCGAGGTGATTGCCGCGCAGCTGGCCAAGATCGGCATCCGAGCCAAGCTGCAGAACGTCGAATGGGCGCAGTGGCTGTCGGGCACCTACACGCTCAAGAACTACGACCTGACGCTGATCTCCCATGTCGAGCCCTTCGACCTGGGCAACTTCGCCAAGCCCGACTACTACTGGGGCTACCAGTCGTCCCAGTTCAACGAGCTGTACGACAAGATCAAGAACGCCTCGCGCCCCGCCGACCGCTCGCGCCTGCTGGGCGATGCGCAGCGCCTGCTGGCCCAGGATTGCGTGCACGCCTTCCTCTACACGCCCCAATGGGTCACCGTGGCCAACAAGAACCTGCGCGGACTGTGGAAGGACATGCCCGTCTTCGTCAACGATCTCTCCGCACTGTCCTGGGCCACCTGAACCGCGCACAGGCTGAGCCACAGGCGACAGGCGCGCCGGTGGCACCGGGCCACACTGCGCCAGATCTGCCGCAAGAACCGCCATCTTCGAGGAAGCCGCGATGACTGGAACGACACAGGCCCTGCACGACCTGCCCGCCCATGCGCTGCTGCGCGCCTACCGGGACCGCAGCCTCTCGCCCGTCGAGGTCATGCACGACCTGCTGGCCCATGTGCAGCGCTGGGAGCCGGCCCTGCACGCCACCTACCTGCTGCGCCCCGAGGCCGCCCTGGCCCGGGCCCGCGAGAGCGAGGCCCGCTGGCTGCGCGGCGAGCCGGCCGGCCTGCTCGACGGCGTTCCCGCCACGGTCAAGGACAACATCGCCACGCGCGGCGATCCCACGCCCGTGGGCACGGCCGCCATGCCGCAGGTCGCGGCCCCGCTGGATGCCCCACCCGCAGCGCGCCTGCGCGAGGCAGGCGCCATCCTTTTCGCCAAGACCACCATGCCTGACTACGGCATGCTGTCGTCCGGCCTGTCCTCGCTGCACGGCAACACCTTCAATCCCTGGGATCCGGACAAGACGCCGGGCGGCTCCAGCGCCGGTGCGGGCGCCGCTGCGGCGGCCGGCTACGGGCCGCTGCACGTGGGCACGGACATCGGCGGCTCCATCCGCCTGCCGGCGGGCTGGTGCGGCATCTTCGGCCTCAAGCCCAGCCTGGGCCGCGTGCCCATCGACCCGCCATACACCGGCCGCTGCGCAGGTCCCATGACCCGCAGCGTGGCCGACGCCGCGCTGATGATGCAGGTGCTGTCCCTGCCCGATGCACGCGACAGCATGGGCCTGCCGCACCAGGAGATTGCATGGCACAGCTTCGACATGGACCCTGCCCAGGTGCGCGGCCTGCGCATAGGCCTGCTGCTGGATGCCGGCTGCGGCCTGCCCCTGCAGCCCCGCGTGCGCGCCGTGGTGGAGCAGGCTGCGGCTTGGCTGGAATCGGCCGGCGCGCACATCGAGCGCATCGAGCCCTGGCTCACCCGCGACATGCTCGACGGCCTCGACCATTTCTGGCGCATGCGATCGCATGTGGAAATCCAGTCGCTGACGGATGCGCAGCGCCGCGTGATCCTGCCCTTCATCCGCGAATGGGCCGACAGTGCCGCGCCACTGACAGCCACGCAGCTGTTCGTGGCCAGCCAGCAGTCGCACCTTCTGCGCACGGCCACGGTGCGGGCCACGGCGGCCTACGACTATGTGCTGTCGCCCGTGGCGCCGATCACGGCTTTCCCGGCCCACCTGCCCAGCCCCACCAACGACCCGCTGCGGCCGCTGGAGCACATTGCCTTTACCGTGCCCTACAACATGTCCGAACAGCCCGCCGCATCCGTGCCCTGCGGGCATGACGGGCAGCTGCCCATAGGCGTGCAGATCGCAGGCCGCCGGTTCGACGACCTGGGCGTGCTCCGGCTCAGCCGGGTGCTGGAGCAGTTGCGCCCACCCCAGCCTGCCTGGCCACAGCCCGTTCAGTCGGGCCAGGACCGGGCGCAGACTGCATCGGCTACTCCAGCCTGATTCCCGCCTCCTTCACGATGCGCGCCCAGCGCGGCATGTCGCGCGCCATGACGGAGGCCAATTCCTCGGGCGTGCTGCCCACCGGGCGCAGGCCCATGGAGGCCAGGCGGCCGCTGAGTTCGGGCGTGGCCACGATGCGCCGCACCTCCGCCGAGAGCCGGTCCACGATGGGCCGGGGCGTTCCCGCCGCCACGAAGGTGGCGAACCAGCCATTGGCCTCGAAGCCGGCCAGGCCCAGCTCGGCAAACGTGGGCACCTCGGGCAGCGCCGGGTGGCGCTGCATACCGGTGATGGCCAGGATGCGGATCTTGTCCGACTTCAGGTGCGCATTGGCCGAGGACACATCGATGAAGCCCGACGACAGCTGCCCGCCCAGCACGTCGTTGACCAGCGGCGCCGCGCCCTTGTAGGGAATCAGCGCCAGGTCCAGCCCGGCCCGGGCGCGCAGCAGCTCACCATGCATGTGCGAGGAGGTGCCGTTGCCGTAGTTGCCGTTGCTGTACTTGCCCGGATGGGCCTTGACCAGGGCGATGAACTCCTGCAGCGTCGTGGCCGGCACGTCGCGCGGCACCACGAACAGGTCCGAGGACAGGGCCACCTGCGATACGGGGGCAAAGTCCTTGAGCACGTCATAGGGCATCCTGGCGTACAGCGCAGGCGACTGGATCATGGCCGTGATCCCCAGCAGCAGCGTGTAGCCGTCTGGCGGCGACTTGGCCACCACGTCGCCGCCGATGATGCCGCTGGAGCCCGGCCGGTTCTCCACCACCACGGGCTGGCCCCAGGCCTGGCTCAGTTGCTGGGCAATGATGCGCCCGATGATGTCGGTGCCGCCGCCTGCCGGGTAGGGAATCACCATGCGCAGCGGCTTGGACGGGTAGGCACCGCCTGCCGGCTGTGCAAAGGCGATCGGCGATGCCGTTCCCAGGGCGGCACCCAGTGAGGCGCTGGCAGCGCATGCCAGCGCCGCCCGCAGGCAGCCGCGTCGGCTCGATTCCATGGCTTGTCTCCTTGTCCTTCGGTGCTCCGCCCTCGTTGGCGGGGCGGTGTGCCCTGCCGCAGTGGCAGGGTCCATGGACAGTGTGGCCACCAGGCCTTCAGCCACCAATCGCCGATCGTCTCAAAATGATTGGCAAAAAAGATCAGCGGCCGCGATGCTGGGCCTGCCGGTAGGCGCCCGGCGGCAGGCCGGTCCAGCCCTTGAAGGCGCGGTGGAAGGTGCTGGCCTCGGCAAACCCCACGCGCGCGGCGATATCGGCCAGCGTCAGCTCCGGCCGGTTCAGCAGCTCGATGGCCGCGTCGCGGCGCAGGTCGTCCTTGAGAGATTGGAAGCCCAGGCCTTCGTCGCGCAGGCGGCGGCGCAGCGTCTGCGGCGTCATGGACAGCGCGGCGCCGACCTGCTCCAGCGAAGGCAGCTCGCCCGCCAGATCGCGGCGCAGCAGGCGGCGGATGCGCTCGCCCAGGCGCGTGCGGTCGCGGTAGCGGATGACCAGGCCCATGGCCGCCTGGTCCAGGAATTCGGCCAGGCTCTCAGGGGTCTGCACCACGGGCAGCTCCAGCCAGCGCGCATCGAACTCCAGCCCCGTGAAGTCGCGGTCGCGCTGCAGCGGCGCCAGGAACAGGCGCTGCGCCTCCGTGCCATACGGCATGCTGGCGCCGGCAGGCGCGCACACGCCCGTCAGCTCTATCCTGCGCGACACCAGCCACGACATGACGCCATAGCCCAGAAAGCAGAAGGACCGCTCGGCATAGGCCAGCGGCGCATCGCGCTCGCGCAGCGACACCATGGCGATGCGGGCCACGCCGTCCACGACCTGCAGCCGGGGCGCGAAGTCGCGCAGCACCAGGCGGTAGAAACGCAGCCCGGCCTGCAATGCCTCGCCCAGCGTGCGGCAGGGCAGCATGGTGCGGCAGGCCTGGGCAAAACTGCCCACGGGCAGCGGATGGCGGCACAGGCCCCACAGCTCGTCGCGGCAGACGCGGCGCAGCACGCGGATCAGCGCCGCGTACTGCGCCTGGGTCACGCGCGACAGCGGCGCATCCAGCAGGGCAGGCGCAATGCCGGCGCGGCGCAGGATGGCTGGCACATCCATGCCATTGCGCTGCACGCCCTGCACGATCTGCAGGACCTGGGCAATGGCAATGGTGTGGGCCGTGGTCTGTGGCATGGGTTGGATGAGGACGCCGCTGCTCATGGCGCCAAGGGGCGTGAGCGAAAAAGCATGGAGGGACTGTGCCACGGCCCCGCATTAGTGTGAACAGGCCCTAGCGCTGCACCAGCGCCAGCCGCACCGCCATGCCCAGGAACACCAGCCCGGCCACGCGGTTGAGCCAGTTCTGCGCACGCACGGATCGCTGCAGCAGCACGCCGAACCAGCCCGAGCAGCATGCGATGGCACCGAACACCAGCAGCGCCGCCAGCATGAACACGCAGCCCAGCACCATCACCTGCGTGGCCACGCCGCCGCGCGCGGGGTCCGCGAACTGCGGCAGAAAGGCCAGGAAGAAGATCAGCACCTTGGGGTTGGTGAGGTTCATCACCACGCCACGCCCCACCCAGCGCAGCGCCCGTGCGGGGGTCAGCGGGTCGGCTGCGCCGGCCTGCGGCATCTCGCCCGGCCGGGCCACGGCGCGCAGCGCACCCCAGGCCAGCCAGGCCAGGTAGGCGGCGCCGCACAGCTTGATGGCGGTGAACAGCAGGGGCGACGCAGCCACCAGTGCCGCCAAACCCAGCGCAACCGCCGCCGTATGCACCACCAGCCCCAGGCACAGGCCCAGTACCACGCACAGGCCCACGCGCCAGCCGCGCTGGGCCGATTGCATGAGCACGAACAGGTTGTCAGGCCCCGGGCTCAGGCCCAGCAGCACGGCCACGCCGAAAAAGGCCAGCAAGGTTTCAAAGGTGGGCATCGCTTGTCTCTTCCCGATTCGAGTATTTCAGTGCGGCGCAGATCAGGCCTGGGCCGTGACGATCCAGCCTTCCAGCGGGTCCAGGTCGTGCGGCAACCCGTAGAGCGCATCGCCCTGCGCATGGCGGGCCGCGGCCCAGGCGGCCTGCAGCATGCAGATTGCGGCGTCCAGCCGGTCTCCGCTGCCGTCCGCCAGCAACTGGTTGCGGGTTTCTTCGGCGTCGATACGCAGGCGCAACGCCAGCGGGTTGTCGCCGCGCTCCAGCGCCGCCAGCAATTGCACGCGCGCCTGATGGCGTTCGGGCGTTTGCCGTGCGGGTTCGTCGCTTTTGTAGCTGAGGCGGCCGATCACGGCGCGCGCCAGCATGCCCGGGTAGGCTTCCAGCGCCACGCGGCGCGCATCGCCTTTGCCGGGAGGCTGCAGGCCTGGCAGGTGCACGCCGGCCGCGCGCAGCAAGGGCAGCCCGGCATGCAGCATGTAGGCCACGGGCGGGTTCACCCATTTCATGGAAGGGCTGGCACCGGCAGGCCCTTCCGTGGCCCGGTGCGCGAACTTTCCGCCTGCGGGCCGCGCCGCGCAAAAGGCCTTGAACTGCTCGCGTATGGCCTGGCGCGTGAGGCCGGCGTAGTGGTCCATGCAGGCCGCCCATTCCGTGGGCCAGCCCAGCTGCTCCACCAGTTCGCGCGGCAGGGCAAAAGGCAGGTCGAAACCGCCCACCCAGGCCGACTGCGCCGAATCGGCAGGCCGGGCCAGCCAGGCGGCCCATGCGTCCAGCGAGGCGAACTCCAGCAAATCCTGCAGGACCACCGTGTCCCCAGCCAGCAGGCGGCCCAGGGCCATGGTGATGGGCTTGCGCGCCGTAGGTCGGCTGCTGAAATCGCAGCCCAGTACCCGCATTGCCGCCATGGTGCTCAGCCCAGGCCCAGCGCCGTCACACCGACGGCAATGCACACGGCGCCCGCAATGCGTGCCAGGCGATCGCCTTCGCGCAGCATGTGCCCGCCGATCAGCGCCGCGAACAGCATGGAGACTTCGCGCGCAGGCGCCACGTGCGACATGGGCGCATCCTGCATGGCGTAGAGCACCAGCACGTAGGCGATGGGGCTGATCAGCGCCACCAGGGCCGCGAAGCGCCACTGCGCGCGCCACAGATGCCGGGCCGTGGGCAGGTCGCGCAGCACCACGGGCGCCAGCAGGAACACGCGCACGAAGTTGCCCATGTAGTCGATGAGGATGGGCGACATCAGCAGCAGCTTCACGCCATAGCCGTCCACCACGGTGTAGCTGGCGATGAAGGCGCCCGTCAGCAGGCCGTACCACAGGCCCATCCTGAGCCGTTCGCGGGCTTCGGGATCATGGCGCGCGCGCAGCAGGCCGGGGCCTCCCGCGATCAGGAAGACGCCGACCACCACGCCGGCAATGCCCAGCACGCCCAACGAGGAAATCCGCTCACCCAGAAAGAGGATGGCCACCATGGACGACAGCAGCGGCCCCGAGCCGCGCGCCAGCGGATAGACCACGGTGAGGTCCGCGCTGCGGTAGCCACGCAGCAAGGTCACGTAGTAGGCCACGTGCAGCAGGCCGCTGGCCAGCACCACCAGCCATTCGTTGCGGCCCCATGTGGGCACCACATCGCGCCCCACCCACCAGCCTAGCGGCGCCCAGATCACCATCATGATGACCGAGGTGAAGAAGGCAAAGCGCGAATCACCGCCCGCCTTCTTGGCCACGATGTTCCAGCCGGCATGGATGAGGCCGGCAATGATGATCAGGGCAAAGGCTTGCAGCGACATGGGCAGGTCCGGGGAAAGCGGGGCGTGGCGCGGGAAAGAAAAAAGGCCGCGCACTGCGCAGCCTGGGGTGTTGTGTGAGGCGTCCGGGGACGCCACCCCGGGGATTTACTTGCGGCTGGACACCAGCGAGAGGAACTCGCGGCGCAGTTCCGGGTTGGTGAGGAAGGCGCCGCGCATGACGGAGTTCAGCATCTTGCTGTCCATCTCGCGCACACCGCGCCAGGACATGCAAAAGTGCGAAGCCTCCATGACCACGGCCAGGCCGTCGGGGCGGGTCTTGTCGAGGATCAGGTCGGCCAGCTGGATGATGGCCTCTTCCTGGATCTGGGGACGGCCCATGATCCAGTCCACCAGCCGCGCGTACTTCGACAGGCCGATGACATTGGTGTTCTTGTTGGGCAGCACGCCGATCCAGATCTTGCCGATCACCGGGCACAGATGGTGGCTGCAGGCGCTGCGCACCGTGATCGGGCCGACGATCATCAGCTCGTTGAGGTGCTCGGCGTTGGGGAATTCGGTGATGGCGGGCTGCGCCACATAGCGGCCCCGGAACACCTCGTTGACATACATCTTGGCCACGCGGCGCGCCGTGGCGCGCGTGTTGTGGTCGTGCGTGGTGTCGATGACCATGCTGTCGAGCACGCCCTGCATCTTTTCCTGGACTTCGTCGAGCAGCTGCTCGAGTTCACCGGGCTCGATGAATTCGGAGATGTTGTCGTTCGCATGAAAGCGCTTTTGCGCCTGCTTCAGTCGTTCGCGGATCTTGACCGAGACGGGGGTGCCCTCGGCCTGGCTGTCTTGTTTCATGTCGACGAGTTCTCTGAACATGGCTGGCATGGTAACAGCGAAACCCGCAGCATGGCACGCAAGGGATTTTCCACCCAAACGCAGGTTCTGCCCGCCCCGAAAGCTATCAATACAATAGCAAAAGAGTGGCGTGTGTCAGAGCGGCCAGGGCTAGAGGCGGAATTCCGCAATCAGCGGCAGATGGTCCGACATGCGCCACCAGATGCGCCCCTTGGGCACATGCAGGCCCAGCGGCGTGAGGCCGCGCACATAGACGTGGTCCAGCTGGGCCAGCGGCAGGCGCGAGGGATAGGTGGGCACGCTGGGCAATTCGTCGTATTCGTACAGGCCGAAACCGCCCAGCATGCGCTTGATCTGGCCACCCCAGTCGTTGAAGTCGCCAGCCACCACCACGGGCGCGCCCGGCGGCACCTCTCGCTCGATGAAGCGCTTGAGCTGGGAGACCTGGCGCACGCGGCTGCCGGGGATCAGCCCCAGGTGCACCACGATGGTGTGCACGCGCCGGTTCTGCACTTCCACCTCCACATGCAGCAGGCCACGCTGCTCGAAGCGGTGGTCGGAGATGTCCTCGTGCTGGTGGCCCACCACGGGCCAGCGCGTCAGCAGCGCGTTGCCGTGCTCGCCGTGGCGGGTGTAGGCGTTGGTGCGGTAGACGGCCTCATAGCCCAGGGGAGCCAGATACTCCGCCTGCGAGACCTGGGGCCAGCGCTCGAAGTACGCGGCCTCCTTGTGGTTCATCTTGCGCACTTCCTGCAGGCAGACGATGTCGGCATCGAGCTGCTCCACGGCGTGGCCCAGGTTGTGGATTTCAAGGCGGCGCGCGGGACCCATGCCCTGCACGCCCTTGTGGATGTTGTAGGTCGCGACGCGCAGTATCGACGGGCCGGGGTCCACCTGATGGGAATTCGCGTTTTCAGTCATGGCGGTTCGGGAACGCAGGTGAGGGGTTCAGTCCGGCTTCGTTGGGGAAAAACGTGGAAGCAGCAAGATGGCCTCCGCATTGGACGGTGAATAGCAGCGCTGGGCAGCCTCACGCCAATGATGCCAAGCAGATGCGGTATGTTCCCTCGGATTCAAGAACACAGGGGTGTAGGACGGAATCCGCAGCCCGAAAACCCTCTCGCGGTTGTGCCATACACCGGGCGCATAGCGGTGCTGCCAGGCAGGGTAGATGGTGTAGATGTTCTCCAGCGCCCAGTCCTGCAGCAGGCAGCCGGGCGCCTCGGCATCGATGCCGGTTTCTTCCCGCACCTCGCGCACCGCGGTCTCGCGCCAGGACTCGCCCTCATGGTCCTTGCTGCCCGTCACCGACTGCCAGAACTCCCCGCCCTCAGGCGCCGGTGCCGTGCGACGCATCAGCAGCACCTGCCCGTCATCACGGTAGATGACGACCAGCACCGACTCGGGGATCTTGTGGCCGGCCATGGCTGGCCTCAGCTCGTGCCCTGCCCGGCCTTGGTGGCCACCGGCGGTGGCAGCTCCTTGGCCTGCAGCGCGCGCACCTGGAAGACCAGCTGGTTGTGCGCATCCAGAAAGGCAGCGGCGATGACCTTGCCCTCGTTGGTATTGCTCCAGCCCGCGCCCGCAGCGCCCAGGCGGCCCAGCACCATGCCGCCCACGCCCAGATCGGTGGTGCGGGCTGCACCCGTGGCAGCGGCCACCTGCTCGGTGGTTTCGTTGTCCGACAGCAGCAGCGCGGTCTGCGCCTCCTTGAACTTGACCTGCTCGACCAGGCCGGCCAGCCCTGCAATGTCTCGCAGCACCGGGATCATGGCGACCACGCCGGCCAGCCCGCGGCCCGCGTCCTGCTCGCTGAAGGTCAGGCTGGGCGTCAGCGTGTACTGGGCCTCGTAGCCCCGGCCCTTGCGCACCGTGGAGTTCTCGCGCAGCACGCCGGAATTCTTCAGGTCCTGCTCCTGCACCGTGCCGCGCAGGCCCGCTCCCCGGTCCACCACGCGAAAGCACCCGCTTTGCTGGGCCAGCAGCTTGACCAGCGGAACGGGCGAGGCCGGCAGCTGATAGCCCGAGCCCATGACGTAGCCGTTGGGATTCTCGGCCAGGGCCAGCGTGGCCACGGGCGCATCGCAGCGCACGAGTTCGCGCGACCCGTTGTTCGCCCCCAGCGGCCCGGCAGAGCCCGTGATCTCCGAACCGCCCTGCCCCAGCTCGGTCTTCTTCTCGCCGCAACCGGACAGGCCCAGCCCTGCCGACACCGCCAACGCCAGCGCCACCGATGCAATGCCTTGAAAACGCATGAAAGCTCTCCGCAAAAAAGAAAAACGGCAGAAGCTGCGCCAGCTCCTGCCGTTCCTGTCAAGCCGTGAAGCCTGCTCCTCAGCCCTGCGTGGCCGCCAGCGGATTGCGCAGGCGGATGTGCAGCTCGCGCAGCTGCTTTTCGTCCACGGGCGAAGGTGCCTGCGTCAGCAGGTCCTGGGCGCGCTGGGTCTTGGGGAAGGCAATCACGTCGCGGATGGAGTCGGCGCCCGTCATCAGCGTGATCAGGCGGTCCAGGCCGAAGGCCAGGCCGCCGTGCGGGGGGGCGCCGTACTGCAGCGCGTCCAGCAGGTAGCCGAACTTGGCGCGTGCGTCTTCGGGCGAGATCTTGAGCGCGTCAAACACCTTGCTCTGCACGTCGGCGCGGTGGATACGCACCGAGCCGCCGCCCAGCTCCCAGCCGTTCAGGACCATGTCGTAGGCCTTGGCCAGGCAGTTGCCCGGATCGGTGACCATGAGTTCCTCGTGGCCGTCCTTGGGCGAGGTGAACGGGTGGTGCACGGCCGCCCAGCGGTCGTTTTCCTCGTCGTGCTCGAACATGGGGAAGTCCACCACCCACAGCGGCGCCCAGCGGTCCTCGAACAGGCCGTTGGCCTTGCCGAAATCGCTGTGGCCCACCTTCAGGCGCAGCGCGCCGATGGAGTCGTTGACGATCTTTTCCTTGTCGGCGCCGAAGAAGATGAGGTCGCCGTCCTGTGCACCCGTGCGCTTGAGGATTTCGGCAAGGGCCGCGTCATGCAGGTTCTTGACGATGGGCGACTGCAGGCCATCGCGGCCCTTGGCCACTTCGTTGACCTTGATCCAGGCCAGGCCCTTGGCGCCGTAGATCTTGACGAATTCGGTGTACTGGTCGATCTCGCCGCGCGAGATCTGCGAGCCGCCGGGCACGCGCAGTGCCACCACGCGGCCGCCCTTGGTCGTGGCGGGCGTGGAGAACACCTTGAAGTCCACGTCCTTCATGACCTCGGTCAGTTCGGTGAACTCGAGCTTGACGCGCAGGTCGGGCTTGTCCGAGCCGAAGCGGAAGGCCGCTTCCTGGTACGTCATCATCGGGAAGTCGCCCAGATCCACGTTCAGCTGGGTCTTGAAGACCTCGGTGATCATGCGCTGGAAGATGGCGCGGATTTCCTCTTCGCCCAGGAACGAGGTCTCGCAGTCGATCTGCGTGAACTCGGGCTGGCGGTCGGCGCGCAGGTCTTCGTCGCGGAAGCACTTGGTGATCTGGTAGTAGCGGTCGTAGCCGGCCACCATCAGCATCTGCTTGTACAGCTGGGGCGACTGCGGAAGAGCGAAGAACTCGCCGTCGTGCACGCGGCTGGGCACCAGGTAGTCGCGCGCGCCTTCGGGCGTGCTCTTGCCCAGCATGGGCGTTTCGATATCGATGAAGCCTTCCTTGTCCAGGAAGTTGCGCACCTGGATGGCCGTGCGGTAGCGCAGCATCATGTTGCGCTGCATGTAGGGGCGGCGCAGGTCCAGCACGCGGTTGGTCAGGCGCACGGTCTCGGACAGGTTCTCGTCGTCCAGCTGGAACGGCGGGGTGACCGAGGCGTTGAGCACGTTCAGCTCATGGCACAGCACTTCGATCTGGCCGCTCTTGAGCTTGTCGTTGGTCGTGCCTTCGGGACGTGCGCGCACCAGGCCCTTGACCTGCACGCAGAACTCGTTGCGCAGGCCTTCGGCGGTCTTGAACATCTCGGCGCGATCAGGATCGCAGACCACCTGCACATAGCCTTCGCGGTCGCGCAGGTCGATGAAGATCACACCGCCATGGTCGCGGCGACGGTTCACCCAGCCGCACAGGGTAACGGTTTCGCCCATCAGGGCTTCGGTCACGAGACCGCAGTAGTGGGAGCGCATGGCCATGATGAAAAGCTTCCTGCGCCCGGCAAGGGCGCGACAGTTTGTTATTTGGGTTCCGCGGGCACTGCGAGATCCGGTGGAGTCACCACGCCCATGGAAACAATGTACTTGAGCGCGGCATCCACGCTCATTTCCAGTTCGATGCAATCGCTCTTGCGAACGATGACGAAATAGCCGCCCGTCGGGTTGGGCGTGGTCGGCACGAAGACGCTCAGGTATTCGTCGCGCAGGTAGGCGGCAACCTCCCCGCTGGGCGAGCCAGTGACGAAGGCCACGGTCCAGACGCCTTCACGAGGCCACTGCACCAGCACGGCGGTGCGAAACGCATTGCCGCTGTCCGAGAACACGGTATCGGACACCTGCTTGACGCTGGAATAGATGGAGCGCACCACAGGAATGCGGCTGACCACCGCATCGCCCCAGGACACGAGCTTGCGGCCGATGAAGTTGCTGGCCGCCGCACCGACCACGAGCAGGATCAGCAGCGTCAGCACGACACCGAAGCCGGGGATATGGAAGCCCAGCAACCGATCCGGATGCCAGGCCTCGGGCAGGATGGTCAGCGTCTGGTCGAGCGTGCCGATGATCCAGTTGAGCACGCCCAGCGTGATCACCAGCGGAACGATCACCAGCAGGCCGGCGAACAGCCATTTGCGCAGAGCGGACATGAAATGCAAGCCTTGATCAATGGGCCGTTGCGGGCGCGGAGGCAGATGCAGGGGCCGCAGCGGGCGCGGACGCAGTTGCCGCTGGTGCGGCAGAAGTATCCGAGGCAGGAGCATCGGCTGCGGGAGCCGGTGCGGCGGCGCTCTTGCCACCGCTGTTCTTGAAGTCGGTCGCATACCAGCCCGAGCCCTTGAGCTGGAAGCCGGCAGCTGTCAGCTGCTTGGAGAAGGTCTCGGCCCCGCAGGCCGGACAGGTCGTCAGCGGGGCATCCGAGATTTTCCGCAGCACGTCCTTGGCATGACCGCAGGAGCCACACTTGTATGCATAAATAGGCATGGCGCTAATGCTAATACGAGGGAAGATGCAAAACTTTCGATTATAGGCATCCGTCCGATACTGCGGCTGTCTCAAGCCCAATGGCCCAGGCGGGGTAGGCCACAAGGCGCGCGTACAGGGCCGGCAACTGGTGGCCTCCAATGAGAAATGCCAGTCGCGGAGACTGGCATTCCATCAGGCCCGACCGCCCCCGCTGCCGGGGGCTTGCCGCATCCGTGCTCAGCGCCGTACCCGGCCTCGCTGCGTTCCCAGGCCCGCCAGCATGACGGCCAGGCCCATCAGCACCAGGGCAGGCACCCCGGTGGCGGGGACCGGCTCCGGCGCCAACGCGGCAGCAACCACCAACTCCTGGTCACGCGAATTGTTGGCCGGCTCCGGGTCCGTGGTTCCACTGACCGCCGTCACGGTGGCTGTGAGGCTGCCCTGCGTGGTGGGCGTGAAGCTCACCGTGCAGGCAATGCTTGCGCCAGAGGCCAGCGGCGTGCCTGTCGGCACCGCAGGCATGCATGAGGTGCTGGCATCTGCCGGCAGCCCTGCGATGGAACAATTGGCAAAGGCCGCCGCATTGGGGCCGGCATTCGTGCAGACGAAAGAGCCCTTCACGGGAACACCCACGTTGGCGGTGGCCGGCAGCGTGACGCTGGTGGCCTGCATGTCGGCCCGCTCCACGGGATTGAAGGGGTGTGCCTTGGTGTTGTTGGCCGGCACCGGATCCACGGTGCTGCTGCTCGCCGTCACCAAGGCCGCGATGGTGCCCGTTGTGGTGGGCGTGAACTGCACCGTGCAGGCAATGCTGCCGCCCGATGCCAATGGCGAGGCCGTGGGAACGCTGGGTGTGCAGGACGTGGTCGCCCCGGCGGGCAGGCCGGAGATCACGCACGAGGCCGCCGTGGCCTCACTGGGGCCGGCATTGGTGCAGCTGAAGCTGCCGGATACTGGTGCGCCCACCGTCATGGTCGTGGGAAGCGTGATGGAGGTGGCCTGCATGTCGGCCCGCTCCCCGACGCTGTAGGAGCGCGAGGTCGTATTGTTGGCAGGCATCGGATCCGGCGTGCCGCTGCCGGCAGTGACCAGGGCCGTGAATATTCCGCCCGCTGTGGGTGTGAAGGCCACCGTGCAGTCAATGACGGAGCCCGAAGCCAGCGGCGATCCTGTGGGAACGCTGGGTGTGCAGGACGTGGTCGCCCCGGCGGGCAGGCCGGAGATCACGCACGAGGCCGCCGTGGCATCACTGGGACCGGCATTGGTGCAGCTGAAGCTGCCGGATACTGGTGCGCCCACCGTCATGGCCGTGGGAAGCGTGATGGAGGTGGCCTGCATGTCTGCCGTTGGCTCAACCGCCAGCACAACCAGTGTGGCCGGCTGGTTCAGGCCGATCAGGGAGAGGTTGGAAGGACCGTTGGTGAAGCTGCCTGTCGCGGTCGGACGCACGTCGAGGCTCACCTCGCAAAAGGCGGCGCCCTGGGGCAGGTCTCCGTTGGACACAGTCACGGTACTACCACCTGCTGCTGCCTGCACGTTCGTGCCGGGGCAGGTGGTGCTGGCATTGCCCTCGACAACCAGTCCTGCAGGCAGGTTGTCGGTAAACGACCAGCCTTGCTTGCGCAGCAGATCGGTCGTATTGGTGATGGTCATGGTCAACCGGGAGACCTGCCCGAGTTGGATGTTGGCAGGCGAGAAGTCCTTGTCCAGCTGCGGCGTCACGTCGATGATCTGCGCGTTGTCGATCGACGAATCGTTGCCCATGGAGCTGGTCTGTTCATTGCGGAGAACAAACCCGACAGAGTTCCCGCTGAAGAGCAGGGCTCCGGGAGAGGTAACTGTCTGGGCCTTGGCCGTTTGGATGATCCCAATACCGATAGGTATCGTATTGAACGACACACCATCCACGCATGGGTCGACAGCGTTCATGGAGATGGGCAGTTCCGCATTAGCGTCATTGACAAGAGAAAAACGCAGCAACGGAGCGACGAATCCTGACGAGCAGAAGTTCGCCACCACATCGGCACGGGCCGTGAGGAACCTGCTGTCGGAACTTTGCGGAATATTGGCCTTGGTGCGAAAGGCAATTGCGCCAGCAGGATAGGTCCCATTCGCTGTAAGCATCGCCATGACGTGATTTTTGACCGCATCCGCCGCACTCTGGCCCTGATAGCGCCCTGCGACCTCCGCCATCTGCTGCAGGCTGTTCCAATTGCCTTGTGAACCGCAGGCCGCACTCATCGTCGCCGAAGTTGGATCCTGGTTGAAGGACGTGACTATGCCATTGCACTGGTTGGCACTCATCTGGTACAGCGAGTCGGCGGTATACATCTGCCCCGCAGGGGCCGCGCCCTGGTAGGCCAGCAGATCCCGCCCCTCCGTGTCGATGGGGGGTGTCTGCGAGTTTTCGAAATCCTCGCTCCAGACAATGACCGGCGCGACCGGGATCCTCGGTGCAGCCATTGCCACCTGGCCGCACAGGGCTGGCACAAGCAAGGCGCCTCCAAGCCCTCCCCATCGCAATCGGACGCCGGCAGCAGTCCGCAGCCTCAGCCGGCAAGTCTTCGCAATCAGTTCCAGTGTTCTCATGACAGTGCTTCCTCCCAAGCGTTTGATTTCGGAGGTCCGCCGTACTGTCAGGATCTGTGCTTCATACCGCACATGTCAGCATCTTGGGACCTCCATGATCCCAAGCGCCAACTTTATAGAAAATAACTATCGATAATTGTGATCAATTGTTTTCCAGGTCACATTCAGGCATGCGTTTACCTTTCGGGCCTGAACTCAAGAATGTCTGCGCTGCGATTGGCCAGCCACTGGGGTGCCAGTGACCCGGCCAACATCCCCGTCACAGCCGCCAGCAGTCCCGCCAATTGCTGCGGAAATGCCTCGTGCAAAGCCGGCGTGGCCATGAAGACCACCCACACGCCAATGCCCAGTGCCACGGCGCAAATGGCGCCCTGCGTGGTGGCGCGCTTCCAGTACAGCCCGAAGACCAGGGGTACGAAAGCACCGACCAGCGGCACCTGGTAGGCGCTGGAGACCAACTCATAGATGGGCGTTCCTTCCATCTTGATCGAGTAGGCCAGCACGCAGATGCTGAAGACGAGCACGCTGATGCGCATGGCCAGCAGCATTTCCCGGTCGCTGGCCTGGGTGCGGAACTGGCGCCAGATGTTCTCGGTGAAAGTCACGCTGGGTGCCAGCAACGTGGCCGAGGCACAGGACTTGATGGCCGACAGCAGCGCGCCGAAGAACAGCACCTGCATGACGAAGGGCATCTTGTCCATGACCAGGGTGGGCAACACCTTCTGCGGGTCCTGCCCGAGCAGTTCCGCCGCCTCCTGCGGCATGATGATCAGCGCGCTGGTCACCAGGAACATGGGCACGAAGGCAAAGAAGATATAGGCCGTGCCGCCGATGACGGTACCGCGCGTGGCGGCCTTTTCGCTGTTGGCCGACATCACGCGCTGGAACACGTCCTGCTGGGGGATGGAGCCCAGCATCATGGTGATGGCCGCGCCAAAGAAGAAGAGGATGTCATGCCAGCTGGGTTCGGGCCAGAACTGGAACAGGTCGCGGCTCACGGCCAGGTCGATGACCTTGTCGGCACCACCGGCCATGTCGCCCGCAAACCAGGCCAGTACCACGAGTCCGACCACGAGGATGATCATCTGCAGGAAATCGGTCACGGCCACCGACCACATGCCGCCGAACAGCGTGTAGGCCAGGATGGACACCACGCCGATGGCCATGCCCACGGGAATGCTGACCGTACCGCCCGACAGCAGGTTGAAAACCAGGCCCAGCGCCGTGACCTGGGCCGAGACCCAACCCAGGTAGCTGAGCATGATGATCAGCGAGCAGACGATCTCGATGGAGCGCCCATAGCGGTGGCGGTAGTAGTCGCTGATGGTCAGCAGCGTCATGCGGTACAGCTTGCCCGCGAAGAACAGGCCCACCAGGATCAGGCACATGCCCGCGCCGAACGGGTCCTCGACCACGCCGCGCAGGCCGCCCTCGATGAACTTGGCGGGCACGCCCAGCACGATCTCCGAGCCGAACCACGTGGCAAACGTGGTGGTGATGATCATGTACATGGGCAGATGGCGCCCGGCAATTGCAAAGTCGGCCGTGTTCTTGACCCGCCTGGCCGCCCACAGGCCAATGGCTATGGTCACGAACAGGTAGGCGATCACCATTGAGAGCAGCACGCTGGCACTCCTGATTCAAAGTGGGAAAAGTCAGAGGGCTTGAAACCCGTCGGTGTTCTCAGTACCAGCGCAGGCGCACCACCAGTTGCAGCAGGATCAGCGCGATCACAAAGCCTATGCCCGCGCTGACGATGGCCTGAAGCAGGCGGTTGGTGAGCTTTTGCTGCTGCAGCAGTTCCTTGAGCAGTTCGTCGTGCTCGCCGGAGTTGCGCGTGAGCCGGCGATGGATCAGGCGCGGCAGCTCGGGAATGAGCTTGGCGTAGCGCGGCGCCTCGGCCTGCAGCTCGCGCCACAGCCGCTGCGGGCCCATCTGGTCCAGCATCCATTTTTCGAGGAAGGGCTTGGCGGTGCTCCACAGGTCCAGATTGGGGTCCAGCTGGCGGCCCAGGCCTTCGATGTTGAGCAGCGTCTTTTGCAGCAGCACCAGCTGCGGCTGGATCTCGACATGGAAGCGGCGCGAGGTCTGGAACAGGCGCATCAGCACCATGCCCAGCGAGATCTCTGCCAACGGACGGTCGAAATACGGCTCGCACACCGCGCGGATGGCGGCTTCCAGCTCGTCCACGCGCGTGCTCGGCGGCACCCAGCCGCTTTCGATGTGCAGCTCGGCAACGCGCTTGTAGTCGCGGCGGAAGAACGCCGTGAAGTTCTGCGCCAGGTATTCCTTGTCGTACTCGGTCAGCGTGCCGACGATGCCGAAGTCCAGCGAGATATAGCGCCCGAAGGTCTCGGGCTCCAGGCTGACCATGATGTTGCCCGGGTGCATGTCGGCGTGAAAGAAACCGTCGCGGAACACCTGAGTGAAGAAGATGGTCACGCCGTCGCGTGCGAGCTTGGGGATGTCGACCCCGGCCTCGCGCAGGCGCTCGACCTGGCTGATGGGCACGCCCTTCATGCGCTGCATGACCATCACGTCGTTGCGGCAGAAATCCCAGTACACCTCGGGGATCAGCACCAGGTCCAGGCCTTCCATGTTGCGGCGCAGCTGCGCGGCGTTGGAGGCTTCGCGGATCAGGTCCAGCTCGTCGTGCAGGTAGTTGTCGAATTCGGCCACGACCTGGCGGGGCTTGAGGCGCTTGCCGTCGGCCGACAGGCGCTCGACCCAGCGCGCCATCATGTGCATGAGCGCCAGGTCCTTGTCGATCACGGCCTTCATGCCCGGGCGCAGCACCTTGACGGCCACATCGCGCTGCACGCCGTTGCGGTCGCTGATCACGGCAAAGTGCACCTGCGCGATGGAGGCACTGGCCACCGGCTCGCGCTCGAAGCTCACGAAGATCTGGCCCAGCTTCTTGCGGAAGGCACGCTCTATGGTGTCCACCGCAATCTGCGAATCGAAGGGCGGCACGCGGTCCTGCAACCGGGCCAGCTCCTCGGCCACGTCGGGCGGCATCAGGTCGCTGCGCGTGGACAGCACCTGACCGAACTTCACGAAGATGGGGCCCAGCTCCTCCAGCGCCTCGCGCAGGCGCTGGCCGCGCGGCTTGTCCAGCCGGCGGCCCAGGGTGAGCACCGCGCGTGCGCGGCGCATCCAGGGATGCTCGAAGCTCGACAGCACCAGCTCGTCGAGTCCGTAGCGGAACACCACCCAGAGGATGGTCAGCCCGCGAAGAAACCGGCTCATGGCTTGTCGTTCTCGAAACCGGGCAGGGACACCACGGGGGAACCAACGGGCGCGCTGGCGGGCGCTGCCGAACGTGCGGCTTCAGGGGCGGGGGCATCGGCATCGGGCTTGCCGGCCATGCGGGCGCCCACGAACTGGCGCAGTGCCTGGGCAGCGCTGCGGGCCACCTTGGCCACGGTGTGCGCGGGCGCATCGCCGATGATGCGGGCGAGGTCTTCCTCCACATCCCATTCGACGTGGTCCACCAGCCAGTTGATGTCGGCGGCCAGTTGCACGTCGCCTTCGATGCGGATGGAGGGCTTGTCGCCGCGCAGGGCCACCTGGGCCAGGGCCAGTGCGGAGGTCTCGGTCACTTCGAGCAGCAGATCGGGCTGCGCGTCTTCAGGCGCCACGTTGAACAGGCCGGCCGGCGTGATCTGCAGGGCCATGGAGTAGCCGCGCCACTGCACGCGCGCCACGCGGCCCTTTTGCCGCACCAGGCGCTCGGTGGCCTCCTTTTCCTGCATCAGCACATGGTTGAGGAACAGCACGATGCGCTGATGCACCTCGCTGACCAGCCATTGCGGCGGTTGCGGGCCGGCCATCACGCGTTCCATGAGGCCGTTCAGGAAAGAAAAAGGGGACTGTGTTGCCATAGTCCCCGATTATTCCCGAAGTGAGAGGAATTACTGCAATGCCTGGACTCCGGCGACCAGCCATCCGCTGCTGCCGCTCTTGGGCTTGGTCATGTTCCAGACTTCGCGGAAGGGTGTGGGACCTGCCGAGGCGTCTTCGCGGATCATGCCCGAGAATTCCACGCTGGCCATGTAGTCATTGCCCAGGTCCTCGATGCCCAGCAGCTGGGCGTCGATCATGACCACGTCGGTCTGGTTGGGCTGGCCGGGACGCTGGGCCTCGCGTTCGCTGAGCTGGCCACGGATCTCGGTCAGCATCTCGTCGGTCATCATGGCGCGCAGCGACGCGATGTCGGAGCGGTCCCAGGCCGATTGCAGCGTGACGAAGTTGCGCTTGGCAGCGGTGAGGAAGCCCTCGGTATCGAAGCCTTCAGGCACACCCCAGTTCTGCGAGCCTGCCAGGGCCGAGCCGATCTGCACGCCGGAGCCCGAGCCTGCAGCCAGGGCGGCCGGCTGATGGTTCTGCTCCCAGGGACGGGCCGATGCGTCGTTGCCGACCTTCTCGGGGTTGTACTGGCGTGCCAGCGGTGCGCTGTCCACGTTGCCACCGATATTGCCGGCACCGGCAGGCGCTGCGTTCTGGAAGGCAAAGGGGCTGGACGATGCCTGCTGCGCGCCAGCCGCTGCACGGCGCGAACGCATGACCATACCCACCACCACCATGATGACCAGGGCCAGCAGGCCGATCAGCAGGAACTGGCCGAAGGCGGCGCCCAGGCCCAACGAGCTCGCCAGCCAGGCCAGGCCCAGGCCAGCGGCCAGGCCGCCAAGCATGGCGCCCCAGGGCTTCTTGGCGGGAGCAGCTGCCGGTGCAGTGGCCGGCTTGCCTGCAGCGTTCTGTGTGGCGGCGTTCTGCGGCGGCGTGTTCTGTGTCGGCGCGCGCGCGGCTTCACGCTGCGTCACGTTGCTCGACTGCTTGCCCACCGATCCGCCACCGCCCATGCGCTTGGCGTCGGCCGTGCCGTGGACCACCACCAGCATCGCAACCAAGACCATAGACCATAGCTTTTTCATGTCATCTCCTCGAATAATCGTGTTGCCGTCACCTCACCGAGCACCTCACGCGCTCAGCACTTGATTCCCACATGCAGCGCGGCAATGCCGCCCGTCATGTTGTGATAGTCCACATGGCCGAAGCCGCATTCCTGCATCAGGCGCTTGAGATCTTCCTGGCCGGGGTGCATGCGGATGGACTCGGCCAGATAGCGGTAGCTGGCGTCATCGCCCGCCACGAGCTTGCCCATGGCCGGAAGAATCTTGAAGGAGTACCAGTCGTAGGCTTTCTCCAGGGGCTTGGCCACCTTGGAGAATTCCAGCACCAGCAGCTTGCCGCCGGGGCGCAGGACGCGGTTCATTTCCTTGAGCGCCGCATCCTTGTGCGTCATGTTGCGCAGGCCGAAGGCCACGCTGACCAGATCGAAATGGTTGTCCGGAAACGGCAGGGCCTCGGCATCGCAGACCATGGTGGGCAGGATCACGCCCTTGTTGATCAGCCGGTCCCGGCCTACGCGCAGCATGGCTTCGTTGATGTCGGTGTGCACCACCTGGCCGGTGGAGCCGACCTTCTTGGCGAAGGCCAGGGCCAGATCGCCCGTGCCGCCCGCGATGTCCAGCGCCTTGTCGCCTTCCTTGAGATTGGCCACCATCACCGTATAGGCCTTCCAGGCACGGTGCAGACCACCCGACATCAGGTCGTTCATGACGTCGTAGCGCGAAGCGACCGAGTCGAACACGCCGCGCACGCGGCTGGCCTTCTCGCGCTCGTCCACCGACTGGAATCCGAAATGTGTGGTGCTCATAACAACGATGCTAAGCAAGCAGTAGTAATGCGTACAGCGACAACCCCGTGTGGCCACGGGCTTTGCCGGGCAAGGGTTATCAAGAACAAACAGCTTGAAACGCCTTCAAACAAAGACTTTCAAGCTATTTTTAATATAGCACCACCCCCAATAACCCTGTGCTGTGCAAAGGTCCTGAATGTGGCGCTGTGGGAACGGCGCGGCAGACGCCGCGCCCCTGCCCCTGCGTGCGTACTGCGTCAGTGGCTGCCGCAGCCGTGCCCGCCGCCGCCGGCCTTGCCGGGCATGGGCGTGTCGCGGTCCATGCCGGACTCCTGTAGCCGGTCCAGGTACCGCGCCCAGAACTCGTCCTGGCGGCGACCCAGTTCGTAGAGGTATTCCCAGGTGTACAGGCCGCTTTCATGCCCGTCGCTGAAGAAGGGCTTGATGGCGTAGTTGCCCACGGGCTCGATGGCCGTGATGGCCACGTCGCGCTTGCCGGTCTGCAGCACTTCCTGGCCCGGGCCATGGCCTTGCACCTCGGCCGAGGGGGAGTACACGCGCAGCAGCTCGAAGGGAATGCGAAAGCTTGCGCCATCGGAATAGGCCACTTCCAGCACGCGCGATGCGCCGTGCACGGTCAGGGCTTCGGGAGTTGGGGTGTCAGGGGTCAGGCCGGCCATGCGGTGCTCCTCATTCAGTGGCGGGGTGCTGCTGCCAGGCATCCAATGCCTGCGACAGCGCCGTTTCTATGGCTGGCAAGCGCGCTGCCACCTCGGCCTCGCGCTCGCCATTGCGCGGGCGCTGGGCAGCAGCCCAGACCGAGCCCGGGAAATGGCTGTCCCATTCGAAGCGCGCAACCACATGCCAGTGCAGGTGCGGCACCATGTTGCCCAGCGCCGCCAGGTTGATCTTGGCCGGCGCAAGGCGCTCACGCAAGACGCGCTCGACCACGACCACGGCATCCATGCAGTGCTGGCGGTCGGCGGCATCCAGGTCGGAGAACTCGGCCACATGCGCATTCCAGACCACGCGGTAGAAGGCCGGGAAGCCCTCTTCCTGGGCGCGGATCACTCGCAGGCGCCGGCCGCGCCAGACGGGCAGGCCGCCTTCTGTGGCGCACAGGGGGCAGGAAGCGGAAGCAGCCATCAGACCAGAACCCGTTCGATGCCGCCGGCGTTGGCGCGCTGAACATATTCGGCCATCCAGTTCTCGCCCAGGATCTGGCGCGCCATCTCGACCACGATGTAGTCGGCCTCCAGCAGGCCGTTGTTCATGTCGCCGCCGTAGCGCGACAGGCCCTGCAGGCAGCTGGGGCAGCTGGTGAGGATCTTCACGTTGTCCTTCTCGGCCAGGGCGCCGCTGGCGCGCAGCGCGGCCTCGCCCTTTTTGAGTTCCTCTTCCTTGCGGAAGCGGATCTGCGTGGAGATGTCGGGGCGCGTGACGCCCAGCGTGCCCGATTCGCCGCAGCAGCGCTCGCTCTTGATCACGCCATCGCCGACCAAGGCCTTGACGGTTTTCATGGGGTCCTGCAGCTTCATGGGCGAGTGGCAGGGGTCGTGGTAGAGGTAGCCCTCCTTGCCCTGCAGCGTCACGCCCTTTTCCAGCAGGTACTCGTGGATGTCGATGATGCGGCTGCCCGGGAAAATCTTGCCGAACTCGTAGCCCTGCAATTGGTCGTAGCAGGTGCCGCAGCTGACCACCACGGTCTTGATGTCCAGGTAGTTGAGCGTGGTGGCGACGCGGTGGAAGAGCACGCGGTTGTCCGTGATCATCTTCTCGGCCTTGTCGAACTGGCCGCTGCCGCGCTGGGGATAGCCGCAGCACAGGTAGCCCGGTGGCAGCACGGTCTGCACGCCGGCATGCCAGAGCATGGCCTGGGTGGCCAGGCCCACCTGGCTGAACAGGCGCTCGGAGCCGCAGCCGGGGAAGTAGAACACCGCCTCGGTGTCCGCGTTCGTGGTCTGCGGGCTGCGGATGATGGGCACGTAGTCCTTGTCCTCGATGTCCAGCAGGGCACGCGCCGTCTTGTTGGGCAGGCCGCCCGGCAGCTTCTTGTTGACGAAGTGGATCACCTGCTCCTTGAGCGGCGCACGCCCCACCGAGGCCGGCGGATGCTGGGTCTGCTTCCTGGCCAGGCTGTGGAGCACGTCGGAGGCCAGGCGCTGGGCCTTGAAGCCCACGCCGACCATGGCCGAGCGCATGAACTTGATGGTGTCCGGATTGGTGGCGTTGAGCATGGCCATGGCCAGCTTGTTGCCGGGCCGGAAGCTCTTCTTGTCCATCTTGCGCAGCAGATTGCGCATGTTCATGGTCACGTCGCCGAAGTCGATCTTCACCGGGCAGGGGTTGAAGCACTTGTGGCAGACCGTGCAGTGGTCCGACACGTCCTCGAACTCCTGCCAGTGGCGCAGCGACACGCCGCGGCGCGTCTGCTCCTCGTACAGAAAGGCTTCGACCAGCAGCGAGGTCGCCAGGATCTTGTTGCGCGGGCTGTACAGCAGGTTGGCGCGCGGCACATGGGTGGCGCACACGGGCTTGCACTTGCCGCAGCGCAGGCAGTCCTTGACCGAGTCGGCAATGGCGCCAATGTCGCTTTGCTGCATGATCAGCGACTCGTGCCCCATCAGGCCGAAGCTGGGCGTGTAGGCGTTGGTCAGGTCGGCGAACATCAGCGATTCGCGCGGCGAGCGGCCGTCATGACTCTGGCCCACCACGGCCTGCAGCTTCTCGTTGCGGATCAGCTTGCCCTTGTTGAAGCGGCCTTCGGGGTCCACGCGCTGCTTGTAGGCGGCAAAGGGCGCCAGTTCGTCGTCGCTGAGGAATTCCAGCTTGGTGATGCCGATGCCGTGCTCGCCCGAGATCACCCCGTCCAGATGGCGGGCCAGCACCATGATGCGCGCCACGGCCTCATGGGCGGTCTGCAGCATCTCGTAGTCGTCGCTGTTGACCGGAATGTTGGTGTGCACGTTGCCGTCGCCGGCGTGCATGTGCAGCGCCACCCAGACACGGCCCTTGAGCACGCGCTGGTGAATGGCGTTGACTTCGGCCAGCAGCGGCTGGAAGGCCGCGCCCGCGAAGATCTGGGCCATGGGCGCCTTCAGCTGGGTCTTCCAGCTCGCGCGCAGCGTGTGATCCTGCAGTTGCTGGAAGAGGTTTTCCACGTTGTCCAGCCAGCCCTGCCACAGCGTGCGCACGTCGGCCACCAGGGCCAGGGCCTGCTGCACGCGGTCCTCCAGCAGTTCGGCCGAAGGGATGTCGCCCGCATCGTCCTGCTTGCCCAGGGGCAGGTCGCCGTGCTGGAAGAAGTCCGTCAACGCGTCGCACAGCTTGAGCTTGTTGCGCAGCGACAGCTCGATGTTGATGCGCTCGATGCCGTCCGTGTACTCCCACATGCGGGGCAGCGGGATCACCACGTCTTCGTTGATCTTGAAGGCGTTGGTGTGGCGCGAGATGGCGGCCGTGCGCTTGCGGTCCAGCCAGAATTTCTTGCGCGCCTCGGCGCTGACGGCGGTGAAGCCCTCACCGTTGCGCGAGTTGGCGATGCGCACCACCTCGGCGGCCACGCGGGCCACATCGTCGGCGTTGTCGCCGGCAATGTCGCCCAGCAGCACCATCTTGGGCAGATGGCCGTTGCCCTTCTTGCTCTTGGTGGCGTAGCCCACGGCCTTCAGGTAGCGGTCGTCCAGGTGCTCCAGGCCGGCCAGCAGCACGCCCGAGCGCTTTTGCTCGGCGAACATGAAGTCCTTGATCTCGACGATACTGGGCACGGCGTCCTTGGCGTTGCCGAAGAACTCCATGCAGACCGTGCGCGTGTGCTCGGGCATGCGGTGCACCACCCAGCGCGCGCTGGTGATCAGGCCGTCGCAGCCTTCCTTCTGGATGCCGGGCAGGCCCGACAGGAACTTGTCGGTCACGTCCTTGCCCAGGCCTTCCTTGCGGAATTTCTGGCCGGGAATGTCCAGCCGCTCGCTGCGGATGGGGGTCTTGCCGTCGGCCTCGAAGTACTGCAGCTCGAAGCTGGCCATCTCGGCGTCATGGATCTTGCCGAGGTTGTGGCCCACGCGCGTGACTTCCAGCCACTGCGCATCGGGCGTGACCATGCGCCAGGACACCAGGTTGTCCAGCGCCGTGCCCCAGAGCACGGCCTTTTTGCCGCCCGCATTCATGGCGACGTTGCCGCCGATGCACGAGGCCTCGGCCGATGTGGGGTCCACGGCGAAGACGAAGCCCGCGCGCTCGGCCGCATCGGCCACGCGCTGCGTGACCACTCCGGCCTCGGTGAAGATGGTGGGCACCTCGTGGTCCACGCCGGGGATGCGGCGCATCTCCACCTCCGTCATGGCCTCGAGCTTTTCGGTGTTGATCACCACGCTGCGCCAGGTCAGCGGGATCGCGCCGCCCGTGTAGCCCGTGCCGCCGCCGCGCGGAATGATGGTCAGGCGCAGCTCGATGCAGGCACGCACCAGGGCGGCCATCTCGGCTTCGGTATCGGGGGTGAGCACGACGAAGGGGTACTCGACGCGCCAGTCGGTGGCGTCCGTCACATGGGCCACGCGCGACAGGCCGTCGAACTTGATGTTGTCCTTGGCCGTGTGGCGGCCCAGGCTCTTTTGCACCCGGCGGCGCAGTTGCTCGGCCTCGACGAAGGTGGCGTTGAACTCATGCACGGCGCGGCGCGCCGCATCCACCAGCTGGCCCACCAGCGCATCGCGCACGGGGTCCTGCTGCGGAGCACGGCGCTTGTCGATCTCGCCCAGGCGGTGCTCCAGTGCTTCCACCAGCGCCTTGCGGCGATCGGGGCTGTGCAGCAGGTCGTCCTGCAGGTAGGGATTGCGCTGGACGACCCAGATGTCCCCCAGCACCTCGTAGAGCATGCGGGCGGAGCGGCCCGTGCGCCGCTCCTGGCGCAGCTGGTTGAGCACATCCCACATGGAAGTACCCAGCAGGCGGATCACGATCTCGCGATCGGAAAACGAGGTGTAGTTGTAGGGAATCTCTCGCAGACGTGCAGGTTCGGCTGCCTGTGCCTGCAGGGCCGCCAACGCAATCGGTACATTCATGGGGGTAGACCGTGTCTGGCGCTCTAGGGGCGCCGCTAAGCCAAGTGGGAGCGCAATTTTAAGCGAGCCCCTCGAAGGCCCGCTTCCTACGGGGCTCTGGGCGGCTCGCCGTCTTGCCCTGAGACGCCAGCCCTCGCCAACACCACGGGGCAGACACGCCCCGGCGAACCGGCCTTATACAGAAAGAGCACAAACGAGCCAATACGAACAACCCGTGCTTTTGAAACGAAATGGTATTGACCTAAAATAGCGCCGCTTCGCGTGTCATTTTTTGTCACACGACTGACATACGGGACCAGCGGCTCACCGGGTTTGGCCTGTAGTGCGGTAAGAAGCATCCGAAAACAATGACACAGACATGTCATGCCCCTGCCTTACCGTGGCAGCGGTCTGAAACCGTCACCGAACTAGAGGAGTCCTCATGCAACTGAAGCAACTGGCCATGGCGGCCGCGATCGCGGCCACCACCATCTCGGCACAAGCCCAAACCGAAATCCAGTGGTGGCACTCGATGAGCGCGGCCCTGGGCGACTGGGTGAACGACCTGGCCAAGGAGTACAACGCCAGCCAGACCCAGTACAAGATCGTGCCGACCTACAAGGGCCAGTATGACGAGTCCATGACAGCTGCCATCGCCGCGTTCCGCGCCGGCAATGCACCTGACATCCTGCAGGTCTTCGAAGTGGGCACGGCCACCATGATGGCCTCCAAGGGTGCCGTGGTTCCGGTCACCAAGGTCATGAACGACGGCGGCTTCAAGTTCGACCAGGGCGAGTACATCTCCGCCGTGGCCGGCTACTACACCGCCCCCAACGGCCAGATGATGAGCTACCCGCTCAACAGCTCGACCACCATCTTCTACTACAACAAGGACGCCTTCAAGAAGGCTGGCCTGGACGAGAACAAGCCGCCCAAGACCTGGCCCGAAGTGTTCGCCGCCGCTGAAAAGCTCAAGGCCTCCGGCCACCGCTGCGCACTGACCACGAGCTGGATGAGCTGGACCCAGCTGGAGAGCTTCTCGCTGTGGCACAACACCCTGTACGCAACCAAGAACAACGGCTTTGACGGCACCGATGCCAAGCTGGTGTTCAACTCGCCGCTGCACGTCAAGCACTTCGAGAACCTGGCCAAGGCCGCCAAGGACGGCAGCTTCGTCTACAAGGGCCGCGGCAACGTGCCCGACGCCGCCTTCGCTTCCGGCGAGTGCGCGATGATCACGGGCTCCTCCGGCCTGTACGCCCGCGTGGTCAAGGAAGGCAAGTTCGCCTTCGGCCAGTCGCAGCTGCCCTACTACGCCGATGTGAAGGGCGCCCCCCAGAACACGGCCATCGGCGGTGCTTCCCTGTGGGTGATGGCTGGCAAGAGCGCCGAACGCTACAAGGGCGTGGCTGACTTCTTCAACTTCCTGAACAACACCAAGATCCAGGCCGCCAGCCACCAGCGCACCGGCTATCTGCCCGTGACCACCGCTGCGTACAAGCTGACCGAGGCTTCGGGCTTCTACGAAAAGCATCCCGGCACCGACACCGCCGTGACGCAGATGATCCGCAAGACCACCGACAAGTCGCGCGGCATCCGCCTGGGCAACTTCGTTCAGATCCGCACCATCATCGATGAGGAAACCGAACAGATCTGGACCGGCAAGAAGACTCCCCAGCAGGCACTGGACACCGCTGTCACCCGTGGCAACGAGCAACTGGGCCGCTTCGCCCGGGCCAACAAGTAATCCTCCCATGTGATCTGCGGCGTGGCCGCTGCGCAGGCAGCCCGCACCGTGCATCACAGGCCCGCAACCGGCGGCCCCACGGCCATCCGGTTTGCGGGCTGTTTTGTTCTACCGAGTTCCGTCATGGAAAAACGCGTTCTTTTTCGATCCGCCTGGCTGCCGTGGCTGCTGATAGCACCACAGATGGTCATCGTGCTGGTCTTCTTTTTCTGGCCCGCAGGCCAGGCCATCGTGCAGTCTTTCCAGGCGCAGGATACGTTTGGCTTTTCCACCGAATGGGTGGGCTTCGCCAACTTCCAGCATCTGCTGGATGACCCTGCCTACCTGGCCTCGTTCAAGACCACGGCCATCTTTTCCCTGCTGGTGGCGGTGTTCGGCATCGCGCTGTCGCTGATGCTGGCCATTTTTGCGGACCGCGTGATCAAGGGTGCGCTCGCCTACAAGACCGCCTTGCTGCTGCCCTATGCGGTGGCGCCCGCCGTGGCAGGCGTGCTGTGGGTGTTCATGTTCTCGCCGTCCATCGGCGTCGTGGCCTATGCGCTGCGCATGATCGGCTATGACTGGAACCACCTGCTGAACTCCGGCAACGCCATGACGCTCATCGTCATCGCCGCGATCTGGAAGCAGATCTCCTACAACTTCCTGTTCTTCCTTGCGGGCCTGCAGTCCATCCCCAAGTCGCTGATCGAGGCCGCCGCCATCGACGGCGCGGGCCCCATGCGCCGCTTCTGGGACATCCAGTTCCCGCTGCTGTCGCCCACCACGTTCTTCCTGCTGGTGATGAACGTGGTCTATGCCTTCTTCGACACCTTCGGCATCGTGGACGCCACGACCCAGGGCGGTCCGGGCCAGGACACCTCCATCCTGGTCTACAAGGTCTATCACGATGGCTTCAAGGCCATGGACATGAGCGGCTCGGCCGCCCAATCCGTCGTGCTGATGGTGATCGTGGTTGCACTCACCGTGATCCAGTTCCGCTATGTTGAGAAGAAAGTGCAGTACTGATCATGGTTGAACGCAGTCCTCTTCTGACCTTTTTCTCGCACCTGATCATGGTGCTGGGCGTGTTGATTGTCGGCTTTCCGCTGTACCTGGCCTTCGTGGCCTCCACGCACACGCCGCAGGACATCATCCAGGTGCCCATGCCCCTGGTGCCCGGCAGCAACTTCTGGGAAACCTACAAGGCCGCGCTGTTCGGCGGCTCGGGCCCTGGCTCCAGCGCGCCCGTGGCACGCATGATGTGGATCAGCTTCGTCTCGGCCATGGTGATCACCGTGGGCAAGATCGCGATCTCGCTGCTGTCGGCCTTCGCACTGGTGTACTTCCGCTTCCCGTTCAAGAAGATCTGCTTCTGGCTGATCTTCGTGACCCTGATGCTGCCCGTGGAAGTGCGCATCGGCCCCACCTACGAAGTCGTCTCCACGCTGGGCATGCTCAACAGCTACGCCGGCCTGACGATTCCGCTGATCGCCTCGGCCACGGCCACCTTCCTGTTCCGCCAGTTCTTCCTGACGGTGCCGGACGAGCTGGTGGAGGCCGCCCGCATCGATGGCGCCGGCCCCATGCGCTTCTTCAAGGATGTGCTGGTGCCTCTGTCCAAGACCTCGATCGCGGCGCTGTTCGTGATCCAGTTCATCTACGGCTGGAACCAGTACCTGTGGCCGCTGCTCGTGACCACCTCGGAAGACATGTACCCCGTGGTCATCGGCATCAAGCGCATGGTGGCCAGCGGCGATACCGGCAACGACTGGAACGTGGTGATGGCGACGGCCCTGCTGGCCATGCTGCCGCCCGCTGCCGTGGTGATCCTGATGCAGCGCTGGTTCGTCAAGGGCCTGGTGGACACCGAAAAGTAAGCCGTCCACCGCCCTCACCCACCGTATAGAACCCCGCAGAGCAAGCGCCAGCGCCCTTCGCTCTGCGACTCAACCAGAATCTTCGTATGGCATCCATTTCCTTTCGCAACCTGATCAAGCGCTACGGCCACGGCCCGTCGGCCAACCAGGTACTGCACGGCGTCAACGCCGAAATCCAGGACGGCGAGTTCGTCGTCATCGTCGGCCCTTCGGGCTGCGGCAAGTCCACCCTGCTGCGAATGGTGGCGGGCCTGGAAGAGATCTCCGACGGCCAGTTGCTGATCGGCGACAAGGTCGTCAACGACGTGGAACCGGCCAAGCGCGACATCGCCATGGTGTTCCAGAACTATGCGCTGTACCCGCATATGTCGAACTACGAGAACATGGCCTACGGCCTGAAGATCGCCAAGGTGCCGCCCGAGGAGATCAAGCGCCGCGTGGACAAGGCCGCCAAGATCCTGGAGCTGTCGCACCTGCTGGACCGCAAGCCGCGCCAGCTGTCGGGCGGCCAGCGCCAGCGCGTGGCCATGGGCCGCGCCATCGTGCGCCAGCCCAAGGTCTTCCTGTTCGACGAACCGCTGTCCAACCTGGACGCCAAGCTGCGCGGCCAGACCCGCATCGAGATCCAGAAGCTGCACGCCGAGCTGGGCATCACCAGCCTGTTCGTGACCCACGACCAGGTCGAGGCCATGACCCTGGCCCAGCGCATGATCGTCATGAACGGCGGCGTGATGGAACAGTTCGGCACGCCCGAAGAGGTCTACCACACGCCTGCCTCCACCTTCGTGGCCAGCTTCATCGGCTCGCCCCCGATGAACCTGCTCAAGAACGCGCCCGGCGGCACGGCCGGCCGCATCCTGGGCATCCGCCCCGAGCACCTGGTCGTCGTCAACGAAGGCGGCTGGGAAATCAAGGTGGACACCGTGGAAATGCTGGGCGCCGAGCGCCTGGTCTATGGTTCGCTCAATGGCGAGACGATGACGGTACGCATCGACGAAGGCGCGCCCTTCCCCAAGTCCGGCGAGACCATGCGCGTGCGTCCTTCCGAAGAGCGTCGCCTGCACTGGTTCGACGCAGAAAGCGGCAAGCGGATCTGATCCCCTGAAGGCCGGCTCTCCGACCTTTTCCAAGAGAGCCCCAGAGGCTCTCTTTTTCCATCCAAGCTCCCTTCTTTTGACGGACTCGCCATGACCGAGAACCTGAAATCCTGGCCCTACCCCCTGTGGGTGGCCCACCGTGGCGCCGGCAAGCTGGCGCCCGAAAACACCATGGCCGCTTTCCGCCTGGGCGCCGCGCACGGCTATCGCATGTTCGAGTGCGATGCCAAGCTGTCTGCCGACGGCGTGCTGTTCCTGATGCACGACGCCACGCTGGAGCGCACCACCAACGGCCACGGCACGGGTGGCGACCTGTCCATGGGCGAGATCGCCCAGCTCGACGCCGGCAGCTGGCATTCGCGCGCCTACGCGGGCGAGGCCCTGCCCACGCTGGAAGCCCTGGCGCGCTGGTGCCTGGCCAACCACTTTTTCCTGAACGTGGAGATCAAGCCCACGCCCGGCCAGGAAGAGGCCACGGGCCGCGCCACGGGCGAGCTGATGAACCGCATCTGGCCCCAGGACCGGGTCCCGCCGCTGTTCACCTCGTTCAAGACCGATGCCCTCAAGGGCGCACGCGACACGGCGCCCCACATTCCGCGCGGCCTGCTGGTGGACAGGCTGGCAGACGCCACGGGCGACGCCGACCTGCGCACCGCGCTGGAATTGGGCTGCGCAGCCATGGTGCTCAACCACGCGCTGTGGGATGCAGCCCTGGTCGCCAAGGTGCATGGCGCGGGCCTGCGCTGCAGCAGCTACACGGTCAACGACGAATGGGCCGCACAGCGCCTGATCGACCTGGGCACGGACGGCGTCATCACCGACCGTGTCGATATGTTCAGTCCCGCATCGCGCTGAGACGGCTGCCGGCTGGCGGGGCCGGACCTTTGGAAACAACCGCTGCAGCGGCCCGCCGCACAATGTGCGTCCATGACACCGCCCTGCAGCCCTCTTCCGCAGCGCCCCACGTGGGCACAGGCCCTTCGCCCATGCCTGGCCATCTGGCTGATGGCTCTGGCGATGCTGCTCCTGTCTGCACCCGGCCCGGCCCTGGCCCAGGACGGCGCCACAGCCGCGGGCGCGACCGCAGAAGACGGCCGGCCCGCCCTGCCCAGCGTAGACGATCTGCGCAAGCAGCTGGACGCCATTCCCCGCAAGCTGGCCGAGGACGATGACGGCCGCAAGCTGCTGGACGAGGCTGCAGCCATTGGCACGGCAGCCGACCAGGTGGCGGCCCGCCGCACCGAGGAACTGGCCGATATCGATTCGCGCCTGGCCGGCCTGGGACCAGCACCCGAAAAAGGCGCCCCCGCCGATGCGCCCGATGTGGCCGAGCAGCGCGCCAGCCTGGCCAAGCAACGCAGTGCCGTGGATTCCGAACTCAAACTCGCGCGGCTGGTGTCGGTCGATGCCGACCAGCGCGGCAACGAGCTGATACGCCAGCGCCGCGAGCAATTCCAGGCCGCGCTGACGGCCCGCACCGATTCACCGCTGGGCCGCCCCTTCTGGCGCAATCTGAGCACCGCCGCGCCCCTGGACGCGGCGCGCCTGCAGGGGCTGGGGCGCGAGCTGCGCCAATCGGTGAGCTCTACCTTGGCCTCCGATCGCCGGGGCGGCTTTATCGCCAGCCTGGCCGCTGCCTTGCTGATCGCCCTGCTCGGCCCCTGGCTGGCCGAGCGCCTGCTGGTGCGCGCCGCGCCCGCACGCCTGCCCAGCGGCCGCCTGCGCCGCTCGCTGCGCGCGGCAGCCACGGTGGTGATCAACACGCTGCTGATCGGCCTGGCGGCGCAGTTGGCCTGGAGCGTGCTCAAGGCCAGCGATGGCTTCGGCGAGTCGCTGGACGCGCTGGCCAAGGCCAGCGTGCAGGTCACGCTGTTCGGCGCCTTCGTGGTGTCGCTGGGCCAGACCCTGCTGTCGCGCAAGCGCAGCTCATGGCGCCTGCCCGGCGTGTCGGACGAGCTGGCCGAGCGGCTCAGCCCCTACCCCTGGTGGATTGCGGCAGGTGCCGCGATCAACGGCCTGGTGACCGAGGTCAACGCCATCATCGGCGCCAGCCTGGCCGCCGAGGTCACGGTGCACGCCCTGTCGGCCCTGCTGATTTCGGCCGTGGTCATGCTGGCCCTGCGGCATCTGCGCGCGCCGGCGCCAGTAGCGCAGGAAGACGGCGCCCAGGCGGAGCCCGCGCCGCCCCGGCCCTTGTGGGTGGGACTGCTCGTGGCCTGCGCGGCGGTGGCCAGCATTGCCACCATTGCACTGGCCGTGACCGGCTATGTGGCGCTGGCCGGCACGCTGGCACGCCAGATGGTGTGGACCGGCGTGGTCTTTGCCACCACCTACCTGCTGTTCCAGCTCGGCGACGATCTGTGCGAGGCCCTTCTGTCGTCCAAGGGCAGCTTCGGCACCCGGCTGAACCAGGGCCTGGGCATTGAGGGCCGGCTGCTGGACCAGGCCTCGGTCCTGGTCTCGGGCCTGCTGCGCGTGGCCCTGCTGTTCTACATGGTGATCGCCCTGCTGGCCCCGCTGGGCACGGGGCCCGACGAGGTGTTCCGCCGCGGCAGCACGGTCAATCACAGCCTCAAGGTGGGCGACTTCACCATGGCGCCCCAGGCCCTGTTCACCGCGTTTGCGGTGATCGTCACGGGCCTGATCGTGATCCGCGTGATCAAGCGCTGGCTGACGGACCGCTACTTCCCCAACACCTCGCTGGAGCCTGGCATGCGCAGCTCCATCACCACGCTGCTGGGCTATGTGGGCGGCATCTTCGTGGTGGCCGTGGCGCTGGCGGGGCTGGGCATCAGCGTGGAGCGCATCGCCTGGGTGGCCAGCGCGCTGTCGGTGGGCATTGGCTTCGGCCTGCAGGCCATCGTGCAGAACTTCATCTCGGGCCTGATCCTGCTGGCCGAGCGGCCCGTCAAGGTGGGCGACTGGGTGGTGCTGGGCGATACCGAGGGCGACGTGCGCCGCGTCAACGTGCGCGCGACCGAGATCCAGCTGGGCGACCGCTCCACCGTCATCGTGCCCAACTCGGAATTCATCACCAAGACCGTGCGCAACATGACGCTGGCCGGCGCGCCCGGGCGGGTGCTGCTGCGCCTTCCCGCACCGCTGGACACCGATGCCGAGCGCATGCGCACCCTGATCCTGGAAGCCTTTCGCGCGCATGAAGGCATCCTGGACACGCCCGAGCCCCTGGTGCAGCTCGAAGGCATCGCCAACGGCACGCTGACCTTCCTGGCCATCGGCTACGTCGGCAATCCGCGCAATGCGGGTGGCGTGCGCAGCGATGTGCTGTTCAGCATCCTGGCCTCGCTCAAAGGCGCAGGCCTGTACCTGTCGCCACCGGCCACCACCTCGGTGGCGGCACCCGTGGTGACAGGTACGCCGGGCACGCCGGGCACGCCGACCGTGCCCGGTGATCCGGCCAGCCAGGCCTAGCCGCGCCTTGCCATTTCCGATCGCACATGCGCCGCGACCACGGCCATCAGCTCACGCAGATGGCCGCGCAGCGGCTCGAATCCCGCATTGGGCTCGCGCGTGTCCTCGTCCATGTAGACCGGGCGGCGGATCTCGATCTGCAGGCTGTGCCGGCCCAGGTGCGGCTGGCCTATGCGCCCGATCAGCTCCACGCCCTTGTAGGGCTCGTTGTAGGCCACGCTGTAGCCAAAGCCCGCCAGCGTCTCGCCCACCAGCTGGATGAACTCGGGCGCGCAGGTCGTGCCGTCGCGGTCGCCCAGCACGAAGTCGGCCAGCGGCGGCGCGTCGGTACGGCCCAGGCGCTTGTAGACATCGTTGGGCATGGAGTGCAGGTTCAGGTGCCAGACGCCGCCAAAGCGCTGCACGCTGCCATCGATGGCCTGCGCCAGCGCCGCATGGTAGGGGCGCCAGTAGCGCGCGATGCGGTGCTCCACCTCGGCCACCGTGCGCGGACGGTCATACAGCGGCGTTGCCACGCCGTCGCGGCTGATGCGCTGCCAGATCAGGCCCAGGCCCTGGCGCGTCTTGACGCTGGGCGCCAGGGGCACGGGCCACTGGCCGTCGATCTGGGCCGGGTCCAGGTCGGCCTCGCTGCGGTTGGGGTCGATGTAGGTGCGCGGAAAGGTGGCCTCGATCAGCGTCGCGCCATGCGCGGGCCACCGGTCCCAGAGCGCGGCCACATGCGTGTCCTCGCCACGGCGCAGCAGGGACATGGGCACGGCATGGCCGAAATCCTCGGGATAGGACGTGCCGCTGTGCGGCGAGTCGCAGACGATGGGCAGCACCTCGCCGGTGGCGGGATGCACCACGACCGGGGTGTCCGGCCGGGGGCGCAGGAAATCGGTCTGTGCCATGCGGTCCATCAGTCGAGCTTGATGTTGGCGCGCTTGGCCACGGCCGTGTAGCGCTCGATGGCGGCCTTGATCTGCTTGGCAAATTCCTCGGGCGTGTTGCCCATGGACTCGCCCGAGATGGATTTTTGCTTTTCCAGGTAGTCAGGCATGGCCATGGCCTTGTGCGCAGCCGCATTGAGCTTGTCGATGATGGGGCGCGGCGTGCCGGCAGGTGCGACCAGGCCGAACCAGCCGCCGTCGCCCATCTGCGGGAAGCCCAGCTCGGTGTAGGTGGGCACGTCGGGCAGCACGTCGGCGCGCTTGAAGGCCAGCACGGCCAGCGGGCGCAGCTTGCCGTCCTTGATGTGGGGCAGCGTGGAGGGCAGGTTGTCCGTCATGGCATTGACCTGGCCGCCCAGCGCGTCGGTGATGGCCTGGCCCGCACCCTTGTAGGGGATGTGCAGCAGGTCGATACCGGCCAGGTTCATGAAATTCTCGATGTTGGCGTGGCCCAGGGAACCTGTGCCCGGCGAGGCAAAGCTGTACTTGCCCGGGTTGGCCTTGGCCAGGGCGATGAACTCCTTCATGGTCTTGGCGGGCACGCTGGCGTTGATCACGAACACGCTGGGCACGGACATCACATTGGTGATGGGCGCGAAATCCTTGATCGGGTCGTAGGGCAGCTTGCGGAAGATGGCCGGGTTGGAGCCATGCGTGCTCACCGTGGCCATGCCGATGGTGTAGCCATCGGCCGCAGCACGCGCAATTTCGGAGGCGCCAATGGAGCCGCCCGCCCCGCCCCGGTTGTCCACCACCACGGACTTGCCCAGGATCACGCTCATCTTCTCGGCCAGCAGACGCGCCACCATGTCGGTGGAGCCGCCCGCACCAAACGGCACGACCAGGCGGATCGGCCGGCTGGGATAGTCGGCAGCCGGGCCCTGGGCCCAGGCGACGGGAGCCAAAAGAGCAGTGGCGGCGCAGGCGGCCAGGCTGGACAACAGGGTGCGGCGCATTGCCATGGTGTGTTTCCTCTCGTGATGGATGAAAGAGCGGCCTGCGGCAGGGCAGGGCTTCGCGGAACAGGCGCCGATTCTGGACAGCCGCCGCACGCGCGAAAAGAGACAAGACGGCAAGCAACTATGACAAACCGTCATAATTGCGCCCGTCATGCGCATGCACTCTCCCTCGCTTTCCGAGCTGCACGCCTTTGCGGCGGCGGCGCGCCTGGGCAGCTACTCGCTGGCAGCCCAGGAGCTGTATGTCACCCAGGGCGGCATCAGCCGCGCCATCGCCCGGCTGGAAGAGCACCTGGGCTTTGCCCTTTTCGAGCGCCAGGGCCGGCGCAGCGTGCTGACCGAGGCTGGCCGTGAATATCTGCAGGCCGTCGAGCCTGCCGTCCAGTCCATCGAATCGGCCTCGGCCGCCGCACGCAGGCGCCACTTCGGCCCGCAACTGCGGTTGTCGGTGGTGCCCACGCTGTTCAGCCACTGGCTGATTCCACGCCTGCCGCGATTCAATGCCCTGCATCCGGGCATCGTCCTTTCGTTTGCCCCCTATCGGCGCGATGACCCGCTGTCCGCCGCCGAGATAGACGGCTGGCTGCGCGTGGGCAGCGAGCCCTGGCCCGCCCATGTGGTGGCCGACTATGTGGTGGGCCGCGATCTGGTGCCCATCTGCCATCCGCGCGAATTGCAGGGCCCGCAAGCCATTCGCAGCGCAGCGGATGTGCTTGCGCGCCCCTTGCTGTTTCACACCAACTATCCGGGCAACTGGGCGCGCTGGATGAGCCACCTCGGCCTGCCCGGGCCCTGCCCCGCGCCTGCGGCGGACTTCGAACTGGTGGCCCTGCTGGTCCAGGCCGTGGCCGCCGGCATGGGCGTGGCCCTGGTGCAGCGCTGCCTGGTGGAGGAAGACCTGGCCGCCGGCCGCGTGGCCCTTGCCTTGCCTGCACCCGTCCACATCGAACGCGGCTACTTTCTGTGCCGGCCGGCCGCGCGGGCGCCTTCCGAAGCCTTTGTGCAGTTCCGCGCATGGCTGCTTGAGCAGGCCGCGCCGGGTGCCGTGCCTCCAGCCGCAGCCTCAGGCCCCTGATCGCCGGGAGAAACGCCCTCTTCCGTTGATCTGCATCAATCTTTGCTGTCGGCCATCAGCGCCAGCCGCGCGAAAGCACCCACTGGCAAAGCGCCATCACCACGACCAGCGCGATGTAGGTGGCCATCTTTGCATCGCGCCCGAACCACCACAAACCGGCCAGCAGCACCAGCGCACCAACAACCAAATTGATAGCAACCTGCAACCACCAGGCAAGGGATTGCTGCGATTTTCCATAGATCAAAAGCGCGCACAACGTCAGGGCCGGCGACAGGAAAAGTGCAGGCGCCAGGAAGTTCAGCCAATGATTCGTACTCGCAATCCATCCCATGTGCGGGCTCCGATTCCAGGGTGTTGTGATCAGGGATGCCTGAAACTGCGCGAAATTTTATAATCCCGGGTTATGGCAGTCTGGGCACTCGGCATCAACCACCACACGGCTCCGCTTGATATGCGGGGACGTTTCGCGTTCGCGCTTGACCAGATCGTGCCCACGCTGCAGGGCCTGCGCGAATCGCTGACCGGCCCCGGCCGCCAGCACAGCGCCGTCGAGACCGCCATTCTCTCCACCTGCAACCGTACCGAGATCTACTGCGCGGCCGAGATGCCGGCCATGGACCACACCCTGCACTGGCTGGCCAACAGCGGCGGCATCTCGTCCGAACTGCTGCGCTCGCACTCCTATCTGCTGGAAGACGGCCATGTGGCGCGCCATGCCTTCCGCGTGGCCAGCGGGCTCGATTCCATGGTGCTGGGCGAGGCCCAGATCCTGGGCCAGATGAAGAACGCCGTGCGCGCCGCAGAGAACGCAGGCGCCCTGGGCAGCACGCTGAACCAGCTGTTCCAGCGCAGCTTCGCGGTGGCCAAGGAAGTGCGCAGCTCCACCGAGATCGGCGCCCACAGCATCAGCATGGCCGCTGCCGCCGTGCGGCTGGCCGGCCAGCTGTTCGAAGACCTGTCCCAGATCCGCGTGCTGTTCGTGGGCGCGGGCGAGATGATCGAGCTGGTCTCCACCCATTTCGCGGCCCGCCACCCCAAGCAGATCATGATCGCCAACCGCACGCTGGAGCGCGGCGAAAAGCTGGCCGCCCAGTTTGGCGCCGGCACCATGCGGCTGGCCGACTTGCCCGAGCATCTGCATGAATACGATGCCGTGATCAGTTGCACGGCCTCCAGCCTGCCCATCATCGGCCTGGGCGCCGTCGAAAGCGCGCTCAAGAAGCGCAAGCACCGGCCCATGTTCATGGTCGATCTGGCCGTGCCCCGCGATATCGAATCCGAGGTCAAGGACCTGCGCGACGTCTACCTCTACACCGTGGACGATCTGGCCACGGTGGTGCGCACGGGCCAGGCCCAGCGCCAGGCAGCGGTCGAGCAGGCAGAAGTCATCATCGACCACGGCGTGCAGAGCTTCATGCACTGGCTGGACCAGCGCCGCCCGCAGGCCGGTGTGGTGCCGCTGATCCGCCAGCTCAACACCCAGACCGATGAATGGCGTGCGCTGGAGATTGCACGGGCCAAGAAGCTGCTGGCCAAGGGCGAGGACATAGACACCGTGCTGGAGGCCCTGTCGCGCGGCCTCACGCAGAAAATGCTGCACGGCACCCTGGCCGAGCTGCACAAGGGTGACGCCGACCAGCGCACCCAGACCATGGACACGGTCTCGCGCCTGTTCCTGCGCTCCGCGCCAGGCGGTCCGCGCGGCACGACTCCCGACAAGGCGCTCTAGCGGCGCTCGCCCCCTTCAGAGAGCCGCGCGCCCGCGGGTCTCTGGCGCCTCGGCCCACTTCCGGCCACCTCGTTCCCCCGCCGCAGCGCTGCCCCGCGCAGCCCTTCGCACCATCGCCTCACACCATGCAAGACTTTCTGCGCCAACAACTGGAGCGCTACGCCCAGCGCCTTGAAGAACTCGACTTCCTGCTCTCGCGCGAAGACATCATGGGCGACATGAAGCAGTACCGTGCCATCTCGCGCGAGCATGCCGATGTGACGGCCATTGCCGGCCGCTATGCACGCTACCGCCAGCGCGAGGCCGATCTGGCCTCTGCCAGGGACATGCTGGATGATCCCGACATGGAGGAAATGGCGCGCGAGGAAATCTCCGGCGCAGAGATCGAGCTGGTGCAGCTGGAAGATGAACTGCAGCGCCTGCTCCTGCCCAAGGACCCCGATGACGCGCGCAACGCCTACCTGGAAATCCGCGCGGGCACGGGTGGCGATGAATCTGCCCTGTTCGCAGGCGATCTGGCACGCATGTACACGCGCCACTGCGACGCCGTGGGCTGGAAGGTCGAGATCATGAGCGCCAACGAAAGCGAGCTGGGCGGCTACAAGGAAGTGGTGCTGCGCGTGGAAGGCACCGACGTCTATGGCCGCCTGCGCTTCGAATCCGGTGGCCACCGCGTGCAGCGCGTGCCTGCCACCGAGACCCAGGGCCGCATCCACACCAGTGCCTGCACCGTGGCCGTCATGCCCGAGCCCGACGAAACCCAGGCCATCACGCTCAACCCGGCCGACCTGCGCATCGACACCTTCCGTGCCAGCGGCGCCGGAGGCCAGCACATCAACAAGACCGACTCGGCCGTGCGTGTGGTCCACCTGCCCACGGGCATCGTCGCCGAGTGCCAGGACGGCCGCAGCCAGCACAGCAACAAGGCCAAGGCCCTGCAGGTGCTGCAGGCGCGCCTGCAGGAAAAGGAGCGCAGCGAGCGCGAGGCCAAGGAGGCCGCGCTGCGCAAGGGCCTGATCGGCAGCGGCGACCGCAGCGACCGCATCCGCACCTACAACTTCCCCCAGGGCCGGCTCACCGACCACCGCATCAACCTCACCATCTACAAGCTGCTGGCCGTGATGGAAGGCGACCTGGGCGACGTGCTCGACGCGCTGCAGGCCGCACGCGAGGCCGAACTGCTGGCCGAGCTGCAGGTCAACAGCTGAGGCGCGGGCCATGGCCAACCTACCCACCATCAAAGAGGCTCTGCAGCACTCCCAGGCCCAGGGGCTTGCGCGCATCGACGCGCAAATGCTGCTGCTGCATGTGCTCGGACGCCAGGCCGGCGGCCGCGCCTGGCTGCTCACCCACGACGGGGACGCGCTGACCGCGCCCCAGGCCGGCGTCTATGCCGCGCTGTGCACACGCCGACTGAGCGGGGAGCCCGTCGCCTACCTGGTGGGCCACAAGGAGTTCTACGGGCTGGATCTGGCCGTGGACGCACGCGTGCTCGACCCTCGCCCCGATACCGAAACCCTGGTGGACTGGGCGCTGGAGCTGATACCCGCCCAGGCCCCGAGCGGCCCCGCATGCCGTGTGGCGGATCTGGGCACCGGCAGCGGAGCGATTGCCCTGGCCCTGCAGAGCCAGCGCCCCGGCGCCACCGTGTGGGCCGTGGATGCCAGTGCCGACGCGCTGGCCGTGGCCAGCGCCAATGCCACGCGCCTGCAGCTGGGCGTGCGGTTTGCGCATGGCAGCTGGCTGGAGCCGCTGGCAGGCCAGGCGCCGTTCAACCTCATCGTCAGCAATCCGCCCTATATCCGCGACGACGATCCGCACTTGCTGGCGTTGGAGCATGAGCCGCTGTCGGCTCTGGCCAGCGGCGCCGATGGCCTGTCCGACATCCGCGCCATCGTCGCGCAGGCGCCTGCGCTGCTGGCCAGCGGCGGCTGGCTGCTGCTCGAGCATGGCTGGGACCAGGCCGATGCCGTGGCCACCCTGCTGCGCAGCGCCGGCTTTGAGAGCGTGCAACACCGCCACGACCTGGGCGGCATCGCCCGCTGCACGGGCGGGCAATGGACAGCGCAAGCCTGAGCTCGGGTCCGGGCGCAGCATTCCCGCATGCTTTCAAAGTCCGCGCCGAGAGTGAAATAATCCCAACCATGCCGCCGCGCCTGCGGCGCCCACCACGACCCCGGAGCACCACACAGATGAGCGACACCCAGCAACGCATCGACCAACTGGTCAAAAGCAACAACATCCTGCTGTTCATGAAGGGCAGCGCCAGCTTTCCCATGTGCGGTTTCTCGGGCCGCGCCATCCAGATTCTCAAGGCCTGCGGCGTGGAGACCAAGGACATCTCCACCGTCAACGTGCTCGAGGACCAGGAAATCCGCCAGGGCATCAAGGACTACAGCAACTGGCCCACGATCCCCCAGCTCTACGTGCAGGGCGAGTTCATCGGCGGCTCGGACATCATGATGGAGATGTACGAATCCGGCGAGTTGCAGCAGTTGCTGGCACCCAAGGCCTGAGTTCGAAGGCTTGCGACTCGCGCGCAGCAACCCGCCTGCGCCCGCTGCTGCGCAAAATCAAGCCACCTTCGGGTGGCTTTTTTTCGCCCGTGCCGGACTGCCAGCGCACTGCCCGGGCATGCCACAAGGCCAGGGGCATGTGATGTGTGGTCGAATGGACACATCTTTCACATCCGGAAAACCGCGCCTGCGCCCGCTTCTCCGCCTTGCCTATGAGTCTGTCCCAAAGTCTGCTGTTGATCGTCGCACTGATACTGACCAGTGCCTTCTTTTCCGTGGCCGAGATCTCGCTGGCCGCCTCGCGGCGCCTGCGGCTTCGGCAGATGGCGGAGGACGGGGAGCCACGCGCCGAACAGGTCATGAAGATGCAGGCCCAGCCGGGCGAGTACTTCACGGTCACGCAGATTGGGCTGAATGCCGTCGCCATCCTGGGCGGCGTGGTGGGCGAAGGGGCATTGACGCCCTATCTGGCCGAATTGCTCATGCTCTGGCTGCCCGAGAGCCGGGCACAGACCGTGGGCTTTCTGCTCTCGTTCGCCACCGTCACCTCGCTGTTCATCCTCTTTGCCGACCTGCTGCCCAAGCGCCTGAGCATGGCCGAGCCCGAAGCCCTGGCCATCCGCGTGCTGCGCCCCATGCTCTGGTGCATGGCCGTGCTCAAGCCCCTGGTCTGGTGCTTCAACCACCTGGCGGACGCCGTTGCCAAGCTCTTAGGCCTGCCCACGGTGCGCGACGACCGCATCACGCACGAAGACATCCTGGCCATGACCGAAGCTGGCGCGCGCGCCGGCGTGCTGGCCGCGAAGGAGCAGCAGGTGATCGCCAACCTGTTCGAGCTGGACTCGCGCACCATCGGCTCGGCCATGACGCAGCGCGACCGCATCGCCTACTTCCACCGTGACGACCCCGACGAACTGATCCGGGTCCGCATTGCCGAAGAACCTTTTTCCACCTACCCCGTCTGCGATGGCGACATCGACCACATCGTCGGCTATGTCGATGCCAAGGACCTGTTCCAGCGCGCGCTGAACAACCAGCCCCTGTCGCTCATGGACGACTCCCTGGTCCACAAGGTGCTGGTCGTGCCGGACCGCCTGACGCTGGCCGAGGTGCTGGAGCAGTTTCGCCAGGTGCATGAGGACTTTGCCGTCATCGTCAACGAATACAGCCTGGTGGTCGGCGTGGTCACGCTCAATGACGTGATGAGCACGGTGATGGGCGGCCTGGTCAGCCCGGGCGACGAGGAGCAGATCCTGCGCCGCGACGAGAACTCCTGGCTGATCGACGGCGTCACGCCGGTCGAGGATGTGATGCAGGCCCTGGAACTCGACGAGCTGCCCCACGCCGAGGACTACGAGACCCTGGGCGGCTTCCTCATGGTGATGCTGCGCCGCATTCCCAGGCGCACCGACACCGTGCAATGGGGCGGCTACCGTTTCGAGGTCATGGACGTGGACAGCTACCGCATCGACCAGGTGCTGGTCACGCGCATGTCCGCCAGCAGCCCGGCCGCGCCGCCCAACGCCGGCGACACGGCAGCGGCCGTGGCCAAGGTGTCCAGCATGTCGTCGGAGACGTCGTCCTGACGGACAACGCAGAACAGCAGCCGCGAAGCCGCTCGGCGGCGCTGCGCGGCCCTCAAGCCGAGCGCGAGGGCTCTATCTCCCAGCGCCGCTGCGCAGCGAACACCGCATTCGGGTACTGGGGCTGTCCCCGGCTGCCGTTGTAGCGGCCCAGCGCCATGTAGGCATCGCCTTTTTCGCGGTCCAGATAGTGGCGCAGGATCACGCAGCCAAAGCGCAGATTGGTCTGCATGTGAAACAGCTTGCCGATGTCTCCATCGCCGATCAGCCGCATCCAGAACGGCATGATCTGCATGTAGCCGCGTGCACCCACGCTGGAGATGGCGAACTTGCGGAACGCGCTCTCCACCTGCACCAGCCCCATCACCAGAGAGACTTCCAGGCCGGCACGCTTGGACTCGTACCAGACGGTTTGCAGGAACTCCAGCCTCGTCGCCAGCTCCGGCTTGCGCGAACGCAGGCGCTCGCTGCTGGCCGTGAGCCAGCGAAGGTAGTCCAGCCGGGCCTCGGTGGAGGCAAAGCGCAGCTCGGGCGGCGCCGATCCCGTGACGGCGGAACTCAGCGCAGTGCGCACCGAATCGGCCAGCGGCTCCTCCAGCTGGCCACCGGCCCAGGCGGGCGCGGCCACCGCGCCCAGCAAGGGCGCAGCACCCAGCGAAGCCGCCAGGCGCAGGCAATCGCGGCGCGCTATCACGGGGGCCTGGCTCACAGACCCAGCCTCTGCTTGAGATGGCCCAGCACATCGGCAGCGGCCATCTTGGTCGCTTCCGTGTCGCGGCGATGCTGGTACTCGACCTGGCCTTCCTTGAGGCCCCGGTCGGACAGCACCACGCGGTGCGGCACGCCAATCAGCTCCCAGTCGGCAAACATGGCGCCCGGACGTTCGCCACGATCGTCCAGGATCACGTCCACACCCAGTGCCAGCAATTCGGCATGCAGCTTCTCGGCAGCTTCCTTCACGGGTTCGCTGCGGTCCATGCCGATGGGGCAGACCACCACGGTGAAGGGCGCAATCGCGTCGGGCCAGATGATGCCGCGCTCGTCATGGTTCTGCTCGATGGCTGCAGCGGGCAGGCGCGTCACGCCAATGCCGTAGCAGCCCATTTCAAACAGCGAGGGCTTGCCGTTCTCGGCCAGGAAGGTGGCGTTCATGGCCTGGGAGTACTTGGTACCCAGGTAGAACACATGGCCCACTTCGATGCCACGCTCGATGGCCAGCTCGCCCGCACCATCAGGAGACTTGTCGCCAGCCACCACGTTGCGCAGGTCGGCCACCACATCAGGCTCGGGCAGGTCGCGGCCGAAGTTCACGCCGGTGATGTGGAAGTCGGCCTCGTTCGCGCCGCAGACCCAGTCGGCCATCACGGCCACCTCGCGGTCCACGACCAGCTTCACGGGCTGCTTCAGGCCGATGGGCCCCAGATAGCCGGGCTGGCAGCCGAAGTGCTCCTCGATTTCGGCCACAGTGGCAAAGCGGAAGCCCACGTCCAGGCCCGGCACCTTGGCCACCTTGATCTCGTTCATTTCATGATCACCGCGCAGCAGCAGCAGCCAGATCTGGCTGCCTGCCACCTCGCCCTTGTCGTCGAGCTTGTCGGTGGCCAGCACCAGGGACTTCACCGTCTGCGACAGCGGCAGGCCCAGCTGGGCTGCGACAGATTCGCAGGTGCTGTTGCCGGGCGTCGCCACCTTGGTCATCGCCTGGGCCGCAGCGGGACGGGGGCCCGCAGGCGCCAGGGCCTCGGCCTTTTCGATATTGGCGGCATAGTCGCTGCTTGGGCAGTAGACGATGGCGTCCTCGCCCGTGGAAGCGATGACCTGGAATTCCTCGCTCAGATCGCCGCCGATGGCACCGCTGTCTGCACGCACGGCACGGTACTGCAGGCCGAAGCGGTCGAAGATGCGCTTGTAGGCCGCGCGCATGGTCTGGTAGCTGACCTGGGCCGCATCACGGTCCTTGTCGAAGGAATAGGCGTCCTTCATGATGAACTCGCGGCCACGCATCAGGCCAAAGCGCGGGCGGCGCTCGTCGCGGAACTTGGTCTGGATCTGGTAGAAATTCTTGGGCAGCTGCTTGTAGCTCTTGAGCTCCTGGCGCGCAATGTCCGTCACCACCTCTTCGCTGGTGGGCTGGATCACGAAGTCGCGGCCATGGCGGTCCTTGATGCGCAGCAGCTCGGGGCCCATCTTCTCGAAGCGGCCGGTCTCCTCCCACATCTCTGCAGGCTGGACCACGGGCATGGTCACTTCCACTGCACCGGCACGGTTCATTTCCTCGCGCACGATGGCCTCGACCTTGCGGATCACGCGCAGCCCCATGGGCATGTAGTTGTAGATGCCTGCACCCAGCTTCTTGATCAGGCCGGCCCGCGTCATGAGCTTGTGGCTGACCACTTCGGCGTCGGCCGGAGCTTCCTTGAGGGTGGAGATGAAAAATTGGGAGGCTTTCATGGATCAGGGGCTTCGCGGGAATCGGGGCAGCGTGCTTGCCGCTGGCAAGGCACCGTGCATAATGGACACAATTCAGAAAATTGGGGTTCGATTATGCTTGACCGGGACGGATTTCGCCCGAACGTCGGCATCATCCTGCTCAACCAAAAGAACCAGGTGTTCTGGGGCAAACGCATCCGCACCCACAGCTGGCAGTTTCCACAGGGCGGCATTGACCGGGGGGAGACACCCGAACAGGCCATGTTCCGGGAACTGCATGAGGAAGTGGGGTTGATGCCCAACCACGTTCGCGTGGTCGCCCGCACCCGGGACTGGTTGCGCTACGAGGTGCCAGACCGGTACATCCGCCGCGATGCGCGCGGACACTACAAAGGCCAGAAGCAGATCTGGTATTTGCTGCAGCTCATGGGTCACGACTGGGATCTGAACCTGCGTGCCACCGACCACCCCGAATTCGACGCCTGGCGCTGGAATGACTACTGGGTGCCATTGGACGTGGTGGTGGAGTTCAAGCGCGGCGTCTATGAGATGGCCCTGACCGAGCTGGCCCGGTTCCTGCCGCGCGGCGAACAGCAACGCAACCGTTATCTGCGCAGCGGCATGCGCCCCAGGGAAGCCCATGAACAGGGTCCTGAGACATACACTGCGCCGGGTTTGCATCCAGCACGCTCAGGCAGCTTTCGCGTCAATCCCGGCATGGAGTTGCCGCCTGGCGCCTGTTTCGATCCTGATCCACAGTCGGGGCAGCAAGCCCTGCAACCCGATCCAGGCAAGGCCTGAAACCGGGCCAGAGCCATACGCAAAAGCGCACCCGAGGGTGCGCTTTTTCTTGGCCTTGAGGGTCTGGCGCCTCAGTGCCCCGCAATCACCATGTTGTCGCGGTGCACCATCTCCGGGCCTGCGGAATAGCCCAGCAGGCGCTCGATCTCCACCGAGCTTTTGCGACACAGCAGCCGCGCCTCGGCACTTGCATAGTTGGCCAGCCCACGCGCCACCTCAATACCCAGGGCATCGCGCACCGCGATCACATCGCCACGGGCGAACTCGCCATCCACATTCACCATGCCGATGGGCAGCAGGCTCTTGCCTTCGTCGCGCAGCTTGGCCACGGCGCCAGCATCCACGGACACGGAGCCGCGCAGTTGCAGATGGTCTGCAATCCACTGTTTGCGCGCCTGGTTCTTGTGCGTCTGCGCCAGGAGCAGCGTGCCGATGGACTCGCCTGCCGCCAGACGCACCAGCACGTCCTGCTCACGCCCCCAGGCGATGACGGTTGAAGCACCCGAGCCCGCCGCGCGCTTGGCCGCGAGGATCTTGGTGATCATCCCGCCCTTGCCAATGGACGAGCCCGCGCCTCCGGCCATCTCCTCCAGCGCCGGGTCGCCGGCATTGGCCACATCGATGAAACGCGCATCGGGATTGCTGCGCGGGTCGGCGCTGTAAAGGCCTCGCTGATCGGTCAGGATGACCAGGGCATCGGCCTCGATCAGATTGGCAACCAAAGCGCCCAAGGTATCGTTGTCACCGAACTTGATCTCGTCGTTGACCACGGTGTCGTTCTCGTTGATCACCGGCACGATGCCCAGCTCCAGCAGCGTCAGCAAAGTGTTGCGCGCGTTGAGATAGCGCTCGCGGTCCGCGAGGTCGGCATGCGTGAGCAGCACCTGCGCACTGCCCATGCCCTGTTCGCGCAACTTGGACTCGTACATCTGTATCAGGCCCATCTGCCCCACGGCCGCAGCGGCCTGCAGTTCATGAATCTCCTTGGGCCGTGCAATCCAGCCCAGACGCTTCATGCCTTCGGCCACCGCGCCGCTGGAGACCATGATTACCTCGCGCCGCCGGCCTCCATGGCTTTCATCCCCGCGCACCAGGGCCGCCAGCTGGCGGCTCCATTCCTGGATCGCGGCCTCATCAAGACCGCGACCTTCATTGGTCACCAGGCTGGAGCCGACCTTGACCACGATGCGATGGGCATCACGCAACAAGTTGGAAGACATGGATGGATAGTGATTCTTGCAGCGCAGGTCGAGGCAGACCCCGCCGCTGTTGTGATCAAGGCAATGGGTGGGACAGGCCGCTCTTACTCGGAATCGCGGGGAGCAAAACGCGGGTCGGTGAGATCCACGCCATCACCCTCGAGTTCGACGAAGCGTGGGTCGATTTCCTTGGGACCGGCCTCGATCTGCTGCTGTTCATGCACATGCTTGTAGATGGTGCGGATCAGCACTTCGCAGCCTTCGCGCGTCAGGGCGGAAATCTCGAACACCGGACCCTTCCACTTGAAGCGCTTGACGAAGTCCTTGACGCGTGCGGCGCGCTCCTCGGCCGGCACCATGTCCAGCTTGTTGAGCACCAGCCAGCGCGGCTTGTTGTACAGCTCGGCATCGTACTTCTGCAACTCGCCCACGATGGCCTTGGCCTGGGCCACAGGATCCACGCTGTCATCGAACGGCGCCAGGTCCACCACATGCAGCAGCAATCGGGTGCGCTGCAGGTGACGCAGGAACTGGTGGCCCAGGCCGGCACCTTCCGACGCGCCTTCGATCAGCCCGGGGATATCGGCCACCACAAAGCTTTGCTCGGCGGCAACACGAACCACGCCCAGATTGGGATGCAGCGTGGTGAACGGATAGTCGGCAATCTTGGGACGCGCATTGGAGACTGCGGCGATGAAGGTGGATTTGCCCGCATTGGGCATGCCCAGCAGACCCACGTCGGCCAGAACCTTGAGCTCCAGCTTGAGGTTCTTGCGCTCACCGGGCCAGCCAGGCGTCTTTTGCCGTGGCGCGCGGTTGATGGCGCTCTTGAAGCGCAGGTTGCCGTAGCCGCCATCCCCGCCCTTGGCAATGGTCACCACCTCGCCGGGCGTCAACAGTTCGTAGAGCACCTCCCCGGTTTCGGCATCGCTGATGATGGTGCCAACCGGCATGCGCAGCGTGATGTCGTTGCCTGCGGCACCGAACATGTCCGAGCCCTTGCCGTGCTCGCCGCGCGTGGCATCGTGGCGACGCGAGAAGCGGTAGTCCACCAGGGTGTTGAGATTGACGTCGGCCACCGCGTAGACATGGCCTCCACGGCCGCCATCTCCTCCATCGGGACCACCGAATTCCTTGTATTTTTCGTGCCGGAATGACACGCAGCCATTGCCGCCATCACCGGCAGCAATGTCGATATAAGCTTCGTCGACGAACTTCATGAGGCATCCAGTTTACAAAAAGCAGTGTGCACCAGACAGCCCCAGGCCACACCTCAGAGACGGAAAAGGGGACGAGCGCACGATGCACCGCCCTCCTGAAACGACAAAGCCCCGACAGGTCGGGGCTTCGAGCGTCGAAGTGACAGAGCTTAGGCAGCCGTCACGTTGACCGTGTGCTTGGACAGTGCACCCTTGACAGCAAACGACACGTGGCCGTCCACCAGAGCGTACAGGGTGTGGTCCTTGCCCACGCCGACGTTGTCGCCGGGGTGGAACTTGGTGCCACGTTGGCGCACGATGATCGAGCCGGCGGTGATCAACTCACCACCAAAAGCCTTCACGCCGAGCATTTTGGGCTTGGAATCGCGCCCGTTTCGCGTAGAGCCGCCGCCTTTTTTCTGTGCCATGACTCAGCTCCTGGATTAAGCAGCGATCGCCACGATCTGCAGCTCGGTGAACTGCTGGCGATGGCCTTGGCGCTTCTGATAATGCTTACGACGGCGCATCTTGAAGATGTGCACTTTGTCGTGCTTGCCGTGAGCAACCACGGTTGCCTTGACAGACGCACCGGACACCAGAGGTGTGCCGACCTTGATTTCAGCGCCGTTGCCGACTGCCAGAACCTGATCGATCACAACTTCTTGGCCTACGTCCGCAGCAATCTGTTCTACCTTGATCTTTTCGCCAGCTGCAACGCGATACTGCTTGCCGCCGGTTTTTATGACTGCGTACATTTAAACCTCTTGAATTTGAGAGTTCCGCGAACGAATTTCCACGGAAGCCGGAGATTCTAGCACGCACTCACATTCCTTGCATGAAGCGCTCCCCTCCTTCGCCCAAACAACCGCCAGAGCGGGTCGCAGGCAGGGTCGCTCTTCCTATAATTGACGCTCCACTTGGCGCCCGCAGTACCTTGACCACAGCTCTCTCCACCCCCAATCCGCTTGCCCTGATCACTGACGACATGCGCGAGGTGGATCATGTGATTGCCCAGCGCCTGACGACCACCGTCCCGCTGATTGCCCAGATCTCCCAGTACATCATCGCTGCAGGCGGCAAGCGCCTGCGGCCCGCCCTGCTGCTCATGGTCTGCAATGCATTGGGATACGAAGGCAAGGACAGGCATGTCCTGGCTGCCGTGGTCGAACTGATTCATACAGCCACCCTGCTGCACGACGACGTCGTGGATGAATCCACGCTGCGTCGCGGCCGCCCGACGGCCAACGAGACCTTCGGCAATCCGGCCAGCGTGCTGGTCGGCGACTTCCTGCACTCGCGCTCCTTCCAGATGATGGTGGAAGTCGGCAGCATGCGCGTGCTCAAGATCCTCTCGGATGCCACCAACGTGATCGCCGAGGGCGAGGTCCAGCAGCTGATCAACACGCACGATGCCTCGCTGGACGAAGCCGGCTACCTGCACGTCATCCGCTCCAAGACCGCCCAGCTCTTCGAGGCCAGCGCCCAGCTGGGCGCCGTGCTGGCCGACGCGCCCCGCGAAATCGAGCAGGCCTGCGCCAGCTATGGCCAGGCGCTGGGCACGGCCTTCCAGATCATTGACGACGTACTCGACTACGCAGGCGATGCCCAGGAAATGGGCAAGAACCTGGGCGATGACCTGCGCGAAGGCAAATGCACCCTCCCCCTGATTGCCGCCATGCAACGCGGCACGCCTGAGCAGGCCGCCATCGTGCGCGCCGCCATCGAACAGGGCTCCACCGAGCAACTGACCGCTGTAGTGGATATCGTGCGCAGCACAGGTGCGCTGGACGTGGCACGCGAGGCCGCACATGCCGAGGCACGCCGCGCCATCGACGCAATAAATGTGCTCCCAAGCAATTTGCATACGGCAAGTTTGCTACAATTGGCGTCTCAGCTTTTGGAGCGACGCACCTGATTCAGGCTGCTCGCTTTTTCTACAAAAGCAACGGGGTGTAGCTTAGCCTGGTAGAGCGCTACGTTCGGGACGTAGAGGCCGGAGGTTCGAATCCTCTCACCCCGACCATCTGGTCATTCCATCTCCATCACACCATTGCGCCAGGTTCAAGACCCAGGCGTGTAACAGTGTGTCTGGCATTCCAAGTGCTCAGTGATGATAGGATAAATGTCCTTTCCTCTCACACGTCTTGCTACATGGCTGTTGCTGACTCCTCGCTCAAGAATGCATCCGCTGTCGCATCGCTTCCCGGCATCGGGCGGGCCTTGATTTCAGCAGGCAAGGTATCGCAACAGGCAGCGGAAGCGGCTGCCGGCAAGGCCGCCACCAATCGCACCTCGTTCATTGCAGAACTGAGCGTCGCCGGCACCCTCTCTGCCCTGGAAGTGGCGGAGACGGTTTCCACCATGTTCAGCGCGCCGCTGCTCGATCTTGATGCGGTCGACGCCATGCGCCTGCCGCAGGATCTGCTGGACGCCAAGATCATCAGCACCTATCGCGTCCTGCCTCTGAGCAAGCGCGGCAACCGCCTCACGGTGGCCACCGCCGACCCGACGCAGCAGGAAGCCGCCGAGCAGATCAAGTTCACCACCCAGTTGGGCGTGGACTGGATCATCGTCGAGGCCGACAAGCTGGAGCGGCTGATCGCGCAGCAGAACAAAAGCGCCAGCGAGGCCATGGACAGCTATGGCGGCAGCGGCGACTTCGAGTTCGGCGACCTCAAGCCTGATGAGGTGGCAGAGGAAAAGGACAACTCGGCCGCAGCAGACGTCGAAGATGCGCCCATCGTCAAGTTCCTGCACAAAATGCTGCTCGACGCCTTCAACATGCGCGCGTCGGACTTGCATTTCGAACCCTACGAGCACCAGTACCGCGTGCGCTTTCGCATTGACGGCGAGTTGCGTGAAATTGCATCGCCGCCCATTGCCATCAAGGAGAAGCTGGCCTCGCGCATCAAGGTGATCTCGCGCATGGACATCTCGGAAAAGCGTGTCCCGCAGGACGGGCGCATGAAGCTCAAGGTCGGCCCGGACCGCGTCATCGACTTTCGCGTCAGCACGCTGCCCACGCTTTTCGGCGAGAAGATCGTGATCCGTATCCTGGACCCGAGCTCGGCCAGGATGGGCATCGACGCCCTGGGCTATGAACCCGAGGAGAAGGCACGCCTGCTTGAAGCCATCAGCCGCCCCTACGGAATGATTCTGGTCACAGGCCCCACCGGCTCTGGCAAGACAGTGTCGCTGTACACCTGCCTGAACCTGCTGAACAAGGCCGGCGTGAACATCGCCACGGCGGAAGATCCTTCGGAAATCAACCTGCCCGGCGTCAACCAGGTCAATGTGAACGAAAAGGCCGGCCTCACCTTTGCCACTGCGCTCAAGGCTTTTCTACGCCAGGATCCCGACATCATCATGGTCGGTGAAATCCGCGATCTGGAAACCGCCGACATCTCGATCAAGGCAGCGCAAACCGGCCACTTGGTGCTGTCAACGCTGCACACCAATGACGCACCGACCACGTTGACGCGCATGCGCAACATGGGCATTGCGCCCTTCAACATCGCATCGAGCGTGATCCTGATCACCGCCCAGCGCCTGGCCAGGCGCCTGTGCCCTCAATGCAAGGAGCCGGCTGACATTCCGCGGGAGGCCCTGATCGATGCAGGCTACGACGATGCGGACATTGACGGCAGCTGGGTCACCTACAGGCCCGTCGGCTGTCCGGCATGCAACAACGGCTACAAGGGCCGCGTAGGCATCTATCAGGTGATGCCTATCAGCGAGGAAATCCAGCGCATCATCCTGCAGGACGGCAGTGCGCTGGAGATCGCCGCACAGGCCAAGCGCGAAGGCGTGCGGTCGCTGCGTGGCTCGGGTTTGCACAAGGCCAGACAGGGACTGACCTCGCTCGAAGAAGTGCTGGCAGTCACCAATGAGTAAATAGCGCGGACAGCGCAGACAACAAACGAGGGAGCACGATGGCCACAGCCGCGTCCAAGGGAATCAAGGAATTTGTCTTCGAATGGGAAGGCAAGGATCGCAACGGCAAGATCATCCGAGGCGAGACCCGGGCCGGGGGCATCAACCAGGTCCAGGCCATGCTGCGCCGCCAGGGCGTGCTGCCCAGCAAGATCAAGAAGCGCCGCACACGCGGGGGCAAGAGGATCAAGCCCAAGGACATTGCGCTGTTCACCCGCCAGATGGCAACGATGATGAAGGCGGGCGTCCCGCTGCTTCAGGCCTTCGACATTGTCGGACGGGGCAACACCAACCCCAGCGTGACGCGCCTTCTGGCCGATATTCGCGCCGACGTGGAGACCGGCACCTCGCTGAACGCGGCCTATCGCAAGCACCCCATGTACTTCGATAGCCTCTACTGCAATCTGGTGGAGGCGGGCGAAGCGGCCGGTATCCTGGAAGCCCTGCTGGACCGCCTGGCCACGTACATGGAGAAGACCGAGGCCATCAAGTCCAAGATCAAATCGGCGCTGATGTACCCGATCTCGGTCATCGTCGTGGCCTTCATCGTCGTGACCATCATCATGATTTTCGTGATCCCGGCCTTCAAGGAAGTGTTCAGTTCGTTCGGCGCCGACCTGCCGGCGCCGACGCTGTTCGTTATGGGCATCAGCGATGTCTTTGTCCAATGGTGGTGGTTGATCTTCGGCGTGATTGGCGGCGGTCTCTACTTCTTCATGCAGGCCTGGAAGCGCAACGAGCGCATGCAGCAATTCATGGACCGTACGCTGCTGAAGGTGCCGGTCTTTGGCGTGCTGATCGAGAAATCCTGCGTCGCACGCTGGACGCGCACGCTGTCGACCATGTTTGCCGCGGGCGTCCCATTGGTCGAGGCACTGGATTCTGTCGGCGGCGCATCCGGCAATGCCGTGTATGCCAATGCCACGGAAAAGATCCAGCAGGAAGTCTCCACCGGCACCAGTCTCACCGTGGCCATGACCAATGCCAATGTCTTTCCGTCCATGGTGCTGCAGATGTGCGCCATCGGCGAGGAATCCGGCTCCATCGACCATATGCTGGGCAAGGCGGCCGATTTCTATGAAGAAGAGGTCGATGACATGGTGGCTGGCCTGTCCAGCCTGATGGAGCCCATCATCATTGTTTTCCTGGGCACCCTCATCGGCGGCATCGTGGTTTCGATGTATCTGCCCATCTTCAAGCTGGGCCAGGTGGTCTGATGGTTTTGGAACTCTGGATGCAGGCTGCATTGGGCGGCCTGCTGGGCCTGTTGGTTGGCAGCTTTCTCAACGTGGTGGTGCATAGGCTGCCCCGCATGATGGAACAGCAATGGAATGCGGAATGCGCCCAATGGGCGCAAGAGAAATCTTCATCCTCCGCCACGCCATCGCCCGCCACAGCGCCGCCGCCTGCCGAGGCGCCCCTGAGCCTGAGCCGCCCCCGCTCGCGCTGCCCGCATTGCGGCCATGCCATCCACTGGTACGAGAATATTCCCGTGCTCAGTTATCTGGCGCTGCGAGGCCGGTGCTCCGAATGCAAGGCGTCGATCAGCATCCGCTATCCGCTGGTGGAATTGGCCTGCGCCGCGCTGTTTGCCTACTGTGCGGCGCAATGGGGCATCACGCCCACAGGCGCTGCCTGGTGCCTTTTCAGTGCGGCCTTGCTGAGCCTGGCATTGATCGACTGGGACACCACACTGCTTCCCGACGACATCACCCTGCCCTTGCTGTGGGCCGGACTGCTGTCGTCGGCGCTGCACTGGACCGCCGTGCCTCTGGCCGACGCGGTATGGGGCGCTGCAGCGGGCTATCTCTCGCTGTGGCTGGTTTACTGGGCCTTCAAGCTGGCCACCGGCAAGGAAGGCATGGGCTACGGCGACTTCAAGCTGTTTGCCGCGCTGGGCGCCTGGTTCGGCTGGCAGGCACTCGTGCCCATCATCCTGATCTCGTCGGTGATTGGCGCCATCGTGGGCATCGCGTTGAAGATCAACAGCCGCCTGCGTGAGGGCGGCTATGTTCCCTTCGGCCCCTTTCTGGCGGGCGCCGGCTTTGCAGCCATGGTGTTCGGACCGCAGCAGATGCTGCAATCCCTATTGGCGGCCTTGGGCCTTTGATTCAACACTGCGGCATGGCCCCCAGCATCGCCCCGCCCTTGCTTGCACGCCCGTTTCGGCTGGGCCTGACGGGCGGCATTGGCAGCGGCAAGAGCACCGTCGCAGCGCAACTGGGCTTGCGCGGAGCGGCCGTGATCGATGCCGACCAGATCTCTCGCAGCCTCACCGCCCCCGAAGGTGCTGCTCTGCCCGAGATAGCGCGCGTCTTCGGGCCCGAACTGATTGATGCCAGCGGCGCCCTGGACCGCACGCGCATGCGCGAACTGGTCTTTCAGCAGCCCTCGGCACGACAGCAGCTGGAGGCCATCGTCCATCCCCTCGTGGCGCAGCAGACGGCCCGGCAAGTGGAGCAGGCCACAGTGGCTGGGTGCCGACTCATCGTGCATGACATTCCCTTGCTCGTGGAGTCCGGCCGCTGGCCTGCCATGCTTGATGCGGTGCTGGTCGTTGACTGCCGCACCGAAACGCAGATCGCTCGCGTGATCGCGCGCAACGGATTGCCACGCGAGGCGGTGCAGGCCATCATCTCGGCCCAGGCCACACGTGCGGCACGGCTGGCAGCCGCCGACTGGGTGCTCTACAACGACGAGGCCATGACGATAGAGGCTTTGCGCGCATGCACCGATCGAATCTCTGCATGGTTCGGGCTATGATGCACGCCATGGCTTGGCCTGTGCGTGTAATTCAGCATGTGCACGACGTAGACAGCTGATTCCTGTGCACCCCGAGGAGCCCAGCAAGCGTGATCCTGTACGAATATCCTTTCAATGAGCGCCTGAGGACCTACCTCCGGTTGGAACAGCTATATCGCCGCCTGAGCGAGTTGCTGTCGCGCGCTCATTCCATCGATCACCATTTTGCGCTGGTCACCATCTTCGAGATCATGGACGTGGCGGCACGTACCGACCTGAAGACGGACGTGCTCAAGGACCTTGAGCGCCACAAAAGCCTGCTCGACAGCCTGCGCGGCAATCCCGACATTGCCGAGCACATGCTTGACCAGGTCTCACGCCATGTGGAGCAGTGCTTTGCCCAGCTCAATGCCCAGAACGGCAAGGCCGGCCAGACCCTGACTGAAAACGAGTGGCTGATGGCCGTGCGCAGCCGCATCGGCATCCCCGGCGGCACCTGCGGCTTCGACCTTCCGGCCTATCACGCCTGGCAGTTCCATGATCCCCAGATACGCCTGCGCGATCTGGAGGACTGGGCCAGCACCCTGACCCCGCTGGGTCAGTCGCTGCAATTGCTGCTCAAGCTGCTGCGCGAAACCGGCGTGCCGCAATGGGTGGCTGCCGAAAAAGGCGTGTTCCAGCAGGCCATGCCGCCCGGCCGCAGCTTTCAGCTGCTGCGCCTGCGCATAGACCCGTCGTTGAATCTGGTTCCGGAGATCAGCGGCAACCGCCTACTGGTTTCGGTGCGCCTGCTCCGCCCCGAGAACGGCGCCAAGCCTCAACCCTGCAGCGAAGATGCCTCGTTCGAGGTCACGCTTTGCAGCTGATGGACAAGACGGCCGACATGCCCTCGAGCGCCCCCGCCCCCCAGCCCGCCAGCCTCTCTTCTGCCGGCCCCACGGTGCGCTGCCCGACCTGTGCAGGCCCCAGCCTGTTCGCACCAGCCAACCGTTTCCGCCCCTTCTGCAGCGAACGCTGCCGCCAGATCGACCTGGGCGCATGGGCCAATGAGGAATTCCGCGTGCCTGCACCGATGCCGCCCGAGGATGCGCCCTTCGGCGATCCTCGCACCGAGCCTTGATCAGGCCCGATCAGGCTTTCGGCTGGCCTGCCTCGTAGAACCCGGCATCGAAAGGCAGCCCGCGTTCCTCGCTCAGCCACTGCAGCACCGGATAGGCACCTGGCAGCACCGGATGCACCTGCAGCGGAAGTTGCTGCCAGGCCATCTGCTGGCCTTCACGCATCTCGAACTCCCCGCTCCAGCGCGTGACCTTGCACCAGTGCAGGCGCACCAGGGCATGCGGATAGTCATGCTCGGTCACCTTCCAGACTTCAGCGGCCGCGATCTCTACGCCCAGTTCCTCTTGCATCTCGCGGCGCAAGGCCTGCTCCACGGTCTCACCGGCTTCGATCTTGCCGCCCGGAAACTCCCAGTAGCCTGCATACGGCTTGCCCGGCGGACGGCTGGTGATCAGCAACGCGCCATCGGACTCGCGAAGCAGCACGCCAACGGCGACTTCGGTGTGCTTGCGCCGCACTGGCGCCTGCGACTCGGCCGCCTCAGCGCGGGCCTTGGGGGAGATTTCTTTTTCAGTCACTTGATCTTTCGCAAAAAAGTCTGCCCAGCCCAGGGCCAGGCAGCAGGTGCTCAGAGTTCAGCCTCTTCAGCCAACCCCTGGACATCGGCGATGCCGGTCTGGCGCTGACTCGGGCGCTCGGCACGGCCCGCATAGTCGCGCGCAAACTGGTGGGCCACGCGACCGCTGCGTGAACCGCGCTCCAGCGCCCAGACCAGGGCCTCCGGGCGTGCCGCCTCGATCGTGGCCTGGTCCAGGCCCAGGGCCTCCAGCCACTGTGCCACCACGCGCAGGTACTCGTCCTGGCTGAACGGGTAGAAGCTCACCCACAGGCCGAAACGCTCGGACAGCGAGATTTTTTCCTCGATCACCTCTCCGGGATGCAGCTCCCCATCCTCGCCGCGCTGGTAGGTCAGATTCTCGGACTGGTACTCCGGCAGCAGATGGCGGCGATTGCTGGTCGCATAGACCAGCACGTTCGGGCTGGCGGCGCTGACCGATCCATCCAGAATGGACTTCATGGCCTTGTAGCCAGGCTCGCCTTCCTCAAAGCTCAGATCGTCGCAATAGATGACGAACTTCTCGGGCCGGCCGGCCACCACATCGACGATGTCGGGCAGGTCGGTCAGATCGGCCTTGTCCACCTCGATCAGGCGCAGGCCCTGCGAAGCAAAAGCATGCAGGCAGGCACGGATCAGCGAGGATTTGCCCGTGCCGCGCGCGCCGGTGAGCAGCACGTTGTTGGCCGTGCGGCCGGTCACGAACTGCTCGGTGTTGCGCGCGATCTTGTCCTTTTGCACATCGATGTTCTGCAGGTCGGACAGCTGCATGGCGCCGACATGGCGCACGGGCTCCAGCAAACCGCAGCCGTTGGCGCGCTTGCGATAGCGCCAGGCGATGGCGGTATTCCAGTCTGCGGGGGATTGCAGCGGCTGGGGCAGGATGGCCTCGATGCGCTGCATCAGTTGCTCGGCGCGCTGCACGAGTTGCAGCAAGGGGGCGGCGACGGCTTCTGTGGGCAATGTCATGGATGTCTCTCGAATACGGATCTCACGGCCACCGACGCTGGATATGCCCGGGAATCGAGATGGATCTCATGCCAACGCCAGAGCTTTTGCGCGCCGGCCGCCATTGAAAGCTGGCAGCAGCCAGGCACAAGGCCTGCGGCTGCCGGCGGCACGGTGGGTGGAGAGTCAGGAGCGGTAGTCGGCGTTGATGCTCACGTAGTCGTGGCTCAGATCGCAGGTCCACACGGTCTGCTCGGCCTGCCCTCGGCCCAGTAGCACGCGCACGATGATCTCCTGCTGCTTCATCACGCGCTGGCCGTCTTCCTCCTGATAGGCAGGGTTGCGGCCGCCATTGACTGCGACATGCACATCGTTCAGGTACAGGTCGATCTTGGTCTGGTCCAGATCGTCGATGCTAGCATAGCCCACCGCCGCAAGGATGCGGCCCAGGTTCGGATCGCTGGCAAAGAACGCCGTCTTGACCAGGGGTGAATGCGCGATGGAATAGGCCACGAGGCGGCACTCAGCCTCGGTCTTGCCGCCCTCCACCTTGACGGTGATGAACTTGGTGGCGCCTTCGCCGTCGCGCACGATGGCCTGGGCCAGCAGGCGCGACACATCCAGCAATGCAGCCTTCAGGGCCTGGCCTTCGGCACTGGTCAGCGAAGTGATCTGCGCATTGCCGGCCTTGTGCGTGGCGACCAACACAAAGGAATCGTTGGTCGATGTGTCGCCGTCGATGGTCACGCGGTTGAACGATCCGTCGGCCAGCTCCTTGACCAGAGGCTGCAACAGTTCAGGTGCGATGGCGGCGTCGGTGGCCAGAAAGCCCAGCATGGTCGCCATGTTGGGGCGAATCATGCCCGCACCCTTGCTGATGCCGGTAATGCTCACGCGCTTGCCGCCAATGTCCACGGCGCGGCTGAAGGCCTTGGGCAGGGTGTCGGTGGTCATGATGCCTTCGGCGGCCGTGCCCCAGTTGTCGGCCTTGGCTGCTGCGATGGCAGCTGGCAGGCCGGCGGCGATGCGATCCACGGGCAGCTCTTCCATGATCACGCCAGTGGAGAACGGCAGGATCTGCTCGGGCTTGAGCTGCAGCAGCGCAGCCAGATCCGCACAGGTGCGGCGCGCGCGCGCCAGTCCGTCAGCGCCGGTGCCGGCATTGGCATTGCCTGTGTTGATGACCATGGCACGGATGGCGCCGGACGTCTGGGCCAGGTGCTCGCGGCTGACCTGCACGGGCGCTGCGCAGAAACGGTTCTGCGTGAACACACCCGCCACCGAAGCGCCCTCGTCGAGCAGGAACACGGACAGGTCCTTGCGGTTGGCCTTGCGCACACCGGCTTCGGTGACGCCGATGCGAACGCCGTTGATCGCCAACAGGTCGGCGTGCACGGGAGCGGAGAGATTCACAGGCATTGAGGGGCTTCCTACAGTGAAAGAAAAACGCGCTCCATTATCGGAACAAACCGGGGCGGCACGTATTTCATCGACCTTAAAAAAGAAAACGGCACGGAGTGCATCCGTGCCGTTTTCCGTGTCTTGCGGCGTCTTACGACGCCGGCCGCATCACGACAGCTTGCCGTGGCACTGCTTGTACTTCTTGCCGCTGCCGCAGGGGCAGGGATCATTGCGGCCCACGCGAGCGCCTTCGGGCAACTCCAGCGGCTCGTCTTCGAGGGAGCCACCGATGTCGCCATCCGAGGGAGCGCCATAGGTCATGTGCTCCAGGCTGTGGGCGCTGCGCTGCTCCATGGCCTCGGTGGCCTGCTCCACCTGTTCGCGCGACTGCACCTGCACGGTCATCAGCACGCGCGTGACTTCGGTCTTGACCTGGTCGATGAGCTGGCGGAACAGCTCGAAAGCCTCGCGCTTGTATTCCTGCTTGGGCTGCTTCTGGGCATAGCCACGCAGGTGGATGCCCTGGCGCAGATAGTCCAGCGCGGACAGGTGGTCACGCCAGTTGGTATCAAAGCTTTGCAGCAGCACGGCGCGCTGGAATTGAGTGAAGTTCTCGCGTCCGATCAGCTCGACCTTGGCCTCGAACACTTCACGGGCAGCCTGCAGCACCTTCTCGAGGATCTCCTCGTCGGTGATGGCATGCGCGGACTGCACTTGCGATTGCAGCGGCAGCTGGATGCGCCATTCGCTTTCCAGCGCCTTTTCCAGGCCGGCCAGATCCCATTGCTCTTCCATGGACTCGGCGGGCACGTACTGGCGCACCAGGTCGGACACCACGTCATCGCGCATCACCGTGATCATCTCGTGCAGGTCCGAGGCGTCGAGGATCTCGTTGCGCTGCTGGTAGATCACCTTGCGCTGGTCGTTGGACACGTCGTCGTATTCGAGCAGCTGCTTGCGGATGTCGAAGTTGCGGGCCTCGACCTTGCGCTGAGCGCCTTCGATGGAGCGGGTCACGATGCCGGCTTCGATGGCTTCGCCATCGGGCATCTTCAGGCGGTCCATGATGGCGCGCACACGGTCGCCCGCGAAGATGCGCATCAGCGCATCGTCCAGGCTCAGGTAAAAGCGCGAGGAGCCGGGGTCGCCCTGGCGGCCCGAACGGCCACGCAGCTGGTTGTCGATACGGCGAGATTCGTGGCGCTCCGTGGCGATGATGCGCAGGCCACCCAGGGCCGAAACCTTGTCATGCTCGATCTTCCAGTCGGCGCGCATCTGTTCGATGCGCTGCTGGCGTTCGGCTTCGGACAGGGATTCATCGGCCTCGACAGCCGCAACCTGCTTTTCGATGTTGCCGCCCAGCACGATGTCGGTACCACGACCGGCCATGTTGGTGGCGATGGTGATCATGCCGGGACGGCCGGCCTGGGCCACGATGTCGGCCTCGCGCTCGTGCTGCTTGGCGTTGAGCACCTGGTGGGGCAGGTTTTCCTTGTTGAGCAGCTCGTCGATGATTTCCGAGTTCTCGATCGAGGTCGTACCCACCAGCACGGGCTGGCCGCGCTCATGGCATTCGCGGATGTCGCGGATCGCCGCCTCGTACTTCTCGCGCGTGGTCTTGTAGACGCGGTCGAGCTGGTCGTCGCGCTTGCTGGGACGGTTGGGCGGAATCACCACGGTTTCGAGGCCGTAGATTTCCTGGAATTCGTAGGCTTCGGTATCGGCCGTACCCGTCATGCCCGCCAGCTTGCCGTAGAGACGGAAGTAGTTCTGGAAGGTGATCGAGGCCATGGTCTGGTTCTCGGCCTGGATGGTCACGCCTTCCTTGGCCTCGACAGCCTGGTGCAGGCCATCGCTCCAGCGCCGGCCCGCCATCAGGCGGCCCGTGAACTCGTCAACGATGACGATCTCGCCGTTCTGCACCACGTAGTGCTGGTCACGGTGGTAGAGATTGTTGGCGCGCAGCGCCGCATACAGATGGTGGACCAGGGTGATGTTGGCCGGGTCGTAGAGCGAGGCGCCCTCGGCAATCATGCCGGCATGGCCCAGCAGGCGCTCGGCGGCTTCGTAGCCCTGGTCGGTCAGGAATACCTGGTGGCTCTTTTCGTCCACCGTGAAGTCGCCGGGCTTGGTCACGCCTTCGCCCGTGCGGGGATCAGCCTCGCCTTCCTGGCGCACCAGGTTGGGCACGATCTTGTTCATGGCCACGTACATGGCCGTGTGGTCCTCGGCCTGACCGCTGATGATCAGCGGCGTGCGGGCCTCATCGATCAGGATGGAGTCCACCTCGTCGACGATGGCGTAGTTGAGCACGCGCTGAACGCGGTCGCCCGACTCGTAGACCATGTTGTCGCGCAGGTAGTCGAAGCCGTATTCGTTGTTCGTACCGTAGGTGATGTCGCTGTTGTAGGCGGCCTGCTTTTCCTCGCGCGGCATGTTGGGCAGGTTGATGCCCACCGACAGGCCGAGGAAGTTGTACAGCTTGGCCATCCAGGTGGCATCGCGGTTGGCCAGATAGTCGTTCACCGTCACCACGTGCACGCCATTGCCCGACAGTGCGTTCAGGTAGACCGGCAGCGTGGCGGTCAGCGTCTTGCCTTCGCCGGTGCGCATTTCCGCGATCTTGCCGTAGTGCAGTGCCATGCCGCCCAGCAACTGGACGTCGAAGTGGCGCATCTTCATGACACGCTTGGACCCTTCGCGCACCACGGCGAAGGCTTCGGGCAGCAGGTCGTCCAGCGACTCTCCCTTGGCCACACGCTCCTTGAATTCCTGCGTCTTTGCGCGCAGATCCTCGTCGCTGAGCTTCTCGTAGTCGGGCTCCATCGCATTGATGCGAACGACCGTCTTGCGGTATTGCTTGAGAAGCCGATCGTTTCGGCTGCCGAATAGTTTGGTGAGGAAGTTGGTGGCCATGCGAAAAAGACACACCGCCACCCGCTGAAGCGGACTGCGGTGTGCCTGGAATCCCTAGATTGTTGGATTTCAGATGGGGCCGCTCCACCTGCCTGCAAGTACCCTGCTGGAGAACACATGCGGCCGGGCTGAAGCGAGAACCGAACAATTGATTCTAACTGTCTCTGTCCAACCCTCTTCCAGGCAGGCCGACGCATGCGGCCGCAGAGCCCTGAACCCGAATTCCCGGACCCGCGCCGCCCTGCAGATGCTGCTATAACGAGGGTCCCGGCTGGCGCATGCCTACGCTGCCTGACCAGCCTTCAAGCCCATGACCTTCACACGCCGCAATCACGCCGTCACCGCCCTGCACGCTGTCGAGAACTCGCCGACACTGGCCCGGCTCGCCCAGCTCACACGCGACTCCAGCAATCGCCTGACGGCCATCCTGCCCCTGGTGCCACCGCTGCTGCGCGACAGCCTGCAGGCAGGCCCCATCGAGGGCAGCACCTGGTGCCTGCTGGTGCGCAACAACGCGGCAGCGGCCAAGATACGCCAGCTGCTGCCGGCCATGGCCGCCCACTTGCGCACCAAGGGCTGGGATGTGGCCGAGATCCGCCTCAAGGTCCAGGCCTGACCGGCCACTGAAGAGCGGCTGCCGGAATCGGGGCACGGAAATGAAAAAAGGCCTCCTGAGGAGACCTTCTGGTGCCGGTTGTCGGATTCGAACTGACGACCTACCGCTTACAAGGCGGGTGCTCTACCAACTGAGCTAAACCGGCGAAGCACGCATTCTAGCGCAGAAAAATGCTGCTTCGGACTTTCCCGATGGAGCCAAGCACGCTTGCGGGAGCAACGGCATGCGCGCCGATGCGAAAAACCTACTTGACCAGCTTCAGCGAAGGCCGCGTGCCCGAAGGCGGCGGCGTGCGCGGGGGCTCTTCGTCATCACCTTCGCTGTGGATGCTCACCAGCTGCACCACGCGCTCGTCGGATGCAGGCTCGGCCGGCACCTCAGCGGCGGCGTCCTGTGGCACAGGCTCATCGGACTCCTGCCCGGGCGAAACATCGTTGTCGGCTTCGGCCTCGGGCTCCGGCGCCGGGAAAGCCATGCCTTGCCCGGTCTCGCGTGCGTAGATGGCCATCACCTGCTCCACGGGCACCATGATTTCGCGGGGCTTGCCGCCAAAGCGGGCCGTGAAGCTGATGAAGTCATTGCCCATCTGCAGGCCGCTGGTGGCGTCGTAGCTGACGTTGAGCACGATCTCGCCGTCGCGCACGAACTCGCGCGGCACCTGCACATTGCGGTCCACACGCACGGCGATGTGGGGCGTGAAGCCGTTGTCGGTGCACCACTCGTACAGTGCCCGGATCAGGTAGGGGCGGGTGGAAGTTGCTTCGGGGGCAGTCATGACGATCCCAGGAAATGAGTGGTCTGAGTGGTCGGAACACGAAAACGGGCAGGATGGCGACCGGTTGACCGCCTTCCCTGCCCGCGCAATCAGTCGTCAACCGATGCGAATTACTTGCGCATCACCTTCTCGGAAGGCGTCAGCGCTTCGATGTAGGCAGGGCGCGAGAAGATGCGCTCGGCGTACTTGAGCAGCGGGGCGGCGTTCTTGGACACCTCGATGCCGTAGTAGTCCAGGCGCCACAGCAGCGGGGCGATGGCCACGTCCAGCATGGAGAAGTTCTCGCCCAGCATGTACTTGTTCTTGAGGAACACGGGAGCCAGCTGCGTCAGGCGGTCGCGGATGTGGGCGCGGGCCTTCTCGATGGCCTTTTCGTTGCCCTTGACGTTGCGCTCCTCGAGCGTGCTCACGTGGACGAACAGTTCCTTTTCGAAATTCAGCAGGAACAGGCGCACGCGGGCGCGGTCCACCGGGTCGCCGGGCATCAGCTGGGGATGCGGGAAGCGCTCGTCGATGTACTCGTTGATGATGTTCGATTCGTACAGGATCAGGTCGCGCTCGACCAGGATGGGCACCTGGCCGTACGGATTCATCACGCTGATGTCTTCAGGCTTGCTGAACAGGTCCACATCGCGGATCTCGAAGTCCATGCCTTTTTCGAACAGGACGAAGCGGCAACGGTGTGAAAAGGGGCAGGTCGTTCCCGAATAAAGCACCATCATGGTGGAGGCTCCTAAAAATCAAAAAGAGTGGGTCGCTCGCGGCGCCCACTCTGCACACAGTTCAGCCGCAGCAATTGCTTGCACGGCCTTCTGCAGTCACGGTTTTATTTGACGTCTTTCCAGAACGCGGCGTTGAGGCGCCATGCGATGAAGATGAAGACCGCCAGGAAAAGCAGCACACCCACGCCAATGCGGGTGCGGCTGTTCTGTGCCGGCTCACCCATCCATTGCAGGTAGTTCACCAGATCGCCAACTGCCTGATCGTACTGCACTGCGCTCATGCTGCCAGGAGAGACCTGCTCCCACCCCTTGAAAACCTGGGTCTTCACACCGTGCTCCTCGGCTTCTTCGAAGATAGCGCGGCGCTCGCCCTGCAGTTGCCACAGCGCATGGGGCATGCCCACGCTGGGGAAGGCCAGATTGTTCCAGCCCGTGGCCTTGGTGTCGTCGCGGTAGAAGGTGCGCAGGAAGGTGTAGAGGTAGTCGGCGCCCGTGCCGTTGTGGCCGGCACGCGAACGTGCGATCACCGTCAGGTCCGGAGGATTGGCGCCGAACCACTCCTTGGCTTCCTTGGGGTTGATGGCCGCCTTCATGGTCTCGCCGACCTTATCGGTGGTGAAAAGCAGGTTGTCCTTGATTTCCTGCTCGGTCAGCCCGATGTCCTGCAGCCGGTTGAAGCGCATGAATGCGGCCGAGTGGCAGCTCAGGCAGTAGTTGACGAACAGCTTGGCGCCGTTTTGCAGCGATGCCGTGTCATTCGTCTTGCCCGGGGCCTTGTCCCAGGCGATGCCGCCTTCGGCAGCCTGTGCACCGGTCACGATGCCCAGGGCCGCGATCAACGTGAGAATCAGTTTCTTCATTGTTGTTCTCTCCAGCTTCAGTGCGGCTTGAACGTCACACGATCGGGAACGGGTTTTGTCTTGCCCAGACGGCTCCACCAGGGCATCAGCAGGAAGAAGCCGAAGTAGAACAGCGTTCCGACCTGGGACACGCGCTCGCCGATGGGCGAAGGCGGCTGCACGCCGAGATAGGCCAGGATCACGAAGTTGATCACGAAGATGCCGTAGAGATACTTGTGCCAGCTCGGGCGGTAGCGGATGGACTTGACCGGGCTGCAATCGAGCCAGGGCAGCGCGAACAGGATGATCACGGCACCGCCCATCACCACCACACCCCAGAACTTGGCATCGATGGACAGCATCATGGCGATGACGCCCAGGGCCACGATGGCGACCACGCCCTTGACGGCGGCCGGCAGGCGCGACTTGAGCACGCCAAAGCCCGCACCCAGCACCACGCAGGCGATGAGCACGTACATCATCTCGCTGGTGATGGCACGCAGCATCGAGTAGAACGGCGTGAAGTACCAGACCGGCGCAATGTGCGAAGGCGTCTTCAGCGGATCGGCCGGGATGAAGTTGTTGTACTCCAGGAAGTAGCCGCCGAACTCGGGCGCGAAGAACACCACGGCCGAGAACAGGAACAGGAACACCGTCACGCCGAAGATGTCGTGCACCGTGTAGTAGGGATGGAAGGGAATGCCGTCCAGCGGATGGCCCTTGGCGTCCTTGGGCGCGTTGGGGCCCTTGATCTCGATGCCATCCGGGTTGTTGGAGCCCACATCGTGCAGCGCCAGCAAGTGGGCCACGACCAAGCCCAGCAGCACCAGGGGCACGGCGATCACGTGGAAGCTGAAGAAGCGGTTGAGCGTGGCATCGCCCACCACGTAGTCGCCACGGATCAGCAGCGCCAGGTCAGGGCCGATGAAGGGAATCGCCGAGAACAGGTTCACGATCACCTGGGCGCCCCAGTACGACATCTGGCCCCAGGGCAGCAGGTAGCCCATGAAGGCCTCGGCCATCAGCACCAGGAAGATGGCGCAGCCGAAGATCCAGACCAGTTCGCGCGGCTTGCGGTACGAACCGTACAGAAGACCGCGGAACATGTGCAGATAGACCACGACGAAGAAGGCCGACGCACCCGTGGAGTGCATGTAGCGGATCAGCCAGCCCCAGGGCACATCGCGCATGATGTACTCCACCGAGGCGAACGCCTTTTCGGCGTCGGGCTTGTAGTGCATCACCAGGAAGATGCCGGTGACGATCTGGATCACCAGCACCAGCAGCGCCAGCGAGCCGAAGATGTACCAGAAGTTGAAATTCTTCGGAGCGTAGTACTCCGACATGTGCACGCGATAGGCGTCGAAAGCCGTGGGAAAACGGTTCTCGAACCAGTTCGTGAGCTTGGCGCCGGCGGGCGCATTCGGATCGATGTCCTTGAATTCGTGGGCCATTGTTCTTGTCTCCCTCAAGCCTTGTCTTCACCAATGAGGAGCTTGGTCTCCGACAGGTACATGTGCGGCGGCACCTGCAGGTTGTCGGGAGCCGGCTTGTTCTTGAAGACACGGCCAGCCATGTCGAAGGTCGAGCCATGGCAGGGGCACAGGAAGCCGCCCTTCCAGTCGCTGGGCAGCGAGGGCTGGGCGCCCGGCTGGAACTTGTCGGAAGGCGAGCAGCCCAGATGCGTGCAGATGCCGACGACGACCAGCACTTCGGGCTTGATCGAGCGGGCCTCGTTCATCGCATAGGGCGGCGTGAACTCTTCAGGGTGGCGCTTGGATTGGGGATCGGCCAACTGGCTGTCCAGTTCGGGCAGCTCCTTGATCTGGTCAGGCGTGCGCTTGATGATCCAGACGGGCTTGCCGCGCCACTCGACCGTGAGCTTCTCGCCGTCCTTGAGGGCGGAGATATCGACCTCCACTGCAGCCCCGGCGGCTTTGGCCTTCTCGGATGGCTGGAAGGTGCTCACGAACGGGACGGCTGTCGCCACGCCGCCCACCGCACCAGCGCACGCCGACGTGATGATCCACGTCCGCTTGCTGGAGTCGATTGGAGTGTCACTCATGGGGTTCCTCGAACTACGTCGCTTGAGTTGGGGTCAACAATAAATTGTAGCGGGGCGAGTATGGTTATTCCATGCTGCTTGTGCCGTTGACAGGCTCCAAAGCCGCGCAATACTGCGCTATCTCAAACTCTTTCCAGATGGAGCCAGCCATGGGCATGATGCAGGAATTTCGTGAGTTCGCAGTTAAGGGAAACGTGGTAGATCTCGCCGTGGGCGTCATCATTGGTGGAGCGTTTGGCAAAATCGTCGATTCCGTGGTAAACGACCTGATCATGCCGGTCGTGGGCCTGGTTTTCGGCAAGCTGGACTTCTCCAATCTGTTCGTCGTGCTGGGCAGCGTACCCCCCGGAACGGCGATGACGCTCGATGCGCTCAAGAAGGCCGGCGTCCCCGTATTTGCCTATGGAAACTTCATCACGGTGGCAGTGAACTTCATCATCCTGGCCTTCATCATTTTCATGATGGTCAAGCAGATCAACCGCCTGCGCCGCGAGGCACCGGCAGCCCCCGCTCCCGCGCCCGTCACCCCCGAAGACATCGTGCTGCTGCGCGAGATTCGCGACAGCCTCAAGCGCTGAAATCCGTGTTTTGACGCAAATCAAAACGCCCGTGGCATGGTTGCCACGGGCGTTTTCCATTACTGCAGATTCCCGATGCTTGGGCTAGCCATTCAAGCCGCCAATTTGCGCGCCATTCGCACGGCCTCAATCAGGCTTCCGGCCTCTGCAACACCCTGCCCCGCAATATCGAAAGCCGTGCCGTGGTCCGGACTGGTGCGTACCAGCGGCAGCCCCAATGTGACATTCACGCCTTTTTCCACGCCCAGGTACTTCACGGGAATCAGTCCCTGGTCGTGGTACATGGCCAGCACCGCGTCGAACTCGCCGGGATGGCCGGGAGCATTGCGGGCGCGCATGAACACCGTATCGGGCGCAAAAGGTCCGTGGGCGTCCAGGCCCTCGGCGCGCGCCTGGGCGATGGCCGGGGCAATGATCTCCACCTCCTCGCTGCCGAACAGGCCGCCCTCGCCCGCATGCGGGTTCAGCCCTGCCACACCGATCCGCGGCGGGCGGCCCAGGCTGCGAGACAGGGCCTCATGCGTGATGCGCAAGGTCTGCAGCAGGTTGTCCTTCGTTACCGCATCGATCGCCTTGCGCAGCGAGGTATGGATGCTGACCAGCACCGTGCGCAGCTCATCGTTGGCCAGCATCATGCGCACCGGCATGCGGTCCAGGCCCACACCCGCATACTGCGCAGCCTCGAACTGCAGCAGCTCGGTATGACCAGGAAAGTCCACGCCCGCAGCATGCAACGCCTCCTTGTGCAGGGGCGCCGTGACCAGAGCCGCGATCTCGCCTCGCAAGGCAGCCCGCGCAGCCCAGACCACGCAGCGCGCGGCCGCGTCACCGGCGCTGGCGCTCACCTGCCCCCAGGGCGCAGGACCGGGCAGCCCGGGCAGCTCCAGCAAAGGGACGCAATGGGGCGGCACCTGCCACAGTTGCTCGGCCGACTCGATGACGGCCACGGGCATGGGAATGGCGTTGTCGCCATCGCGCGCACGCGCCGCCACGGCGGCTGCCCGGCGCAGCGTCTGCAACTCGCCGACAACGAAGCAGCCGCGCATCTGCTCGGGCGCGTCCATGAACGCCTTGGCAATGGTCTCGGGCCCCACCCCGGCAGAGTCGCCCTGGGTGATGGCCATCAAGGCCGTGGACTGTGTGGAATCAGGCATTTTCAGTATCCGGATCAGGCAAGCCGGTTATTCGCACCACGCTTGCGGCAAAAGGCTCCGCCAAAGGGATGCGCCAAGGATGGAACTGCATCAGGCCGGATTGTCGATCTCGATGAAACGGTGCTCCAGCCCCAGCTCCAATGCCACCTGACCCGCCAGGGCCGGCGCGCCGTAGCGCTCCGTGGCATGGTGGCCTGCCGCCAGGAAGGCCACGCCCGTTTCCCGGGCCAGATGCGCCTGCGGCTCGGAAATCTCGCCCGTGATGAAGGCATCGGCCCCAGCGGCAATCGCGGCCTCGAAGAAACCTTGCGCGCCGCCCGTGCACCAGGCAATGCGGCGAATGGGGTGATTGGGGCGCAGGCGCTCTCCCCCCACGCAGACAGGCGTGCGCCCCAGCGCCTGCTCCACATGCCTGCCCAACGCAGCCGCATCGGCAAAATCCGCTGCCGCCATCCAGCCCAGGTTCTGCTCGCCAAACGTTGCCTGGCCCTCAAGCCCCAGCTGCACGCCCAACTGCGCGTTGTTGCCCCATTGCGGATGGGCATCCAGCGGCAGATGGTAGGCAAAGAGATTGATGTCGTGGGCCAGCAGCAGGCGGATGCGCTCCTTGAGCCAGCCCGTGATGCGGCCATCCATGCCGCGCCAGAACAGGCCGTGGTGCACGAAGATGGCATCGGCCTGCGCCTCGATGGCCGCCTCGATCAGCGCGCGGCTGGCCGTCACCCCGCTGACGATGCGGCGGATCTCGCCGCGCCCCTCCACCTGCAGGCCGTTGGGACCATAGTCCTTGAAGCGCTCGGGCTGCAGCAAACCGTCGAAGTGGGCCAGGAGTTCTTGTCGCGTGGTGCTCATGAAAGGATTGTCAGCGATCCATGCGGCGCCCAGGAAAAAGGGCAGCCATGCTGCCCTTCATTCCACTGCCAAGCTCAGCCGCGCCTGGGTTGCCAACCACGGCAGGCCAGGGGCCAGAAGCCGATGGCCGCGCCCAGGATGCCCATGGCCGCCACATAGTGCGCAGGCGCCATCACATCCACCTGCTGCCACACGGACACCAGCATGGGCGTCATGCCGCCGAACACCGCATAGGCCATGTTGTAGGCAAAGGACAGGCCCGTGAAACGCACCTCGGCCGGGAAGGCGCGCACGCCCACCACCGGCAGCAGCGCAATGCTGCCCACGAAAAAGCCCACCAGCGCATAGCTCCACACCAGCGAGGACGCCGTGCCCGGCAGGTTCAGATAGAACGCATAGGCCGTCACTGTCATGCCCAGCCAGCCCGTGACCATGGCCACACGCGTGCCCATCCGGTCGGACAGCCAGCCCCAGAACACGCAGCCCAGCGTCAGCGTCACCGTGGCCACAGCATTGGCCTTCATGGTCAGGGCCGCGTCGATGTGGAAGACCTTCTGCAGATAGGCCGGTGTGAACAGCACCACCACCACGATGGCCGTGGACAGCACCCAGGTCATCAGCGCCACCAGCACACAGGCCTGGCGGTGGTCGCGCACGATGGTCTTGAGCGGCAGTTCGCGGTCGGCCTGCTTGCGCGCCATCAGCTCCTGGAAAATGGGTGTCTCGTGCAGGAACTTGCGCAGATAGACCGACACCAGGCCGAACACGCCGCCCAGGATGAAGGGCATGCGCCAGGCCCAGTCGTGGATCTCCTCGGCGCTGTAGGTGCTGTTGAGCCAGACACCGATGATGGAGCCCAGGAAAATGCCGCCCGTGATGCCCGAAGTCAGCGAGCCGATGGCAAAGCCGTAGTGGCGCGCCGGCGCATGCTCGGCCACGAAGACCCAGGCGCCCGGCATCTCGCCGCCAATGGCCGCGCCCTGCAGCACGCGCATGGCCAGCAGCAAAATCGGCGCGGCAATGCCGATGGAGGCATAGGTGGGCAGCAGGCCGATCACCAGCGTGGGCACGGCCATCAGGAAGATGGACAGCGTGAACATCTTCTTGCGGCCCAGGATGTCGCCAAAGTGCGCAATCAGAATGCCGCCGATGGGCCGGGCAAGGTAGCCCGCCGCAAAAATGCCCAGCGTCTGCAGCTGGCGCAGCCAGTCCGGCATCTCTGCCGGGAAGAACAGCTTGCCGATGACGTTGGCGAAGAAAACGAAAACGACAAAGTCGTAGAACTCCAGGGTGCCCCCCAGGGCCGACAGGCCCAGGGTCTTGTAGTCCTGTCGGTTGAGAGGACGTGCGGTCGCAACAGCAGGGGCCATGCCCGGCTGCGCTTGGTCAAGCGTAGTCATGGTTTTTTTCCAGGGATCGAACAGCAGGACGGCGCGGTGGATGCCACGGCAACGGATGGGCGTGCGGCGGCAGATCGTTCTGCAAGACTTCGGGATCGGAGGACTTGGCTCTCTCTTGGGGCCGGCTTGTGAGCCGGCGCAACAGCGAACGCGGCGTGGCGCAGTCGTCGGGGGATTCTAGGGTTTGTACTGTAGCTGTGTGGGGAGCGCGGCTTTGGTGCTCGCCCGCCGGCCCACCGCCCCGCTCACGACATGCCTCACAATGGGGCCTTGTCCTCCCGCACAGAACACCACACTTCATGAAACGCACTTGGCTGCTGTTTTCGCAGGCGGTCACCATCCTGGTGGCTGCCTACTTCGTCGTTGCCACCCTGCAGCCGGACTGGCTGCGCCGCGGCGCCGTGCGCAGCAACGCGGGCATTGCGTTGCTGGAGGCGCCGGCCACGCCCGTCGGAGAAGTCAGCCCGGGCAGCTTTGCACCTGCGGCCAAGAAGGCAGCGCCGGCCGTGGTGAGCATCAACACCAGCAAGGCGGTACGGCATCCGCGCAGCAACGATCCGTGGTTCCAGTTCTTCTTCGGCGACCAGGGCACGCAGGAGCAGGCAGGCCTGGGCAGCGGCGTGATCATCAGCCCGGACGGCTACATCCTGACCAACAACCATGTGGTCGAGGGCGCCGATGACATCGAGGTCACGCTGACCGACAGCCGCCAGGCCAAGGCCCAGGTGATCGGTACCGATCCCGAGACCGACCTGGCCGTGCTCAAGATCGCCCTGGACAAGCTGCCCGTCATCGTTCTGGGCAATTCCGACCAGATCGACGTGGGCGACCGCGTGCTGGCCATCGGCAATCCCTTCGGCGTGGGCCAGACGGTGACCAGCGGCATCGTCAGTGCACTGGGCCGCAGTCAGCTGGGCATCAATACCTTCGAGAACTTCATCCAGACCGACGCCGCCATCAACCCCGGCAATTCGGGCGGCGCGCTGGTGGATGCCAGCGGCAATCTGCTGGGCATCAATACCGCCATTTATTCACGCTCGGGTGGCAGCATGGGCATCGGCTTTGCGATTCCCGTGTCCACGGCCAAGCTGGTGCTGGACGGCATCGTCAAGGACGGCCGCGTGGTGCGCGGCTGGATCGGCGTGGAGCCCAATGAGCTGTCGCCGGAGCTGGCAGAGACCTTTGGCGTGAAGGCCGACTCCGGCGTGATCATCACCGGCGTGCTGCAGGCAGGCCCCGCTGCCCAGGCCGGCATGCGCCCGGGCGATGTGATCGTGCAGGTGGGCGACAAGCCCATCCGCAATGTGTCCGAACTGCTGACCGCCGTGGCCGCGCTCAAGCCCGGCGAGGCCGCGAAATTCGATGTGCGCCGTGGCGAAGGCCCCGTGGAGCTGCAGATCACCCCGGGCCTGCGCCCTGCGCAGTCGGCACAGCGCATGCAGCGCCGCTGACCCGGCCCCCCGCCCCAACGAAAAAAGCGCCTGTTCACAGGCGCTTTTTCATTGCAGGGCCGGTGCTGAGCTACAGCTTGTGCAGGCGCTGGGCCGCGCGCCATTGCGCGCCGGGCGCCACATGCACGGGCGCATCGATGGCGGCGGCCTCCACGCACAGCATCTGCCGCCACCCCTGCGGCGGCATGTCGGGCAGACGTTCACACAGCGCGGGGCCGGGGTTCCAGACCACGGTCTCGGTCCAGGCGGCATCCTGCGAGATCCGCAAGCCGCCGCCAAGTGCGGCCAGCTCCATGGCGTTCCCGGGCCGGGGGTAGACGCGATCGAGCTCTTCGCCAAAGCGCACGTCACCGTGCTGCGTGGGATGGGTGTCGGCCACGGCATCCCAGTAAGGCAGGCCGTCAAGGCCTTGCAGCCGGCATTGCTCCACGTCCGCCACGCGCAGGTAGCTGTGCAAGGCGGCAGTGAAAGCCAAAGGCGTGTCGCCCCGGTTGTGCACTACCAGCTCCACGTCAAGCCGGCCGGGCAACAGCGTCACCTCCAGCCAGGTCTCGAAGGAATGCGGCCAGACGGCGCGCGTCTGCGGCGTGTCGGCGAGCCTGAGCCGCAGGAACAAGCCATCGCCGGCAAGAACCTCGGCCTGTGCTGCATCAGCCTGCCACGGCAGGGTGCGCGCAAAGCCGTGCTTGACCAGCGGGCCGCGTTGGTTGAACTGGGGAAAGCAGACCGGAATGCCGCCGCGTATGGGTGTGTGGCCGTCATGGGCGGCATGAGGGCTCAGGAACAGTTGCTCCTCGCCACCTGCCTGCCAGGACAGCAGTTGCGCCCCCTGCAAGGCCACCAGGGCAGCATCGCCGCAGGCCAGGCGCAGGCGGATGGCGGGCAGGCCCTGCCATGCATCAGCGCAGGCGCCGGGAGCTTGCGCGGCCGCAGGTAAAGCTGTTACTGCGGGAAAGGAAGATGTAACTTTCATGCTTGAATATAGCCTTTCCCCCGCCCAGCCTTCCTCTGTCATGCAACGCTCCCACGCTCCCTCTCCTCTTGTCCTGCGACTCGGCATGCTCGCCCTGGCCGCCTCCTTGGCTTCCTGCGGCGGAGGCGGTGGTGGTGACAGCAGCGCTGGCGGCGGCACCGGGGGCGATGGCGGCGGCACCGGCCAGCCCGGAGTGACCTCGGTCACCGTGCAATGGACGGCCCCTGCCGCCAGGGATGTGGTGACTGCAGGCTCGGCACTGACCCTGCGCGCAGGTGTTCTCGCAGATGGCGTGAATGCCGCCGATGGAACCGTGGTGAGCTTCAGCGCAGCCACAGGCGTCAGCACCTCGGCGCTGACCAGCTCCGGCGTGGCAACTGCCTCCCTGACCGGCGCCACGCCGGGCCGCCAGCAGGTGCAGGCCAGCGCCACCGTGGGAAGCCGCACGGGCAGCGCTTCGCAGACCTTCTATCTGCGCCCGGCTCCTGCGCCGCTGCGGGTGCTGGTGCCTGCGTATTTCTATCCCACGGGCGCGGGGGCCACGGCCTGGAATGCGCTGGCAGCCAGCGCCCAGGCAAATCCGACCGTGCAGATGACGGCCATCCTGAACCCGGCCAACGGCATTTTCAGTGGCCCGGATGCGAACATCACGCGCGCCGCAACCGCTTTTGCCAACGCGGGCGGGCAGTTGGTGGGCTATGTGAGCTCCAGCTATGGCACGGGCACGCGATCGCTGGCCAGCATCCAGGCCAATATCGACAACTATTTCACGCACTACGGCGCAGGCCTGGTCAAGGGCTTCTTCATTGACGAGATGGCGGCCACCGCCAACCGGCTGGACTTCTACCGCAGCATCTACCAGTACATCAAGGCCAAGAATCCCGACCTGATCGTGATCGGCAATCCGGGCCTCGTGCCCGTGGCCGGCTATGCCGATGTGGCCGATGTGCTGACCACGTTCGAGGGCAAGGGCTCCACGTACGCCACCTACGATCCGCGCACGACCAGTTTCGATTGGCTGTACGGGCTGGCCAATAGCCACCAGGCCTCGCTGGTGCACAACGTGTCGGGCTGCGCGGCCATGCAGACGGCCGTGCAGTCGGCCGCCTCGGCACGCTACCAGGCGGGATGGATCTATGTGACCCAGCTGGAGTTCGAGCCCAGCACCGGCGTGGGCAACCCCTGGGCCGGGCTGCCGAATTACTGGGATGCCTTTGTGCAGACCGTGCGCGCCACCAATGCCGGGCAAGCCCTTCCCGCCTGCTCGTAGAGGCCGCTTGAAACCCCGGCGCTGAATGCAGCGCGGGCGCCTGTCAGGGACAGGCGCCCGCGAATATCGAGAAGGCGCAGGCCGCTCAGGCCGTGAGTTCGTCGGCGCGAGCCTGCGCTGCGGCGAAGTCGAGATCGCCCGAGTAGATGGCGCGACCGCAGATCACGCCCTCGATGCCTTCGTCCTCGACCTTGCACAGCGCCTCGATGTCGGCCATGCCCGCCAGGCCACCCGAGGCGATGACGGGGATCTTCAGCGATTGGGCAAGATTGACGGTGGCATCGATGTTGATGCCCGTGAGCATGCCGTCGCGGCCGATGTCGGTGTAGATGATGGACTCCACGCCCCAGTCCTCGAAGCGCTTGGCCACCGAATGCACGTCCTGGCCCGTGAGCTTGCTCCAGCCGTCGATGGCGACCTTGCCGTCCTTGGCGTCGAGCCCGACGATCACATGGCCGCCGAAGGCGCTGCAGGCGTCCTGCAGAAAGCCGGGGTTCTTCACGGCAGCGGTGCCGATGATCACGTAGCTGATGCCGGCATCTATGTATTTCTCGATGGTATCCAGGTCACGGATGCCTCCGCCGAGCTGCACCGGAATCCGGCCGTCCACCTCTTTGAGGATGGCCTTGATGGCCGCAAGGTTCTTGGGCTGGCCCGCAAACGCGCCATTGAGGTCCACCAGGTGCAGGCGGCGCGCGCCGGCGTCGAGCCAGCGGCGGGCGATGATGGCCGGGTCTTCGCCGAACGTGGTCGACTGGTCCATATCACCCTGGATGAGGCGTACGCAGTGGCCGTCCTTGAGGTCGATGGCAGGAATGAGCAGCATGATGGTTTGCGAGCAATGAAGGCCTGGGATTCAGCGGCCGGTGCGGGGAAGAAAAGGGGATTCAGGGCTTCCAGCCCAGAAAGTTGCGGAACAGGGCCAGGCCCTGGTCAGCGCTTTTTTCGGGGTGAAACTGCGTGGCGAAAATATTATCGCGCGCGATGGCGCAGGCAAAGCGCCCGCCGTAGTCGGCCTGCGCAGCGCAATGCTGCGGCTGCTGCACCACGGCATAGAAACTGTGCACGAAGTAGTAGAAGCTGTCTTCGGGAATTCCACGCCACAGCGGGTGGGCATGGCCGGCGTTGTGCGTCTGGTGCACGCGGTTCCAGCCCATCTGCGGAACCTTGAAGCGGCTGCCATCGGCCTGGGTGCGGCCCGCCAGATCGAACTTGCGCACGTTGCCGGGGATGAGGCCCAGGCCGGGCACGTCACCTTCGTCGCTGTGGTCCAGCAGCATCTGCATGCCCACGCAGACGCCGAACAGGGGCTTGTTGGCAGCGGCATGCAGCACGGCTTCCTGCAGGCCGGATTCGCGCAGCTCGCGCATGCAGTCGGGCATGGCGCCCTGGCCCGGCAGCACGACGCGGTCGGCGGCCAGGACCACCTCGGGATCGGAGGTCACAACGACCTGCCAGCCGGAATCGGCGGCGGCCGTGCGCACGGCCTGTGAAACCGAGCGCAGATTGCCCATGCCGTAATCGACGACGGCGACGGTGTTGTCAGTCAAACTCATAGCGTGTGGCGCGTGTTCTGTCGGATTTTCGGCGGGATTGCCCGGTCAGATCAAGTTCTGGCCGATGCCAATCGCTTCTCTTTACAGAGCGCCCTTGGTCGAGGGGATGACGCCGGCCATGCGCTCGTCATGCTCCAGCGCAAAGCGCAGGGCGCGTGCGAAGGCCTTGAAGATGGTCTCGCACTGGTGGTGGGCATTGAAGCCCTTGAGGTTGTCGATGTGCAGGGTCACGCCCGCATGGTTGACGAAGCCCTGGAAGAATTCGTAGACCAGCTGGGTGTCGAGCTGACCGATGCTGCCGGCCGTGAATTTCACGTCCATATGCAGCCCGGGACGGCCCGAGAAATCGATGACCACGCGGCTCAGGGCCTCGTCCAGCGGCACATAGGCGTGGCCGTAGCGGCGGATGCCCTTCTTGTCGCCCACGGCCTTGGCAAAGGCCTGGCCCAGGGTGATGCCGATGTCCTCCACCGTGTGGTGGCCGTCGATGTGCAGGTCGCCCTCGCACTCGATGTCCAGGTCGATCAGGCCATGGCGCGCGATCTGGTCGAGCATGTGGTCCAGAAAGCCGATGCCCGAGTGCAGGCTGGCCTTGCCCGTGCCGTCCAGGTTGATGGCGACCTTGATCCGGGTCTCGGCGGTGTTGCGCTGCACTTCGGCGGTGCGTGCGGGGACTGCATTGCTCATAGGGATTCCTTCAGGGCCGCCAGCATCTGGGCGTTTTCTTCGTGGGTGCCCACGGTCAGGCGCAGGCAATTGGCCAGCAGCGGGTGCATGGCACTGACGTTCTTCACCAGCACGCCCCGGGCCTTCATCTCGGCCTGGGCACGCGCGGCATCGCGCACGCGCAGCAAGACCATGTTGGCCTCGGATGGCCAGATCTTTTCCACACCCGGCAGCGCGGTCAGCGCGTCGATCAGCGGCTGGCGCTCGGCGCGGATGGCCACGGCCTGCTGCGCATACAGCGCCTCGTGCTCCAGCGCGAAGATGGCCGTCTCGCAGTTGAGCACGCTGATGTTGTAGGGCGGGCGCACCTTGTCGATCTCGCCGACGATGGCGGCCGGGCCGATCAGGTAGCCCAGGCGCGCACCGGCCAGGCCGAACTTGCTGAGCGTGCGCATCAGCAGCACATGGGCGTTGCGGGCCGGGTCGGCGCGCATGTTCTCTGCCCAGCTGCGGCGGGCGAAGGGCTGGTAGGCCTCGTCCATGACGACCAGGCCGCCGATGGCGCCGACCGCGTCGATCACGGCCTGCACATCGGCCTCGGCCCAGAGCGTGGCCGTGGGATTGTTGGGATAGGCGATATAGGTGATGGCGGGGCGGTGCTCGGCAATGGCGGCGCGCATGGCGGGCACGTCCAGCTCGAAGTCGGCCGTCAGGTCGACCCCCACAAAGTCCAGGCCCTGCAGCCTGGCGCTCATGGGATACATGACGAAGCCCGGCATGGGCGCCAGCATGGTGGCGCGGCCCTCGGCGTGGGGCTGGGCACAGGCCAGGGCCAGCAGCGTGATGATCTCGTCCGAGCCATTGCCCAGCAGTACGGCGCTGCCGGCCGGCGCCTGCGCGTAGCGGGCCAGCATGTCCTTGAGCACTTCCTGGCGCTCGCCAGGGTAGCGGTTGATCTCCAGCCGGCCCAGGCGCTCGCCCAGCGCGGCCTGCAGCTCGGGCGGCAGGCGGAAGGGGTTCTCCATCGTGTCCATCTTGAGCAGGCCTTGTGAGGGCTGCACATGGTAGGCATGCATGGAGCGGACATCGGCGCGGATGCGCTCCAGGGCGAGGGCCTGAACCTGCGGAATGGAAGCTGTCATGGCATGCACACTTTCACGAGTCAGTGGGGGAAGAAATCCATCAGCGAAGCCGCTCAGGCCTGCTGCTGCTGCGGCGCCTGGTGCAGCGGGTGCACCATGGCGACGCCGCCGAACTGGGCGCCGTGCGGCAGGTGCAGGGTCAGCATCTGCTCGCAGCCGCTGTGCTGGGCGCAGGCCACGGCCAGGCAGTCGCCAAAGGCCAGCTGGTGGCGCGATTGCACGGCCCAGGCGGTCTCCAGCGTGGCGGCATCGGTCTTCCAGGGCGTCCAGGTCTGGTAGCGGCGGATGGCGGCGCGCGCATCGCCCTGCGGCAAAGGCTGGGCGGCCGTGGTGACCTGTTCATAGAACTCGCACAGCGACTGACTGCCGGTGCGCCCGCTGCGCGTGCGCCACAGCAGGTCCAGCCACTGCAGCACGGCGGCATGCAAGGCGCCCTGCCCCGTGTCTTCGGCAGCGACCAGCACGGAGGTATCGACGAAGACGGTGTTCATGCCTGGCCCTCGCGGCGCAGCGCGGCACTGCGCTGGGCGGGCTGCGTGGATGACGGCTGGCCGCCGTCCCAGCCGCGCTCGTCGGTGCGCCAGGCCAGGTAGGCGCGCTCGTAGGCGTCCTCGCGGCGCTGCATCTCGGCCATGAAGTCGCCCACCATGCGCGAGACGCTGGTGCCGCGGCGCGCGGCCTCGATGCGTGCCCATTCGAGCACGCTGTCTTCGACGGTGATGGTGAGGTTCTTCACAGGGTGCAAGTCTACACGAAATTCGTGCTCCACTGATTTCGTGTCGATTCTTGACATACTTGCTCTAGCGTTCAGGCAGCAAAAAGCGCCGCCCCTTTCGGTGACGGCGCCTTCGTCCAGCAGGAAGCGAGTGTCTACTTCAGGCGCATTTCGGCAGCGCGCGCATGGCCTTGCAGGCCTTCGCCATGCGCCAGCACCGAGGCGATGCGGCCCAGGGTCTGGGCGCCCTGCTCGCTGACCTCGATGAGGCTGGACCGCTTCTGGAAGTCATAGACCCCCAGCGGCGAGGAAAAGCGCGCCGTGCCGCTGGTGGGCAGCACATGGTTGGGGCCGGCACAGTAGTCGCCCAGGCTCTCGCTGGTGTAGGCCCCCAGGAAGATGGCGCCTGCATGGCGCAGCAGCGGCTCCCACTGGTGGGGATCGTTGCTGGAGACTTCCAGGTGCTCGGGCGCGATGCGGTTGCTGATGGCGCAGGCCTCCTGCATGTCGCGCGTGAGGATGAGGGCACCCCGGTCGCTCAGGCTCTTGGCGATGATGGCGCGCCGCGGCATCTCGGGCAGCAGGCGGTCGATCTCGCGCTGGACGGCGGCGATGTAGTCGGCATCGGGGCACAGCAGAATGCTTTGCGCCAGCTCGTCATGCTCGGCCTGGCTGAACAGGTCCATGGCCACCCAGTCGGGCGGCGTGCTGCCGTCGGCCAGCACCAGGATTTCACTGGGGCCGGCAATCATGTCGATGCCCACGGTGCCGAACACCCGCTTCTTGGCGCTGGCCACATAGGCATTGCCGGGGCCGGTGATCTTGTCCACCTTGGGGATGGTGGCCGTGCCGTAGGCCAGGGCCGCCACGGCCTGGGCACCGCCGATGGTGAAGCCGCGCGTGACGCCCGCCACATAGGCAGCCGCCAGCACCAGGGCGTTCTTCTCGCCGCGCGGCGTGGGCACGACCATGATGATTTCCTGCACGCCAGCCACATGGGCGGGAATGGCATTCATCAGCACGCTGGACGGATAGGCGGCCTTGCCGCCGGGCACATAGATGCCCACGCGATCCAGCGGCGTGACCTTCTGGCCCAGCAGGGTTCCATCGGCGTCGCGGTAGCTCCAGCTCTCGCCGCTGGCGCGCTTTTGTGCCTCGTGGTAGGTGCGCACGCGCTGGGCAGCGGCCGTCAGCGCATCGCGCTGCTCGTCGCCCAGGCTGTCGAAGGCGGCCTTGAGCTCGGCCTGCGTCAGCTCCAGCGCTGCCATGCCGTCCACCTGCAATCCGTCAAAACGCGCCGTGTACTCCAGCACGGCCGCATCGCCGCGCTTTTGCACATCGGCCAGGATGTCGGCCACGCGCTGCTCGATGGCCGCGTCCGTGTCCGCCGACCAATGCAGGCGCTGCGCAAAATCGTGTTCGAAGTTGGCGTCAAGCGTGGACAGGCGGGCGGGAGCGGCTTGGTATTCCATGGTGCAGAGGGCTTCAGTCTTGGGGAATGGCCGATGCGAAGGCATCGATGATCTTGCGCAGAGGGGCCTGCTTGAGCTTGAGCGAGGCCTGGTTGACCACCAGGCGCGAGCTGATCTCCATGATGGGCTCGACCTCGACCAGGTCATTGGCCTTGAGCGTGTTGCCGGTGGACACCAAGTCGACGATGGCGTCGGCCATGCCGGTCAGCGGGGCCAGTTCCATGGAGCCGTAGAGCTTGACCATGTCCACGTGCACGCCCTTGGTGGCGAAGAAGTTGCGCGCGATCTCGGGATACTTGGTGGCGATGCGCAGACGGGCGCCCTGCTTGACGGCCAGCGCGTAGTCGAAGCCGTTGCGCACGGCGACGCTGACGCGGCAGCGCGCGATCTTCAGGTCCAGGGGCTGGTACAGGCCCTGGGCACCATGCTCGATCAGCGAGTCCAGGCCGGCCACGCCGAGGTCGGCGCCGCCGTACTGCACGTAGACCGGCACGTCGGAGGCGCGCACCAGCACCACGCGCACGTGGCTCTGGTTGGTCTCGAAGATCAGCTTGCGCGACTTTTCAATGTCTTCGGTGACCGAGATGCCGGCAGCGGCCAGCAGCGGCACGGTTTCGTCGTAGATGCGGCCCTTGGACAGGGCAATCGTGATGGTCATTGGGAAACTCTTTCGATGTCGGCACCCAGGCCGCGCAGCTTGTCTTCCATGCGATCGTAGCCGCGGTCCAGATGATAGATGCGATCGACCAGGGTCTCGCCCTTGGCCACGAGGCCGGCGATGACCAGGCTGGCCGAAGCGCGCAGGTCGGTGGCCATGACGGCCGCGCCCGACAGCGACTGGCTGCCGGTGATGGTGGCCACGCGTCCGTCGGTGGTGATCTGCGCGCCCAGGCGCAGCATCTCGTCGACGTGCATGAAGCGGTTCTCGAAGATGGTCTCGGTGACCATGCTGCAGCCTTCGGCCACCAGGTTCAGCGCCATGAACTGCGCCTGCATGTCGGTGGGAAAACCCGGGTACTCGGTGGTGCGGAAACTCTGGGCCTTGAGCTTGCCGGCAGCGCGCACGCGGATGCCGCCCTCCTCGGCGGACACTTCGGCCCCAGCGTCCTTGAGCTTGTCGATGACCGCGCCCAGGTGGTCGGCACGGCCATTGCGCAGCAGCGCCTCGCCGCCCGTGGCCGCCACGGCGCACAGGAAGGTGCCGGCCTCGATGCGGTCGGCCACCACCTGGTGCTCGCAGCCGCTCAGCCGCTCCACGCCCTGGATGACGATGCGGCTGGTGCCGTGCCCTTCGATCCTTGCGCCCATCTTGATGAGCATTTCGGCCAGGTCGCCGATCTCGGGCTCCATGGCGGCGTTTTCCAGCACCGTCTCGCCTTCGGCCAGCACGGCGGCCATCAGGAAGTTCTCGGTGCCCGTGACCGTCACCATGTCGGTGGTGATGCGGGCGCCCTGCAGGCGCTTGAGATGCCCGGGCAGGCACGCGTGCATGTAGCCGTTCTCGACAACGATCTCGGCACCCATGGCCTGCAGGCCCTTGATGTGCTGGTCCACGGGGCGCGAGCCGATGGCGCAGCCGCCGGGCAGCGACACGCGGGCCTGGCCGAATCGGGCCAGCAGCGGGCCCAGGGCCAGGACCGAGGCGCGCATGGTCTTGACCAGTTCGTAGGGTGCCTCGGGGTTGGACAGCGAGCCGGCGTGGATGCGCACGGTGCCGCTGTCATCGTGCTCGGCGCCGACACCCATGTTGCGGATGAGCTTGAGCATGGTGGCCACGTCCTGCAGGCGCGGCACATTGCGCAGGGTGACGGGCTCGGACGACAGCAGCGCGGCGCACAGCTCGGGCAGGGCGGCATTCTTGGCGCCGGAGACCGTCACCTCGCCATGCAGCGCTCGGCCACCGCGAATCAGGAGTTTGTCCATGGCTGACAGACTTGAATCTGGAAATCGGGAAAAAGGAGATGCCGCACGGGCCGTATCGACCAGTTGCGGCAGAAAGTCTGAGGCGTCGTGACCGGGCTGTGCGCTCAGGCCTGGCCGGCCTGGGCAGCCCACTCGGCGGGCGTGTAGGTCTTCATGGACAGCGCATGGACCTCGTCGGTATGCATGCGCTGGCCCAGCGTGGCGTAGACCAGGCGCTGGCGCTGCAGCAGGCGCTGGCCCTCGAATTGGGCCGAGACGATGGTGGCAAACCAGTGCCGTCCGTCGCCTTCCAGCGCAATGTGTTCGCAAGGCAGGCCGGTGGCGATCAGTTCCTTGAGTTGGTCTGCAGTCATGGGGAAGCTTTCCTGCCATGCATCGCGGCATGGCCTTGGTTGGCGGCGGCGCCGGGCGCCGGCCGCCTGTTCATGGGTGGGTTCGAAAATGCCGGCACAGCGCCCGCCGCAGCCTGAGGAAAAACCTCAGCCGCGGATCTTGTAGCCGATGCGCAGCAGATGCACGGCCAGGGCACTCACTGCCAGCCAGGCCGAGCCGACGATGGCCAGGCTGACCCAGGGCGATACGTCGCTCTGGCCGAAGAAGCCGTAGCGGAAACCGTCGATCATGTAGAAAAACGGGTTCAGATGGCTGACTTTTTGCCAAAAAGGCGGCAGGGACTGGATCGAATAGAACACGCCCGACAGGAACGTCATGGGCATGATCAGGAAGTTCTGAAAGGCCGCCATCTGGTCGAACTTGTCGGCCCACAGGCCGGCGATCACGCCCAGCGTGCCCAGCAGCGCCGCGCCCAGCAGGCCGAAGACCAGAATCCACAGCGGCGCCGTGAATTCGGGAATGGCGAAGTACAGCGTGACGACGAACACGCCCGCGCCCACCAGCAGCCCGCGCAGCACCGACGCTCCCACATAGGCCCCGAACCAGGCCCAGTGCGACAGCGGCGTGAGCAGCACGAAGACCATGGAGCCCATGATCTTGCTCTGTACCAGGCTGGAGGAGCTGTTGGCGAAGGCGTTCTGCAGCACGCTCATCATCACCAGGCCAGGGATCAGGAAGGCCGTGTAGCTGATGCGGTCGTACACCAGCACCCGGCCTTCGAGCACATGGCCGAAGATCAGCAGATAGAGCACGGCCGTGAGCACGGGTGCGGCCACGGTCTGGAAGCTGACCTTCCAGAAACGCAGCACTTCCTTCTTGAGCAGGGTCTGCCAGCCGTTCATGCCGAAGCTCCCTGCGAAGTCTGTCCCTGCTCATTCATCACATGGATGAAGACATCCTCCAGATCGGCACGGCGGATTTCCACGTCCTCGGGCACGACGGAGCCCTCGCGCAGCGCGGCGAGCAGGCGCTCCACATCGCTGGCGTCGTTGGCGGGTATCTGCACGATGCGGCCGGTCACCCGGGCACGCGCGGCCAGGGCCGGCGGCAAGGCGGTATCGGTCTTGAACTGCAGCACGTTGGAGGAGGCGGACTTGAGCAGATCCGACATGGTCGAGAGCTTGACGATGTTGCCCTGCTTGAGCATGGCCACGCGGCTGCACAGCGCCTCGGCCTCTTCCAGGTAGTGGGTGGTGAGCAGCACGGTATGGCCTTCGCGGTTCAGGCGCGCGATGAAGTGCCACAGCGTCTGGCGCAGCTCCACGTCCACGCCGGCCGTGGGCTCGTCGAGCACGATGATGGGCGGCTTGTGCACCAGCGCCTGGGCCACCAGCACGCGGCGCTTCATGCCGCCGGACAGCTGGCGCATGTTGGAATTGGCCTTGTCGGTCAGCCCCAGGCTGTGCAGCAGTTCGTCGATCCAGTCGTCATTGTTCCTGACGCCGAAATAGCCGGACTGAAAGCGCAGCGCCTCGCGCACATTGAAGAAGGGATCGAAGACCAGCTCCTGCGGCACGATGCCCAGCTTGCGCCGGGCAGCCGAGTAGTCGGCATGCACGTCGCTGCCCTGGACCAGCACGCGGCCGCTGGTGGCGCGCGACAGGCCGGCCAGGATGCTGATCATCGTGGTCTTGCCAGCGCCATTGGGACCGAGCAGGCCGAAGAACTCGCCCTCCTCGATGTCCAGACTCACGTGGTTGAGCGCCTGGAAGGCCCCCTTGGGGGTCTGGTAGGTCTTGGAGATGGATTGGAATGAGACGGCAGACATGCGAGGCGCGATTCTAGGCCCTTGCAGCCAAACCTGCCTTGCAGGGCTCTTTGCAGCGGCGCGCTGCGCCGGCTCAGGAGGGGGAGGATGCGGCCGTGTCGGCCAGCAGCCCGTCGACGCCATACAGCGCTGCCATGGACTGCAGGCCCTGCGGCAGGCCCACGACCACCAATTGCTTGTCTGCCGCCTTCGCGGTGCGGCGGCAGGCCAGCAGCACGGCCAGTGCGGACGAGTCGAAGACCTCGACACCGCTGGCATCGACACGCACCTGGGCGCCATCGAAGGCCTGCACCTGGGGCCGCAGCTGCACGAGACAGCTGCGCGCCTGGCGGTAGGTCAGTTCACGGGGGAGCTGCAGCATGGCGCGTGCGTCCGCGGCTGTCAGCCCTTGGAGGGCGGCGTGGCCGGCATCTTGCTGCGCGTGGCCAGGGTCTCGATCAGGCCGTCGATGCCGCGGGCATTGATTTCCTGGCTGAACTGGTTGCGGTAGGTTTCCACCAGCCACACGCCCAGCACGTTCAGGTTGTAGATCTTCCAGCCGTCGCCGGACTTCTCGAGCCGGTAGTCCAGCTGCACGGGCTCGCCGCGGCCCAGCACTTCGGTGCGCACCAGCACATCGGTGTCGCCGGCTGCCGCGCGCAGGGGCTTGACGTTGATGGTCTGGTTGCTGACCTGCGTCAGCGCGCCCGAATAGGTGCGGATCAGCAGGGCCTTGAACTCGGTCTCCAGCTTCTCGCGCTGCGCAGGCGTGGCCTGGCGCCAGGCCGGCCCCACCGAGGCGGAGGTCATGCGGCGGAAATTCACATACGGCATGACCTTGTCATTGACCAGCGCATTGACCTTGGAGACATCGCCCTCGCGCAGCGAGGGGTCCTTCTTGATGGTTTCCAGCACGTCGGTGGAGACACGCTTGATCAGCGCATCGGGGGTCTCGCCGGCTGCGCGGGCCGGCAGTGCCGCGCCAAGGGTTCCCATGGCCAGCATGGCTGCAGCGGCAGCGCTCCAGGCACGTCGATTGATCATCACTCTTCCTTTCCCAGCAGGGCCTCATGCCCCGGACCGGGTTGATATTGCACATTTTTCCGGCCGCGCCATGTCAGGCAGCGGCCGTTTTTCATCTCGGGATGTTACGAACTGCTTACTTCGCGCCGTCTTCGGGTGGCAGCTTGCCGGCATCGTCGTCGTAATCCTCGATGCGACCGTCATCACCCGACTTGCCACGCCGCAGGTTCAGGTAGACATCGCGCGTCAGGCTGTAGCGGTCGAGCGCGACGGAGTCCAGCGTGTCGGAGGCATTGAGCAGGCGGGCACGTGTATCCACCAGTCGCAGCACATACAGGCTGTTGCGAACCGGGATGTCGTTGATCGCCGACATGGGGTTGCCCCAGGCATCCACCGGAAGAGCCGCAGTGTCACGCACCGTGGACGGGCCCAGCAGCGGCAGCACCAGGTACGGCCCGGTGGGCACGCCCCAGCGACCCAGGGTCTGGCCGAAGTCCTGCTTTTGGCGCTCGATGCCGGCCTCGCTGGCGATGTCGAGCAAGCCGCCCAGGCCGAAGACCGTATTCACCGAGAACCGCACGACGGAGTTGTAGGCGCCTTCGGCCTGGCCCTGCAGCGCGTTGTTCACGAAGGACCAGACATCGCTGAGGTTGGAGAAGAAATTGCTCACGCCATCGCGGGCCAGACGCGGAGTGACGTCGCGGTAGACCGTGGCCACCGGCTTCAGGACGGCACGGTCCAGGCCGTCGTTGAACGAGTAGACGCTGCGGTTGAACGGCTCGAACGGGTCCTGGGGATTGCGGGCCTCGCCCGGCGCGGTGGCGCAGCCGGCGAGCAGCGAAGCGGCGGCCAATGTGCCCAGCATGGCTGCGCGCTGCCAGGATGCTGCCTGGACTGCAGGGCGACCCGCGGTCGCCTGTTCATGGTTGGTTGTCATTCTTTGCCTCCTGCACCGGAGCTGCCACCCTGCTCGGCCTTGCCGTAGAGGAACTGTCCGATCAGATTTTCCAGCACAACGGCCGACTGGGTTGCGACGACGCGGTCGCCATCCTTGAGGTTGTGGTCATCTGCGCCGGCTTCGATGCCGATGTACTGGTCGCCGAGCAGGCCGCTGGTCAGGATCTTCAGGGAACTGTCCTTGGGAAACGCGTAGCGGTTTTCCATGGCCATGGTCACGCTGGCCTGAAAGACCTGATCGTCGAAGGTGATGGATTCCACGCGGCCCACGACGACGCCCGCGCTGCGCACGGCCGCCTTGGGCTTGAGTCCGCCGATGTTGTCGAAGCGCGCGGTCAGCGTGTAGGTTTTCTGGAAGCTCAGGCTCAGCAGGTTGGCCGACTGCAGCGCCAGGAACACCAGCGCCGCAGCGCCGATCAGCACGAACAGTCCGACCCAGACATCACTCTTGGATTGCTGCATGGTTTGTTTTTCCTTGTTTTGCGGGGGTGGCTTCGGTGCCGGGTCAAAGGCTGAACATCGTGGCCGTGAGCAGGAAGTCCAGCCCCAGCACGGCCAGCGAGGCCATCACCACCGTGCGCGTGGTCGCGCGGGACACGCCTTCGGGCGTGGGCTTGGCTGCATAGCCCTGCAGCAGCGCGATGAAGGTCACCGCCACGCCGAACACCAGGCTCTTGAGAACGCCGTTGCCCAGGTCATACCACCAGTCCACGCCGTTTTGCATCTGGCCCCAGAAGGCACCGCCATCGACGCCGATCATGACCACGCCCACCAGCCAGCCGCCGATCACGCCGACGGCGCTGAAGACAGCGGCCAGCAGCGGCATGGCGATCAGGCCGGCCACGAAGCGCGGCGCCAGGATGCGGCGCACGGGGTCCACAGCCATCATTTCCATGGCCGACAACTGCTCGCCGGCCTTCATGAGGCCGATCTCGGCCGTCAGCGCCGTGCCGGCACGGCCGGCAAACAGCAGCGCCGTGACGACGGGGCCGAGCTCGCGCACCAGGGACAGCGCCACCAGCAGGCCCAGCGCCTCGGCCGAGCCGTAGCGCTGCAGGGTGTAGTAGCCCTGCAGGCCCAGCACGAAACCGACGAACAGGCCGGACACGCCGATGATGGCCAGCGAATAGTTGCCCAGGAAATGGATCTGGTCGCCAATCAGCCGCGGCCTGCCCAGCGCCGGCCCCATCAGCGCGAGCAGGCGGCCGAACAGGCGGGTGCCCATGCCCAGCTGGGTCAACTGGTGGCGCACGGCCGCGCCTATGCGAGCGGGATGCAGCCGGTTCATGCGCGCCTCCGGCCGCTGGCCTTGACCGGGCTTTCAGGCGTGCCGAAATCCTCTTCGGCACTCACGCCGGGGTAATGGAAGGGTACGGGGCCGGTGGCGCGTGCGTGGATGAACTGCTGCACCAGCGGATCGGGATTGGCCTTGACTTCCTCGGGCGAGCCCTGGGCGGCGACACCGCCGTTGCCCAGGATGACGACATGGTCGGCCACATGGAAGGTTTCCTCCACGTCATGGGACACCAGGATGGAGGTCAGGCCCATGGCGTCGTTGAGTTCTCGGATCAGTTGGGCAGCGGTGCCCAGGGAAATGGGGTCCAGCCCGGCGAAGGGCTCGTCGTACATGACCAGTTCGGGGTCCAGTGCAATGGCCCGCGCCAGCGCCACGCGGCGGGCCATGCCGCCCGATATCTCGCTGGGCATGAGGTCGCGCGCACCGCGCAGACCCACGGCATGCAGCTTCATGAGCACGATGTCGCGCACCAGTTCGTCGGGAAGGTCGGTGTGCTCGCGCAGCGGGAAGGCCACGTTGTCGAACACGCTCATGTCGGTGAACAGGGCGCCGAACTGGAACAGCATGCCCATGCGCCGGCGCGCAGCGTACAGGCCCGCGGCGTCCATGGTGGTGACGTCCTTGCCATCGAACAGCACCTGCCCCTGCTGGGCATGCTGCTGGCCGCCGATCAGGCGCAGCACGGTGGTCTTGCCCCCGCCCGATGCGCCCATCAGGGCCGTGACTTTGCCGCGCGGCACCTGCAGCGACAGGTCGCGCAGGATCACACGCTCGCCATAGCCGAAGGTGACGTTGCGCAACTCCACGAAAGAGGCGGTTGGGATCATGCTGTGGTGCGGTCGATAAATGTTCGCAGGCAAGCCCGCTATTGTGCAGACAGGTGCCGCTGCTTGCTCACCACCGCCCGAGATAAACATACATCCGTGTATGTTTCTCAAAAAGTCATGGCAGAAACCGCCATAAAAAAAAGAGCATGCTTTGCTTGCTACACAAGCGTTGCACGCTCTCTGGACCTGGGGAAAATCCGGACTGGACAGATGTTTTTTTACAACATGTTCTGCAGGAATGCCTGGGTCCGCGTGTGCTGCGGCGCCGCAAAGAATGCTTCCGCAGGGCCTTGCTCGACGATCTCCCCCTTGTCCATGAAGATCACGCGATTGGCCACTTCACGGGCAAAGCCCATCTCGTGGGTCACGACCAGCATGGTCATGTGCTCCTGCGCCAGCTCGCGCATGGTGCGCAGCACCTCGCCGGTCAGCTCGGGGTCCAGCGCGGAGGTGGGCTCGTCGAACAGCAGGATGTCGGGCTCCATGGCCAGGGCCCGGGCAATGGCCACGCGCTGCTTTTGCCCGCCCGACAGACGGTTGGGATAGGCATCGCGCTTTTCCAGCAGGCCCACCTTGTGCAGCAGCGCCTCGGCCTTGGGCACGATCTGCTCGCGCCTGAGGCCCTTGACGATGATGGGCGCCTCGATGACGTTCTCCAGCACCGTGAGGTGCGGGAACAGGTTGAAGGACTGGAACACCATGCCCATCTTGCGGCCGATCTGGCGGATCTGCGCCTCGGGCACGTAGTGGGCGCGGCCGTCGGCGCCACTGTCCACCAGCACTTCGCCTTCAACGGCGACACGGCCGCTGTCAATGGTCTCCAGGTGGTTGAGGCAGCGCAAAAAGGTGCTCTTGCCCGATCCCGAGGGACCGATGATGGCCACCACCTCGCCACGCGCCAGCTCCAGCGAAACGCCGCGCAGCACCGGCACGCCGCCAAAGCCCTTGCAGATGTTCTGCGCCGAGATCATGGTCTCGGGCGCGTTATCACGCGTCGTATTTGGCATGGCGTTTTTCTAGGTATTGGAAGATCCAGGTCAACACGAGAGTCATGACCAGATAGAAGCCTGCGGCCACCACGAAGGGCGTGATGGTGAAATCGCGCTGCACGATGCCGCGCGCCGCGCGCAGCAGATCGTTCAGGGCCAGCACGTAGATGAGCGAGGTGTCCTTGACCAGGGTGATGGTCTCGTTGCTCACAGGCGGGATGATGCGCGCCCACATCTGCGGCAGGATGATGCGGCGCATGGTCTGGCCGTAGCTCATGCCCAGCACCTTGGCGCCCTCGTACTGGCCGCGGTCCACGGACTGGATGCCCGCGCGGAAGATTTCGGCGAAGTAGGCGGCGTAGTTCAGCGCGAAGGCGACCACGGCGGCCGGGAAATCGGGCAGGCGCACGCCGATCACGGGCACGAAGGGCAGCGCGAAGTAGATGAACAGCATCTGCAGCATCAGCGGCGTGCCGCGCATCAGCCAGATGTAGCCGCCGACCAGCCGGCTCAGGGCGGGAAAGCGGGAGATGCGCATCAGCGCCAGCGACAGTCCCAGGGGAATGGACAGCGCCAGGGTGATGACGAAGAGCTTGAGGGTGACCAGGGCGCCGGCGGACAGCGGCCCCATGAGCGAGATTACATATTCCATCGAATGGCCTCAGTGCGGTGCGCGGCCCCGCCGGCATCGGCAGGATCCGGGCAGCCACGGGCGCGTGCGTCCCAGAACGCAAAAGACCGGCAATGCCAGGCTGGCCTTGCCGGTCGCATGGTGTGCCGGATTTACTTGATGATGTCCTTGCCGAACCACTTGGAGGCGATTTCGGCGGCCTTGCCGTCCTTCTTCATCTCGGCCAGCGCGGCTTCGAGCTTGCCCAGAACTTCAGTGTCTTCCTTGCGCAGGCCCACGCCGTAGTCCTCGGTGCCGAAGTTGTCCTCGAGCACCAGGTACTCGCCAGCCTTCTTGGCCACGTGGAAGCGCCCCACGACCTCGTCGACCACGACGGCGTCCAGGCGGCCGGCCGACAGGTCCATCAGCGCGGTGATGTTGTCGCCGAAGGTCTTCAGGTCCTTGAAGCTGGCGGCCACGGCGGCGTCCTTCTTGATGGCGTCCACGGCCGAGCTGCCATCCTGCGCGCCCACGACCTTGCCGGCCAGGCCAGCCTTGTCCTTGATGTCGGAGTCGGCGCGCACGATGATGATCTGGTGGTTCTCCATGTAGGGCGCGGTGAAGGCGATGTTCTTCTTGCGCTCTTCGGTGATGGTCAGGCCGTTCCACAGCGCGTCGACGCGCTTGCCGACCAGCTCGGCCTCCTTGGCGCTCCAGTCGATGGGCTTGAAGTCCACCTCCACGTTCATGCGCTTGGCGGCTTCACGCGCCATGTCGATGTCGAAGCCGACGATCTCGTTCTTGTCGTCACGAAAGCCCATGGGCGGGAAGTTGTCGTCCAGGCCGATCACCAACTTGGTCATGGCTGCCGGCACGGGGGCGGCAACCGGCGCGGCGGCGGTCGATGCGGACTCGTTCTTGCCGCAGGCTGCCAGCAGTGCAGACAGGGCCACCATGGCCAAGAGGGTGCGTTTTTTCATGGCTTAAAGCTTTGGAGTGGAAAAAGCGAAAGGCGGCGGCCGCTGCACGCAAGGTGCGCAATCGTTGTAATGAATGGTTCCTTGGCGGAACCTTTGTCTCGGTTGGGTGCCGGCGCCGAATCCCGTATTGTCGCGCAGACCGGCGCCCCCCGCCAACACGCTGGATCAAGACCGTGCAAATCGGCAAAGGGCGAGAGATGCCTGCCGGTCACTGCAGCATGAAGGTCTTGTACTCGAGCCGGTTGAGTTCGCGCGAGAGCATGAACAGGCCCACGCACAGCGTCACCAGCATGGCCAGGCAAAAGCCGTAGCCATAGAACGCGGCGCCCAGCGCCAGCGAAATGCCCGTGAAGGCGATGTTCAGCACCACCAGCAGCAGGCACAGCATGAAGACGATGCGCCGCTCGTCCAGATAGAAGAACACGTTGAGCACGGCCATCACGCCCACCTGCAGCCCGGCGCCGACCACCTGCACATGCAGCAGCGGCAGGTACAGCTGGGAGATGCCCAGCAACTGCAGGATGGCCGGTCCGGCCACCAGGGTGACGAGAACGGCCAGCGTCTGCACCTTGGCGATCTCGCCCAGGCCCGCCTGGATGGCGTAGACCATTTCGTTGCGCATGGACTCGATGTACTCGAGCGATCCACCGCCGCGCACGGCATCGAAGAACTTGTCGTAGTACTCGACGAAGTCGGTCTCGATGCGCACCAGAAAGACCGCCATGCCCGGAATGATGGACAGGTACGACAGGAACACCGGCAGGTCGTAGATCAGCGAGGCCCTGAGCCCGCCGATGATCTGCTGCGAGGTCGGCGGGTAGTACCAGAACATGAACTTGTCGATCCAGATGCCCAGGTTGTAGAGCACGCCGATGGCGATCAGCGCCGGAAAGATCAGCGAGCGCTGCGTGAAGTCAAAGGCGATCCAGCGCTTTTGCAGCGGAAAGCTGCGCAGCACGATCAGCCACATGCCGGCCAGCAGCAGCACGTGGCCGATCACGAAGCTGGCCAGCAGCCCTTCCAGCCCCCAGTACCGCAGCGGCAGCGCCAGCAGCACGATGAGCAGGTAGGTGGCGCCGAACAGCCCGGCAATGGCCCGGTAGTGCTTGAGGCCCGACAGCAGCACGGTCATGACCCAGACCACGCACATCAGCGTGAAGCCCGCCAGCATCAGCACGCGGTACAGCAGGCCCTGGCCCGGCAGCACCACGAAAAGCGCCAGCGTGCCCAGCGCGCTGGCAGTGGCCACCACGACCAGCAGCAGGCCATGCAGGTTGGGCAGGATGCTCTCGTCCTTCTTGAGGAACAGCTGGTCCGAGACAAAGCGCGTGAATGCCAGCTGCGCCGCCCCGGTCAGGATCAGGCTGCTGGCCACCAGGTAGGTAACCGAGGTCTGGAACTGCGTGACCAGCAGCGGCGGCGCCACCACGCTGACGCTGAACACCCCCACCAGCAGGATGCCGATGATGGAGAACACCCACGGCCCCGAGCCGATGACGCCCGCATAGGCGTAGGCCTGGAGCACGCTGGTCAGCGTGTTCTTGCGCAGCAGGTGGCGCAGTTCGAATCCAATGCCGGCCATCAGTGTTTTTCCTCGGACTGTTGCAGCGCCCTGTCATAGACCTGCCTGTAGCGCTCGAACAGCAGCCGGTCGGAGTAGTAGCGCTCCACGCGCGCAATCCCGGCCGCGCTGGCGGCCTGCCATTGCCCGGGCGATGCCAGCAGCTCCAGGCAGGCATCGGCCAGTGCCTCGGGGTTGGCAATGCCGACCACGCGCCCGCACGAGCCCAGGGCCTGGTCCTCGGGCCCCAGCCCGTCGATGAGCTGGCGGCACGAGCCCACGTCGGTGCTGACCACGGGCACGCCGGCGGCCTGTGCTTCGAGAATCACCAGGGGCAACGCCTCGCTGATGGACGACAGCACGACCACGCCCACCGTGGGCAGCAACTCCTCCACCTTCTGCATGCCCAGAAAGCGGACGTTGGCCTGCAGGCCCAGGCTGTCCACGAGGTTCTGGCATTCATCGGCATAGGCCGGGTCTTCGGCCGTGGGGCCGGCCACCCAGGCCTGGGCCTGGGGCATCCGGTTGACCACGCGGCGCATGGCGCGGATGAAGGTCTTGATGTCCTTGATGGGCACAACGCGGCCGATCAGGCACAGCACGGGCGGCGTCTCGGCCGGCCGCTGGGCGCGCAGCGGCGCAAAGCGCTCTATGCGGATGCCGTTGGGAATGCTGACCGTGCGCTCTGCCGCCGCGCCATCGGCCACCTGGCGCAGGCGGTTGTTCTCGTACAGCGCAATGATGGGATCGGCCGCGCCATAGCAAAAGCGCCCCATCCAGTCGAAAAACCGTATCCACATCTGCCGGAAGAACGACACCTCCATGGGGTCGCGCTGGAAGATGTTGCGGTTGTCGCGGATCCAGGTGCTCTGCAGCAGGTCGATCTGCCGCTCCTTGGTATAGATGCCATGCTCGGACAGCACCAGCGGCAGGCCGCGCGAATGGTGCAGCAGCCCCCCCAGAAACCCCGCATAGCCCGTGGAGACCGTATGCAGCACGCGCACCGGAATCAGCCCGTGGGCGATGCGCGCCATCAGCCACAGCGGCTGCAGCATGATGCGCACGGTCCAGAAGAAGTCCACGAACGATGGATCGGTGCAGTGGCGCCGGTAGCTGTCGCGGATCAGGTCCCAGGCGAATTCGCTGTGCAGGAAATCCTCCAGCGGCAGGCTGCCGCCGGGCTGCAGTTCCAGCGCAATCGAGCGCATGGCCGCCAGCACCTTGGCCCGGCTTTCGTCACTGCCGTCATGCGCCTCCAGCGCTTGCAGGAACTCCCGGGCCTTGGCCAGGGCTTCGGGATGGCCGCGCGAGGGCGCGGGCTGGATGTTGGAGTGCAGGGCGTCAAAAAGGAAATGCTGCTCGAAGTGCACCACGTTGGGCGGCAGCGCGTAGCGGAAATCGCCATAGTCCTCGCGCCGGCTTCCCAGGAAGACGATGGCGAAGCGGTGCTCGGGATAGGCCTGCAGGATCTGGTTGACCCAGCTGGACACGCCGCCGCTGACATAGGGAAACGTGCCCTCCAGCAGCAGCGCGATGTCCGCACTGGCAGCCGTGGGGAACTGGCTCGCACGGCTCATGAGGCACTCCAGTAGCGGATGCTGGGCTTCAGGCGCGGCAGGGCATGCTCGATGTCCAGCGATCGCATCAGCGCCTGCGCCTTGGCGAACTCGCGCCGCTCGAACAGCAGCTCGGCCTGGTAGGGCACGACGCGCGCGGGCTCCATGCCCAGCGCCAGCGAGCGCTCGTAGCAGGCCAGCGACTCCACCTGCCTGCCCTGCAGATGCAACAGCCGGCCACGGCGCAACAGCAGCAGCGCGTTGTCGGGCCGCTGGGCCAGCACCAGGTCGCAGTAGTGCAGGGATTGCTGGATGGCGTGGTCACGCACATCGCCCTGCGCCACGCCCTGGTAGACCAGCTCCGCATACAGGTCGGTGAGCGCCCGAGCCGCCTGCAGTCCGCGCGGCCCGCAGGGCGCATCGCCCTCGGACTGGCGGGCATGCTCGAACAGCTGAAGCTCCTGGTGGATGGTCTTGCTGATCTCGCGCTCCTTGGCGTCCAGCATGCTGTAGGCCAGCAGGCGCAGGTCCTCGCTGGAATCGCCCAGCGCCGTGCGCAGCATGGGCGAGGCAATGCGCCCCGGCACGCTGCCCAGCGCCACCATGGCCCGCATGCGCGAGGCGACGGGCACATTGGGATTGGCCAGGAAGGACTGCAGGCCCGCCTGGCGGCGGCTGGTGCCGGACTGCTGGTGCGGGTCGAAATCGGGCAGGGGCATCACCGGAAAGCGCTGGCCACCGCGCGGGCCGCGCTGCGTGTGCAGCGCAATGGTGGCCACGACGGCGCCCAGGATGCCGGCCACCGGCACGGCATAGGCAAACAGCCCCATCAGCGCCACCAGGGCCAGGCGCTGGCGCACCGACCTGGCCGAGGTGGCCAGGAACGGCGCCAGGCACAGCGCCAGCAGGCCGCTGGCCAATCCATGGGCCATGAGATAGCCCAGCAGGGCGGCATCCGACTGGCTGCGCAGCAGCCACAGGCTGCTCCAGGAGGCGATTTCCGCGGCCAGCGCGCCCAGGGCCAGCTTGAGGTTAAGCATGGCCCTGCCCCATCTGGTGCAGCCGCTCCAGCACGCTGATGGCCGAGCAGCGGTCCAGCAAGATGGTGCGCGGGAAGATGCCCGCATCGGCCAGCGAGGCCACGCCGCGCTGGGCCAGCCAGGCCTCGATGCGGTTCAGGTAGCCCTCGGCCGTGGCGTTGGTGCCCAGCGGCATGAAGATGGCCAGCAGCTGCCGGCCATCGCGCTCCTGCAGCCAGGAGCGGTCCAGCATGCGCTCCAGCCGCATGATCTGCTGGGCCATCTGCGCCTGGACGGCCGATGGCGACAGCTCCAGCGCCACCACCACGCTGCTCAGGCGCGCGCTGCGGTTCACATGCTCCATGCGCTGCACCTCGAAGGCGAAGTGCGGCGGGCAGTCGGGATAGGCCTGCAGCAGCGGTGCGGCCAGGCTGTTGGCGGCCACGCTGTCGGTGTAGTAGCCCAGCAGCAGGTTGATGGTCTGCAGCGCTTCTTCCTGCAGTGCGAAGAAAGGCATTTCCTCGACCAGCAGCAGGCCGTAGATCTCGCCTTCCAGGTCCAGCATGGGCGCCACGACGATGTACTGCGTCTGCTGGCCTTGCGCCATGCTTTGCGAGATATGGCACAGCACATGGCTGTCCAGCGCCTGGCGCACCAGCGGGTCATGGACATGGATGGGCCGCTCGCCGCCCAGCTGGGCAATGGGCGTGGGGTCCAGCACATCGTTGCGCACGGGCACCAGGCTGGCCACGCTGATCTGGCTGAAGCGCGCCAGCAGGTTGAGCAGGCTTTGCGCATCGCCCTCGGCGCCGCTGAGGCCGCTGAGCACGTTGATGGCGTCGCGCATGGACACGGGACGGCCTATGAGCTCCTGCTCGAGGCGGTCATGCGACAAGCGCAGCAGGTAATGCTGGCGGATCAGCTGCTCGGTGCGCTGGTCCATGTAGTTCTGCGCCGTGCGCGCACGGCGTATGCGCGCGCGCCACAGGCTGGAGATTTCGCCCACGACCATGACCAGGATCAGGCCGCCCAGGAAATACTGTTCGGGAAACAGCGACAGATCCCGCTGGTTGACGCCCAGCCATGCCAGCAGCAGCACACCGGACGCCGACAGGCCGGCAACGGGCCCGTAGCGCAGGGCCACGACCACGGGCGCCAGCCAGGCCCAGGGAAACTCCGCCTCCACCCACAGGGGATTGGCGGGGTTGGCCCACATGCCGACCAACAGGGCCAGCAACGGCAAAAGCAGCGTCTCTCCCACCACCACCCAGGGCTTGGCGCTTGTCTGCACAAGCAGGCCCAGGGGCGAACCCCTGAATTCCGCGGCAATGCCGGCTCGGCGCGGTGCATCGGGATGCGGTGCCGCCTTGGGCGTGGTGGCTTGGTCTGGCATGGAAAATCGTTCCTCGATGCGCTTATCGGGCGTTGGCCAGGCCCGTGCCCAGCAGATTGCGGATCAGCTTCTGGCCCACGGCGGCCAGGGCCTCGCGGCTCCAGCCGCTTTGCGCGCCCGCGCCGCTCCACACGGTGGCGCCGGTGCCCACGTCCACGATCTCCAGCGTCACGCCCACGGCCGGTTCGCCATCCACTCCGACCTTGTAGCGCCATTCGTCCACCGCGCCCGTCAGCGCATAGCGCACGCCTTCGCCGCGCGCCCAGGCCAGGGCGTCCTCGCGGCGCTTGGCGTCGCGGCCGTCGAACAGCGTCTCCTGCAGCGCATCGCCCGTGTAGCGCTTGACCTGGCCCACGCCGCGCGCATTGATCAGCGCCGTGGCGATGGCGGCGGCGCGGTTGCCGGCCATGGGTGTCTCGGTGTGGTTCTCGAAGGGCAGCACGGCCCAGCTGGCGTTCGTCTCCAGAGCGGGCGCCGTGCCCCGGTCGATGGTCGAGCAGGCAGACAGCAGGCCGACAAGGGCCATACCCGTGAGCACGCGAAGGCGGGAGGCAAAAGAAGTGCGGTGTGTCATGGAAAGGCTCCTTGAAGTCTTCGGATCAGTAGTGGAGGCGGTAGGTGAGCAACAGCTCGCGGGTATTGCCCACGGTGTTGATGCCCGACTTGGACAGGTTCAAGCCCAGCGCGAGGTGGTCCGCGCCGAACAGGCTGGTGGCCAGGCCCATGCCCAGCTCGTAGCCCGCGCCGTTGATGCTGTGGTGCGTCAGGGCCAGGCTGGCATAGGGCCGCAGCGCGCGCGTGTATTGCTGCTCGTAGCCCGTGTTGAACATCATCTGCAGGCCCGAGAAGCGGAAGCTGCGCGGCAACAGATAGTCGATGGTGGGATCGTTGAACGCAGGCAGGTAGCCCAGGATGGCCGCATCCCTGCCCTGCAGCAGCGCCGGGTCGGTGCGGCTGTAGCGGTGCCAGGAGGTGAAGGCGCCGAACTGCAGGGTGGGTGCCTCGCTGCGATAGGTGTGCAGGTATTGCAGCATCGCATGGTTGCCGGAGCCCACGCGGGCGCCGCTTTGCACGCGGTAGCGCTCCGATGCCAGCTCCAGTGTGATCTGGTCCAGGCGCGAGAGCTGGTAGCTGCTGCCCAGCGACACGCGGTCCTTCATGCCGCCCATGCGCATGGCCAGCGTTTCCTGCGTGGCCAGGTGCCGGCCCAGCGATGCCTGCAGGCTCCAGCGGCTGTCCACGTTGTAGGTCTGCGTGAACTGCATCGGCGTGTAGCTCTCCAGGCTTTCGCGCCGGCCCAGCATGAACTCGCTGGAGGCCGACTGCGTCTTGCGCGTCAGGCGCAGGCCGATGCCACGCTCCTGGGAGGGTCCGCGCACCAGGGTGCTTTTGTTGACCGTGCGGCGCACGTCCTCGGCATCCAGGTCCAGCGCCCAGCGGGGGTTGAGACCCACATGCCAGCGCAGCCGCGAGACCTGCTCGTCGATGGCGTCCATGCGGCGATTGCGCAACTGCAGGCCGCCGTAGTCGCTGAAGGCCAGCAACTGCTCGGTCAGCCCCAGGTGCAGGGGATCGTCGTCGGGCTGGTAGGCCATGCTCTCGAAGCCCGCGGTCTGCGCCAGCCGCACATCGCCCACCATGGCCGCCGCGTTGATGCGGTCGTAGCGCGGCAGTGCCTCGTCATGGCGCTGCAGCAGCTGCCCGGCCTGGGCCACATCCTTTTCCGCCAGGGCCACCGTGATCTCGGCCCACAGCGGTGCGCTGGCACTCTTGCTGCGGCTGCGCGCGTACTGCTGCCAAAGGTAGCCGCGCTCGGCCTGGTATTCGCCGCGCTCCTGCAGCCAGGCGATGGCCAGCTCGGCCGCAGCGGCGGAATGCTCGCGGCGCCCGCCTTCCAGGTCCATGCGCAGCAGCTCGCGCATCAGGGCGAATTCGGCATCGCCCTGGGTATGAAAGAGCATGAGCCGGCTGCGTGCCTGGCGCTGGACCTCGTCCAGGCCCTCGGCGGTCAGCCAGCGGCGGGCCGCATCGGCCGAAGGGCCCTGCTGCGCACGCGTGCGCGCCTTCTCGCGCTGCCACAGCTGCTGCCTCAGGTTCCAGGCCTGGTCCGCCTGCTGGTTCTGCTCCAGCGCATCCGCGTACTGCATCATCCACAGGAAGTCGTCGGCATGCTCCGTGCGGTGCGGCTTCAGATACCGCTCCAGCGCAACGGCCGGGCGCGACAGCGTCATGTAGGCCGCCGCCAGGGCGCCGTGCATGTCGGCATCACGTGCCCACACGGGCTCGGCCGCCGCCAGCAGCAGCTTGAGGGCCGCCGCGTTCTGCGTGTCGATCAGCAGCCACATCAGGCCCTGGCGCAGCGGCGTGGAGCCGGGGTCCAGCGCCAGGCCCTTCTCGAAGGCTTCCATGGCCTTTTTCGGCTGCGCAGTGCGCTGGTAGTAGGCGCCCAGGATCTGGAAGAAGGTGGGCTGGCCCATCAGGCGCTTGAGCAAGGCCGGGTCGGCCATGATGCGCTCGACCTGGCGGCCGATCTGCGTCCAGTCCTCCTGGTCCTCCAGCAGGTAGAAGGCCTGTGTCAGATGGCGCACGTCCTGGAACTGCTCCCAGGCATGCAGGGACATCTGGGCCGCCTCGCGCCGGTCGGTGCGCTGCAGCAGGCGGATCACTTCGTCGTAGTCGCTGATGCCGGCGTGCGGCGTCTGCAGCAGGCGGCGGTAGGCCTTGAGCGTCAGCGCCTCCTGGCGCTGGTCCTGGGCCAGGTCGCCCAGCAGGCGCCAGTACTCGCCTTCGTCCTGCATGCCGGCCGGAACGCGCGTCTGTGCGTCTTCCAGCCAGCGCAGGCCCAGCGCCGGCTCGCCCTGCAGCAGCGCGAGCACGGCGGCGGGCATGACATGGGCCGGCGTGCGCTGCTCGGGATCGCTGAGCACGCGCTTCCATGCCTGCAGCGCCAGCGGCGAACGGCCTGCGCGCTCGGCCAGCTGGGCCAGCAGAATCTGCGACTGCGGCGTGCTGCCGTGCTTTTGCAGATAGTCGATGGCCGCGCCCGGCTCGGCCTGGCGCTCATAGGCCTGGACCAGCGCCTGCAGCAGCGCGGCATCCTGGGGACGGCGGCTCAACTGGTGGCGCAGGCCGGCAATCAGGGCGCGGTCGTCGAACAGGCCCGGCGCCAGGCGCATCACCGTCTTCCAGGCATCTTCACGGCCCGTGTTCTGCGCAATGACCAGCCAGTTGTCCAGGGCCTGCTGCTGCTGCCCCATCCATTCGGACACCTGGGCCAGGCGCTCGCGCCAGGCCATGTCCTGCGGCGCCTGGCGCACGGCGGCCGTGGCCACGCGCCAGGCATCTTGCAGGTTGCGGTTTTCGAGGAACACCTCGTAGCCCAGCTGGTAGGTCTTGTCGTCAAAGGGCAGGCCCGGCGGCGGCTTGCGTGCGGGGTCGGCCGTGCGCAGCATGCGCCAGCCCGGGGCGGTCCAGGCCACGGGCTGCAGTGCCCAGGCGCCGTCGTCGGCCACTGTGGACGCTAAGGCCGGGCCTGCTCCCGAAGCGCCTGCCACCTGCACCTGCCATTGCTGCAGCAGGGACAGCTGCAGCAGCCGCTTGGCATAGCGCTCGGCCTCGGCCCGGTTGCCAGCCGCACGCGCCAGGCCGATGAGCCTTCGCAGCGTTTCCGGGTCGCTGCCCAACAGTTCTTCCTGCTGGCGCGCCAGCGCCAGCGCTTCGCTGGCACGGTTGCCGGACTGCAGCACCTGCAGGGCCTGCCAGAGATAGGCGCGCGACTGCTGGACGTCCTCGGTCGTGGCGCTGGCCTGACGCAGCAGCCGGGCCGATTCCTCGTACAGGGACATGCCCAGCGCCTGCCGCGCAGCGGACTCATAGACCTGCGCCTTGCGCGCGGGATCGGCCTGGCGCTCTGCCACGTCGTCGTAGATGCCCAGGGCCAGCGGTGCGTCCTTGAGTACCAGCGCCGAAGAGGCCAGGTACAGCGCCTGCTCCTGGGTCAGACCCGCCAGCGGGACCTCCTTGAGCGCCTGCATCACCTGGAGCGCCAGGGCATCGGCCTGCCCTCCGGCGCGATGGTCCTGCTTTTGCGCCTCCAGATAGTTCTGGTAGGCGGCCTGCCAGCGCTCCCAGGCCTGGACGGCGGCGCTGGGCAGCGCCTGCTTGGCTGCCTCTTCGCGCGCCAGCTTGATGGCTTTCAGGCGCTCCTCCTTGGCCTTGAGCAGGGCGCGCAGGTTTTCATTGCCCGGGTCGCTCTTGAGCAGGTTGCTCAGGTAGTTGTAGGACAGCTCGGAATCATCTCCGGTGACGGAGAGCCGGCGCTCCAGATCCTGCTTGGGAAACAGCATCCACAGGGCGCCGCCGATCAGTACCGCCAGCAGCACGATCAGCCAGAAGGGAACCGTGACGGGGCGCTCAGAGCCCCCGGCATTGCGCTTGGAGTTCAACACTGTGATGGGTACTTCTGAAGGAACGGAGGTTGGAGCTGCCCGTATCGGCACCCGCCACGGCAATGAGGGGATTGGCGGCGTTCAGGGAACTCAGCGCACAGCCGGACGGCAGGTGCATGCGCAGCTCCAGCGGCACATGGCCCTGCAGGGTCAAGCGCACGCCGCCATCGGCCTGGGGCAGCCATTGCGTGAGCCGGGCATTGGCATCCACCAGATAGGGGCGCGCCGCGGAGGCGGCCGCGCCTGCGGCATCCTGCGGCACCAGGTATCCGGCGCCGCCGGCCAGGTGAAGGTAGTTTCCGTCCGTGCCCTTGGCATAGCCGGCGATGCCGCGGCTGGCAGCCATGGACGGCAGGGCCATGCCGGGCGGCATGCGCAGCGTGCGCAACTGGCCCGGGCCCCGCAGGCGCCAGCCCTGCGCGTCGCGGCCGATGGCGAATTCGTAGAAATCCTGCACCTTGCGGATGTACTCGGAGCTGTAGACCGGGTTCAGCCGCTGCGCCAGCGCCCACTGGTAGACCTTGTGCAGGGCCTTGATGCTGGCCTGCTTGCTGGCGGAGTAGGAGTGGTAGTAGATGTCCACGGCCTTCATGCGCCGGGGCGCGTCGGTCATCTCGAAGGTTTCGATGACGCGCTCGAAGCCGTAGAACGGCCCGTGCCAGAGGTTGGTGTAGATGTTCTCGTTGGTGACGGGCGCATAGATCTGCAGATGGCCGCCCTTGCGCAGGCCCCAGCTGCGCACCTCCGTCAGCGAGGGATTGCTGCGCGTGATGGCCGTGTCGCCGCCATTCATGTTGAGCAGTCCCGCCGCGTCGGAGATGGCCAGGGCCTCGGCGCTGGGCGCCGTGTTGCCGGTCCACAGGAACACGTCCACCGGCTTGCCGGGCGGCGCCAGGCGCTTGCGGATGTAGTCGACCGAGCCATTGATCTCCCGGTTCATGTCCATCTGGTAGCCGGGGATGTGGAGGTTGAGGTTCACTTCCTTGCTGTCATCCCCGTCGGGCGCTGCCCCGGGCTCCCAGAAGAAGGGATGGGAATAGGAATGGCTGGCGATCTCGACATGGGGCATGGCGAAGATGCGCTTGGCAATGCCCTCCAGCTGGTCGGCCCATTGCGGATACAGGCCCTGCGGCGAGACTTCGGCCTCGATGACCGAGATGGTGTGCGGAATCCTGTAGCGCTCCAGGATCTCGCGGCGCAGCACCTCGCCCGCGAAGGGCGTGCCCGGCAGCTCGGCCTTGGAAGGAAAGCCGTCCCCGTCCACATGGGCCAGCAGCAGGCGGCGGCCGTTCTCGGTGGTGACGTCGGGCACCGGAAAGTCCTGCAGGCGCAGCGCCTCGCGCAACAGCGCGAAGGGGTCGATCACCCAGCGCGACTGGTCGGTGCCCGGCATGCCCACCACCACATAGGGCATGAGTGCAAAGCCGCCCCAGGGCGTGATGGCGGCCGACACGAAGCGGCGCCCCCGCTTGTCGTCGAAGGACAGCAACTCGCGGCTGCCCCTGGCCATCTGCGGCGTGAACTCCCAGCCTTCGTAATCGTGCGCTGGCTCGGCCGGCTGTATCTCGAAACCCATGACCGGCGCCTTTTCGGCGCGCCGCAGCGGGAACACGGGTGCCGCTTCCGTGCTGCGCGTGCCCAGGGCGGCCGACATGGTGCGGTCCTGTGACAGGCCCAGCGTATTGAGCACCAGCAGCGGCATGCCCTGCTGCACCTGGTTGGCCAGCCACTGCCGCACGCTTTTGGCCCGCATCTCGGGCACCGCGCCGCCGAACCAGCTCACCACGCCGGCATAGCGGTCGCGCGACACGCCTTCGGGCAGGGGCTCGCGCACATCGGCGTAGTCGGCGACGTAGCCCATGTAGTTCAGGGGCATTTCCAGGAAGCGGTGCGCCGATGCGCCGTTGATGGACGGATAGTCGGCACCGTTGTAGAGAATCAACACCCTGCGCGCCACCGCCTCCACCTGGCCTATGCCCAGGGTCTGCAGCCCGGCATCGGAAACCCAGGGGATGATGCCCAGCTGCGCAATGCGGCGGGCGGTCTCGCGCGTGGCGTCGCGGTCATGCGGGGCCACGTAGTCGATGGACAGCACCGGCAGGCGGTCGCGCTCGCGGATGGTCTGCAGTTGCTGCAGCAGCCATTCGCGGTCTTTCTCGGGCACGTTCACATAGCGCTTGAGGCTGGCATCCCAGCCCCGCAACAGCGACTCGGCCGCCACCATCTGTACCTTGTCCCTCACGCGCGGCACGATCTCGAAGCCCCGGTTCAGGATCAGGCGGATGCCGGGATAGCGCTGGTGCAGCGTCTCGATGACGCGCACCAGGCCGTCCTGCTGGGCCTTTTCGTCGAAATTCGTGGCCAGGCGGTAGGAGTCCAGCGTGTCCAGGAAGAAGCCGCGAAAGCCCTGCTTCCACAGCGGCGCGATCACCTCGTCGGCAAAGAAGGCGGGCCACTGCGCGGGTGTCTGGTCCAGGACGATGGACTGCCAGGCGCCGTTGCGCGCCATCTTCCAGGCCTCGGGAATCTTGCCGAAGTAGGCGCGCTCGGGCAGCACCTCGGCCACGGAAGCGTAGGCATACAGCTCGCTGCCCGGGGCCTGCTTGCGGAACCGGACCGGGTCATAGCCATGGCCCGGCTCCACGACGGCAATGTCGTAGAGGCTCAATTCACTGAGCGATGCCTTGTTCCCGTAATAGACAGCCACCGCGGGTTCGGCAGCCTGCACCACCCAGCCGCACAGCAACCCCCAGCAGACCAGGCAGCTTCGCAGGAAACCGTTCATGGCCTTCTCCTCAGGGCGTGGTGATGCCCCATCAATTCATAGTTTTTATGCATCAAATTTCTTAACAATTTGATGAAAGCTATCGTCAATCCGACGAAAAGCGGGCCGAGCATAACGTTGTTTGTCTACAAATGTGTTTTCTCCCTACTTTTGTGCTCAGCCCACTTGAACCCGGGGAAAAGCTGGGTTATTGCGATACTAGGCACGCCAAAAAATCACCAATGAGAGGTATTCATGATCCTGGTCACAGGCGGCGCCGGCTTCATCGGCTCCCACACCTGCGTGGAGCTGGCCGCCGCAGGCGAGCCCTACCTGATCTACGACAACTTCAGCAACAGCAGCGCCGACGTGCTCGACCGCATGGAACGCATCACGGGCCGGCGCCCGCTGTGCGTGGAAGGCGATGTGCGCGACCGCGCCGCGCTGGACCGGCTGTTTGCCGAGCACTCCATCCGCGAGGTGATCCACTTCGCCGCACTCAAGGCCGTGGGCGAATCCGTGGCCCAGCCACTGCGCTACTACGAACACAACGTGGGCGGCACGGTCGCCCTGCTGCAAGCCATGCAGGCGGCGGGCGTGCACAGCCTGGTGTTCTCCTCCTCGGCCACGGTCTACGGCGACCCGGCCAGCCTGCCGATCCGCGAGGATTTCCCGCTGTCTGCCACCAACCCCTACGGCCGCAGCAAGCTGTGGATCGAGGAAATGCTGGCCGACCTGGACCGCGCCGAGCCCGGCCAGTGGCGCCTGGCACGGCTGCGCTACTTCAATCCCGTGGGCGCCCATGAAAGCGGCCTGATCGGCGAGGACCCGCGCGACATCCCCAACAACCTCATGCCCTATGTGTCGCAGGTCGCCATCGGCCAGCGCCAGCAGCTCAGTGTCTATGGGGATGACTACGCCACGCCGGACGGCACAGGCGTGCGTGACTACATCCACGTCACCGACCTGGCGCGCGGCCACCTGGCGGCGCTGCGCTATCTGCGCGAGCAGCAGGGCCTGCTGACCGTGAACCTGGGCACGGGGCGCCCGGTCTCGGTGCTGGAGATGGTCAAGGCCTTCGAGCGCGCCAGCGGCCGCCCCGTGCCCTACCAGATCGTGGCGCGCCGCCCCGGCGACGTGGCCCAGTGCTGGGCCGACCCCGCCGAGGCCGAGCGCCTGCTGGGCTGGAAGGCCATGCTGGACCTGGACCGCATGTGCGAGGACGCATGGCGCTGGCAAAGCCAGGCCGCAGGTCTCAAGCGCTGAACCCCGCAGCACCTGCGGGCGCCGAGGGCGTGGTATCTTTTCGCCCTTGTTTCACGCCCTAGCCACGAGTCTGCCCATGCTTGCCAAACGCATCATCCCCTGTCTTGACGTCACGGGAGGGCGCGTCGTCAAAGGCGTGAACTTCGTGGAGCTGCGCGATGCGGGCGACCCGGTGGAGATCGCCGCGCGCTACAACGCCCAGGGCGCGGACGAGCTGACCTTCCTGGACATCACGGCCACCAGCGATGGCCGAGACCTGATCCTGCCCATCATCGAATCGGTGGCCAGCCAGGTCTTCATTCCGCTGACCGTGGGCGGTGGCGTGCGCACCGTCGAGGACGTGCGCCGCCTGCTCAACGCGGGCGCCGACAAGACCAGCTTCAACTCGGCCGCCATCGCCAATCCCGATGTGATCAATGCCGCCTCCGACAAGTACGGCGCGCAGTGCATCGTCGTGGCCATCGACGCCAAGCGCCGCACCGCCGAAGACGAGCAGCGCATCGGCGCCGACGGCCGCGCCGCCGGCCCCGGCTGGGATGTCTACAGCCACGGCGGACGCAAGAACACCGGCCTGGACGCCGTGCAGTGGGCCGCCGAAATGGCGCGCCGCGGCGCGGGCGAGATCCTGCTGACCAGCATGGACCGCGACGGCACCAAGTCCGGGTTCGACCTGAAGCTCACGCGCGCCGTCAGCGACGCCGTGCCCGTGCCCGTGATCGCCTCCGGCGGCGTGGGCTCGCTGGACGACCTGGCCGATGGCGTGACCCTGGGCGGCGCCGACGCCGTGCTGGCCGCCAGCATCTTCCACTATGGCGAATTCACCGTGGGCCAGGCCAAGCAGCGCATGGCCGAGCGCGGCGTGCCCGTGCGCCTCTGATACGGCGCTTCGGCGGACTCCTTCATTTCAGTTTTCCATGGCGCTCGCGCCGCCCACAACCCATGAAACCGGCGCGGCCCAAGGGACCAGGGACAGCGAGCAAGGGCCGCCCCGCAGCAAGGCTGTCGTCTCCCTCCCGCGCAGCGAGAGAGGGGGAAGGCGCGAAGCGACTCAGGGGGTGTATTTTCAATCCAGGCAATTCCTGACAATGCTGTCACAGGGATTCCAACCCAGGATATTCACAATGCAGGCAATGAACTGGCTAGATCAAGTCAAATGGGATGCGCAGGGCCTGGTGCCCGTGATCGCGCAGGAAAAGGACACGGGCGACGTGCTGATGTTCGCCTGGATGAACCGCGAGGCCCTGGCCAAGACGGCCGAGCTGGGCCGCGCCGTCTATTTCAGCCGCTCGCGCAACAAGCTGTGGTTCAAGGGCGAGGAATCGGGCCACGTGCAGACCGTGCACGAGGTGCGCATCGACTGCGACAACGACGTGGTCCTGCTCAAGATCACCCAGACCGGCCACGAGCCCGGCATTGCCTGCCACACGGGGCGCCACAGCTGCTTCTACAGCGTGCTGCGCGATGGCCAGTGGCAGGCCGTCGATCCGGTCTTGAAAGACCCCGAATCGATCTACAAATGAATTCCACGAACATGAACGACACCGCAAGCACTTCCTCGCAGGACGCCCTGGCGCGCCTGGCCGCCGTCATCGAAAGCCGCAAGCCCGCCAACGGCGGCGACCCCGACAAGAGCTACGTCGCCCGCCTGCTGCACAAGGGCCCGGATGCCTTTTTGAAGAAGATCGGCGAAGAGGCCACCGAAGTCGTCATGGCCGCCAAGGACGCAGACCATGGCGGGGACGCCGGCAAAATCCTCTACGAAGTGGCCGATCTGTGGTTCCATAGCATGATCGCCCTGGCCCACTATGGCCTGACGCCCGCCCAGGTCGTCGCCGAGCTGGAGCGCCGCGAAGGCACCAGCGGCATCGAGGAAAAGGCGCTGCGCAAGGCCCAGGAACGTGATGTGAACGAGAAAGGACCGCTGCCATGAATGACGATTACATCGAAGTCCGTGCCCTGGACCAGTCCCGCATCGAAGGCCTCAAGGCCTGGGGCTGGGTCAGCTACCTGCTGCACCTGGTGGTGGCCGTGGCCGCCGTCGTGCCCGGCGCCCAGCCCAGCATCGCGCTGCTGGTGATCGCCCTGATCATCGACCTGGTCAAGCGCGGCGACGCCGAAGGCAGCTGGATGGCCAACCATTTCTCGTGGCGCATCCGCAGCGTGATCTGGGCCGGCATCCTGTACCTGGTCACGGCACCTCTGTGGCTGCTGTTCTTCGTGCCCGGCTGGATCGCCTGGACGGTGATCTCCATCTGGTTCCTGTACCGCATCGTGCGCGGCATGGTCGCCATGAACCGCAACCAGGCCGTGGACCGCTGAAGCCGCCGGCCCGCCCGCCATGTCCTCCACCCCGACCTGCAAGATCAACCTCGCCCTGCAGGGCGGGGGCTCGCACGGCGCCCTGACCTGGGGCGTGCTGGACGCACTGCTGGAAGACGGCAGCCTTGTCTTCGACGGCATCAGCGGCACCAGCGCCGGCGCCATGAATGCCGTGGCCCTGGCACAGGGCTTTGCCCAGGCCGCGCGCCAGGAAAGCGACCCTGTGGCCGCCCAGGCGCTGGGCGCCCAATTGGCCCGCGCCTCGCTGACCGAACTGTGGGAAGGCGTGGGCACCATGGGCAGCCTGATGTGGGGCGCGCCATTGCCGGGCAGCCCCTTCATGGGCGTGCTCAACCAGTTCTTCTCGCCCTACCAGACCAACCCGCTGGACATCAACCCGCTGCGCAAGCTGCTCGAACGGGTCGTGGATTTCGAGGCGCTGACGCGTCCGCCCGTGGAGGGCGTGGTGCCCAAGGTCTTTGTCTGCGCCACCAATGTGCGCACGGGCCGGGGAAGCATCTTCTCGGGCAGAAGGCTCAGTGCCGACGCGGTCATGGCCTCGGCCTGCCTGCCCCAGCTGTTCAAGGCCGTGGAAATCGATGGCGAGCCTTACTGGGACGGCGGTTTCTCGGGCAATCCCGCCCTGTATCCCCTGATCTACGGCACGGCGTCCAGCGACATCCTGCTGGTGCAGATCAATCCCATCGAGCACACCGACCTGCCCAACACGGCGGCCGACATCATGGACCGCATGAACGAGGTCACCTTCAACGCCGGCCTGCTGTCCGAGCTGCGCGCCATCGAGTTCGTCAAGCGCCTGCTGGAGCAGGGCAAGCTGGACCCGGCACGCTACAAAAAGGTGCTGCTGCACCGCGTGGACGGCGGCGCGGTGCTCAAGGGCTACGGCGCCTCGACCAAGACGCGCTCGGACATGCGTTTCGTGCGCGAGCTGTTCGAGCTGGGGCGCGAGCAGGGGCAGCACTGGCTCCAGCAGCACCGCAGCGACATCGGCGTGCGCCAGACACTGCACATCAACGACAATTCACCCTGATTTTTCGATCCACCGCCAGCTTCCCAGGACTCCCGTAGCGCCATGCACGATCACGACCCGAACTGCCTGTTTTGCCGCATCATCAAAGGCGAGATCCCTTCCCGCAAGGTCTATGAAGACGATGAAGTCTTCGCCTTCCACGACATCCATCCCGGCGCGCCCATCCACTTTCTGATGGTGCCCAAGAAGCACATCCCCTCCATGGCCCAGGTCCAGGCCGACGACGCTGCGCTGCTGGGCCGCATGATGGTGCTGGCGCCCCGTCTGGCCGCCGAGCAAGGCTGCAATCCGTATCCCGACGGCGGTTTCCGTCTGGTGGTCAACACGGGCACCGAGGGCGGACAGGACGTCCACCACCTGCACATCCATGTCATGGGCGGCCCCCGCCCCTGGCTGAAGGGCTGAAGCCTTTGCTGGACGCAGGCTTGCGCGCAAGATGGCCCGCCTCTTGCTTGCGACTTCTGCGTACATGCGCCGGCCGAACGGCTTTTGTGGGGCCTTGCGAACTGCCGCCATGGCCCGGCGTCTAAAATGATCTGCAATTCTTAGGAGAGATTCTCATGGGCTCGTTTTCCATCTGGCATTGGCTGATCGTCCTGGCCATCGTGGTTCTGGTGTTCGGAACCAAGAAGCTGAAGAACATCGGTTCCGACCTTGGCGGTGCAGTCAAGGGCTTCAAGGACGGTGTGAAGGACGGCTCGACCTCCACCGACACCCCCGCAGCTGCCCCTGGCCAGGTTGCAGGCCAGACAGCCACCGACAAGGCCACCATCGACGTCGAAGCCAAGCAAAAGAGCTGATGCTCCGCACGCCAAGCCTCCATGTTTGATATCGGTCTGTCCAAGATGGCGCTGATCGGCGCCGTGGCTCTCGTGGTCATCGGCCCCGAGAAGCTGCCGCGCGTGGCGCGCACCGTCGGTACCCTGCTGGGCAAGGCCCAGCGCTACGTCTCCGATGTGAAGGCCGAGGTCAACCGTTCGATGGAACTCGACGAGTTGCGCAAGATGAAGGACACGGTGGAAGGCGCGGCGCGTGACGTCGAGCAGTCCATCCACACTTCGGCCGCCAATTTCGAGAAGGACTGGAACGAGTCCACGGCATCGCTCAACGGCACGTCTTCCTCGTACGACTCCTCTTCCTACGATTCAGGCAGCGATACGTACAGCGCCGTGGCGCCGGCCTACCGCCACCCGGGCAAGAACTGGCGCCTCAAGCGTGCTGCCGTGCCCCAGTGGTACAAGGCCCGTGCCGGCGTGCGCACCAAGGCGCAGTCGGGCGCGGCGCGCGTGGCGCGCTTTCGTCCCCAGAAGTCCCGCTGAAGATGCTGGCGCGCAGCGGGCCACGAGGCAACCGGCCCAGCCTCTGCCACCCGGGCACCCGCCATCGCCCCACCCTGCCCGATCCGTCGGGCTTTCTGCTTTTCATACCAGGTCCGTGGACGCCCTTGCGGCCCGCCGCGGTTTCGCACCATGTCCGACATTCCACCTAAAGACGACGAGCTGGCAGGCACCGAGCAGCCTTTCGTCCAGCACCTGATGGAGCTGCGCGACCGCCTGCTCTACTGCATCTACGGCATCGGTCTGGCGATCGCCGTGCTGGCCATATGGCCTGGCCCCAACGGGCTCATCGACTTCATCGCCCACCCGATCAAGGCCCACATGCCGCCCGATGCCAAGCTCATCGCAGTCGGCGTGTTCACCCCCTTCTTCGTGCCGCTCAAGGTACTGATGATGGTGGGCATCTTGGCCGTGCTGCCCTGGATCATGTACCAGATGTGGGCCTTCGTGGCGCCCGGCCTGTACAGCCATGAAAAGCGCTTTGCGCTGCCGCTGATCATCTTCGGCAGCCTGCTGGCCTATATCGGCATCGCCTTCGTGCAGTTCTTCGTGCTCGACAAGATGTTCGCCTTCATCCAGGGCTTCACCCCGGACAGCGTGGCGGCCACGCCGGACATTGCATCGTATGTGGAGGCCATCCTGTCGCTGTACCTGGCCTTTGGCCTGGCCTTCCAGGTGCCCATCGTGGTCATGCTGCTGGTGCGCTTCGGCCTGGTGGACATCGCCAAGCTCAAGTCCTTCCGCGGCTATTTCATCGTGGTGGCCTTCATCATCGCCGCCGTGGTCACGCCGCCCGACGTGATCTCCCAGCTGGCCCTGGCCGTGCCCATGTGCATTCTTTACGAGATCGGCATCCTGGGTGCCGGCTGGTTCAGCCGCGTCTCCAAGGCGCCGGAAGAAGAAGCCGAGCCCGGCACCGCAGTGGACAAGCCCGCAGAGGATAAACCCTCCCCCTGAGTCGCTTCGCGCCTTCCCCCAGAGGGGGACGACACCCTCGGTGCGGGGCGGCGCGGCCGGCCCAGGCCCTTCCTCGGTGTCCCTCGCTTTAGGGCGCGCCAGTTCCAAGGGCCTACGCTGAAACACGAGGAATTTGTAATAAAAAGCCCTTGGTTCATAACCAAGGGCTTTTTCTTTGTCTATGGCCAAGCCCCTTCCGGGGTTGGCATCTCACCGAGGCAGGTCGGACGTGCCCATGAGGAACTCGTCAATGGAGCGAGCGGCCTGGCGGCCTTCGCGGATGGCCCAGACCACCAGGGACTGGCCGCGGCGCACGTCGCCGGCGGCGAAGAGCTTGGGCACGCTGGTGGCGTAGCCGCCCGTGAAGTCGGTGGTGGCCTTGGCGTTGCCGCGTGCGTCCTTGTCCACGCCAAAGGCATCGAGCACGGCCTGCACGGGGCTGACGAAGCCCATGGCCAGCAGCACCAGGTCGGCCTTGAGCACCTGCTCGCTGCCGGGCACCTCGACCATCTTGCCATCCTTCATTTCGATGCGCACGGTCTTGACGGCCGTGACCTGGCCCTTCTCGCCGATGAACTCCTTGGTGGCGATGGCGAACTCGCGCTCGCAGCCTTCCTCGTGGCTGGAGCTGGTGCGCAGCTTGATCGGCCAGTAGGGCCAGACCAGGGGCTTGTTCTCCTGCTCGGGCGGCATGGGCATCAGCTCGAACTGGGTCACGCTGACGGCGCCGTGGCGGTTGCTGGTGCCCACGCAGTCGGAGCCCGTGTCGCCGCCACCGATGACGATGACATGCTTGCCATCGGCACGCAGTTGGCCCTTGAGCTTGTCGCCGGCGTTGACCTTGTTTTGCTGCGGCAGGAACTCCATGGCGAAATGGATGCCCTTGAGTTCGCGGCCGGGCACGGGCAGGTCGCGCGACTGCTCGGCACCGCCGGTCAGCAGCACGGCATCGAACTCGGCCATGAGCTGCTCGGGGCTGACGGTTTCCTTGGCCCAGTTGGTGACCTTGGAGTCTTCGCCCAGGCCGTCCTTGCCCGCCACCAGCACGCCGGTACGGATCTTGACGCCTTCGGCCACGAGCTGCTCGACGCGGCGGTCGATGTGCGACTTCTCCATCTTGAAGTCGGGAATGCCGTAGCGCAGCAGGCCGCCGACGCGGTCGTTCTTCTCGAACAGCGTCACATCGTGGCCGGCGCGGGCCAGCTGCTGCGAGGCCGCCAGGCCTGCGGGGCCGGCGCCGACCACGGCCACCTTCTTGCCGGTCTTGCGGCTGCTGGGCAGCGGCTTGACCCAGCCTTCGGCCCAGGCACGGTCGATGATGGCGTGCTCGATGGACTTGATGCCCACGGCGTCGTCGTTGATGTTCAGGGTGCAGGCGGCCTCGCAGGGGGCGGGGCAGATGCGGCCGGTGAACTCGGGGAAGTTGTTGGTGCTGTGCAGCACGGCGCTGGCGCTCTTCCAGCCGCCGTGGAAGACCAGGTCGTTGAAGTCCGGAATGATGTTGTTGACCGGGCAGCCGTTGTTGCAGAACGGCGTGCCGCAGTCCATGCAGCGCGCGCCCTGGATCTTGGCCTGGCTGTCATCGAGGCCGATGACGAATTCCTTGTAGTGCTTCACGCGCTCGGCGACGGGCGCATAGCCCTCCTCGAGGCGCTCATATTCCATGAAGCCGGTGGTCTTTCCCATGATTCGTTGTCCTGATGTGTGGGGTGCAGGGATGGATGCGGGCTGCTGCCCGCATCCTTCGCTTCCTTGTTATTTGGCGGCCACCGCCTCCTTGGCGTGTTCCTCGACCTCGGGCGTGGCGGGCTCTTCCATCACCTGGCGCTCGTACATCTCGGACAGGGCACGCTTGTACTCGCTGGGGAAGACCTTGACGAACTTGGAGCGGGCTGCCGCCCAGTTGTCCAGCAGATCGCGGGCGCGCTTGGAGCCCGTCCAGCGGCTGTGCGCCTCGATCAGCGCGCGCAGCTGGCGCTCGTCGGTTTCGCGGCGGTGCCAGACGGCGGGCGAGACCTGGGCCAGGTGCTCGTCGTGGGGCAACACCTGGTCCAGCGAGACAGACGCCTTGTTGCAGCGCTCGGCGAAGCGGCCATCCTCGTCGTAGACATAGGCCACGCCGCCGCTCATGCCGGCGGCGAAGTTGCGGCCGGTCTTGCCCAGCACCACCACGGTGCCGCCGGTCATGTATTCGCAGCCGTGGTCGCCCACGCCTTCGACCACGGCGGTGGCGCCAGACAGGCGGACCGCGAAACGCTCGCCGGCCACGCCGCCGAAGAAGGCCTCGCCGCTGGTGGCACCGAACATCACGGTGTTGCCCACGATGGTGTTGCTGGTGGTATCGCCACGGAACTCATGGCTGGCGTGCACCACCACGCGGCCGCCGGACAGGCCCTTGCCCGTGTAGTCGTTGGCGTCACCGCGCAGGTTCAGCGTGATGCCGTTGCACAGGAAGGCGCCGAAGGACTGGCCGCCAGTTCCCTCGAAGTGGATGCGGATGGTGTCATCGGGCAGTCCTTCGGGATGCACGCGCGTCACGGCACCGGAGAGCATGGCGCCCACGGAGCGGTTGACGTTGCGCGCCACTTCCATGATGCGCACGCGCTCGCCGTTCTCGATGGCGGGCTTGCAGCGCTCGATGAGCTTCACGTCCAGCGCCTTGTCCAGCAGGTGGTCCTGCTTTTCGACATGGAAGCGCGCCACGTCTGCGGGCACTTCGGGCTGGGCGAACAGGCGCGAGAAGTCCAGGCCCTGGGCCTTCCAGTGCTGCAGGCCCTTGCGGGTGTCCAGCAGGTCGGAGCGGCCGATCAGGTCGTCGAACTTCGCCACGCCGAGCTGGGCCATGATCTGGCGCACTTCCTCGGCGATGAAGAAGAAGTAGTTCACCACATGCTCGGGCTTGCCCGAGAACTTGGCGCGCAGCACCGGGTCCTGCGTGGCCACGCCCACGGGGCAGGTGTTCAGGTGGCACTTGCGCATCATGATGCAGCCCTCGACGACCAGGGGCGCCGTGGCGAAGCCGAACTCGTCGGCGCCCAGCAGCGCGCCGATGACGACGTCGCGGCCGGTCTTCATCTGGCCGTCGGCCTGCACGCGGATGCGGCCGCGCAGGCGGTTGAGCACCAGGGTCTGCTGGGTCTCGGCCAGGCCGATTTCCCAGGGCGAGCCCGCATGCTTGATGGACGACCAGGGCGATGCGCCCGTGCCGCCGTCATGGCCTGCGATGACCACGTGGTCGCTCTTGCACTTGGCCACGCCGGCCGCGATGGTGCCCACGCCCACTTCGGACACGAGCTTGACCGAGATGTCGGCGTGCGGCGCCACGTTCTTCAGGTCGTGGATCAGCTGGGCCAGATCCTCGATGGAGTAGATGTCGTGGTGGGGCGGGGGCGAGATCAGACCGACGCCGGGCACGGAGTGGCGCAGCTTGCCGATGTAGTCGGACACCTTGCCGCCGGGCAGCTGGCCGCCCTCGCCGGGCTTGGCGCCCTGGGCCATCTTGATCTGCACCTGGTCCGAGGACGACAGGTACTCGGCCGTGACGCCGAAGCGGCCCGATGCCACCTGCTTGATCCTGGAGCGCAGCGAGTCGCCGTCCTGCAGCTCGATGTCGGCCTCGACCTTGTCGGCGCCGATGATGGAGCCCAGGGTCTCGCCCTTCCTGATCGGGATGCCCTTGAGCTCGTTGCGGTAGCGCTGGGGATCTTCCCCGCCTTCGCCGGTGTTGCTCTTGCCGCCGATGCGGTTCATGGCCACTGCCAGCGTGGCATGGGCCTCGGTGCTGATGGAGCCCAGCGACATGGCGCCCGTGGCAAAGCGCTTGACGATCTCCTTGGCCGACTCGACCTGGTCCAGCGGGATGGCCTTGGCCGGGTCGAACTTGAACTCGAACAGGCCGCGCAGCGTCATGTGGCGCTTGCTCTGGTCGTTGATCAGCTGGGCGTATTCCTTGTACGTGCTCCAGTTGTTGGAGCGCGTGGAATGCTGCAGCTTGGCGATGGCGTCGGGCGACCACATGTGCTCTTCGCCACGGGCGCGCCAGGCGTATTCGCCACCGGCGTCCAGCATGGTCTCCAGCACGGGATCGTCACCGAAGGCCGCGCGGTGGTTGCGGATGGTTTCCTCGGCGATCTCGAACACGCCGATGCCCTCGACGCGGCTGGCCGTGCCGGTGAAGTACTTGTCCACGGTGTCGCTGTTCAGGCCGATCACCTCGAACAGCTGGGCGCCGCAATAGGACATGTAGGTGGACACGCCCATCTTGGACATGATCTTGGACAGGCCCTTGCCGATGGCCTTGACGTAGTTGTAGATGGCCTTGTCGGCCGACAGGTCGCCGCCCAGCTCCTTGTGCATGTCGGCCAGGGTTTCCATGGCCAGGTAGGGGTGCACGGCCTCGGCGCCGTAGCCTGCCAGCACGGCGAAGTGGTGCACTTCGCGCGCCGTGCCCGTCTCCACGACCAGGCCGGCCGTGGTGCGCAGGCCCTCGCGCACCAGGTGCTGGTGGATGGCCGACAGCGCCAGCAGCGCGGGGATGGCCACCTGGGTGGCGCTCACATGGCGGTCGCTGATGATCAGGATGTTGGCGCCGCCCTTGATGGCGTCCACGGCCTGCGCGCACAGCGATGCCAGCTTGGCTTCCACGCCCTGCTTGCCCCAGGACAGCGGGTAGGTGATGTCGATCGTTGCGCTCTTGAACTTGCCCTGCGTGTGGCGTTCGATGTCGCGCAGCTTGGCCATGTCGGCGAAGTCCAGCACGGGCTGGTGCACTTCCAGGCGCATGGGCGGGTTGACCTGGTTGATGTCCAGCAGGTTGGGCTTGGGTCCGATGAAGGACACCAGCGACATCACGATGGCTTCGCGGATGGGGTCGATCGGCGGGTTGGTCACCTGCGCGAACATCTGGCGGAAGTAGTTGTACAGCGGCTTGTTCTTGTCCGACAGCACGGCCAGCGGGCTGTCGTTGCCCATGGAGCCGATGCCTTCCTCGCCGTTCTTGGCCATGGGGGCCAGCAGGAACTTGATGTCTTCCTGCGTGAAGCCGAAGGCCTGCTGGCGCTCGAGCAGCGGCAGGCTGGCGGCCTCGGGGCCGGCATGGGTGTCACCGCCCACGCTGCCCAGCTTGATGCGCAGGTTCTCGATCCACTGCTTGTAGGGCTTGGTGTTGACGATGTTGGCCTTGAGCTCGTCGTCCTCGATCAGGCGGCCCTGCTCCAGGTCGATCAGCAGCATCTTGCCGGGCTGCAGGCGCCACTTGCGCACGATGGCGCTGTCGGGCACGGGCAGCACGCCGGCTTCGGACGCCAGGATGACCAGGTCGTCATCGGTGATCACGTAGCGCGAGGGGCGCAGGCCGTTGCGGTCCAGCGTGGCGCCGATCTGGCGGCCGTCGGTGAACACGATGGAGGCCGGGCCGTCCCAGGGCTCCATCATGGCGGCGTGGTATTCATAGAAGGCGCGGCGGCGCTCGTCCATGGACTCGTGCTGTTCCCAGGGCTCGGGAATCATCATCATCACGGCCTGGCTGATGGGGTAGCCGGCCATGGTCAGCAGTTCCAGGCAGTTGTCGAACGTTGCCGTGTCGGACTGGCCGGCGAAGCTGATGGGATAGAGCTTCTTGAGGTCCTCGGCCAGCACGGGCGAGGCCATCACGCCCTCGCGCGCCAGCATCCAGTTGTAGTTGCCGCGCACGGTGTTGATTTCACCGTTGTGGGCCACGTAGCGGTAGGGGTGGGCCAGCGGCCACTCGGGGAAGGTGTTGGTGGAAAAGCGCTGGTGCACCAGGCCGATGGCCGAGACGCAGCGCTCGTCGGACAGGTCGTTGTAGTACACGCCCACCTGGTCGGCCAGCAGCAGGCCCTTGTAGACCACGGTGCGGCTGCTCATGCTGGGAACGTAGTATTCCTTGCTGTGCTTGAGCTTGAGGTTCTGGATGGCGGCGCTGGCCGTCTTGCGGATCACGTACAGCTTGCGCTCCAGCGCGTCCTGCACGATCACGTCCGCGCCGCGGCCGATGAAGACCTGGCGCAGGATGGGTTCCTTTTCCTGGACCGTGGGCGACATGGGCATGTCGCGGTTCACGGGCACATCGCGCCAGCCCAGCAGGACCTGGCCTTCGGCCTTGATGGCGCGTTCCATCTCCTGCTCGCAGGCCAGGCGCGAGGCGTGTTCCTTGGGCAGGAAGATCATGCCCACGCCGTACTCGCCCGCGGGCGGCAGGGCCACGCCCTGCTTTGCCATCTCTTCGCGGTAGAGCTGGTCGGGAATCTGGATCAGAATGCCCGCGCCATCGCCCATGAGCTTGTCGGCACCCACGGCACCGCGATGGTCGATGTTTTCGAGGATCTTGAGCGCGCCGGTGACGATGTCATGGCGCTTGACGCCCTTGATATGTGCAACAAAGCCGAGGCCGCAGGCGTCGTGCTCGTTGCTCTTGGAGTACAGACCGTGGTCTTGGAGATGCTTGATCTCGGCAGCCGTCGTCATGGCGGAATCCTCAAATTTTTCGCAGGGAACGCAAGATTAAGGCAATGCATCACCTCATGCAATAAATTTATATAAGGGTCAGATCCCAATTAATTCCAGAACAAAAAAATCGGAAATTAATAAGGGACATATTTATTTCACAGAGGCCTGCGATGAGGAATCAAGCACTTGCAGTCCATCAGTGGGTACTAACGCACTGTTGTGGTGCGCTCATTGGTCCGTCCTGGCGGACGGCCGGCGCGCTGGCGGGTCACGCGGCGCTCGGTGCGCTGTTGTAAATCGGCAATGAATTGCTCATCGCCCAGCGCCCAGCCCCTCAGCGCCGACTGGCTGATGCGTTCGCCGTCATCGGTGCCAACCCCCTTTTCCACGGCTTCCACATAGGCCGCATCCCGCGCAAACGGGGTGTTGCCCAGCTCCCAGAACACGGCATGCGGCTGGATCAGCGCGTCGCTGCGCAGTCCGGCGTTGTGCGCGTAGCTGGACCAGGGCCAGTCGGCCGGCCGCTGGACCAGGCCGGCGCGCACGGGGCTGTCGTCCATGAAGACCATGGTGGGCAGCAGCCAGCTGGGCTGCAGCACCGTGCCGCGATAGCGGCCTTCCCACAGCGTGCCGCTGCGGCCGTGTCGGTCGTTGAAGTAGCGCACATAGCGCCGGCCCACGGCCTGCATGAACCTGGGCAGGCCATCGCCGGTGCGGGGCGTGGCCAGCAGGTGGAACTGGCTGGGCAGCAGCACGTAGGCATGCACGGCCAGCTCGCAGCTGCGCGCCATCTCGCGCAGCAGCCCCAGCATGGTTTCCCGGTCCTGGGCATCGATGAAGATGTCCCCGCCGTTGTTGCCGAGCTGGATGATGTGGTGCGGCAGATCCGCAAGGGTGAGTCGGGGCAGGCGGGCCATGGTGCGAGTGCGGGGCGTGGATCGGCAATTATGGAGCGCCGCGCCGCCCGCCGCCCTACAGGGAAAGCCGCGATGAGGCCCTGAGCAATTGGCTTACCAGCTGCGTGGCGGCCAGCAGCCGGGGCAGGAGTTGCCCGCGCATCATCTCGGCGCTGTTGCGGTTGGCCTGGCCGCTGATGTTGAGCGCGGCCACGGTGCGCCCGGCCGCGTTCTTCACGGGCGCCGCGATGGAGATCAGGCCTTCGGCCAGTTCCTGGTCCACCAGGGCCCAGCCCTGGACGCGCACCTCCAGAATGCGCTGGCGAAGGCGGTCATCATCCTGCTCGGTCAGGGCCGTGAACTGCCGGCGCTCGCGTGCATCCAGCAGGGCCTGCAGGGATTCATCGCTCTCGCCGGCCAGCAGCACGCGCCCCATCGAAGTCCAGCAGGCCGGCAGGCGCGAGCCCACGCTGAGGTTGGTGCTCATGATCTTGTGGGTATGCACGCGCAGCACATAGACGATGTCACCCCCATCGAGCACGGCGGCCGAGCAGGACTCCTTGACCTCGTCGACCAGGTTCTCCATCACGGGCTCGGCCAGGTTCCAGACCGGGGTGGAACTGAGGTAGGCAAAGCCCAGTTCCATGATGCGCGGCGTGAGCTGGAACAGCTTGCCGTCGCTCTTCACATAGCCCAGCGTCTGCAGCGTCAGCAGGATGCGCCGGGCCCCGGCGCGCGTGAGCCCCGTGCGCGCCGCCACCTCGCTGAGCGTCTGCGCAGGCGCCTCGGCGCTGAACGAGCGGATCACGCCCAGGCCGCGCGCGAAGGACTGCACATAGCTGTCGCCGGGGCGCGGCGTGCCGCCCTCTTCTTCAACCCCACCTGTGGAAATTACGGAAGCGGCTTTTTTTTCCATGGCCCTATAATTCTTTCTGCGAACTTTTGTTCTACATACGAACATTTTAGCGCAGCGCCAGCGGCCTGCATACCGGAGACAAGCAAGTGATCAACAAAATCACCGACACCATCGCCGAGGCGTTGTCGGGCGTCCAGGACGGCTCCACCGTGCTGATCGGGGGCTTCGGCACCTCGGGCAATCCCACCGAACTCATCGACGGCCTGATCGCCCAGGGCGCACGCGAGCTGACCGTGGTCAACAACAACGCGGGCAACGGAGACCAGGGCCTGGCCGCCCTGCTCAAGAGCGGCCAGGTGCGCAAGATCATCTGCAGCTTCCCCCGCCAGGTGGACAGCTGGGTGTTCGACGACCTGTACCGCAGCGGCAAGATCGAGCTGGAACTCGTGCCCCAGGGCAACCTGGCCGAGCGCCTGCGCGCCGCCGGCGCCGGCATCGGCGGCTTCTTCTGTCCCACGGCCTATGGCACGGAGCTGGCCAACGGCAAGGAAACGCGCGAGATCAACGGCAAGCACTATGTGCTGGAGCATCCCATCCACGGCGACGTGGCACTGGTCAAGGCCGAGAAGGGCGACCGCTGGGGCAACCTCACCTACCGCATGTCGGCCCGCAACTTCGGGCCCGTGATGGCCACGGCGGCCAAGCACACGATCGCCACCGTGCACGAGATCGTGGAGCTGGGCGCGCTGGACCCCGAGGCCGTGGTCACGCCCGGCATCTACGTGAGCCAGATCGTGAAGATCGACCGCGTGGCCACCCAGGCCGGCGGCTTCAAGAAAACCGCATGAGCGCCCCAACCGCCGAAAGCAAGAGCATGAGCAGCTACCAGAAACGCAGCAAGCAAGAGCTGGCCCGGCGCGTGGCCGAAGACATCTTCGACGGCGCCTACGTCAACCTGGGCATCGGCATGCCCACCCAGGTGGCCAACCACATCCCGGCCGGCCGCGAGGTCATCCTGCAAAGCGAGAACGGCATCCTGGGCATGGGCCCGGCGCCCGCCGAAGGCCAGGAGGACTATGACCTGACCAATGCCGGCAAGCAGCCCGTCACCCTGCTGCCGGGCGGCTGCTACTTCCACCATGCCGACAGCTTCGCCATGATGCGCGGCGGCCACCTTGACATCTGCGTGCTGGGCGCCTTCCAGGTCTCGGCCACGGGCGACCTGGCCAACTGGAGCACGGGCGAGGCCGGTGCCATTCCCGCCGTGGGCGGCGCCATGGACCTGGCCGTGGGTGCACGCCAGACCTGGGTGATGATGGACCTGCTGACCAAGACCGGCGAATGCAAGGTCGTCGAGGCCTGCAGCTATCCGCTCACGGGCCTGTCCTGCGTCAAGCGCATCTACACCGACCTGTGCACGCTGGAATGCACGCCCGAGGGCCTGCGCCTGATCGACACCGTGCCCGGCCTCTCGCACGCCGAGCTGCAGTCCATCGTGGGCCTGCCCATCAAGGACGCGACGGCCACGGCCTGATCCCTCAGCTCCCCACCCAGTGGGTGCGCTGCGGCGCACCCCGGCACCTCTTCATTCTTTTTCCAGGAGACACCATGAGCCAGTCCAACCAGGCCTTCATCTGCGACGCCATCCGCACCCCCTTCGGCCGCTACGGCGGCGCCCTGTCCCCGGTGCGTGCCGATGACCTCGGCGCCGTGCCGATCAAGGCGCTGATGGAGCGCAACCCCGGCGTGGACTGGACGGCCGTGGCCGACGTGCTCTACGGCTGCGCCAACCAGGCCGGCGAAGACAACCGCAACGTGGCGCGCATGTCCGCCCTGCTGGCCGGCCTGCCCATCGATGTGCCGGGCGCCACCATCAACCGCCTGTGCGGTTCGGGCCTGGACGCCGTGGGCACGGCCGCGCGCGCCATCAAGGCGGGCGAGGCCCGCCTGATGATCGCGGGCGGCGTGGAAAGCATGAGCCGCGCCCCCTTCGTCATGCCCAAGGCCGAAAGCGCCTTCAGCCGCAGCAACGCCGTGTACGACACCACCATCGGCTGGCGCTTCGTCAACAAGCTGATGAAGCAGCAGTACGGCGTGGACTCCATGCCCGAGACGGCCGAGAACGTGGCCGACGACTTCAGGATCGAGCGCGAAGCCCAGGACCGCATGGCCCTGGCCAGCCAGCAAAAGGCGGCCGCCGCCATCGCGGCCGGCTACCTGGCCAAGGAAATCGTGTCCGTGTCCATTGCCCAGAAGAAGGGCGACGCCATCGTGGTGAGCCAGGACGAACATCCGCGCGCCACCACCATCGAGGCGCTGGCCAAGCTCAAGGGCGTGGTGCGCCCGGATGGCACGGTGACGGCCGGCAATGCCAGCGGCGTGAACGACGGCGCCTGCGCCCTGCTGCTGGCCAACGAGGAAGCCGCCAGGCAATACAACCTGGTGCCCCGCGCCCGCGTGGTCGGCATGGCCGTGGCCGGCGTGGCCCCGCGCATCATGGGCTTCGGCCCCGCGCCTGCCGTGCGCAAGGTGCTGGCCCTGACCGGCCTGACGCTGGAGCAGATGGACGTGATCGAGCTGAACGAAGCCTTCGCCGCGCAGGGCCTGGCCGTGCTGCGCGATCTGGGTATTGCCGACGATGACCGCCGCGTCAACCAATGGGGCGGCGCCATTGCGCTGGGCCATCCGCTGGGCGCCTCCGGTGCCCGCCTGGCTACCACGGCCGTGAACCAGCTGCACACGCTGGGCGGCCGCTACGCGCTGTGCACCATGTGCATCGGCGTGGGCCAGGGCATTGCCGTGATCCTGGAAAAGGTCTGAGACAGCGATGAGCACCGTGGACAACAAGACACCCGTCACCGTGGTCAGCGGCGCCAGCAACGGCATCGGCCGCGCCATCGCCGAGGCCCTGCTGGCCCAGGGCCGCACCGTGGTCAACCTCGACTACGTGCTGCCCGAATGGAGCCATCCGCTGCTGGTGAGCTACCAGGCCGACCTGACCAGCGAGCAGGCCACCGCCGAGGCGGCGGCCCGCATTGCCGCCGCGCACAACGTGGTGGCCCTGGTCAACAACGCGGGCGCCACGCGTCCCGGCACCATCGACAACGCCAGCACCCGGCATCTGGACGATGTGGTGGGACTGCACTTGCGCGCGCCCATGCTGCTGGTGCAGGCCTTCCTGCCCACGCTGCGTGCCTGCGGCGAGGGCCGTATCGTGAACATGTCCTCGCGCGCCGCGCTGGGCAAGCCCGACCGCATCGTCTACTCGGCGACCAAGGCCGGCCTGATCGGCCTGACGCGCACCCTGGCCATGGAGCTGGGCCGCGACCGCATCACGGTCAATGCCCTGGGCCCCGGCCCCATCGCCACCGAGCTGTTCACCAAGAGCAACCCCGAAGGCGCGCCGCAGACCCAGCGCATCCTCAACAGCATTGCCGTGGGCCGCATGGGCACACCGGAAGACGTGGCGCGCGCCGCGCTGTTCTTCCTGTCGCCCGACAACGGCTTCGTCACCGGCCAGGTGCTCTACATCTGTGGCGGCACCACGCTGGGCGTGGCGCCCGTCTGAACGAACGTCGGACCAACCGTTTGACCGAACGCCTTCCCAGGCACAACCCCCTTCAAGAAGAACCACTGGAAGCGCCCGCCTGCACAGGCGTGCGCCACACAGGGCATTGCCCTGGCCCAGCCCGGCGTTGCCGGGCCCGGCCATCCACCTTATTGCCGAATCAGGAGACCTCTCGATGTTTGATCAAACCACCCGTTTCACCCGCCGCCGTGGCCTGCAGGCGCTGGCCGCCGCATCCCTGACCGCGCTCGGCGCCCTGTCCGGCACCGCCGCCCTGGCCCAGGACGGCTTCCCCAGCAAGCCCATCACCATCCTCGTGCCCTTCGCCGCTGGCGGCACCACCGACATCCTGGCGCGCATCGTCGCCCAGGCGCTGCAGCAGGAGCTGGGCCAGACCGTGATCGTGGACAACAAGCCCGGCGCGGGCGGCAACATCGGCGCCGTGGCCGCCGCACGTGCGCCGGCCGACGGCTACACGCTGTTCATGGGCACCGTGGGCACGCATGCCATCAATGCCGCGCTCTACGCCAAGCCCGGCTTCGACCCCATCAAGGACTTCTCGCCCCTGACGCGCGTGGCCAACGTGCCCAACCTGCTGGTAGCCCACCCCAGCCAGCCGTTCAAGACCGTCAAGGAAATGATCGCCTATGCGCGTGCCAACCCCGGCAAGCTGAACTACGGCTCCTCGGGCAGCGGCAGCTCCATCCACCTGTCGGGCGAGCTGTTCCGCTCCATGACGGGCCTGGACATGGTGCACGTGCCCTACAAGGGCAGCGCCCCGGCCATCACCGACCTGCTGGGCAACCAGATCGCCATCATGTTCGACAACATGCCCTCGGCCATCCAGCATGTGCGCTCGGGCAAGCTGCGTCCCATCGCCGTGACCACGGCCAAGCGCTCGCCGGAACTGCCCGATGTGCCCACCGTGGCCGAAGCCGGTGTGCCAGGCTACGAGGCCACCTCCTGGTTCGGCCTGTGGACCCAGGCCAAGACGCCCGCCGCCGTGCAGCAGCGCCTGTACACGGCCATTGCCAAGGTGCTCAAGGACCCGGCCGTGGTCAAGAAGATCAACGACCAGGGCGGTGATGTCGTGATCGACACGCCGGCCGAATTCCTCGCCTACATCAAGGCCGAATCGACGAAGTGGAGCAAGGTCGTCAAGGATTCCGGGGCGCAAGTCTGACCCTCGTTTCCGTATAAAAGAGCTGCTGCGTGCAGCTCTTTTTCATTGGAGCACCGACCTGTTGCGAAGCACCGCCCACATCGCACGAACGAGCGCGGCCCAACTCAGGGACACCGAGGAAGGGCCTGAGCCGGCCGCGCCGCACCGCACCGCACCGAGGGTGTCGTCCCCCTTCAGGGGCGCCGTGCAACGGGGAAGGCGCGAAGCGACTCAGGGGGTAATCATTTCAATCCAGCAGATCGGAGTAGTCACCCTTGTCGTAGCCTTCGATGGCCTTCCAGGGCTGGGCCAGCGGTGCGGGCAGCTTGGTGGCGGTGACGACGATGCGCTCGGTGCCGTGGGAGTCGCTGCGCTCCACGCGGCGGGCGAACTGGTTGGCCACGTCCCAGTCGATGACGGTGGTCTGTTCATTGGCCGTGCCGCGGTAGCGCTGCACGCCGTTGTGCGGTTTGCCCACGCGCTCCATGCCCTGCAGCGCGGTGGGTGGCACGATCCAGTAGACGTTGTCGAAGGAGCCGCCGTAGCCCACGTTGCCGTGGTGGGCCAGGTCCACGCTGATGACGCGGCGCAGCTTGGCCAGGATGACTTCCACGCCCACCTTGCCGTCATCGGCGCGGCGGATGGACAGGGGTGCGGCGCGGGCTTCGTCATGGGCGTGGCCGGCGTGCGGGCCGTGGGCGTGGTCATGGCCGTGCTCCTGGCTCTGGCGCAGGGCGGCGGGCATTTCGCGCTCTATCCATAGCTGGGCCTTGCGGCGGTAGACGCGGTTGGTATAGACGCTGCTGCGCTGCACGCCGTCGCTGCCCACGCTCATGGCTTCGTAGGTGATGCGCAGGTCGGCCTCGGGCGTGGCCTGTACGGCGGCCGTGGTGCGCGCCACGGAATCCGCGGGGACTGCGGCCGTGGGTACGGGTGCCGCCGCCTTGGCTGGCTCGGCGGCCCATGCTGCGGAGACGGAACAGGCCAGCAGCGCGGCCGCGTAGATGTGGCGCGCCGCGCGCGGCGCCGGAAGGGAGAGCGTCATGGAATCCAGCCAATGCGAAAAAACCGGGGCCGGGCACACGCATGCGCCACGGCTCCGGCCAGGGGTTGGCAAGCAGCCAACGAAGGAGAAAACAATTACAGGCCAGCGGCTTCGCGGACCTTGGAGAACACCTTGGTGTTGTCCATCGTGCCCTTGAAGATCCTGGCTCCCGCGCCGCCGGCGAACAGCATCACGTCGCCACCGCCATGGGTCTCGGAGCCCGGCGTGCCCAGGTTCAGGCCCACCTCCTGCAGGTAGTTGTCGTCCGTGGTGTCCACGCCGCTGAGGTCCTGGCGCTCAGCGCCGCGCGTGGGCGCGATCCAGGGCTTGTTGCCATCTTCGGCATTGACCTGGCTGGAGGCCGTGGCGTTGGGACGTCCGCCATTGCCGAAGGCCAGCGTGGTGTAGGGTTTGCCGTCCTGGGCCTTGGCCATCTGGCCGCTCTGGTAGTCCTGCACCTTGCCCAGGATGGGGTTGCCGATCCTGGAGTAGCCGTTGAACACCATGTTGTGGTCGTGATCGGCGGTGACGACGATCAGCGTGTTCTTCAGGCCCGGATCCTTCTTTTCCATGTAGGCCATGGCGGTCTCGATGGCGCGGTCGAAGGCCAGCGTGTCTTCCAGCGCGCGCTTGGCATTGGTGCCGTGCAGTGCGTGGTCGATGCGGCCGCCTTCCACCATCAGGAAGAAGCCCTTGTCGTTGCGGCTGAGCACATCCAGCGCCTTGCCGGTCATGTCGGACAGGCTGGGCTCGTCCAGCCTTTGCTTGACGCGATCCAGCTCGTAGGCCATTTCGCTTTGCGTGAACAGGCCCAGCAGCTTGGGCGCCTTGGTCGCGTCCAGGGCCGCCAGCTCGCTGCCCTTGGCGACATAGGCGTAGCCCTTGGCCTTCATCATGTCCACGAGGTTGGCCGTGTCCGTGCGCTTGCTGCTGGGGTTGACCGACTTGGGCAGGTAGTTGCGCTGGCCGCCACCCATGAGCACGTCGATGCCGTCGCCCAGCCTGGCGTTGTAGTTGGCATGCCCGGGCACGGACTGCTCGGCAATGCTGTTGTAGCCATTGCGGTTGCAGATATGGGCATAGGTGGCCGCAGGCGTGGCATGGCCCACGCGCGTGGTGGAGATGGCGCCCACGGCGCGGCCCTTGGCCTTGGACAGTTCCAGCAGGGTCTGCGCGGGTTGGCCGTTGCCGGCCGGGCAGGTGGTGTCCTCGCCGTTGATGTACTGCTGGCCGTTGGCCGCGTAGGCCATGGTCTCGGCCGACATGGAGATGACTTCGTTGTTCATCTTCACGCCGGTCATGTAGGCGGCCATCGAGGGCGCGCTGTCCGTGGTCTGGCCATCGCGCGAGAAGGTCTTGATGCGGCTGGCGTAGGGCAGGGACTGCATGGTCAGCGTGGCGCGTTCGCTGCTGGCCAGGGAGCCGGCCTTTTCGGCCAGCTGCTTTTCACCCTTGTAGATGCGCGCGGCGGTCACGGTGACCGGGCCCATGCCGTCGCCAAGGAAGAAGATGACGTTCTTGGCCTCGCCAGCCGCATGGGCTGCAGGCGCCAGCAGCGCCAGCGCGCCGGCCGCCGCCAGGGCGAGGGAGGTCTTTTGGAGGATCGGATGCATGTGGAATTCCTTGAATACTTTGAATGCCTTGATTGCGGTACAAGACCCTGGTCGTACAGCGTGCTAGGACCGCATGAAACCGGCGTGGCCCAGGCGGCGGACGCCGAGCAAGGGCCGCCCCGCAGCGAGGGCGTCGTCCCCCTCCCGCGAAGCGAGAGAGGGGGAAGCGACGCAGTCGCTCAGGGGGTGTTTCATTGCAAGCCGATGCTCTTCTTGATCAGGTTGAACACGGCCGTGTTGTCGATCACGCCCGAGAACGTATCGGCACCCATGCCTTGAGCCCCCAGGAACACGTCGCCGCCGCCGTGGGTTTCGGAGGCCAGGGGCACCACGGCCTCCTGCAGGTAGTCGGGGCTCTCCAGCGAAGCCGCGTCGATGGGGCCGCGCGTGGCCAGGCGCTTGGGACCGTTGCCGAAGCCCAGGATGGTGTAGGGATTGCCATCCACATCGGTGGAGGCCTTGCCGTCCACGTAGTTCTTGACCAGGCCCAGCACGCCGGGCTTGCCGGCCTCGGTCTTGCCGGTGCGCGCGGCATAGCCGTTCAGGTGCAGCGTGTGGTCATGGTCGGCTGTGACGACGATCAGCGTGTTCTTCAGGCCCGGATCGAGCTTGGCCATCTTGTCCAGCGCGGTCTGGATGGCGTTGTCGAAGGCCACGGTATCCTGCAGCGCGCGGCGCGCGTTGGTGGCGTGCAGCGCATGGTCGATGCGGCCGCCTTCCACCATCAGGAAGAAGCCCTTCTTCTTGGCCGACAGCGCGTCGATGGCCTTGCCCGTCATCTCGGCCAGGCTCGGTTCCTTGGTCGCGTCGCGGTCCAGGTCATAGGCCATGTGGTCCTTGGTGAACAGGCCGGCGATCTTGCTGCCGTCCACGGGCAGCTTGTCGAACTCGCTCTTGTTGGCGGCGTAGCTGTACTTTTGCGTCTTGAACTCGGCGATCAGGTTGCGGCTGTCGTTGCGGCGGCCGCCGTCGGCCTTGGGCGTGAAGTAGTACGAGCCACCGCCCAGGATCACGTCCACGCCGTCGCCGAGCTTGCTGTTGTAGCCGGATCCGCCGGGCACCAGGGCCGCGGCGATGGTGTTCTCCGCATCGCGGTGGCAGACATGCGAATAGGTGGTTGCCGGCGTGGCATGCGTAATGCGCGCGGTGGAGACCACGCCCGTGCCGTAGCCGGCGGACTTCATCTGCTCGAGCAGCGTGGGAACGGCCTGGCCGTTGCCGCTGGGGCAGGTGCTGTCGTAGTTGGTGTGATAGGCCTTGCCGCTGGCATCCGTGGCCTTGGTGTCGGGCGTCATGGAGATGACTTCGTTGTTCATCTTCACGCCGGTCATGTAGGCGGCCATCGAGGGTGCGCTGTCCGTCACCTGGGCGTCGTTCGAGAAGGTGTGGACGAAGGCCGTCTCGGGCAGCTTGTCCATGGTCAGCTCACCGTCTTCGCCCACGCTGTAGATGCGCGCGGCGGTCATGGTGGTGATGCCCATGCCGTCACCCAGGAAGAACAGCACGTTCTTGGTCGGGGTGGCAGCGGACGATCCATCGCTGCCGCCACAGGCGCTCAACAGCAGCGACGCACCGGCCAGCGCGCTGCACAACATCTTCAGTTTCATGCGGATATCCCTCTGTAGGCAGGGGACCCCGCGGCAAGGCCGCGCCCTCCCCCTGTTGATTGATTTGTGCACTGTAGGAACAGCCCGTGACGAGCCAGTGACAGTCAGCCCAGGCCGGCAGGCGTATCGTTGCAGGCAAGGCGCTGAGGGCCGGATAGCATTGCGGCCAACCCAGCGACGGAACAAGGAACCCCATGAACCAGACAGCCCAAGACCCGAACGCCTCGCAGGCCCCGGAAGCGCCGCCCAGGCCGGTGCTCGACTACCCGTTCGAGGCGCCGCCGCAGCGCGGGCAGACGCTGGAGGTGGCGCCCGGCGTGCTCTGGCTGCGCATGCCCCTGCCCTATGCGCTGGACCACATCAATCTCTGGGCCATCGATGACGGCCAGGGCTGGGCCATCGTCGATACGGGTGCGCGCACCGACGAAGGCGTGGCCACCTGGCGCGCGCTGTTCTCCCAATCCACCGATGGCCGCTCGCTGACGCGCGTCTTCGTCACCCACATGCACCCCGACCATGTGGGCCTGGCCGGATGGCTGACGCGCAAGTTCCATGTGCCCCTGTACATGACGCGCCTGGAGTACCTCAACTGCCGCGTCGTGGTCTCGGACTGCAGCCGCGAGGCCCCGCCCGACGCCATCGCCTTCTACCGCCGCGCAGGCTGGAGCGACAGCGCACTGGAGTCCTACCGCGCCCGCTTCGGCAACTTCGGCAAGCACATCCATGCCCTGCCCGACAGCTACCGCCGCCTGCACGATGGAGAGGAACTGCGCATAGGAAAACACCTGTGGCGCGTGGTGGTCGGCAGCGGCCACTCGCCCGAGCACGCCAGCCTGTACTGCCCCGATCTCAAGCTGCTGATCTCGGGCGACCAGGTGCTGCCGCGCATCTCGTCCAACGTCTCGGTCCACCCCATGGAACCCGACGCCAACCCCATGGCCGACTGGATGGAGTCTCTGGAAAAGGTCAGGCGCGAAGTGCCCGACGATGTGCTCGTCCTGCCCGCGCACGGCGATTGCTTTCGCGGCCTGCATGCGCGCATCGATTCGCTGGTGGCAGGCCAGGAGCGTGCCAGCGACCGGCTGCTGGCCGCCCTGGCCGAGCCGCGTCGCGCCGTCGATGTCTTCGGCGCCCTCTTCTCACGCCCGATCAGCGAATCCAGCCCCGCCCTGCTGGGCATGGCCACGGGCGAAAGCCTGGCCTGCCTGAATCATTTGATGCATGCGGGGCAGGTGAAGCGCAGCATCGATGCCGATGGCATCGCCTGGTACCGCGCCGTGGCGGGGGCCTGAGACTGCAGCGGCAGCCGGCTCAGGCTGCCTGCAGCAGCGGATAGCGCTGTGCCATCGCATCCTGCAGGCCGAACTCCGCCAGGATGGCGCGCATGCGCTCGACCGCACTGCGCTTTTTCTGCCCCGTGTAGCGCGCAATGATCAGTTCGTTTTTCATGCTGTGCTCCCAGCCCACCAGCTCGGTCACGGTGACCTGGTAGCCGCAGGCCTCCAGGTACAGGCAGCGCAGCACGTTGGTGAGCTGGCTGCCCATTTCGCGGGTGTGTATGGGATGGCGCCACAGTTCGGCCAGCGGCGTGCGCGTCAGGCTCAGCGCCTTGGTCTGGCGCAGGCAGGCTGCGACCTCGGCCTGGCAGCAGGGCACCAGCACCATGGCCTTGGCCTTCTTCTCCAGGCCGAAGGCGATGGCGTCGTCGGTGGCGGTGTCGCAGGCGTGCAGGGCCGTGACCACGTCGAATTGCGCAGGCATGAAGTCGGCATGCGTGGACTCGGCCACCGACATGTTGAGGAAGCCCATGCGCTCGAAGCCCAGCTCGGCAGCCAGCTTCTGCGAAGCCTCCACCAGCGGCGCGCGCGTTTCTATGCCGTAGATATGGCCGCGCCCCAGCGGCTTGAAATACAGGTCGTAGAGGATGAATCCCAGGTAGGACTTGCCGGCGCCGTGGTCGGCCAGGGTGACCGCATGGCCGTCGGCCGACAGTTCTTCGAGGATGGGCGCGATGAACTGGTAGAGGTGGTAGACCTGCTTGAGCTTGCGGCGCGAATCCTGGTTGATCTTGCCTTCGCGCGTGAGGATGTGCAGTGCCTTGAGCAGTTCAATGGACTGGCCGGGCTTGAGGCCCAGCTGCGCGGTCACATCCTGCTCGGGCTTTGCGGCAGGCTTGCCCTGGCGCGCCTTCATTCGGCAGCGCCCGGCTTGGCTGCGTGCGCCATAGGGCAGCGCGCGCCCACACCCAGGTCCAGCCAGCCTTCGATGCCGATCTTCTCCAGCGTCTCCATGTTGCGCTCGTAGATGGATTCGGCTTCGGGGAACACCTCGACCGCCTTGTCTATGCTGTCCTCGCGCAGCAGGTGCAGCGTGGGATAGGGAGAGCGGTTGGTGCAGTTGGTGACGTCGTCGGCTTCGGTGCCCTCGAACTGGAACTGCGGGTGGAACGAGGCCACCTGCAGTATGCCGCCCAGGTCCAGCTCCTCGACCATGGCGTCGGCCACTTCGAGAAAGTCGTTGAAGTCCAGGAAGTCCTGCAATGCGTGCGGCAGGATCAGCAGCGTGGTGTCGCGCTTGTCCGGGGAGGCCTCGGCCAGGGCTTCCAGCTCGCGGTGCAGGTCTGCCGCCACGCCTTCGGCGTCGGTGGCCTGGCTGACCGTGTAGTGGATCTGGCCCTTGATGTGCACGCCCTTGGCGAAGGGGCACAGGTTCAGGCCGATCACGGCCTTTTCGAGCCAGTGCACCGTATCCTCGATCACGGTGACAGGCGGAAACTCGGCCGCGCGAATCTCGTGGTTGGTATCGGTCATGGCTGTGCCCTTCAAAAATGCGAACGGGGGCACTGCGCCCCCAGACATTGCGAAACCGTCCAGGAACCCTTCCCTGCCCTGTCACGCAGGGTCCGCATTCTAGCCGCGCCGCCCCGGCGACGCCGTTGCTCGGATTTCTCAGCCCAGCAGGCGCAGGCCTGTCAGCAGCTCATGCTCGCGGGCCGCGTAGCGGTCCGTCATCCCGGCGATGAAGTCGGCCACCACCCGCGCACGCGCCGATACGTCCTCGGCCAGCATGGCCCGCTGCACGAAGCGCGGCTTCATGCGGTCGGGCTCGACCATGTAGGCCGCAAACAGCTCGGCCACCACCTGCTGCGCGCCTTCCATGGTCTTCACCACCTGCTCATGGCGGTAGAGATTGCGGAACAGGAACTGCTTGAGCTGCTGCGACTGCTGCCTCATGGTATCGCTGAAGCCCACCAGAGGGCCAGGCTGGGCGCGCACCTCGTCCACCGAACAGGGCCGCGCCTGCGCAATGCGCTGCTGCGTGGCGGCGATCACGTCATAGACCTGATCGCTGAGCATGCGGCGGATGCTTTCGTACAGCAGGCGCCGCTCGGCCAGGGGCATGCCCAGTTGAGGATGCTCGGCCAGTGTTGCGTCGTGATAGCGCGCGAACAGGGGAACAGCCTCGCACAGCTGGGGCATGGTGATCAGGCCGGAGCGCACGCCATCGTCCACGTCATGGGCGTTGTAGGCAATGGCATCGGCCAGGTTGCACAGCTGGGCCTCCAGCGAAGGCTGCCGGCCCAGCAGAAAACGCTGCGCCACCCCGCCGGGCTCGCGCGCCTCCAGGTGCTCGGCATTGGTGCGCGAGCAATGCTTGAGAACGCCCTCGCGCGTCTCGAAGCTCAGGTTCAGGCCGTCAAAGGCTGGATAGCGCTCTTCCAGCCGGTCCACCACGCGCAGGCTTTGCAGGTTGTGCTCGAAGCCGCCATGCGGCTTCATGCAGGCATTGAGCGCGTCCTGGCCCGCATGGCCGAAGGGGGTGTGGCCCAGGTCGTGGGCCAGACAGATGGCCTCGACCAGATCCTCGTCCAGTTGCAGCGACCGGGCCACCGAGCGGCCCAGTTGGGCCACTTCCAGCGAGTGCGTCAGGCGGGTGCGGAACAGGTCGCCCTCATGGTTGACGAAGACCTGGGTCTTGTAGACCAGGCGCCGGAAGGCCGAGGAATGGACGATGCGGTCCCGGTCGCGCTGGAAGTCGCTGCGCGTGGGCGCAGGCGCCTCCGGGAAACGCCGCCCCCGGCTGAACGCCGGGTTGCAGGCATAGGGGGCCAGGGCCTGTTTCTGCATTCGATCGCCTCATCATGCTGACAAGGGCACTCTAGCAGTTCCGGCTTGCCCACAGCGCCGCGCGTCAGGCGCAGCAGGCGTCTATGACTTCGCGCACCAAGGCATCGGGCGCCGAGCGCATGACGGCCTTTCCCGGCCCGTCAATGAGAACGAAGCGGATCTCGCCCGCCTCGGACTTCTTGTCCACGCGCATCAGCTCCAGATAGCGGTCAGCGTTGTCACGCTCATCCAGCACGGCGCCGCGCACCGGCAGGCCCGCACGTTCGATCAGCACGCGCAGCCTTTGCACAAAGGCGGCATCCACCAGGCCAAGGCGCTGCGACAGCTCGGCCGCCATGACCATGCCGGCGCCCACGCCTTCGCCGTGCAGCCAGTTGCCGTAGCCCATGCCGGCTTCGATCGCATGCCCGAAGGTGTGGCCGAAATTGAGAATGGCGCGCAGCCCAGCCTCTTTCTCGTCCTGCCCCACGACCCAGGCCTTGATCTCCACGCTGCGCTTGATCGCGTGCGCCAGTGCAGTGCGGTCGCGGGCAAGCAAGGCGTCCATGTTCTCCTCCAGCCAGGCCAGGAAGTCCATGTCGGCGATGGGCCCGTACTTGATGACCTCGGCCAGGCCGGCGCTCAGCTCGCGCGCGGGCAGCGTGTCCAGCGAGGCCAGGTCGCAAACCACCAGCTGCGGCTGGTAGAAGGCGCCGATCATGTTCTTGCCCAGCGGATGGTTGATGGCAGTCTTGCCGCCCACCGACGAGTCCACCTGCGACAACAGCGTGGTGGGCACTTGCACGAAGGGCACGCCGCGCATGTAGCTGGCGGCAGCAAAGCCCGTCATGTCGCCAATGACGCCGCCGCCCAGCGCGAACAGCACGGTCTTGCGGTCGCAGCCACCGGACAGCAGGTCATCGAAGATCAGATTCAGCGTCTGCCAGTCCTTGTGGGCCTCGCCATCGGGCAGCACCACGGTCCGCACGCTGCGGTAGCGCTGCTCCAGCACGCGGCGCAGTGCGGGCTCATAGAGCGGTGCGACCACATCGTTGCTGACGATGACGGCCTGTGCCGCAGAAGGCAGCGCGGCATAGGTGGCTGCCTGGTCCAGCAGGCTGGTGCCGATGGCAATCGGATAGGAGCGCTCACCCAGGTCAATGGTCACGACCTGGGCAGCAGGCGAGGAGGAGGCGTGGGGCAAGATGATGTCGCTCCAGGGGAGAAAGAATGAAAAGGTTTCCGCGACACGGCAGCGCGCCCGGCAACTGCCGATCTTAAAGAAAAAGGCCCCGGCAAGTGCCGAGGCCTTTGGTGTTCCAGCAGGCAGCGTTCAGGCCAGTTCCGCCTGCATGCGTATGCGCTGGGCGGCCTGCGCCACAGACAGGCCGGATGTCTGGATCACGAAGTGCGCCGTCTCCAGATACAGGGGCTCGCGCTGCAACAGCAACTCGCGCAGGCGCAACGCCGGATCCTCCACCTGCAGCAAGGGCCGCGTCACATCGTTGCGCAGCCGTGCGGCGATATCCTCTGGCGTGCAATCCAGGTAGAAGACCTGGGTGCGCTCATGCAGATGGCGGCGGTTTTGCTCGCGCAGCACCACGCCGCCGCCCGTGGACAACAGCAGGCTGGATGTGGAGGCCGACAGCTCATCAATGACCTGCGACTCCATGTCGCGAAAAGCCTGCTCGCCCTCACGCTCGAAAAACTCCCGGATGCTGCAGCCCAGGCGCTGCTCGATCACATGGTCCGAATCCACAAAACGCATCGACCACAGGCGCGCCAGCTGGCGCCCTATGGTCGATTTGCCGGAGCCGGGCAGGCCGATCAGGGCCACCACCGGTGCACGGAGCGAGGCAGGACCTTGATCGGGATTCACCGACTTGTTCACTCGGGCAGGCAGACGGATGTCACTCCGTAAGGCGAGGTCAGGAAGGAGCCGTTCTTCTGGTCGCCCTCGACGAACGAGGTCACAAAGAGGCGCTCGGCACGACCTTCGGAACCAGCCGCATTGGAGCTCACCGTCAGCTTGTAGATCAGCCAGGTGGCTACGTTCTGCGGATATTCCGTCTGCACGATCACGCGGCCATTGGCTCCCGTTTTGCGGCCATTGAAATAGGAAACCACGATGTCTGCCTTGGGCGGCGTCAAGCGGCCATCGCCATTGGCGTCTTCACCGCTGTCCAGATTTCCATTGCGATTGATGTCCTCATTCAAGCAAAAACCGGATCCAGCGACGTGTGAATTCTTGACGTTGTCATAGCTACCAAATCCGTATCGCAGAATATCCACGCTTACTGAAACATCCGCATCCGCAACGGCCTCACCAGCAGCATTGGCAACGGCCACATCAAACTTCTTGATATAGGTGAGGTTATTGGCACCTTTTTCCAACTCATTGTTGTCGCCGATAGTGATGGAGACAGGTTCGCTGGCAACAGTCAGCGTACTGATACGCGAATTGGGGCATTTCCCATTGGACACAGCTGCGTCAGAACTGCCATAGCACATGCGGATGCTGACCCCATCTGTCGGGCTGATACGCGCGCCAGGAATATATTGCGCCAAGGCAACTCCGCTGGCATTGGATATCACGGATTGACTACCTGTCGAGATAGCTTCCCCAGAGCCCAGTCCAGGCGGAACGATCTCAAAGCGGACTCGCATATTTGGAATCGCGCGATTGTCCTTATCCAGGAACAGGGCTCGCAATTGCGCCATATTGGTGCGACCGCCATCCAGATTTGGCTTGACGGTATTCGGCACAATGGACAGGCTCGCCGCACTGACCACGCCCACCGCGTCAGGAACTTGGGCAGCGCCGCCTGCCACAGTGATCTGCTCGTTCGAGACCACTCCTGAAGCCTTGGCTTGCAGAGAGTAGATCTGGGCAGTGCCTGGTGCATTGAATGCTGCAAACTTCGCCACGCCAGATGTGTCCGTCTGGGCCGTCACCGCAGCACTGAGAACCGATCCGGAAAGCACAACAGGAATGCCAGAAATTCCTGCGCCATTCGCATCCGAGATTTTTGCCGTGACCTCCACTGGTTGTCCCGGCGAAGGAGCAGAGGGAACCACAGTCAAGGCGATCTGGCTGCCGGTGACAGCCACAACACCTGTCCCCGACTGATTACCAGCCTTCAGGTTGAAGCGGATATCCCGGTTGGAACGATCACCACCGATCTCTATCTTTCCAGTAACACGGCCAGAGGCATCCGTCACATTGGCGTTGGGTGTAAAAACACCCGAATCCAGCACAACGGAGACAGGCGCATTGGCTACAGGATTCCTGCTCGCGGACAATGCTGTGACCGTCAAGGTAGCGGAGTCGCTTCCCGAATTGGCGACAACAGTCTTGTCGAGAAGGAACTCGACACTGGCTACATCCGGTGTCGTACCGCCCCCCGTACCTCCTCCAGGTGTCCCCGGGTTCCCTCCTCCCCCCCCGCACCCAACCAGAGCAAAGGCCGTCAAAGTAGCCAACCATATTTTCTTCATCAAATATCTCCCTAAATTTTCACTCAGCGTTTTGCAGCGCTATCAGAAATCATTTTTGGTGTAATGAATACCAGCATTTCTCTCTTGGAAGAGGCCCTGGAGCGGCTCTTGAAAAGATTACCCAGAACAGGTACATCACCCAACAAAGGAATCTTGTTTTCCTGATTGGTTTCTTCCAACTCAAAAATACCGCCAATCACCACAGTGCCACCGTTTTGCACCAGGATCTGCGTCTTGATATGCTTGGTATCAATAGCAACCCCCTGGGTCGTTGTTTCACCGCGAGAATCCTTGTTGATATCCAGATCCAGGATGATATCGCCTTCAGGAGTTATTTGCGGCGTAACTTCCAGTTTCAACACCGCCTTCTTGAAGGCTATGGTGGTCGCTCCGTTGGGTGCAGTGACTGAATATGGGTATTCAGTACCCTGCTCGATCAGCGCCTTGGTCTGGTCAGCGGTCATGAGACGAGGGCTTGAAATGATCTTGCCTTGTCCATCGGCCTCCATTGCCGAAAGCTCCAGCGTAAGGAAGCGATTGGCTGCAGCATTGAAGATGGACATGGCAAACGTGCCAGACCCTGCAACACCTGCCACAGAGGCAGGAAGATTCACGAAGCTGCCCGAAGTGTTGACCGTGCCTCCAGCACCGGCGGAAGCATTTGCGTTATCGAACCCCGTACCGAAGACAACACGATTGTCACCGCCGATGCTGTAGCCACCATCACCACCACGCTGGGCACGCAAGTCCCCGCCGCCGAGGCGTACCCCCAGGGCACGACCGAACGTGTCACGGGCTTCCACAATACGCGCTTCAATGAGCACTTGCCGCACTGGCACATCCAGCGTGGCCAGCAATGCCTTCATCGCCTCAAGCTTTGCAGGGGTGTCCGTCACAAAGAGTTGGTTGGTTCGAGGCTCGGAGATTGCGGACCCGCGCTCGGACAGAAATCTCGTCGCAGTTCCGCCAGCCCCGGCAGAGCTGGTGTTCGTCGTAATTTGCAACAGGATATCGGCCGCCTTCGCATAGTTCAGCTGAAAGCCCTGGGTGCGCAGCGGCTCCAGTTTCTGGATTTCCATCGCGGCTTCATAGTCACGCTTGGTGCGCGCATCGATCTCATCCTTGGGCGCAATCCAGAGCACCGAGCCCGACTTGCGCATGCCCAGGCCCTTGGCATCCATGATGATCTGCAGCGCCTGGTCCCAGGGAACATCCTTCAGACGCAGGGTCAGCGCCCCGGAAACCGTATCCGAGGTCACGATGTTGAAGTTCGTGAAGTCGGCAATCACCTGCAGCAGGGACCGCACTTCGATGTTCTGGAAATTCAGGGACAGCTTTTCACCGCTGTAGCCGGGACCCTGCGTGAGCTTGCTCACATCCACCTTTTTCTGGCGGACCTCGATCACAAACTGGCTGTCGCTTTGGTAGGCGCTGTGCTCCCAGTCGCCGACGGGAGCGATACGCATGCGCACGGATTCCCCCTGCTGCACCGAAGAGATTGTCTGCACCGGGGTTCCGAAATCCGCAACATCCAGCTTGCGGCGCAAGCCTTCAGGCAGGGAAGAACGCAGAAAATCGACGACAAGTTCCTTGCCTTCGCGGCGCAGATCCACGCCAACCTGGCTATTGCTCAATCCCACGACGATGCGGCCCGAGCCATCGCTGCCACGACGGAAATCAACATCCCTAATGGGTTGGACATCGCTACCGACGGCTGTCTTGGCTTCAAACACACCCTGCTGTGCAGAAGGCTTCACCGCAGCAGATGCAGCCACAGGATCCAGCAGGATCAGCAACGCCTTGCCTTGGCGTTCAGTGCGGTAGGAAGTCGCCGATTTCAAATTCAGCACCAGCCGGGAACGGCCAGAGGCTTCCACGATATTGATGGAACGCAGGTTGCCCTGGTTGAGTTCGACCATCGATTTGCCCGTGGCATTGGTTGCGCCAGGAAAATCCAGTGCGATCCGCGCAGGCGACTGGATCGCAAATCCGGTCGGGTCCGCAGCCAGCGCTTCGGAAAGCTCGATGCGCACCACCTCAGTGCCCCCCTGGATGGAACCGGAGACCGACTCTATCGCGGACTGCGCCCATGCAAAGGAGCCCAGCAACCAACCGCCCAAGGCGATTCCCCAGCGAGCTTTGTGAGACATGCTGCGATGTGTGCCCATCATTTCCTTCCCTCCTGCAACTCCAGTGTGCTATTTCTTTCTATCCAGTCGCCGCTGCCATCCTGGACGATTTCGCGCAACTGGATGGAAGTCTCCGTGATCCGGGTGATCTTTCCGTAGTTCTGGCCCAGGTAATTTCCTGCACGGACCTGATACAGCAATGTTCCGACTCTGATCAAGGCCGTGGGCACACCCTTCTTGTCCAGGCTGCCCACCATGGTCATTGCATCCAGGGGCTCTGCTTCCAGCGGCTCCTTGCGGCGGTTGAGCTCTGCAGCCATCAAGCTGGTATTCGCGTTGGACTGCACGGACTCTCTGCGCAACACCTGCATCAGCTTCAAAGGGTTGAAGGGATCCATCCCCTCCGAACCCAGGTAGGCCTGAGGCGTGAATAACTTCGGCTCTTCCAATGGTTTGACGCGAGGCTTTGCATTGGCACGCTCCTGCGCCATCCAGGTCTGCAATTCCTCATGCTCGGATGAAGTGCACGCCACCAGCGACAGACAGGCGGCCAGCACAAGCCAGCCGCGAAAACGCATTTGCCTCATTTCTTGCCCTTCCCGGCGGCCGCACGTTGCGCCTGCACTTCCTCGGCATCCAGGTAGCGGAAGGTTCGCGCCGTCGCCTCCATGCTCAAGACCTCGCTGCCCTCCTTGCCCACAGGGACAATCGACAAGTTGTTCAAGGTCACGATGCGCGACAGGTAGGCCACGTCGGAAGCGAATGAACCGATGTCATGAAATCGCCCTGTGACCTTCAAAGCAATGGGCAGCTCGGCGTAGTACTCCTTGACCACCATTGCCCCGGGGCGGAACGTTTCAAACTGAAGGCTGCGCCCCAATCCGGCCTGGTTGATATCCGAGAGCAGCGCAGCCATTTCCGCCTTGCTGGGCAACTGCTTTTCCAGCTGTGTCACATATTGCTGCACCTGTTCACGCTGCTTCTTCAGGCCATCCAGGCTGACCGCCTTGGACAGCTTCTGGCTGAAGTCCTGGCGCAGCGTGACTTCGGTGTTGCGCTCCTGCTCCAGCGTGTCCTCATAGTCCTTGATCAGTACGTACCAGAGCAAGGCGGCGACGCCCAACGCAATGGCAACGCACAACAGAAAACGCGGCAGCAAGGGCCACCGCGAAGGATCATTGGGATCAAGACCACGGAATTGGCGCTGGATGTTCTCCTGCAGTGCGGAGAAGTCGATGTCGTTCTTTTTCTTCTTGGCCATCACTGGGACTTTCCTGGGTTGGCTGCCGTCGGAAGGCCTTTCTCTGCAACGCTGGCGCGCGTGAGCTGGAAGCGCAGATTGAACGCTGCAGCACGGCGCTGGTCCTTGGGCGTGACGTTGACCGTCCTGGCCACGATCTCCACCAGTTCCGGCTTGGAGATCCAGGGCGTTCCCTCGGACAGATTGCGCAGCATCTCGGACACCCGCTCATTGGACTGTGCCGTGCCCAGCATGGTCACGGCCAGACCTTCCTGCCTGATACTGGTGATGTAGACGCCATCGGGCAGCTGGGCCACCAGCTCGTTGAGCATGTGCACCGGCAGATTGCGATCGGACTGCAGGTCTTCCACGGCCTTTTGCCGGGCGCGCAGGGCCGTGATTTCATCCTCCAGCCCGGCGATTTCCTTGATCTGGGACTCCAGCACCGTGATCTCGGTGCGCAGCATGCTGTTCTTTGCCTGCTGGGCTTCGATCATCATCTGGTACCACCAGTAGACAGCACCAATGATCAAAACCCCTATCAGGGCCGAAAGAACCATGGTGGCCTGGAATGCTTCCTTGCGTCGCTTGCGTGTGGCTTCTCTGTGAGGAAGCAGATTGATCAGGATCACGACACAAACCTCCGCATGGCCAGACCGCAGGCGGTCAGATAGGCGGGGGCCTCGCGCGACATGCGCTTGAGGCGCACGCCGCTGCCGACTTCCATGCCATCGAAGGGATTGGCAAGGCTGCAGGCAAATCCGGTCTGCTGCGTGATGGCCTCCGACAGGCCGGAAAGCGGTGCCGAGCCGCCAGCCAGCAGGATGTGGTCTATGCGGTTGTGGGGCGTGCTGGTGAAAAAGAACTGCAGTGCACGCGACACTTCCTGCGTCATGCTCTGCACGAAGGGCTTGAGCACGGCGGAGGCGTAGTCCTCCGGCAGTTCGCCGTTGCGCTTCTTGGACTCGGCCTCTTCGAGGGAGAAACCATATTGGCGCGCGATCAGCTGCGTCAGCTGGGCGCCACCAAAGGCCTGGTCACGGTCATACAGCACCTCGTCGTCACGCAGGATCTGCATGCTGGTCGTCATGGCGCCTACCTCGAACAGCGCCACCAAAGCGTTGTTGCCCTGATTGGGCAGGCGCTCGATCAACCGTCCGGCGGCCATGCGGGAGGCATGGGGCTCGATGTCGATGACCATCGGCTTGAGGCCGGCCGCCTCGGCCAGACCCTGGCGGTCCTGCACCTTTTCGCGGCGGGAGGCGGCAATGAGCACATCCACGTCGCCAGGCGAATTCGATGACGGGCCTATGACACAGAAGTCCAGACTCACTTCGTCGAGCGAAAAAGGAATGTACTGATTGGCCTCGGATTCGACCTGGACCTCCAGTTCCTGCTCGCTCATGCCGTCGGGCAGCGAAATCTTCTTGGTGATCACGGCCGAAGCCGGCAATGCCATGGCCACGTTCTTGGTCCGCGTGCCGCTTTTTTTGACCAGCCGCCGTACAGCCTCTGCCACTTCGTCGAACTTTTCGATGTTGCCATCCGTAATCCATCCCCGCTCCAGCGGCTCGATGGCACAGCGCTCCAGCAACAGTTCGCCCGACCTGGCACGAGACAGCTCAACGAGCTTGGCGCTCGAAGAACTGATGTCGATGCCTAGCAAAGGTGCGGGCTGGCGACTGAATAAGGATCCCATAGCAATCAACTTGCCCTCCCTCTTCTTGTGTATGTAAAGAACGCAACAAACCTTCACATATAGGTTGAATGCTATCAGCAAGACTGCGCGCAACTCACCATGCCTGCCGGAGCATGGTTGACGGTAGTGGCCAAAAACAGACATTGTTGCGGGCCATCAAATGCGACAGGAATGCACCCCTGCTTGCATGTCGGCCTGTACGCCTGGCTTAGGATGCGAGGCTTGCGGCCATGCTGGCAACCGTGTGCAGCCGCCTCCTACCGACCCCCTGGGGAACGCATTTTTATAATGCGGCACTCCTCAGCACTCCCTGCGACATGCCGTCCTCAGACTCCCGAGAACCCCAGGCTGGAAAGCCTCGCTCCGCTCCGTCCAAGCCCATGCATTGGTTTCCCAAGGCCTTGCTATGGCTGGCGGGCATCGCCGTCGCCGGCGCGCTGGCCCTGATGCTGACGGTGGCCGTGGCCCTGGCCATGGCCTACCCCAACCTGCCCGACGTGTCCGAGCTGGCCGACTACCGACCCAAGCTGCCGCTGCGCGTGTACTCCAGCGAAGGCGCCCTGCTGGGCGAGTTCGGCGAGGAGCGGCGCACGCTGACGCCCATTCAGGACATCCCCAAAGTGATGACCGACGCGGTGCTGGCCATTGAAGACACCCGCTTTTTCGAGCACGGTGGCGTCGACTACAAGGGCATGGCCCGCGCCGCGCTGGCCAATCTGGGCCGCGTGAAAAGCCAGGGCGCATCGACCATCACCATGCAGGTGGCACGCAATGTCTATCTGTCTTCCGAGAAAACTTTTACACGCAAAATTTACGAAGTCTTACTGACTTTCAAGCTAGAGCATCTGCTGAGCAAAAACCAGATTCTCGAGATCTACATGAACCAGATTTATCTGGGAAATCGGGCCTATGGCTTTGCCGCCGCCTGTGAAGCCTATTTCGGCAAGCCACTGAAGGACATCACCGTCGCCGAAGCGGCCATGCTGGCCGGCCTGCCCAAGGCGCCGTCGGCCTACAACCCGATCAGCAACCCCAAGCGCGCCCGCTCGCGCCAGCTCTACATCATCGAGCGCATGGAGGAAAACGGCTTCATCACGGCGGCCCAGGCCACTGAAGCCAAGGCCGAGCCGCTGAAGATCCGCACAGGCTCCTTCAACACCCGGGTGCATGCCGAGTACGTGGCCGAAATGGCGCGCCAGCTGATCTTTGCCCAGTACGGCAACGAGGCCTACACGCGCGGCCTGAACGTCTACACCACCATCAATGCCGGCGAACAGGAAGCCGCCTACGCCGCGCTGCGCCGCGGCATCATGGACTACGAGCGCCGCCAGAAGTACCGCGGCCCCGAGAAGTTCGTGGCCCTGCCCGCCGACGCCGAGGACCGTGAAGACGCCATCGACGACACCCTGGCCAACCACCCCGACAACGGAGACGTGCTCGCCGCCGTGGTGCTGGATGCCAACCCGCGCAAGATCCTGGCGGCCCGTGCCGACGGCGAGCAGATCGAGATCACGGGCGAAGGCCTCAAGCCTGCCGAATCGGGCCTGAACCCCAAGGCACCGCCCAACATCAAGATACGTCCCGGCGCCGTGATCCGCGTGGTCAAGACGCCCAAGAACACCTGGGAAATCACGCAGCTGCCCGAGGTGGAAGGCGCCTTCGTGGCCCTGGTTCCCCAGACGGGCGCCTTGCGCGCCCTGATCGGCGGCTTCGACTTCCAGAAGAACAAGTTCAATCATGTGACCCAGGCCTGGCGCCAGCCCGGCTCGGCCTTCAAGCCCTTCATCTACTCCGCGGCGCTGGAAAAGGGCTTCTCGCCCTCCACCATGATCAATGACGCGCCGCTGTTCTTCAGTGCGGGCGTGACGGGGGGGCAGCCCTGGGAGCCCAAGAACTACGACAGCCGCTACGACGGGCCGATGACCATGCGCACGGGCCTGAACAAGTCCAAGAACATGATCTCCATCCGGCTGCTGCAGGCCGTGGGCCCCAAGCAGGGCCAGGAGTGGGTCACGCGCTTCGGCTTTGACGCCGCCAAGCACCCGGCCTACCTGACCATGGCTTTGGGCGCAGGTGCCGTCACGCCGCTGCAGCTGGCGGCCGGCTACTCCGTGTTCGCCAACGGCGGCCACCGCGTCAATCCCTGGCTGATTTCCCGCGTCACCGATCACAAGGGCCGCATCCTGTCCGAATTCACACCGCCCCCGGTGCAGGAACTGCCCCAGGCCATCGACGCGCGCAACGCCTTCATCATGGACAGCCTGCTGCAGGACGTGGCGCGCGTGGGCACGGCAGCGCGCGCGCAGTCCACGCTCAAGCGCCCCGACCTGTATGGCAAGACCGGCACGACCAACGATTCGGTGGATGCCTGGTTTGCGGGCTTCCAGCCCACGCTGGCCGCCGTATCCTGGATCGGCTACGACACGCCGCGCAACCTGGGCAGCCGCGAGACCGGCGGCGGCCTGAGCCTGCCGATCTGGATCAGCTTCATGCAGCACGCGCTCAAGGGCGTTCCCGTGGCCGAGATGCCCGTGCCGCCCGGCGTCGTGAACATGGGCGGCGAGTGGTACTACGAGGAAAACGCGCGCAACGGCGGCGTCAGCAGCCTGGGCATGGACAGTGCATCCACGGGCAGCGCCGCAGGCGCCACGCCCCCGCCCGCCACCGAGGAGCGCAACCGCATCCTCGACCTGTTCCGCAACTGAGGCGGTCGACCACGCAAGAAAGCCCGGCCATGCCGGGCTTTTCTTTTGGAGCCAGCCGAAAGCCGGGGTCTCAGCGCGCCGAGAACTGCAGCGCCAGGCCCGATTGCTCGGTGGCGTAGCGGCTCAGGTTGGCGAAGAACTCGCCCGCGCCCTTGGTATCGAGCCAGGCGCCCTGCGACGCGTCGTAGCGGTAGTGGAAGCCGCCGGCCTTGGCGGCCAGCCAGATCTCGTGCAGCGGCTTTTGCTGGTTGATCACGATCTGGCTGCGGTTGGCAAAGACCAGGGTCACCATGCCTCCCACGCGCTGGGCATCGAGGTCGGCATCGGTTTCATCGTTGATGCGATCGCAGTCTTGCTCCACCGCCAGCAGCAGTCGTTCGGCAAGGTCCAGAAATTCTTGGTCGGTCATTACAATTCGCTTATGTTGAAAGCCTCGCAAATTCTAGTCAGGTGCATTGCCCTTGGGGCCTGTGCGGCGTCCCTTGCGGCCTGTGGGCAGAAGGGGCCTCTGTTCCTGCCCAGCTCGCCAGCCGCCAGCCACCGCGCCACGCTGCCGCAGACCCTGGGCATCTCCAGCCCGGCCGAGCGGGCAACGCCCGCACCGGCGCCCACCACCTTGCCGACCGGCCCCTCCAATGCAGCCGTCGAGGAAAGCTCCACGCCCACGGGCGCCTCGGACTCCCGCAGGCCACAGGCCGACTGACGCGGCAGCCGCACTGCGGCTTGATGCACGTCAACCCCGCTGCATGGCATGGCGCTTAGAGTGACCGCATCTTGTCCCTCGACAACCCGCCATGCCCGTAGAGCTTTACCGAGACAAAAACCACGCCTGCCTGATGTTCACCGACCTCATCGAGGAAGATGGACAGGCCATCCAGGCCAACCAGTTCCTCATCGTCGATGACGACACGGGCGCCATCATCGATCCGGGCGGCAATCTCGCGTTCAACGAGCTGTTCATGGGCATGTCTCGGCATTTCGCGCCGCACAAGCTTTCCTATCTGATTGCCTCCCACGCCGATCCCGACATCATTGCCTCGCTGGATCGCTGGATGACCAGCACCAAGGCCCAGCTGGTGATCTCGCGCATCTGGGAGCGCTTCGCGCCCCACTTCACCAAGGTCGGCAAGACCGAGAACCGCGTGATCGGCGTGCCGGACGCCGGCGGCCGGCTGCCGCTGGGCCGCCATGAGCTGCACCTGCTGCCCGCCCACTTCCTGCATGCCGAGGGCAACTTCCACTTCTACGATCCCGTCAGCCGCATCCTGTTTACGGGCGACCTGGGCGTGTCCCTGATGAACGGCATCGAGGCACAGGTGCCGGTGACCGATCTGGTGCCGCACATCGTGCGCATGGAAGGCTTTCACCGCCGCTACATGGTCTCCAACAAGATCCTGCGGCTGTGGGTGCAGATGGCGCGCCAGCTGCCCATCGACATGATCGTGCCCCAGCACGGCGCGCCCATCATGGGCGCCAAGGCGATTGCCGACCTGTTCAACTGGCTGGAAGGCCTGCAGTGCGGCATTGATCTGTTCGACCAGCGCAACTACCAGTTGCCCATGGCGGACATCGACCCCGTCACCCGCCAGCTGCGCCCTGCCCTGCGCGCCGTCGCCGGCTAGCCTCTGGCGCGCCGGCGGCGCAGTGCATGGGCCACACGCCAGCCCAGCAGCAGCGCAAGAATGGCGGCGTATACGCCGACCTCGGCGAAGTTGTTCTTGCCCGCGCGCATCCAGAAGAAATGCAGCAGGGCCAGCGGCGCCACCGCATAAATGCAGCGGTGCAGCCATTGCCAGCGCTTTGCGCCCATGGCCCGGAGCACACGGTGCGGCGATGTGGCGGCAAGCGCGGTCAGCAAGAGCAGGGCCGCAAAGCCCACGAGGATGAACGGGCGCTTGGGGATGTCGAGCACGATCTCGCCCCAGTCCAGCCCCATGTCGAACCACGCATAGCACAGCAGGTGCAGCACGGCGTAGAAGAACACATACAGGCCCAGCATGCGCCGAAAGCGCGCCAGCGCCGTCAGCCCCAGCGCCTGGCGCAGCGGTGTCACGGCCAGCACCACGCACAGAAAGCGCAGCGTCCAGTCCCCCGTGGAGCGCAGCAGGGCCTCGGCCGGATTGGCGCCGAGAGTGTTCAGGATGGCTCCGGCCAGCAGCCACGCAAACGGCAGCAGGCACACAAGAAACACCAGCGGCTTGGCCGCCCGGTGCAGCAAAAGGCGCTGTAACACCGTCATTGCATGGGCCGCATCAATAGAACTTCTTCAGATCCATGCCCGTGTAGAGCTGGCCGACCTGGGCTTCGTAGCCGTTGAACAGCAGCGTCTTGCGCTTCTTGGCGAACAGGCCATCCTCGCCAATGCGCCGCTCCGTGGCCTGGCTCCAGCGCGGGTGCGGCACGTCCGGATTCACATTGGAATAAAAGCCGTACTCGTTGCGCGCCGCCTTGTTCCAGGCCGTGCCCGGCTCCTTGTCGGTCAGGCGGATGGCAACGATGCTCTTGGCGCTCTTGAAGCCGTATTTCCACGGCACGACCAGCCGCACGGGCGCGCCATTCTGGTTGGGCAGCACTTCGCCATACATGCCGAAGGCCAGCAGCGTCAGCGGGTGCATGGCTTCATCAAGGCGCAGCCCCTCGGTGTAAGGCCAGTCCAGCACGCCGCTGCGCAGGCCCGGCATCTGCGCCTTGTCGGCCAGGGTCACGAATTCCACGTACTTGGCACTGCCCAGCGGCTGCACCTTGCGCAGCAGCTCGGCCAGGGAATAGCCGACCCAGGGAATCACCATGGACCAGCCTTCCACGCAGCGCAGCCGGTAGATGCGCTCTTCCAGCGGTGCGAGCTTGAGCAGCGCATCCAGGTCCAGTGTCTGCGGCTGCTGGACCAGGCCTTCGATCTTCACTGTCCACGGCCGCGTCTTGAGCGTGTGGGCGTTCTTGGCAGGATCGTCCTTGTCCAGGCCGAATTCGTAGAAGTTGTTGTACTGCGACGCATCGGCATAGGCGGTGACGCGCTCCATGGAGTTCGCGCCCGGCACCTGCGAAGGCACGGAAGCCAGCGCCGCCAGCTTGCCGGGGCGCTGCACGCCTGCCGCCCAGCCCGGCAAGGCGGCACCGGCCGAACCTGCGGCCAGGTACTGCAGCCAGGCCCGGCGCTGCAGGTAGCTCGCCCGGGGCGTGATTTCGCTGCCTTGCGGATGTTGGAAGCCGTTGTCGTGGGAGCGGATCAGCATGGGAATCTCCGAAAGTGCCTGCTGAGGCATGGGTGCCGGGCGGCATGACGATTGGGAGCCTTGCAGGCCCGCGCAAGTTCCATGCTACGCCCCAGCCTCAACTGCCATGAAAAAGAGCCGGATACAAAAAGGGCTGCATGCGCGCCGGCGCATGCAGCCCTTTGTTCGGCGGCAGTCCGAATCAGCAGCGGATCACAGCTCGCCGTAGCTGTGCAGTCCCGACAGGAACATGTTCACGCCCAGGAAGGCGAAGGTGGTGATGGCCAGCCCGCCCAGCGCCCACCAGGCGGACACGGTGCCGCGCAGGCCCTTGACCAGGCGCATGTGCAGCCAGGCCGCGTAGTTGAGCCAGACGATCAGCGCCCAGGTTTCCTTGGGGTCCCAGCTCCAGTAGCCGCCCCAGGCCTCGGCCGCCCACAGCGCGCCCAGCACGGTGGCGATGGTGAAGAAGGCAAAGCCCACGGCGATGGACTTGTACATCACATCGTCCAGCAGCTCGAAGCTGGGCAGCCGCTCGGCGATGCGCTTGCGCGCCAGCAGGATGCCGGCCACGATCAGCGCCGAGACGCCGAAGTACACCATCCAGTAGCTGCCGCCGTTGTCGGTCGCACCCTTGCGGAAAACGATGGGCTCGAAGCACAGCACCACGCCCAGCATCCACAGCGGGGCGAGCTTGTACCAGCGCGTCTCCGTGGCCTGCTGCTTGATCAGGTAGGCGAAGGAGACCATGGCCGCCAGCGCGAAGGTGCCGTAGCCGATGAAGTTGGCCGGCACATGCAGCTTCATCCACCAGCTCTTGAGCGCCGGCACCAGGGGCTGGATCTCGTGCGCCTCGCGCACCAGCGTGTACCACAGCAAAAAGCCCACGGCCGCGCTGACCACCAGCATCACGAAGCCACCCAGGGCGCGCGTGTCGTAGTGCTGTTCGTAGTACAGATAGAACAGCGCCGTCATCCAGCAGAACATGACGAACACTTCATAGAGGTTGCTGACCGGGATGTGCCCCACGTCAGGGCCGATCAGATAGCTCTCGTACCAGCGCACCATGGTGCCCACCAGCGCCAGCGTCACGGCCAGCCAGGCCAGGCGCGAGCCCAGCAGCGACAGCGCCGTGCCCTCGCCCCGCGCAAACATGCCGATCCAGTAGAAGACGGTGCTGATGAAGAACACCATGCTCATCCAGAGGATGGCCGACTGGCTGGACAGGAAGTACTTGAGGCCGAACACCGTGTCCGAGCGCGCCAGCTGCGCCCCCTCCGGCCCCTGGTACAGCCCGATGGCCAGCAGCGACAGCCCGGCCACCACCAGCATCAGCGCCCGCAGCGAGCGCCAGAACCAGCCCAGCCAGATGGCCGCGGGAATGGTGCCGACCAGGATGCACTTCTCGTAGACATCCATGTACTCGCCATAGCGCTGCAGCGCATAGAGCAGCCCCGCCGCCACGAGGGCCGCAAACACCCAGTCGAACCAGTTGCGGCGGGCGAAGAAGCCCTCGTTGAGCGTCAAAGTCGTCGTGGTGGCGGTGTTCATGCGGAACCTCCGGGGGGTTTCTTGTGGATGGGCTCGGCGCCTATCAGCTTGCCGGCCAGCATGGCGAATTCTCTATCACCATCGAGCGTTTTGCGATTGGTGGACAAGGCCATTTCGGCATGGCTTTGGCCATCGCGGGGCGTGAGCCAGATCCAGATGCGGCGGTCGCGCACGTACAGCATGCAGAACACGCCGATGATGAGGAACAGGCAGCCCAGATACACCACGTTCTTGCCCGGTGCACGCGCCACCTGGAACACGCTGGCCTGCACCTGCTTGAAGTCCTGCAGCATGAAGACCATGGGCACGGGGTAGAACTGCGCGTCGCTGAGCGAGAACACGGCCTGTGTCATGAAGGACTGCGTCTGCTCGCTGGGCTCCAGCGGTGCCTGGCCGGCCTGGGCCCGCACGATCTGGGCCATCTCGAACAGCACGCCATTGAGAATGCGCACCAGCACCTCGCCCGCGCGTTCACGCTCGGCCGCGGGCACATTGCTTTCCATGAAATCGGAGATGGCCTGCAGCCCGCCCAGCGGCTTGCCATCGGGACCCTTCTTGTCGGTCTGTCCCGCGAACAGCTCCAGCGCCTTGGTGGCCGACTGCGCCAGCGCACCGCTCAGCTCGGAGCGCGAGGAATCGATGGCCTTGGCCACATAGGCCCGGGCCGCCTGCTCGCGCAGTTTGGGATCCTGCAGCGCGCTGCGCAGGCGCAGGAAGGTGTCCATTTCGCTTTCGGGGTCGGCGGGAATGCGCAGATAGCGCATGGCGTCGGCCTGGTTGTCGCGCACGCCCAGCAGGAACACGCGCTGGCCGTCGCCCGTGTCCACGGGCAGCATGTAGTTCTGGAACTCGCGCGCCTGGCCCGCGGCATCGCGCAGCTTGTAGCGGATGCTGGGGCCGATGTTGCGCAGTTCCTTCTTGGTCACGGTCTTGTGGGCCGCGCCCAGGCGCTCGTCGATGGCCTGCTTCAGGTCCACCTTGCGCACATCGGTGGCGCTGCCACTGGCGCCGCCCGCACCGCCGAAGTTCTCGACGTTGATGGTGCGCAGCTCGGCAAACTCCAGCGTCAGCGCCTCGTCCTTGCCGTCGGCGAGCTTGCGCGTGAACTGGCTGGAGCCGCCAATCACGCCTTCGACATCGAAGGGCTTGGTCCCGGCCTCCAGCGGCACGGCATGCAGCTTCACCGACGAGCCGCCGTCATCAAAGCTGGACTGGTAGATCTCGATGCCGCGGTAGCTGGCCGGGTGGTTGACCTCGATGCGCTTTTCCAGCTTCTCGCCCGTGGCCTTGTCGTGGATGACGACCTCGCTGGCAAACAGCTTGGGCATGCCCGTGGAGTAGTACTCGACGATGAACTTCTTGAGCTCCACCGCAAAGGGCAGCTCCTGCAGCAGCACGCCATCGGACTGCGACAGGATGGCCGTGCCCGCCGTGCCGCCCTCGGTCACCAGCAGGTTGCCGCGGAAGGTGGGGTTGCGTTCGCTCAGCCGGTGCTGCTCGGACACCTCGGAGATCAGGCCACCGCCGGTATAAGGTGTTTTGCCTCCCAGCCACATCTGCGCACGCACGATGAGGTCACCGTCGAACAGCCCCCCCAGGCAGATCAGCACGATGGCGCCATGGGCGGCGATGTAGCCCAGCTTGTGGGCCGCGCCCGCCTTGGCCGCCAGCATCCAGCCCGTGCCGGGACCGGCCGCCGTATCGCGCTGCTGCAGCCGCACCTTCCAGCCGCCCGACACCAGCTGCTGGCCCAGGCGCCTGGCGGCTTCCTCGGTGCTGCCGGGCACCACGTTCTGCGCACGGTGGCCGAAGGCCTTGAGGCTTTGTTCGCGAACGTTTTCCTTGTAGCTGCGCAGATCGGCCAGGTACTTGGGCGCATGGCGTGCCACGCACAGCGAGGTGCTGATCACCAGAAAGGCCAGGATCAGCAGGAACCACCAGGCGCTGTAGACCGCATTGAGCTTGAGCGCAAGAAACAGCTGGGCCCAGAACGGTCCGAACTGGTTGACGTAGTTGCCCACCGGCTCATGCTGCTTGAGCACGGTGCCGATCACCGAGGCAATGCAGATGACCGTCAGCAGCGAGATCGCAAAGCGCATCGATGCCAGCAGCTCCAGCATCGCGCGCGCGGCCTGCGGGCGGGGAGAGGCAAGAGCGGCACCGGAAGAGTTGTCTGACATGAAGAGCGAAAAACCAAAACCCGAATGAAAAAAGCGGGACCATCTGCATTCATGCGATGGACCCGCTTGGCTTGGGGCGTCTATAGGGCAATAGGTTCCCGGTGATTACCCTGGGAACCGCATCGGTTCCGGGAGCACATCAACGCAGGCCAGCGATGTAGTCTGCCACGGCCTTGATTTCGCGATCGTTAAGCTTGGCAGCAACCTGCGTCATCTGAATGCTATTGCCGCGCTTGCCGTCACGGAAGGCCGTGAGCTGGGTGGTGGTGTAGTCGGCGTGCTGGCCGGCCAGACGCGGGTACTGGGCCGGGATGCCGGCACCGTTGGGGCTGTGGCAGCCTGCGCAGGCGGCGATGTTGCGCTCCTGGATGCCACCACGGTAGATGCGCTCGCCCATGGCCACCAGGTCCTTGTCCTTGGCAAAGCCGTCCTTGGGCTTTTGCGCATGCAGCCAGGCGGCGATGTTCTTCATGTCAGGCTCGCTGAGCATGCTGGCAAAGCCCTTCATCACCGGGTCCTTGCGCTTGTCGTCCTTGAACTCCAGCAACTGCTTGACCAGGTACTCGGGATGCTGGCCGGCCAGCTTGGGCTGGATGGGCACCGTCGAATTGCCGTCGGCCGCATGGCATGCCGCGCAGACGGCGGTGTAGCTGGCCTCGCCCTTCGCCAGATCGGCCTTGGCCGCCTTCGGCTGAGCCGGGGCAGCAGGTGCCTCGCCAGCGGAGAAAGCGGGAAAGGCGGGGGCTGCAGCAAGAATGGCAGCCGTCAGCAAAGAGGCAAGCAACTTCATATCGAGGGCGTGGTTCTGTTGTTGAAAGCGCAAAATTCGGCGGATTCTACAATGGGGCCCCCTGTGATTGATATCGTCAGGAACCCTGCTTTCGCCCCTGCGCGCAGAGGAAGACACATTCCTTGATCGTGGTCACAAACTGGCCACGGATCCGATGCGGAACATGTGTTTTTCGCAACCCAGCATATCGATCTGTGCCAGCGCGGCAATAAGGGCTCTACCCATGTGGCGCGCAATACCACACCCCTTCTTTCCCGGATTCCAGGTCCCTCGCCCGCCTCAGCCCGCGCCGAAGCGGCTTTCGGCCTGCCTGCGGAATTCCGAGGGCGTCATCCCCTTGATTTCAAGGAAGCGCCGGTTGAAGTTGGCCAGATTGCTGAAGCCGACCTGAAAACAGATATCGGCGATGAAGCAATCGGTCTGCATGAGCAGATGGCAGGCACTGTTGATGCGCACGCGGCTGACAAAGTCGGTGAAGCTGTTGCCTGTGGCACGGCGAAAGAAACGGCTGAAGCGGCTTTCGCTCATGCCCAGTTCGGCCGCCACGTCCGCCAGGCTCAGCGGCTCGTTCACGCGCGCCATGATGCGGTTGACCACCTCGTTGATCTGGTCCACCTGGGCCTCGGCCTGCACGCCCTGCATCTGCACGGCCGACAGCAGCCGGTAGTCGGTGCATTCGGAAAGATCGGACAGCAGATCACAAAAGGCCGCGAAGCGGCGCATGCCGCGCGCACCCCGGACCGCCTCCCAGTGCGCGCGCGCTGCCTCGGCCATGCCGAAGAACTCGATGCCGTGGCGCGCGCGGTCCAGCAGCTGCAGCACCTCGCGCATCTCGGGGATCTGCTCGGCCGCACGGGCAATGGGATCGTGGTTGAACAGGATGACGAGATCGCGTTCGGGCGCGCCGGCCTCGGGCACGTCGAACGATATCCAGTTGTGCGGCAGGCGCGGCCCGCACAGCACGAGGTGACCCGGCTCGAACGGCCCTATCCAGTCACCCACGAAGGCACGGCCCGAGGTGTGGGTGATGAGATGCAGCTCGTACTCGTCATGGAAATGCCAGCGCACCAGCGGACTCGGGAAACCATGCGCCAGGCAGCGCACCAGGCCACTGCCCTCCACGTCTTCATAGCCGAGGGCGGGCGTGCGGACAAAGTCGCGCTCCAGTTCGGGATGGCGCTGGCGCGGCGGGCGGCGGCGTGTGCTGGGCATGGCAGTCGGTCAATCAGGGACGATGAGACGGGCACAGGGCGCACGGTAACACCGGCGGCCGCTACGCCCTGTGGTGCTGCTGCGCCTGCGCAGCATCCAGGCCCGCAAGCGCGGCATCCAGCTCCGCACGCCAGGGCGGCTGGGCGCCGGCGCGCGTGCAGTTGAGCGCGGCAGCCGTGGCCGCAAAGCGCAGCACCTCGCGCCACGCGGCATCTGGCAGGGACTGCAACTGCTGCGCCTGCTCCACGCCGCGCTCGAGCAACGCCACGGACAGTGCCGCGCCAAAGGTGTCGCCCGCGCCGATGGTGTCCGCCAGCGGCACTGCAGGCGGGCGCACCGACAGCGGAGCGCGGCCTGCGCGCAGCAAGGTGGCGCCCTCGGCCCCCTGCGTGAGCACCACGGCCCTGGGCCCGCGCGACAGCCAGCTCCCGGCAGCCTCCAGCACCGGCTGACCGGGCGCGATGAAGGCCGCATCCTCGTCGCTGAGCTTGACCAGGTCGGCCAGGGCCAGCCAGGCCAGGCAGTCGCGCCGGAAGGCCTGCGCATCGCGGATCAGCGTGGGACGCACATTGGGGTCGAAGACGATGAGGCGCCGACCGCGCTGCGCGGCCACCAGATCCAGGATGCGCGGCCCCGCCGGCGCATGCAGCAGCGCGATGGAGCCGAACTGCAGGATGCGGCATTCGTCCGGCAACTTCGGCAGCTCGGCAGGCGCCCACAGCGTGTCGGCCGTGCCCTGCATGTAGAAGGCATAGCGGTTGGTGTGTTCGCCACGCTCCACAAAGGCCAGCGTACTGGGCGCGCTGCAGCGCTGCACCAGGCGCATGTCCACGCCGTTGCGCTGCAGGTGCGCGAACAGGCGCTCGCCAAAGAGGTCCTCCGAGAGCTGCGAGACAAGGCCCGTGGCCTGCCCCAGCCGCGCCGCCGCGATGGCGCCATTGGCGGGCGCCCCGCCCTCATGGCCCTGGAAGGCCAGGCCGCCCGTGGCGGTGAAATCGATCAGGGCCTCGCCCACGATGGCTATGCGCATGTCAGCTCCGCCTTGTGCATGTTTCGGTTCTGTCCACAAATGCCCGTACCCGCTCCGAGGCCCGGCGCACCGACTCCACCAACTGCGGATGGCCTGCCACCTCGCCCCACAGCAGCGGCTCGGCGCACAGCGAGGCCACGGGATCGGGCGCCGCGCAGATGGCATGCGCCACCGCCGGGTCCATGGCCTGGTCCTGGTACGCATAGGGCAGTGTGCCCTGGTGCCAGCGCTGCAGGAAGGCCAGGAACAGCGCTGGCAGCATGGCCGCGGCATCGATGGCGGCGTTGTCCGCCAGCCGCTCGCGCAGCGTGGGCGCGATGAAGCCGGGGATCTTGGCAAACCCATCGGCCGCCACGCGCTGGTTGGTGTCGCGCAGGGCCGCATTGCCAAAGCGCTCCAGCACCGTGTCACGGTAGGCCGGCAGGTCCAGCGGGCTGGGCCGGCCCGGTGCGCAAAGGCAGGCGATCACATCCCGGGTCACGTAGTCCCAGGCCATCTGGCGTATCGCGGGCACGGCGCAGCCTTCGTGGATATGCTCCAGGCCCGCCAGCGTCCCGGCCCAGGCGATGCAGCTGTGGCTGGCGTTGAGGATGCGGATCTTGGCCTCTTCGTAAGGCGCCACCGAGGGCACCAGCTCCACGCCCACGGTCTGCCAGGCGGGGCGCCCGGCAATGAAGCGGTCCTCGATCACCCATTGCGTGAAGCGCTCGGCCATCACCGCGGCCTCGTCGTCGCGGCCAGTGGCGGCCAGCACGCGCGCGCGCAGCTCCGGTGGCGGGCGGGGAGTGATGCGATCGACCATGGCGTTGGGGCAGCTGGTATGCCGCTGTGCCCAGTCGGCCAGCCCATGCAGCTGTGCCTGGCGCATGAAGGCCAGCAGGCCGGCGCGCAGGCGGTCGCCGTTGTGGCGCAGGTTGTCGCAGCTCAGCAGCGTGACGGGGCCGGCATCGGTGGCGCGGCGCGCCTGCAGGATGGCGCAGAGCACGCCATAGAGGGTGGTCCCCGCCTCGCCCCGGCGTGCGCGCTCCAGGTCCTGCGCCAGATCGGGATGCGCGGCGTCGAGCGCTCCCTGACCATCCAGGCAGTAACCGGCCTCGGTGACCGTGAAGGAGATGATGCGGGTGGCCGGCCAGGCGCCCCGCTGCACGACGGCGGCCAGCCCGGGCGCGTACGGAATCACCTCGCTCAAGGCATCCATCCACTGGTAATGCACCGTGCCGTTGGGCGCAATCGTCTCCAGCGTGTAGGCACCGCCTTGTCGCACCAGGGCGTCCAGCGTCTGCGCCATGTCAGGGCGCAGGTTGGCGCCCACCAGCGCCCACTGCGTGTCGCCCGCATCCATCAATCGCTGCTGGTAGGCAGCCTGGTGCGCGCGATGGAAAGAGCCCAGCCCCAGGTGCAGCACCGTGGGGCGGGAAAGGGAGGGGGCAGTCGCGTTCATGGTGTCCCGGACAAAGGGATGGGAAGAGACGGAAAGAAGAAGGCAGGGCTCGGCCGCCAGGCTCAGCAGGCCGCCAGCGCACGGCCATCGCGGTCGAACAGATGGAGCATGCAGCCCGGGTCGAGGGACACCCTCACCCCATCGCCCACGGCCAGCGGCATGCGCTCGGTCTGGCGCGCCACCAGCGGCACGCCGGCCACATCCACATGGACCAGCGTGTCGGCACCCAAGGCTTCGATCAGGTCCACGCGCCCCTGGACGCCAGCCCCATCACCGGGACCTGCATCTGCCCGGGACAGGCGCAGCGCCTCGGGGCGTATGCCCAGCGTGCCGTCCCGCGGCAAGCGCCCCTGCGTGCTGGCCGACAGGCCCGGCACGGCATGGGCCGCCAGCAGGTTCATCGGCGGCATGCCGATGAACTGCGCGACAAAGCGGTTGGCCGGGCGGTCATAGAGCTCCAGAGGAGAGCCCACCTGCTCGATGGCGCCGTCGCGCATCACCACCACGCGGTCGGCCAGGGTCATGGCCTCCACCTGGTCGTGCGTCACATAGATGGTGGTGGCGCCCAATGCACGGTGCAGCTTGAGGATTTCCACGCGCGTGTTGCCGCGCAGCGCCGCATCCAGATTGGACAGCGGCTCGTCGAACAGGAAGACCTTGGGCTCGCGCACGATGGCGCGTCCGATGGCCACGCGCTGGCGCTGCCCGCCCGACAGCTCGCCCGGGCGGCGCTCCAGGCAGGCCGTGAGATTGAGCGTTTCTGCCGCCCGGCCGACCTTGCGCAGTATCTCCTTGCGCGGCACGCCCGCCAGGCGCAGCGCAAAGGACATGTTGTCGTACACGCTCATGTGCGGGTACAGCGCATAGCTCTGGAACACCATGGCCAGATCGCGCCGGCCCGAGGGCGCGTGCGTGATGTCGCGCCCATCGAGCAGCAGATGGCCCGCGCTGACGGACTCCAGCCCCGCGATCAGGCGCAGCAGCGTGGATTTTCCGCAGCCCGAGGGGCCGACGAAGACGATGAACTCGCCGCGCTCGATGGCGAGGTCCACGCCACGGATGATGTGCGCCTCGCCAAAGCTCTTGCGCATGTCTTGCAGTTGCAGATAGGCCATGGTTTTCTTGGTTGGAAGAGCGGCTACTTGACGGCGCCGAAGGTCATGCCCTGCACCAGTTGCTTCTGGCTGAACCAGCCGAACACCACGATGGGCGCGATGGCCAAAAGCGAGGCGGCCGAAAGACGGGCCCAGAACAGCCCCTCGGGGCTGGAGTAGGAGGCGATCAGCGTGGCCAGCGTGCCGGCGCGCGCGCTGCTGAGGTTGAGCGACCAGAAGGCCTCGTTCCAGCTCAGCACCAGACACAGCAGGCCCGTGGAGGCAATGCCGCCCAGCGCCAGCGGCAGCACCACATGGCGGAACTCGGCCCACAGGCCGGCGCCATCCATGCGCGCGGCTTCGAGGATCTCGTGCGGGATGTCCTTGAACGCGCTGTAGAGCATCCACACCATGATGGGCAGGTTGGACAGCGTGAAGACCACGGTCAGCACCGTGAGCGTGTCCAGCAGGCCGGCGCCCTGGGCCAGCACGTAGATGGGCAGCAATGCGCCCACGGCGGGCATCATCTTGGTGGACAGCATCCACATCAGCACATCGCGTGTGCGCCGCGTGCGAAAGAAGGCCATCGAATAGGCTGCGGGCACGGCGATGGCCAGGCCCGCCAGGGTGGACCCCAGGCTGGTGACCAAGGAGTTGCGTGCGTGCAGCAGGTAGTTGCTGCGCTGCTGCACCTCGCCGAAGTTGGCCAGCGTGGGCTCGAACACGAACAGCGGCGGCACGGCAATGGCCTGCAGCTCGGTCTTGAACGCGGTCAGGAACAGCCAGCCCAGCGGAAAGAACAGCAGCAGCGCCAGCGCCCAGGCCGCGGCGGCACGCAAGGCGGTGGAAAGTGAAGGGGCCGTCATGCGCTCAGTCCAGGCTCTTGCCGACGATGCGGATCAGGAAGACGGCAACGATGTTGGCCAGCACCACGGCGAACAATGCCCCCGCAGAGGCCACGCCCACGTCGAAATGCATCAGCGACTGCTTGTAGATGAGATAGGTGAGGTTGGTGCTCTCGTTGCCCGGGCCGCCCGCCGTGGTGATGGCGATCTCCGCAAACACGCCCAGCAGGAAGATCATCTCGATCATCACCACCACCGCCATCGGGCGGGCCAGATGGGGCAGCGTGAGGTGGTGGAAACGTTGCAGGGCATTGGCGCCGTCCATGCGCGCCGCCTCCATCTGCTCGCGGTCCAGCGACTGCAGCGAGGTGATGAAGATCAGGCAGGCAAAAGGCAGCCACTGCCAGGACACCATGATGACCACGGACAGCAGCGGCACCTCGGTCAGCCAGTCCACAGGCTCCAGGCCCAGCGCCCTGCACAGGCTGGCCAGCACGCCGTAGATGGGATTCATCATCATGTGCTTCCACAGCAGCGCGTTGACGGCGGGCATCACGAAGAAGGGCGAGATCAGCAGCACGCGCACCATGCCGCGGCCCGGAAATGGCTCGTTGACCAGCAGCGCCAGCAGCACGCCCAGCACCACGGTGATCGACACCACGCTGGCCAGGAACACCAGGGTCTGGCGCACGGCGGGCATGAAGTCCGGGTCGGTGACGAAGAACTCGTAGTTGCGCAGGCCCACGAAGGGGTGGCCGCCCGGCTGCATGAGGTTGTAGTCGACGAACGAGAAATACACCGTCATCAGCAGCGGCACCAGCATCCAGCACAGCAGCACGGCCACGGCGGGAGCCATGAGCGCGCGGGGCAGCAGGCGCGTCATGGGCGCGGGGCTTGGTCGAAGCATCGAGGCAGCCATCACTTGTAGTAGCCGCTTTTCCTCATCTCGCGGTCCGCCAGGGTCTGCGAGGTCTTGAGCGCCTGCTCCACCGTGGCCTTGCCCGACAGCGCCGCACTGACTTGCTGCCCCACGGCAATGCCTATGGCCTGGAACTCGGGGATGGCCACGTACTGCACGCCGATGTAGGGTGAGCGCGGCTCGGTCGCATCGCTCAGGCTCACGCTGTCGATGGCGCTTTTCTCGGCGCCGGCAAAGTCCGCGACCTTCTGGAACTCGGCGCTCGCATAGGTGGACTGCCGCGTGCCCGTGGGAACGGCGCGCCAGCCATGCTCGCGCGCCACCAGCTGCACATACTCCTTGGAAGTGGCCCATTTGATGAAGGCCTGGGCCGCATCCACCTTCCTGGAGCTGGCGGGAATGGCCAGGTTCCAGGTCCACAGCCACGTCGCCCCCTTGGGCGTGGAGGCCACGGGAGCGGCCGCATACGCCACCTTGCCGGCCACCTTGGACTGCCGTGGATCGCCCACGAACGAAGCCGCAATGCTGGCATCGACCCAGGCCGCGCACTTGCCCTCGTTGAACAGCGCCAGGTTCTCGTTGAAGCTGTTGGCCGATGCGCCGGGCGGCCCGTAGGCCTTCAGCAGCTCCACATAGAAACCCACCGCCTTCTTCCAGGCCGGTGTGTCCAGCTGCGGCTTCCATTGCATGTCGAACCACTGGCCGCCGTGGGTGTTGACCATGGTGGTGACCAGGGCCATGTTGTCACCCCAGCCCGGCTTGCCGCGCAGGCAGATGCCGTAGACGCCAGCCTTGGGATCATGGGCCTTGGCGGCAAATTCCCGCACCTGCTCCCAGCTCGGCTGCGCGGGCATGGTGAAACCCGCCTTTTCGGCCAGATCACGGCGGTACATGAGCATCGATGCCTCGCCATAGAACGGCAGGGCGTGGAGCCTGCCTTCGTGCGACAGGCCCTTGCGGATGGAAGGCAGCAAGTCGTCTGCGTCATAGGCGGCATCGGTGGCAATCGGCAGCAGCCAGCCATTCCTCGACCAGATCGGCACCTCGTACAGGCCCACCGTCATCACGTCGAACTGGCCGCCCTTGGTGGCGATGTCGGTGGTCACGCGCTGGCGCAGCATGCCCTCTTCCAGCGTGACCCATTTGAGCGTGATGCCGGGATGGGCCTGCTCGAAGCGGGCAGAGAGTTTCTGCATCTCGATCATGTGGCCGTTGTTCACGGTCGCAATCACGAGTTCGGTGTCGGCCTGTGCGCCGGCGGCCGATGCGGCCACCGCCAGCGCCGCGCCCGCCCTGAGCAAGCTGTGCATGTCTGTCTCCTTCGCAATGAATGCTGTGGTCTTCGCGGTCCATCCCTGCCGCTGGTGACCGATTGTGGGGACAGGCCTGCGGGTGCATTGGTACGGGCAGCCCGGCCGCTGATACTTCTATGCACATGCCTGGCTAGAGATATCCCTGATCTGCGCAACACACTATCTGCGAGCAGCGGTCTGGCGGGAGCCGCTCCTAGAATGCTGGCCATGACTTCCAGCGAGCAGACCATGGCCATGCAGATCGCCCCGGTTCCTCCCAGCGCCCTGGGCGAATCGCCCTTCTGGCACCCCGCTGATCGCCGGCTCTACTGGTGCGATATCCAGGGCCTGCGCATCCATGCCTGGGACCCGGCCAGCGGCCAGCAGCAAAGCTGGGCCACGCCCAGCGAGCCCGGCTGCTGCGCGCCCACGGACCAGGGCCGCATCGTCATCGGCCTGCGAGACGGCTTCGGCCTGCTGGAGCCGGCCACCGGCCACATCACCATGCTGGCCGGCCTGGACCACGATCCACGCCAGTTCCGCCTCAACGACGGCCGCTGCGACCGAGCCGGCCGCTTCTGGGCGGGCTCCCTGTTCGCGCCCAAGACCGCGCCCGAGGCGGCACTGTGGTGCCTGCGCGCGGTGGACAACGGCGGCTACGCGGTCCAGCGCATGGCAGGCGACTGCACCACGGCCAACGGGCTGGCCTTCAGCCCCGACGACGCATGGCTGTACTGGGCCGACACGCCCGCACACCGCATAGACCGCTTTGCCTTCGACCTGGACACCGGCACGCTGGGGGCCCGCGCACTGTGGAAGGCCTTCGCGCCCCGCACGCAAGGGCGCCTGTACGGCGGCCGGCCCGATGGTGCCTGCGTCGACACCCGGGGCCACTACTGGGTGGCCATGTACGAAGGCGGCTGCGTGCTGCGGCTGGACCCGCAGGGCGAAGTCGTGCAGCGCATCGAGACGCCCGTGCGCTGCCCCACCATGGTCTGCCTGGGCGGAGAAGACCTGCGCACGCTCTACATCACCTCCGCCTCGCACGGCCGCCCCGAGGAAGAACGCCGGGCCGCCGTGCCTGCCGGGGCGCTGATGCATTGCCGCGTCGAGGTGCCAGGGCTGCCGGTCAACTGTTTCCGGGAGGCGTAGAGCGGGGCCAGGCCCTCAGGCCATCAGGCCCGCAGCCGCTGCAGCAGGCCGGCGGTGGAGGCGTCCAGCCCCGCCATGTCGCCATTGCCCAGGCGCAGCTGAAGGTCACGCGCCAGCAGCTTGCCCAGCTCCACCCCCCATTGGTCGAAGCTGTTGATGCCCCACAGCGCGCCGGCCACGAACACGCGGTGCTCCTGCAGCGCAACCAGCGCGCCCAGCGCCGCAGGCGTGAGCGCGTCCAGCAGCAGGAAGCTGCTGGGACGGTTGCCGGGGAAATGGCGGTGCCCGTCCTCGCTGGCGCGCCCCTGCATCAGGGCCTGGGCCTGGGCCAGCGCGTTGGCCAGCAACTGTTCCTGGTGGCCTGGCAAGGTGTGCGAAGCCTGCTTCACCGCAATGATCTCCAGCGGCACGATGTCGCTGCCCTGGTGCAGCATCTGGAAGAAGGCATGCTGCCCATCCGTGCCGGGCTCACCCCAGAGCACGGGTGCCGAGCCCAGCGCCAGCGGCCGGCCCTGCCGGTCCACGCGCTTGCCGTTGCTCTCCATCTCCAGTTGCTGCAGATAGGCCGGCAGGCGCCGCAGGCCTGCGTGGTAGGGCGCGATGCAGCGGCTGCCAAAGCCCAGCAGATTGCGGTACCAGACGTCGAGCAGGCCCAGGCGCACGGGCAGATTGGCCTGCAGCGGCGACGTGCGGAAATGCATGTCCATGGCGTGCGCACCGGCCAGCATGGCGCGAAACGCGGCAGCGCCTACGGCAACGGCCACCGGCAGTCCGATGGACGACCACAGCGAATAGCGCCCGCCCACCCAGTCCCAGAAGCCGAAGGTGGTGGTGATGCCCATCTGCGCCGCCGCAGCGGCATGGGTGGTCAGCGCGACGAAATGGCGGGACACCTCGCTGCCGCCGTTTGCGTGGAACCAGTCGAGTGCGCTGCGCGCATTGGTCAGCGTCTCCTGCGTGTTGAACACCTTGGAGGCCACGATGAACAGCGTGCTGCGCGGCTGCAGGCCCACGAGCACGGCCTGCAGCGCGTGGCCATCCACGTTCGAGACGAAGTGCATGCGCCGGCGCGCATCGCCCAGGCCTTGCAGCGCCTGGACCGCCATCTGCGGCCCCAGACCCGATCCGCCTATGCCCATGCACACCACGTCGGTGATGTCCGCATCCGCACGCACGCGCTCGGCATAGGCCAGCATGGCATCCAGCGTCTCGTGCACCTGGGCCAGCGCCCAGGCCAGGCCCGGCGGCGCATTGCCGGGCGGATGGCGCAGCAGCGTGTGCAGCGCCGCACGCCCCTCGGTGGAGTTGACGGCCTCGCCCGCGAACATGGCGTCGCGCTGGCGCTCCACCTCGCAATCGCGGGCCAGCTGCAGCAGCAGGTCTTCGGCCTGCGCGTCCCACAGATTCTTGGACAGGTCCGCAAAGCAGTGCGGAGCCTCCTGGCTGAAGCGCGCGAACCGGGCGGGGTCAGAGGCGAAGGCACCGCGCAGGTCGAAATCGGGCATCACGGCCCGGGCGTGGTTTTGCAAAAGAGGCCAGGCGAGGGCGTGATCGCAACGGATAAGCATGGGGTTCACCGACAGGGCTGCTTGCAGAGAAGTAATCAAATTACAACAATCATCATCTGAAGCTTCAATCAAATGACGTGGTGCCTCTATAATTTATTCGATTTCCTCAAAAATTGGTAACTCAGTTACCAAAATATTCACCTCGGGAGGCAACATGGGTTTCGATCTGGTCTTGTTTGGCGGCACGGGCGATCTGGCATGGCGCAAGCTCATGCCGGCGCTGTTCCAGGCGTTTCGCCACGGCACCCTGCCCGAGGGCGGCCGCATCCTGTGCGTGGCCCGCGATGACCTGAGCGACGACCAGTACCGCGCCCTCATCCAGTCGCGCTTTGACGGCGTCGAGCTGTCCAAGCGCCCCAGCCCCGAGGAATTCGCCCGCTTCGCAGACCTGCTGCACTACCTGCGCATGGACCTGTCGCAGCCCGCCGACTACGGGAAGCTGGCACAGGCGCTGGCCGCGCGCGACGCAGAAACGGTGGTGATGTACGTGGCCACCGCCCCCAGCCTGTTCACCACGGTCTGCGAGCAGATCGCCGCCGTGGGCCTGAACGGCCCGCGCACCCGCGTGGTGCTGGAAAAGCCGCTGGGCCACGACCTGGCCTCCAACCAGGCCATCAATGCCACGCTGCGCAAGGTGCTGCGCGAAGAGCAGGTGTTCCGCATAGACCACTACCTGGGCAAGCCCTCTGTGCAGAACCTTCTGGCGCTGCGCTTTGGCAATGCGCTGTTCGAGCCGCTGTGGCGGCGCGAGACCATTGCCAACATCCAGATCACCATCGCCGAGGAACTGGGCGTGGAAAGCCGGGGCGCGTTCTACGACCAGACCGGCGCGCTGCGCGACATGGTGCAAAACCATGCGCTGCAGCTGCTGTGCGCCATCGGCATGGAGCCGCCGATCAACGCATCGGCCCATGCCATCCGCGACGAAAAGCTCAAGGTGCTGCAGTCGCTCAGGCCCTGGACGCCGGAAACCCTGAGCCAGCACGTGGTGCGCGGCCAGTACCTGGCCGGCGCCAGCCAGGGCCAGCCCGTATCCGCCTACCAGCAGGAAAAAGGCGTGGCGGCGGGCAGCCAGACCGAGACCTTCGTCGCCCTGCGCACCGAGATCTGCAACTGGCGCTGGGCCGGCGTGCCCTTCTACATCCGCACCGGCAAGCGGCTGGCAGGAAGGGACGCGCGCATCGTCGTGAACTTCCGGCCCGTGCCCCACCCGATCTTCCGCTCACCCCTGTCCGAAGCCAATCGCCTGGTGATCAATCTGCAGCCCAAGGACGGGCTGGAGCTGCACCTGCTGGCACAGGGCGCCACCCAGCAGCAGGCCGAGCCTTCGCTGGCCCCCGTGCACCTGAACCTGGACTTCGACCAGCGCTTCGGTGCCAAGCGCGTGGGCGCCTACGAGCGCCTGCTGCTGGACGTGATCGCCGGCAGGCTGAACCTCTTTGTGCGCAGCGACGAGCAGGAGCAGGCCTGGCGCTGGGTGGAACCCATCCTTCAGCACTGGCGCAGCGACACCTCGGGGCCGCGCGGCTATGCGGCGGGCAGCTGGGGGCCCAGCGCAGCCAGCGCCATGATTGCGAGGGATGGCTTTTGCTGGAGCGAAGAGGTTTAGGCTCCCCCTGAGGCGCTGCGCGCCTTCCCCCTCTCTGCCCGCTTCGCGGGGGAGGGGGACGACAGCTTCGCGGCGGGGCGGCCCTTGCTCGCTGTCTCCGACTTTGGAGTGCGCCAGTTTCATGCGCCACGCTTTGTCAGCACCGTTGCCTATAGCCCGCTGGGCGCGCCGGTTCCATGGGGGAACCTACAATGAGGCCCCGAGAAACTGACCACACCATGAATCCTGCTGCGCCGGCTGGCGATGCCGCCCCCACTTCCTCCCTGATCGATCCCAAGCTGGCCATGGGCTGGATGCACACGGCGCGCTTTTTGACGACGGCTGCGCAGTTGCACCATCTTCCCAAGGTCGATGTGCCCGAGATCGCGTTCGTGGGCCGCTCCAACGCCGGCAAGTCCACCTGCATCAACACGCTGACGCAACAAAAGCAGCTGGCCTTCGCCTCCAAGAAGCCTGGCCGCACACAGCACATCAACCTGTTTTCCCTGGGCAAGCAGGGCGTGACCGACGCCGTGCTGGCCGACCTGCCCGGCTACGGCTATGCCGCCGTCTCGCGCACGGACAAGCAGCGCTGGCAGCGCGTGATGCTGAACTATCTGGTCAGCCGCGAGAGCCTGTCGGCCATCGTGCTGCTGTGCGATCCGCGCCTGGGCCTGACGGAGCTGGACGAAGCCCTGCTCGACGCCATGCGCCCGCGCGTGCAGGAAGGCCTGAAATTCCTCGTGCTGCTGACCAAGGCCGACAAGCTCACGCGTGCCGAGCAGGCCAAGGTGCTGTCCATCACGCGGCTCAACGCCGGTGGTGGCGAAGTGCGCATGTTCTCCGCGCTCAAGAAGCAGGGCGTGGACGAGGTGGCCCAGCTGCTGTGGCACTGGAGTCATCCCGAAGGCCTGAATCCGCCGGCGGCCACGGACGGACCCGCCGACGTCGCGAACGTCGCAACTGCGACGCCCGCCGCGACCGACAGCCCCCAAGATTAGCGCCTGGAGGCGCTCGTGTAGCCAGCGCCCCGCAAGGAGCGCAACATGGTGAACACCTGCATTCGCGAGCTGCCTCACGGCATCCATCTGCACTGCCGCGTCAGCGGCGAACCCGGCCAGCCACTGCTGCTGTTCCTGCACGGCTTTCCTGAAGGCAGCTTCATCTGGGAAGGCATGCTGGAGCAGTTCGGCACGCAATGGCGTTGCGTCGCCCCCGATCTGCGGGGCTTTGGCCGTTCCAGCCAGCCGGCCGGCGTGGAGCAGTACAAGGCCAAGCACCTGCTGCAGGATCTGGCGGCGCTGATCGCCATCGAAAGCCCTGGCGCACCCGCAGCCTGCGTGATCGCCCACGACTGGGGCGGTGCCCTGGCCTGGGGCCTGGCCAACCGCCATCCCGGGCTGATGCAGCGGCTGATGATCCTCAACGCCCCGCATCCGGGCGCCTTTCTGCGCGAACTGCTGCACAACCCCGTGCAGCAGGCCGCAAGCCAGTACATGCATTTTCTGCGCCGCCCCGACGCGCCCGCCTTGCTGGCCGACAACGACTGGCAGCGCATGCTGGGATTTTTCCGCACACCGCAGGGCGAGTTGCCCGGATGGCTCACGCCGCAGTTGCAGCAGCGCTACCGCGAGCACTGGGACCTGGGCGTGCAAGGCTCCTGCCACTACTACGGCGCCAGTCCCCTGGTGCCGCCCCGGCCCGAAGATCCGGACTCAGCCGACGCACTGCGCAACCTGAGGCTGCCGCCCGAGATGCTGGACATCGGCGTGCCCACGCATGTGCTCTGGGGCGACAGCGACCCGGCGCTGCAGCCTGCACTGGTCGAAGGTCTGGAGCCGTGGGTGCCGCGCCTGACGGTGCAGCACCTAGCCGGCACCTCGCACTGGGTCGTGCACGAGCAGCCCGATGCGGTGCGGCAAGCGCTGGAGCAGTTCCTGTCCCGCCCCCTTCAGTAGACCGAGGGCTCGCCCTCGGGCCGGGTCTTGAAGCGCCTGTGCACCCAGTAGTACTGGTCGGGCATGGTGCGGATGGCCGCCTCCAGCTCATGGTTCATGCGGGCCGTATCGGCCTCGACATCGTCGGTGGGGAAATCCGTCCAGGCCGGCGTGATCTCGGCCACATAGCCCGTGGGCGTCATGCGCGTGTACATGCCCAGCACCTTGGCCCGGCCCAGGCGCGCGAAGCGCGACAGCGAGGGAATGGTGGCCGCGTTCACGCCGAAGAAAGGCACGAAGACCGAGTCGTTGCGACCGAAGTCCATGTCGGGCAAAAGGTACAGCAAACCGCCCTTGCGCAGGCTGGAGATGATGGGCTTGACCCCGTCGGCGCGGTTGAGCATGCGCACGTCGCCAAAGCGCTGGCGCCCCGACATGAACCACTCATCGACCGCCGGGTCCGGATGGGTGGAGAAGATCGAGGTGAAGGGCCGCGTGGTGTGCAGCGGCAAGGCCAGCCCGCCCGCGTCCATGCTGTAGAAATGCGGCGCGAACAGGATGGTCGGGGTGTCGCCATCGAGCTCATGCACGGCACCCTGCAGCTTCACGCGCTCGGCCACCACCTCGCGCGGCGCCGCCCACAGCCAGCTGCGGTCCAGCCAGGTCTGGCAAAAGACGATGAAGTTGCGGCGCGCCAGATCCACGCGCTGCGCCTCGGTCAGCTCGGGAAAGCACAGCGCAAGATTGCGCAGCGCCACCTTGCGGCGCGGCGCGGCCAGCACGAACATCACACGCCCCAGAAACGCACCCAGACCCCGCAGCCACGGCAGCGGCATCCAAGCCAGCGACCGCATCAGCCACACGCCGATGCGCCCGCTCATGCATGCACCTCGTTGGCAGCTGCTTCACGGCGCGGCTGCTTGTAGCGCGCATAGCCCCACAGGTACTGCTGCGGGCATTGGCGGATGGTGTGTTCCATCGCCTCGTTGATCTGCTGCACCGCAGCTTCCAGATTCTCGGACAAGGGCACGGGCAACTCCTCAAGATACAGCGCATAGCCCCGCCCCCAGGACAAGCGCTCACAACGGGCCACGATCACAGCGGCCCCCGTCTGCAACGCCAGGCGCGCCGCCAGCGTCATCGTATAGGCATCACGGCCGAAGAACGGCGACCAGACACCCTGCCCCTCGGGCGGAACCTGGTCTGGCAGCAGCCCCACAGCCGCGCCCTTGCGCAGCGCCTTGATCATCTGGCGCACGCCGGCCAGCGTGGTCGGCACGGCCTGCACGCCGGGGCGGTTGCGCGCCGTCTCCATGACGCGGGCCAGCCAGGGCTGGCGCGCGGGGCGATAGAGAATGGTGATCTCGCCATGCTCGGCCGACCATTGCCGTGCCGCATGCTGCACCGACAGCTCGAAGCAGCCCAGGTGGGGCGTCAGAAAGATGATGCCGCGCCCGGCGGCGTAGGCCCGGCGCACGCATTCCTCGTTGTGCATCTGGCAGCTCGGCTGCCTGCCCATCCACATGCGCGGCAGCTCCGCCACCATGCGCCCCGCGTGCCCCACGGCCGGCGCCACTGAGCCGAAGCCGTAGCCGGCCTGGCGGGCATTGGCCAGAAAGCGGCGCCGGTACGTGCCGGAGGCCACGAAAGCCATCCAGCCCATGAGCGCGCCAAGGGGGTGCAATAGCCACAAAGGCAGTGCAGCAAACAGTCGGAACAAGGAAGGCATTAAAATGTGCGGGTCGCTGAGTTAACTGAGCAACTTGCAGAGCGACGTAAAACAAGTCTGCTAAAGCGTTCGCCAGGGCTCCTGCAGCTTGGGCAACGCCCATCAAAAAAAGCTGCAACCAAGGAGTTTATTCACATGGCGAACGATTTTCTTTTCACCTCGGAATCCGTCTCTGAAGGCCATCCGGACAAGGTGGCCGACCAGATCTCTGACGCGATCCTGGACGCCATTTTCGCCCAAGACCCGTACAGCCGCGTGGCGGCCGAGACACTGACCAACACGGGCCTGGTGGTTTTGGCAGGTGAGATCACCACGGGCGCCAACGTCGACTACATCCAGGTCGCACGCGACACCATCAAGCGCATCGGCTACGACAACACCGACTACGGCATCGACTACAAGGGCTGCGCCGTGCTCGTGGCCTACGACAAGCAGAGCCAGGACATCGCCCAGGGCGTGGACAAGGCCAGCGATGACGAGCTCAACACCGGCGCCGGCGACCAGGGCCTGATGTTCGGCTACGCCTGCGACGAGACACCCGAGCTGATGCCCGCGCCCATCTACTACGCGCACCGCCTCGTCGAGCGCCAGGCCCAGCTGCGCAAGGACGGCCGCCTGCCCTTCCTGCGTCCTGACGCCAAGAGCCAGGTGACCATGCGCTACGTGGACGGCAAGCCCCACAGCATCGACACCGTGGTGCTGTCCACCCAGCACAGCCCCGACCAGTCGGAATCGGCCACCAGGATGAAGTCCAGCTTCACCGAAGCCATCATCGAGGAAATCATCAAGCCCGTGCTGCCCTCCGAGTGGCTGCAGGACACCAAGTACCTGATCAACCCCACGGGCCGCTTCGTCGTGGGCGGCCCCCAGGGTGACTGCGGCCTGACCGGCCGCAAGATCATCGTCGACACCTACGGCGGTGCCTGCCCCCATGGCGGCGGCGCCTTCAGCGGCAAGGACCCGACCAAGGTGGACCGCAGCGCCGCCTACGCCGCGCGCTACGTGGCCAAGAACATCGTGGCCGCCGGCCTGGCGCGCCAGTGCCAGATCCAGGTGGCCTACGCCATCGGCGTGGCACGCCCGATGAACATCACGGTCTACACCGAAGGCACGGGCGTCATCCCCGACGCCCAGATTGCCAAGCTGGTGGCCGCACATTTCGACCTGCGTCCCAAGGGCATCATCCAGATGCTGGACCTGCTGCGCCCGATCTACAGCAAGACCGCCGCCTACGGCCACTTCGGCCGTGAAGAGCCCGAGTTCACCTGGGAGCGGACGGACAAGGCAGCCGTACTGCGCGCTGCGGCCGGCCTGTAAGCAAAATGCCAGGGGCGTTCACGCCCATCTGATGGCCTCCCGGCCCCATGCCGCGCCTGACGCAGCATGGGGCTTTTTTCATCTCGAGCCTTCTCACAACACTCACGTCCAACCGGCGCAGCAGGCTGCGGTAGCGGGTTGCTCGGCTGGTAAACTGCCTGCGCTCTTCCCAAGAGCGGCCATTTCCCGGCCCACCATTCCAAGTTCCGCCACATCCGAGACAAGACAAGAAGCAATGGCTGCCCCCTCCAAAGCGATTTACTGGTTCAGTGCCCTTCTTTTGCTGGCCATATTGGGGGTGTATCTGCCCGGCCTGAACAACGGGCTGCTGTTCGACGATATGCGTCTGACGGATGGAACGATTTTCGGCAACTATGGCAGCCTGTTGGACTTCAAGCAGCGCACGCTGTCGTATGGCAGCTTCGTCTGGATCGAACAGATTTTCGGAGACGGCTGGTGGAAGCAGCGCGTCTTCAATATCGCCTTGCATCTCGCGACCGTGGCGGCTCTCTATGCCTTGTTCAAGGCACTGCTGACACAGACGCGCTTTCCGCACGACATCGAGGAGCAACCCCACTTCCACGCGTCGCGCGATGCAGCCCTGCAACTGGGCCTGGTCCTTTTCGCGCTCAACCCTGTCGCGGTCTACGCCGTTGGATACCTGGTGCAGCGATCCATCGTCATGGCAACCCTCTTTGCCGTTCTGGCATGCTGGGCCTTTGTGCGCGGGCTTCAGGGCGGGCGAGCCCTCTGGCATGTCGCGGCATTGATCTGCTATGTGCTTGCCGTACTGTCCAAGGAACATGCTTTTCTGACAGTCGCCATGGTGGTGCCGCTTTACATTTTTGTGAAGCGCCCCGGCCTGAAGGCTGCCATGGTCATTGTGGGCATGGCCCTGCTGCTGCTGGCCGTTGCCTCGGCTGCCGTCTTTCATTTCTTCGGCAGTCTGATGGGCCAGATTTTCGATGAGCAATCCCAGGGCTATGCAAGGCAATTGGAAGCCCTTCAGCCCGGGATCACCTCTCGGATCTATCCCCTGAGCATCCTTAACGAGGCAGCCCTTTTCTTTGCCTATGGTTTCCTGTGGATCGTTCCCTATGTGGGCTGGATGTCCATCGATCTGCGACCGGCATTCCCTCTCGGCTTCGGATCGATCTGGCATCTGGCCGGCGCGCTGGGCTACCTGGCCCTGCTGGCCTGCTCCATCTGGGCCTTGCTCAAGCGCCCCGGTGTCATCGGCCTGGTCGCGCTCTGCCTCCTGTTTCCCCTGCTCTGGTATGCGACCGAATTCGCCACGGTCTGGCTGCAGGACCCCTTCGTTCTGTATCGCAGCTATCTGTGGGCCGTGGCCATCCCGGGATTGGCGGCCATTGCGCTGACGGGGGTCAAGCCACGCACCATCTACATCGTCGGCATCGTCATCGGCATGGTGTTCGGGGCCCTCGCTTTCGAACGCGTGCTCTCTCTTCAGGATGTAGGCACATCCTGGGCCGATGCCGCTGAAAAAATCGACAAAAAAGCCGCCGCCAATGCCGTGGGACGTGGCCGTGCCTTCCTGAACGTAGGAACAGCACACGCAGACAAGGGCATGCTCGACCAAGCGCTGCAAGACTTCGCCACGGCCAACGCACTTGGAGACTTGGGCGGTAATGCGCTGTTCAATATGGGTTCCGTTCTGTCCCAGCAAAAGAAATTCCCCGAAGCCCTCAATGCCTTTGCCGCAGCCCAGGCCAAAGGCTTCAACGGCCAAGCCCTGTACTACCAGAAAGCCGAAGCGTTGATGGCCACAGGCCAGTTGCGCGCAGCATTCGAGGAATACTCGCGCGCCCTGGGCGAGCCCACTGGAGACAGTGCCAACGCCGAGCAAATGGAGCAGACCCTGCGCCTGAAACGCGCAGAGGCGGCCATAGGTGCGCAGCAATACAAAGTTGCAGCCGACGACTTCCGAACTCTGCTGCAGACCTCGCCAAACGCCCCTCGCCTGATCGTCGGATTGGGGCTGGCCCTTGTTGGCCAGGGTGATAGCGCTCAAGCCAAAGAGCTGCTGGAACCACTGGTTGCTCGCAGCCCCAGCGCGCCCGCTTTCTACGGGCGTGCAATGGCCTATCACGGCCTGGGCAACCTGCCGGAAGCACTGAAGAGTCTGGATCAGGCAATACGCCTGGAGCCACAGAATCCGCAGTACCGGCAGGTCCGCAATCAGCTGAGCCCGGCTACCGCAAAGCCTCAGACGACGAAGTAGGCGCTGTCCGCCATGGCCCTGCGCATACTTCACGTCGGTAAATTCTTCCCTCCCTACCGGGGCGGCATGGAAGTCTTTCTGGCCGACCTGATACACGAGCAACGACGCCAGGGTGTCGATGCCCATGCCCTGGTCCATGGTGATCCGGAGCCGGATGATCCCGCCTGGCTGGAACGCGTACCCGTTCAATTCAATCTGGTCTATGCCCCCATGGCCATGGGATTCCGGCGCGCACTGGGCCGCGCCATCGAACGCATTCAGCCCGACGTACTGCACCTGCACCTGCCCAACAACTCGGCGCTTTGGGCACTGACCCTGCCCATCGCGCGGCGCGTGCCCTGGGTCATCCACTGGCACTCCGATGTGGTGGTATCCAACATCAAGTGGTCCGTGGCATTGGCCTACATGCTTTATCGGCCGTTCGAGCAGGCCTTGCTGGAGCGCGCCCAACAGGTATTCGCAACGTCGCCGCCCTATCTTGAGGCCAGCAATGCCCTGCGCACCTGGCGCAGCAAATGCGAGATCGTTCCGCTGGGCCTGAACCTCGAAACCATTCCTGCACCAGCATCGCTGCAGCACGGCCAAGGCTGGCGCCCCGACACCCGGCTGCGCCTGTTGTCCATCGGGCGGCTTACCTACTACAAAGGCTTCGAGACCTTGATCCGAGCCGTCTCGGCCATGCCTGGCGTGGAGTTGCTGATTGCGGGAGAAGGCGAGCTGCGAGCATCCCTGCAAGAGCTGATACGCCAATGCACTCCAGAGGGCAGACAGGCCTGCGTGCGACTGGTGGGCTCGGTCTCGGACGAGGAAAAACATGCCTTGTTCGCAGGGTGCGACATCTTCTGCCTTGCCTCGCGCGAACGCACGGAAGCTTTCGGCATCGTATTGCTGGAGGCCATGCTGCACGGCAGGCCCTGCCTGGTCACCGACCTTCCCGGTTCGGGCATGCCCTGGGTGGTCGCCCACTCACACGCCGGCCTGCATGTACCGTTTGAAGACATTGATGCCTGGCGCAGCAGCATTGCTCGCCTGCAGCACGACACGGCCCTCAGGCAACGACTGGGCCAATCGGGCCACAAGGCCTTGCATCGGTTTTTCAGCATCGGTCCCTGCGAACGCAGCGTGGCACGCCACTACCGCAGCCTGGCACCCGACACCCGCCCGGCAAGAGCACGCCAGGACTTGCTGGTTGTCATTTCCACGCGCAATAACGAAGCCGAGATTGCGCACCTGATACGTCGCGTGCATGCATTGGTCGAGGCCAGCGTGCTCGTCGTGGACAACAGAAGCACGGATGCCACCTGCCATGAAGCCGAGCAATGCGGCGCCAGGGTACTGCGCCCCTTGCTGGCAATGACCAATTGGGGCAGCCTGCAGACCGGCCTGCGCTACGCGCAGACCCATGGGTTCCAGACCGTCGTCACCATCGACGCTGAAGGTCGCTATGAGGTGGAGGAGCTGCCCACGCTGCTGGCACAACGCCAGCAGGCGGACATGGTCGTAGCCTACTTCGCCGAGCGCAACAGCCTGGTGCGCCGCATCGCGTGGCAATGGTTCCGCTGGTTGACAGGTTTTGGCCTGCGGGATTTCGTTTCTGGATTCAGGCTGTACAACCGGCAGGCGCTGGAGGTTGCGACCTCCACCGAAGCCACCATGCTCGACTACCAGGACATCGGGACTTTGCTGCTCATGCGCCGCCAAGGCTTGAATGTTGCAGAGGTGGCACTACCTCTGCACACGGCCAGGGTCAACAGATCGAAGATCTTCCAGTCATGGGGTAACGCGGTGCGCTACGTGGCAGTGTCTTCGCTGTTGAGCATCGCCCATGGCAAAACCCGAAGCGGCTCTGCTTGCCCTCCCTCGATTTAGCGGCGTACTCGCGTGTACACGCCCACAGTCTGCTCCGTGCACTGATCCCAGGAAAACTGTGCGGCCCGAACCAGCCCCTTGGCCCGTGCTGAATCCTGCCACTGGGTATCGCTCAGGCAAGCCCTTAGCTGATACGCGATATCTTCCACCTGCATCGGATCGGCCAGACGGGCTGCTCCTGCCGTAATTTCCGGCATGCACGACGAGCTGGAGGTCAGAACCGGCACTCCGCTGGCCATCGCCTCAACCAACGGCAGGCCAAATCCTTCATACAACGATGGATAGGCAAACAATAGCGCTCCGGCATACAGCAAGGGCAACTGAGCTTGGTCCACAAAGCGCAGATAGTGCATCCACCCCTCGTCGTGGGCTACGGCCATCTGCCGATGCATCTCGTCGGAGTTCCAGCCCTTCGACCCAGCCACTACCAAGGGAAAACCGCGCCGTAGTTCAAGAGGCAAGCTGCCATATGCTCTCAGTAGCCGCTCCAGGTTCTTACGGGGCTCGATCGTCCCGACATAAAGCGAATATCCGCGATATCGCAGATTCCATTGCGCCAGCGCATGTTCAACCTCTTCTCGTGATCTGGGGCGGTACACCGGATCGACGCCCAGACCTATTGCAGTCACATTTTCGGGAGCCCAGTCATAGCGCTCAAGAAACTCTTGTCGGACCGTCTCCGAATCAGTGATCACATGGTGCGTGCGCTTCATGCTGGCACCAAATGCAAGATTAAGGAAATCGACACGTGCTGCTGGATGGAACTGAGGGTGCAGCACATGCGAGAGATCGTGAACGGTGCTAACGGCCGCGCCATCGAATGGAGGCACGACGTAATTCGGAGAGTGATATACCGCGTGCCTGTTCCCCCGTAGACGCCAGCCATAAATGCCTGGCGTCAGGGCTTGATAGGCACGGACCGCTAAGCGGTTGGCAGCAAGGCGCGTACGCAAGGTCGCCCGCTCATGGACAGGCTGGTCGAGACCCGACAACGGATCAGCAACCCAACGCCCCATTGCAAAGTAACGCAAGCGTTCCACGTCCGAATGGCTAGCGAGGCGCTTTGCCAGTTCATAACTGTATCGACCAATACCAGTCAGCGGCGGGCTGAGAACATCGGTGGCCAGAATCACGTCCAAACCCATCACAACGCCTCACAAACCGTCATGAAGCATCCAGTCCAGCGTTTCATCCCAAGGTGTCAGCGGCCTGTCTCCTATCAAAGCCTCAAGTCTTGATGTGTCTGCACACAAGGTCTTGACTTCATTCGCCCTTACAAAGGCTGGATTAACCTGGACTTGCATCTCGTGCCCCGTCAGTCGAACACATTTTTCCAGCACCTCTTGCAGAGAATTGAGTTGTTGCGAACCCACATTTACCACGGTGCCAGTCACCCGTCTGTCGGCCAGCAAACGATAGGCGCGCACCACATCGCGCACATCGGAAAAATCACGCCAGACCTGAAGGTTGCCCAGCTCGATCTGGAGTGACTTGCGACGGAAATGATCCACGATCTTGGGGATAAGGAAATCCCTGGATTGCCCAACACCGGTGTAGTTAAACGGCCTTGTTATCACAATGGGCAATTTATCCATCCACAGCCGGGCCATCATCTCCATCGCCGACTTGCTTACTGCATAGTCATTGGCTGGATTCAGGGGCGTTGCCTCACTCAGCTTTCCTTCTGCCGTATTGCCGTAGACGTTGGCACTACTGGCGAGCAATACGCTCTCCGGCACTTTCGGCAGGCTCGCAAGCGCCTGAAGCAGGTTGCGGGATCCCCCCACATTGACGCGATAAAAATCCAGCGGCGAACCATGACCCACGAAGGCGATGGCCGCCAAATGGAAAACAGCGTGCGGTGCAATTTCCTGCACGGCCAAATGCAACTGAGCATAGTCATCAAGATCGGCAACCCGATAATTGGCAATGCCTTGTTGAGGAGCGTGCCCCACCCCCCAAACCTCCCAACCGTGTTGCTCAAGCTCTTGAACAAGATAACGTCCAGTGAAGCCGGCAGCTCCGGTCACCAGGGCCCGCTTGTTTGCGCCGCTTTGCTGTTGATTCATAAATTACCGGTCCAATCTGTCAGAAAGAAAATCCGGCTTGATTACGGCGCAAATCAGCCTCAACCATCATCTGGCACAACTCTTCAAGGGTTGTGGTTGGCGCCCAGCCCAATTTTTCCTTAGCCCTGGCAGGATCACCAATCAAAAGCTCCACTTCCGCGGGACGATAGAACTTAGGATTGACACGCATCACCGTCTTTCCCGTTGCCACGTCCACGGCCGTTTCATTCTCGGTCTCTCCCTTGAAATCCACGGTAATTCCAGCACCCTTGAAAGCCATACTGACGAAATCGCGCACAGTCTCGGTACGATTTGTAGCGAGAACAAAGGTGTCGGGTTCATCGGCCTGAAGCATGCGCCACATGCCCTCCACATACTCCTTGGCGAATCCCCAATCGCGCTTGGCATCCAGGTTGCCCAGCTCCAGAACATCCAGCTTGCCCAACTTGATCTTGGCCACGGAATCGGTGATCTTGCGGGTGACGAACTCGCGACCGCGCAGAGGGCTCTCATGGTTGAACAAAATACCACTGGAGCCGAAGATACCGTAGCTCTCACGGTAATTCACCGTCATCCAGTGCGCATACAGCTTGGCTACGCCGTAGGGGCTGCGTGGATAGAACGGGGTGGACTCATGTTGAGGAATGGTTTGAACTTTGCCAAACATCTCGGAAGTAGAGGCTTGGTAGAAGCGTACCTTTGGATTGACGATACGAATAGCTTCCAGCAAATTCACAGCACCTAGTCCGGTGATCTCCGCCGTTGTCACTGGCTGCTCAAAAGAGACGCCAACAAAGCTTTGAGCGGCCAAATTGTAGACCTCGGAGGCTTCAGTCGCTTGCAGCAAACGAATATTGGAAGACAGATCCGTCAGATCGTACTCAACCAAATTCAGGTTGGGATGGTTCTGTATCCCCAACTCCTCAATACGCCAGAAGTTAACGGAACTGGTACGACGAAAGGTGCCGAAAACCTTGTACCCTTTTTCTAGAAGTAACTGAGCAAGATATGCGCCATCCTGCCCTGTAATTCCTGTAACAATTGCACGTTTCATTGAAAAACTCTCCTCGACTAGATTTCGAATAATCGTCAGAAATTTCTCTAATTATATTGAAATTTCAAATAAACAAAGCCTATACCCAATTTTCGCGAGTCTGCACTCATCCCTAACTCATACGGTGAAACGGGATTGTTGGGAATGAATTCCAACAAATCCACCCGCTCTCCAAACAAGTTCACAGGAACACGTATCTCTCCACCTTCTGGTTTAAGAATTATATGATATTCTTTTTTTCCAACTCGGACAGTAATCTCTTGCGAACCCGATCGCCCGAAAGGCTTGGCATATAAAATCAAATCAAATTGATTCGGGAGAGGATCAAGAAAATGGAATTCCACACTCGAATGTAAATTCGCATCCGACCAACGCCCCCAAGGCTCCGATCCAGAAACACCTTTAACATCACGCAGAAATTCAGGCCAATTATTCTTGGTGAAATTTATTCCCTCGGATAAACTGGCCGCATAGCGGGCCCCCAAATGATCCACAGTGAATCCAGCGATTTTATAAATCGCTGCCGCACTCAGTCCCTGAGTATTTTTTATTATATTAGATTTCAGCTTAAAAAAAACTATCTCTCCATCCGCTCGTTGCAGAGAAGGTGCTCCGCCCAACAACACAGTCAGTCGAGCTATCAAAGAGTCTCCGTTGTCCTCAAAGCCGCGCCGATCTATATACACGCCGGAAAATCCCAGTCGACTAATCACATCAATCTGCTTCTCAATAGACTCCTGAGCGAGAGCTCTGTAAAAAAGATCTCCCTCTCGACCTTTCATGCCGGCATAGCTCCAACGCAAGCTCTTGGAATGCAGAAAGCCAGCAGCCAGATCATAGGTGTGCAGCCTATTTTTCGGAGCGACTTCTGGAAATGGCATATATGGTAATTGATAAACAGCAGCGCCGACAGGAAGCATACCTTCTATTTTCTCAATGAAATTCCTATCAGCGTCAAAAGCTAATTTTGTTTTCTCATTACAGGAATGGCACGCTGGCGTTGTCTGATCGAACATACCCAAAATCAATAGACCAAAAGCCAAAATAGATATTACAAAACTTGAACGTCTAGGAGAAAAATTTCTTTCTATAAAATTCTGAACAACCAGAAAAAAAACTGTAATCACCCCAAAACTAATGAAAACACTAATCCTGTTCCACCCACGAATGGAGGATGATAAAAATGCAGAAAAAAACGCACCAAGCCCACCAATCGTCCCCAAAAGAAAAAGAAAAATGACGATCAATGATAAAAATGACAGTCTGATGTCCACCGCTTTTCCAGAGAATCTGGCAAGCATGATAAAAAATACAAAAATAAAACCTAAAGAACCAACGAGTCCCAGAGATGCCGTTGAATTCTCATTAACCAATGGATAGTCACGGCCGTAAGTAGCCGATAAACTTGCAAGATATTCGCTGCGATGCCCGGGTCGTGGCATAAGAAGCTGCATCAGCTTGAATCCATATACCTCTGCTTCCGACGGAGAGCGCACAGCCACCTCGGTATTCGTTCCATTTTGCTTCTTATAGACTATATTAGGAGCCACATTTATGATGACGCCCACTGTGATAATAACCGCGGCCAACAGGGCTGGGGCCATTTTTCGCATGCTACTCGTTCTTATTCCAACGGAAAGTGCAACGATGCCCAGCATCAGAACACCGAAGAGTGCGTAGTAGACGCCAAAGCTGGCCAACACTATTATGATCGACCATAAGAATAATTTTTTTCTGATTAACGTCGAGGAAGCAAATGTTTCATCGGCACGAAAAAACAAGACAAAGCAAATATAAAAAAAACAAGGAACAACAAAATACCAGAGGTAAAATAAATGACCCAACCTGAGAAAATGAAATGGCAAAAAAGAAAACAACAGAGAGGCGCATACTGCCAATAGCTGACGCAAGCCAAAAGCACGCAAAACGCAAAATGAAGAGACAAATACTATGGAAAAACTGAACAGGAAGAATAGATTGATTGCAGAGTGATACTCTCCAGTAATCCATCCAAGAATCTTCAAAATCACCAAATTCCCGAAATCCGAGCCAGGGTAGTCAAAAAAAGAAGAACCGAACGGATAGCCGCTTCGAGCATTTTCAAAGACCCATCCCTCTATCACTCTCAGGGTCATCCAGGAATGGCTCAAGCCATCGCCGGAATATGTATAGGGATAAGACAGATTGGGCAAAACTCCCTCGGGCCATCCCGTCATCAGAAGGCTGGCCAAAACAAAAGAAAAAATAGCGCCAAAAACCCACCATTTCCATTCTGAAGCAAGAATTCGCCATGGCGAAATTCGCACTTCGAAACCATTGGCTTCAACTATTTTCATCATGAAAAAAGATTCATTTTTTACCGGGAAACTTTTCTTATCAAGAAAAATTTAGACATTAAATATGTAACGGGAAACATCACAACCATGACCATAATCGGCGCGATATTCTCATCAACATCGAAATACTCAACTAGCCCGCCAAGAAAAAAAGCGGCGACCAAGTATTGAACAATATAAACCAATGGATAAGTAAAAATTCCCTGCCATGAAAGTGACACTCGAAAAACAAAAACCGAGTTAAACCAGTAAGAGAAGACGATACCCGACGCATAAGCAATTGCATATGCCACTTGGTAATTAATCAACAGCTTTAGTAGCAAATACAGCGCATAAGTCAATCCAGTATTTATAGCCCCTCCAATGACAAAAAGGAGCAAACGCTGGACGTCTTTATTTTTTGTCCAGCGCATTTTTATTTACCTTTTTTATTTACCACTTCCAAAAAAATTGAATAGTCTCGAATATAGTCTTCGGAATCATAGAGATGAGACGCAAAAACAAGCAGTACAGCATCGCTCGAATATTTGTATTGTATGCCCCAAGTCATTGGCGGTAGATAAATCCCCTTTTCTGGAGAGTCTAACAAAACCTCACGTCTCGATTTTCCGTCATCCGCGACCACCGCACAGCTTCCTTTTACGCAAATTAGAAACTGGTGGCATTGATGGTGAGCATGCTCCCCTCGCGTCTTTTCACTAGGAACATTGAAAACCAAGAAGTAGCGCTTGGGAGAGAATGGTATATCCCTAGGGAACTCCCCAACAGAAAGGTCACCTCGTATATCCCGTGCCATTTTCAGACGATGCAATGAGACATCACCAACCCCAATTCGGACAACCGCATCTTCCGGCAATGGTGAGCTTTCGAATTTGGAAAAACCCGTTTGATCAAGCGCTCCTGATGAGTTTTCTACATATCCAACAATTCGAGCTGGAGCTCCCACAACTATCGCATAGGGTGGAACAGATTTTGTTACTACGGCACCGGCACCAACCATTGCACCTCGGCCAATAATCAAACCAGGAAGAATGACTGCTCCACCACCAATTGATGCGTTTTGCTCTATATACGTCTCTAAAAAAGCTTTGGGGTGCTGTTTGGAACGGGGGAACTTATCATTAGTAAAGGTTACATTAGGCCCAACAAAAACATCATCGCCTAATCTAACTCCATCCCAAAGATAAACGCCGGACTTGATAGTCGATCTGTCACCGATTACTACATCATTCTCAATAAAGCAGTGTGCGCAAATATTGACATCTGCCCCTATTCTTGCACCAGGCAATACCACCGAAGATTGCCATACTGTTGTGCCAGCTCCAACATTTTTACTCTGTACATCCGCAGTTTCGTGAAATTTCTGAGTAGAAATCATTTTAGTCTCTTTCAATCTTCAAGGCCAGTACGGCAAGTGGTCTAGCTTTGCTGTTTTCATACCCACGCCAAGCATATGTTCCAACCAGTCCCAAGCCGAATAAATTAAGCATCCCAAAAAACAAGACAACCAGTATTGTTGCAGCATATCCGGGAACTTGAATCCGGCCAAGAAAATGCGCAATAAAGACAGCCCCGCCGAGAAAGACAGAGAAAAGACATCCAAACATCCCAATTTTTATTAAAAGTCTAATAGGATAGTCAGTAAACGCAAATACACTGTCCAACATATAGTCTATTTTCTTACGAAATGTCCAGCTTGATTTTCCCTCTTGCCGTTCTAGTCGTTCATAGCTAACAAATTTCCTTCGAAATCCTAACCAAAAAATTAATGCAATCAACGAGGAACGAGACTCTTCAAGCATTAACAATTGATCCCTAAAGATACGATTGCATCCAAATACATCCACACCACCTTCAGGCATGTCTGGAACGACCATTTTCCTATATAACGTCCAAAATATGTTGGACGCTATTCTTGAAAAATAAGGATCTCTACGCCCGCTGCGCGTACCAATAGCCACATCACATTCTTTATTTTCTAACGAAAGAAAGAAATTCACGAGCAACTCAGGTGGCTCTTGCAAATCTGCAGCCATTACCCCAAAGTATTCACCACGCGCAGCTGCAAGTCCGCTACGAATCGCGGGAAATGAGCCAAAATTACGAGAATGCAGTAATAATTGAGCAGGAAAATCCATCTCCTCAATCGCTTCACGCAATATTTCGAATGATCGATCAGGGCTCCCATCAACGACAAACACGGCTTCAATATCTCGGCCGAGTTCATTATTCATTTTTGACAAAGCTTCAATTAACCTGGGTATAGAGGCTTCGTTTTTATACACAGGAATAACAACAGAGTACTTCATAATTCCCATGCATTCACGGCAGATATCACTTCATTCAATTGTGCATCGGACATTTCAGGATAACATGGGAGTGTTAATATTTCCTGGCTCAAAACTTCTGTGTTTTCCAATCTAATCTCGGAGAATCTTTCACCAAACACCGGCTGTCTATAGTCGGGTATAGGATAATGAATATCTGAGGATATATTAGATTTCTGCAAATGCATTTTCAACGAATCTCGCTGAATACTACGGACAACATACAAATGTGCCACGTAGTCTTCTCCTCCTCGATCTGGCACAACGATTGCATCGTGCTTTATTTCTGAGGAATATCTATTTGCGATATCGCGCCGGCGAGAGTTAGCTGCATCAAGATCCGCTAAAAAAACAGTCAGTATAGCGGCTTGCATTTCATCCAATCGACTATTGCGAGCGCCACCATCCTCAACGCGGTATTTGGATGACCAACCATACTGGCGTAAGCGCTTAACTTTTTCTGCAATGTCTTGGCGGTTAGTAACGACGGCACCACCGTCTCCAAGAGCCCCTAGATTTTTCGTTGGATAGAAACTAAAGCTACTTGCATCGCCGAATGTACCAGTCCGCTGAGAATCGACCAATGCACCATGCGATTGGGCGCAATCTTCCAACAATGGAACACCTGACTTTTTGCAAAGCTGGGAAATTTCTCTTATTTCTGGTGCGGCCAAACCATAAAGATGCGTCACAACAACTGCTTTGACGCCCGCATTAATTGCACGCGCCACTTCGCTAAGTGTTGTATTTCTTGTTATCAAGTCAACATCCATAAAAAATGGATTTGCTCCGATCGCAAGCATTGCGGTCGTTGTGTACATTCCAGCGTTTGCGACCGTAGCTACAGTATCGCCCTGCTGAATTCCAAGCGCTTTTAGAGCGAGCTCAATTGCATCTGTACCGTTGGCCAAACTAATACAATGATTTGCGCCAAGATATCTGGCAAAAACATGCTCAAAATTTTTGACTTCCGGACCTAGAACAAGCCAACCACTATCTATAACACGGTCCGTAGCAGATTTTATCTGCTCTTTATAGGCATTAATTTTATCAGCCAAATTATTGATTTGCATAAAATCTCCAACGTCAGTAAGTAAATTTAATCTGGTATTCTTTTTCTCTGCATAACGGAATACAGGATAAAAAAAGCCAACATGGAGACAAGTCCTATGGTGTAGGTTCGATGAGACATCCATGGACCTTGTCGGCCAAAATATAGCTGCCACTCTTTGCTGATATAAGCAAATCCATTTTTTACTGCCAGGCTAGTTTCTGATTGCAGGAATATCATGGGCAAGCAAAGCATCATAGCAAAAAATAACAACACTAAACAAATCTTTAGATTATCCTCTCTTGCAGCAACAAATGCAACCGCAATTGGAAATACTGAAACCCACTGTCTACTCTCAGAACCCAAAATCAATATTGGGGAATAAGCCAAAATAATGAAAAATAGTGGAAAATATTCTTTTCGTGTTAAATTATCTTTTATTGAAACACACGAAATTAATGCAACTACAAGTACAGGTCCAAAATAAAGAAAATGAGAAACTATTGGTTTAATTGGCGCAGAAATTGCCTGAGATAGTAGGAAGTGAATTAATGGTGGCCCATGATTTCCGGATGTCCAGTCAATAGCCCAATTAACTGATAAAACGCCAACAATCAATGCAATAGAACTTGAGAGCATATTCCTCATAGAAAATCTCTCCCATACAACAGGCATTGCCACTACCCAGGAGATGACACAACCAATGCACAACAAAAAAATCGAAACAAAAAAAGTCGACCAACTGCGTAAATCGGCCATTCCTATACTCAATCCTGGTGGATGCTGAACAACCTCAGCATCCGTCATGGAAAGCATTCGATATAGAATATAGCCGATAAAAAATAGCATCACGCAAGCAAGGAATGCGAAGATAAATTTATGTCTAGCGCCAAGCCTGTATGCTTGATCTCCTTTTTGATGCGGAAATATCGACAACATCAATGGAATCAAGAAAATTCCAGGCATGATCCATACAGAAATAATTGTCACGACGCAAAGCAACAAGTTTCGCGACTTTTCCCATGCCCAAATGGATATCACAGACATAAACAGTGCAACATGGTCACTCAACACTGGATAATATATTGGCATGACCAAATATGGCCAACTGAACACCATTATCCCCGTGGCAGTAATTGCAACTGATTTTCGCCCAGTCAATTCATGCATGGTGCTATAAAACATCGCCGCAGCGACAGATAGCATTAATGCATTTACCACGGCTTGAAATACCACAATTCCGCTTGCACCCAATCCTAAATATGCACCAAGGATGGCTGGTAAAAATCCAGAAACTCGTATCAACCGATAGGGGTCATTAGAAATTTGCGTCCCAGATGCAATCTTTAATATATAGTCAACATACACAGATCCATCAAATCCAGAGCCCCCCGCTATAGGAATAAAGCCAACAAAAAAATAAACCAAATAATAAAAAGCTAACGAGCATAGAAAAATAAAAAATGCGAATATCTTGTTATTAGCCCGCATTTTTTAAAATCTCCATCAATTGCTTCGCGCTTTTATGCCATGTCAGCCATGGCATATTTTCAGAGCTGACATGTAATTTTTTACTAAACAAATCCATCCACCGAACAATAGTATTACTCAGTTCTTGAGTATTTCCAGATTCGAAATAAGAAGCATAGTCTCCGGCAACTTCACGAAAAACCTTTATATCGCGAGCAAGGATCGGCAAGCCATGCTGAGCAGCCTCAATCAAAGGGAGACCGAACCCCTCTCCGTAGGAAGCTGCGATTAAACAGCTGCTGCTATCGTAAATATTTTCCAAATACTCATCGCTCACCTCTTCCAACCAGAACAATTGCCTACCGCGTTGCGGATGATTTTTTAATCGACTTATCAGAGAGCTAACCATCCACCCCTCTTTTCCGACAATGACTAAATTCACCGCAAGACCGGATTTCCATATCGCATCGAATGCATCAATTATCTCAACATGTCCTTTTCGAGGCTCCAATGTTCCAACCATTAAAAAGCTGGTACGACAGCGAATTAACTCTAGAGTTGCTTCGGCATCCGTTGGCAAACCTTTAGTTGGCAATGAACAACTCACGTCCGCCCCCAAATGGAACCAGTCAATTTTGAATGAGCGGCTACGGCTAATTGCTTTCTTGCGAATCCATTCACTCATTTCTTCGGCAACGGTTCTGGATATACAGACCACTCCGCCAAAACCCGCAATTGATAGCATCCAATCTTCTACGATTTCATAGATGCTGTTTTTTTGATCCCAGAATTGTGGAAATTGAATTGGCAGCAAGTCATAGACCATGAAACGAACATCAACCCCAGATGCATATAACTTTTCCAAATAAGGCTGATGTATTCTAGGAATATGATGATTAAGATCAAGTGAGAAAAATATGTCTCCTGGCGAATAATCTATAACCTCATCTACCAATTTCCTATCCGATTGACCGGTAAATTTCGAGGTGAATATGCGAGCATAGCGGTACCCCTGCTCCGATGTTGCATACACCGGCTCGATTCGGTAATCTTCTGGTGGATTGCGTAGCCACTCACCAAGAATGGCTCGGACAACTCGTTGAATGCCTGTTCTGGCGTCATGCTGAACTAGCTCGGAAATATCTACTAACAACTGCTTTCGCTTGTAGTTTTCGTGAACGAGTTTATTCTTGAGTACCGCTGTACTGTCACTCCAAGACAGCCACTCTATAGCCGTAGATTTCGGGACGTCATCATTTTTATGATCTCTCAACCATATCTTCAAAGAAGAAGCAAGATGATCACCAGTCAGACCTTCAAAATAATGAGCATTTTCTCCTGCAACCTCTCTGAAAATAGGGATGTCTCTTGCAACAATGGAAATACCATGGCGTGCGGCCTCAATAAGTGGTAGACCAAAACCCTCGTTGAGGCTAGCTGCAACTAAGCAAGTACTGCATGCATATATTTGATCCAAATACTCATCACTAATGCCTTTAAGCCAGAAAAGTCGCTGACCATTCTGTGGATGACATTTAAGGCGCGAAGCAAGTGATTCAACCTTCCATCCCAGTTGACCAACAAAGACCAAATTGACATCTTCACCTTCAGCCCATAATTTTTCCACTGCATCCAAAATCTGCGCTTGCCCCTTACGTGGCTCAAGTGTGGATACAGAAAGGAAAGTTGGGCGAGTTTTCAGTTTTTGCAAAACACTTTGGGCATCTTTTGGAATTCCTTTGGAAGGAAGAGAGCCATCAATATCTGCCCCCATGTGTACCCAGTCAATGACAAGTGCGGGATTACATAGGATATTTTTTTCTTTTATCCAGTTTTTATAGGCATTGGCTGTAGCCTTGGAAATGCATATCGCCATATCCTGAGACGCAATCATCTCCAGCCATTGCTCATGCAATATTTTCAATTCGTTTGCCTGAAACAAATCTGCCAACTGAATTGGAAGCAAGTCATAAACAAGAAATTTTACAACGACCCCATTTCTCCTTAGTTGAGAATAGAAATCGGCTTGCTCGAGCTGAACATGGTGTTGCATGTCCAAACCAAAAAAAATATCTCCACGCTGCCATCTCAAAAGTGGATCTTGCTCAATTGGTGCAGGTCGATCCAGAACGTTTGCAGTATAGGAATACGCGTAGCGATAATTCTCTCCGATCACGGCATAAACAGGCTCCACCCGAAATCCCGGTGGAGGGTTATTCAAGAGATGAAGCAGATAGCTTCGTACAACGCGCTGAACACCAGTAGCCGCATCATTTTTACAAAGTTCGGAAATATCCAAGAATAGCTGACGCTCATCTCCAGCAGCCCGATTCTCTGCAATCTGTGTTGCCAAACGCAGCAACTCTTCATTTTTTGCCGCGCCCAGAAAGGGGGCAATCGAACTCAGAAGATCAACGCGTGTATACGGATATTCTGGTTGGCTGTCTTTTTTATTCAATTCATCCTGCCAGGCTTTCATAGCACATTCGGCGGAACGATCCCAGGTGAATTTCTTGGATTGAATCAATCCATGCTGGCGCAAACTCTTTAAAAAATTTTCATCCACAAGCACTTCACTGATCTTACGCTGTATATCCATGACATCAGACGCGTCAAATAGGGCTGCTTCTAGTCCAATGACTTCTGGAATACTTGTGCTATTAGATCCAATTACAGCAGCTCCACATGCCATGGCCTCTAGTGGAGGAAGACCAAATCCTTCATGCAGAGAGGGAAAGACGAATAATTTGCAAAGATTATAAAGTTTGACTAACTCTTCATCATCCACATACCCACTGAATAGCAATTCATCTGAAGCCAATCCATATGTCTTTGCAGCATCCCGTAGTTCGAGCATCAAACCACTTGGCATACGTCCTGCAAAAAGCAGCTGATGATGCTGTCTCAATTCAGTGGGAAGTAAAGACCAAGCTTCAATCAAACGCTTTAAATTCTTTCGTTCATCAGCCCCACCTGTGTACAAAACAAAAGGTCGAGTGATTCCGATTTTTTCTTGCAATGACTTCGCGTCAAGAGTATTGATTTCTCTGACTTGAAAAATAGCATCGGCTCCGAGACTGGCGTTAAACACCACGGCCTCTCGCAAATTCATATTAGTCAATGCTTCTTCTTTTGAAGATTCCGAGATAGCGAGAAATAACGCAGCCTTGCGTAAGGAGTCAATTTTCCTAAAATAATGACTCTTATAGCTCTGATTCGGCAAAAGGTATTGATCAGAGTGCAGTAGCGGAATAAAATCAAAAACAGTTACACTAATTTTTGTTTTTTTGTCGAAGAGCCCTATGCTAGTAACCGCGTCATCTCCATATCCCTCAAAGAGGCTGCACACATGGATAATATCAGGCCGCAATGAAAGCAAAAATTCTTCACGAATTATTTGAGCGACTTCACGACGATTCTGATTTTCATCAGAGTCGTCTCGAACCGGTCCAGGCGCATTCCAGATACGGATATTCTCTTGGGGCAGTACGCCCTCAAATGCTGCACGTATAGTATTTATTGACTCCTGAAAAATGCCATTCAGCGCCAAAATTACTTCGTTTTTTCCGCGATTTCTTGCGATTGCCAGCGAGAATGCAAGCGTATAACGGCCAATACCGCGAAATCGGCTCTCAGTCTGAGCCCCCTGCATATCAATTACAATTCGCATCAATCGTCCCTTTTGTTTTTTTAATTTCCGTTTGAAGATCCATATATATCTGACAGGCATATGGAGAGACGTTCACCAGATGCTCGCCACTAGGACTTGCAACCATCCTTGGCAGAGAAGGATGGTCAGAAGCTGGAGAAACTACACCATCGCGTCTTGCCACACCAAGCAATTGCTGGTGTAGTGCCGGATATTCATTCAGCAACCAACGATTTATGCGATAGCTCAATTGAGGATGGCGCAGTACAAGTGCCATCAACCAGGATATAGGCTTGCGGAAGAGAATAATTGATTTTCGGACAAAACCGTTTGCAACCTTACGAAACGCCTGATTAATCACGACGGAAATACGACCGGAAGCCATCCATCGCAAGGGTGCTGTAATACGCCAAGACCAACTCTCTTTTAAAACATTGCATTGCTCCCACCAATAATGGGAACTTACCGCAAGTTCATCGATTTTTTCGGCTTGTTCTTGGACACTTTTTTCCGCAAAAATGGCACGTCGCTCAAATTCGCCAGATTCTTGCTTTATGGCACTAAGCTTTACCTCAGCATCTTCAAATCGCTGCTGCGTAACGGCCATACGCTGTTGAAGAATACCTATCTCCGGAATTTGGCCTCTTAAAAATATCTCGAACTTTGCTAAGGAATCACTTACACCTTTTATCTCTGCCGCTTGGGCGTCGATGAGCTTTTTAATTTCATCATATAGCCGCTGCTTGTCGTCATCCGATCTGGATGCAATACGCTTATTTAATACCTTTTGTTCCTGTATCGCATCTTCGATAGCCTTCATCCATATACTCATAGAATCTTGCAAGGCAAGGACTTGCAGATTATCTATTTTCAAATCCGACAGTGTTTCAGACATCTTTCCAAAGGACCACTCGGATGGCGGCAATCTCCATATTCCCTCAGCCCAGGTACGGTAGGGCTGCGGCAGACCAAATGGGCTAATGGAAATTTCCCGCAAACTGTCATTCGGATTTTCTACTAACCCCGTAGCAACTTCTTTCACAAAAATAAAGAAGGAAAGAAAAATATTGCTTGGCCATACGCAATCCCGCGCTTCGGAAGTTATAGAGCCACAATCGATTAAATAGACAACACCGTCTTCTCTTCTCATTATGTTCCAGGCGCGCACGTCATTATGATAAAGCCCAGAGTTTTCCAATATCGATAGTTGCTCAAGTACCGCCATCAACAGAGCTTTTCGATCAAAATCTACGTTTTTGCGCAAAAGATCCAACAGTAACTCACCCTGGAGCCGCTCCGTGACAATCCATGCGGCGCTCTCATTCTCCCCTACATATAGGCATTTCGGAACAAGAAACCCTGAAGGGGGACTACTTATGAATTTAACCTCTTTGTTGAATTCAGATCTATTGAATTCGCCTCTCGAATGATTAATCCGATATGTTTTCAAGAAGTTATTCTTACCAAAGAAATAGCGGCGACTACCTTGGTGGGTTCCATTCGCCAAAGCGTGTGGATCGCAGGCCCAATCTTCAAATTTTTCTACCTTGTCGCCAAGAATCCAATATTGACTGCTGGCAACGAATAGTGGCCGTGGGATTGGAGCGAGATGAGTGGCATAACGAGCCACTTCATGCACAAATGCTATCCCCTCTATTAGCTCATATGGGTCATCCGGCTGCGTCGACGCCCAATACAGCGGCTCTTCCCGCAATGCCAGCTCAACAATCAAAGCCCCGCTTTGAGCTGCAATACGCTCCAATAGGGCTTTAACTGTAGGAATTCCCTTTTCATGAACAATATGATGAAAGACACTAAGACCCAGAACCAAGTCATACTGACCTGATTCCAGCCGGTCCACAACATCTTCCACACGGCCAGTTTCAAATCTAGCCTGCAACCCTGGGTTCTCTTTTACCAAGGCGTTGCAGACATCTATATTTTTATCAAGAAAATCAATGCCACAGACATTAGCGCCTTGTTTGGCCAAACTAAGACTGAAATAACCTTGCGCACACCCAAGATCAAGTACATTTAGCTGTCTACCAAGTACATGGCACAATCCATCATGGATTTGCACTATCTTGGCCAGTCTATCTATGCAAGGACGAGACACCTGCCCTGATAATTCTGGGTGCCCAAATATAGGCTGATAAATTTCTGGGAGTCGCGATACAAGCTGCTCAATCATGCGACAAATGCCTCCGATTTCGATTCATGGCAATGGAACGAGGCTTTCAAATCAACAATTCCCCAGAACTTCAGTGGCCGCCCAATGTTGATCATCAGCGCGTCATAGCGACGGTCAAGGGGAGTCAATTCTTGCAAAGGGAGGCCAGATGAAATACCAAAGGACACCATATAGTGTCCTTCATTGAGCGACAACGGCAGTGAGAATTGAAATATCCTGATCTCACCAGCAGAAACGGAAATACTCTCTTCTCCTCCAGTGGAAACAAAGGAATTGGTCCCATACAGGAAAATTCCCTCCAAGGTCTTTATCAGGAACCCAGGAACGACACTATCAAAATCCGATTCAAATCTAACCTTAAAATAAAAGTCAGTGACAGAATTACTTTCTAACCTTGAAGAATAATCTTCCCCATTAGATGAAAATAAATAATCCAGAATAACGGCACCACCGTGCCCCCAGCGATGTTCTTGTTTATGGTATCCAGGACGTGTATGAAAAACGTCAAGATTTTCACCGCTCACCAATTTCTGTGCAGAATCCTCAGCCACCACCGATGATTGCATCCCGATGTCTTTTTTTCTACCAAATAGCTCATCGAGATACGCATTTGTTACCGACCGGGAGGAGCCATCCTGTTCTATGCGACCATCTTTGAGAAGAATGGCGCGCTCACAGTGTTTGACAACATCACCCGGACTGTGGGATACGAGGAGCAATGTCATGCCTTGCTCCTTGAAAGACGCAATGCGCTGGAAACACTTTGCCTGAAAGTATGCATCTCCCACGGACAGCGCTTCATCTACGATAAGCACATCAGGTCTTACAGCAGTCGCAACACTGAACGCCAATCGCATCTGCATTCCACTGGAATATGTTCTTACTGGTCGATCAATATAGTCACCAATTTCGGCAAATGCTTCTATATTATTCATATTTGCTGTAATTTCATCGGAACGCAGACCCAGCAATTGACCAGCTATGAATACATTCTGCCGCCCAGTAAAATCAGGATGAAAACCCATGCCAAGCTCAAGCAATGCGGCAACCCGGCCATGAATAGTGACGGTGCCCGTTGTTGGTTGAGTGGTTCCTGTTATGATTTTCAACAAAGTGCTTTTACCAGCACCATTGACACCCAAAATACCTACAGACTCTCCGGGATTAATGCTGAAATTGAGATCGCGCAAAACCCAATTTTTCTCATGATTTGGCTTATCGGTCAACCATTCACGCACACGAGACCATTTTCTTGCATAACGCTTGTATGCTTTTCCCACATTGGAAACGACTAAGATTTCCATCAGAGTTCATCCACGAGTTCACCTGAGCGGGTGAGAAAAAAATACGATCCGAGCAGCAGAAATATCACCGTAAAGCCTACCAACGGAAGCAATGAAAGCAGATTTGGCATAGCTTTGGCAAGGAAAATATCCTGATATGCTGATATCAGCGCCTGCATGGGATTGTATTGAATCAATCTGCGGAATTTTTCAGGCAATGCTGGCAATGTATAAACTATTGGTGTAAGCCAGAACCAAAACTGCAAGATCACGGCGGTGAATTGTCCTACATCACGAAAGAAAACATTGAGCGTACCAAGAAATATCCCCAATCCCAAGGTAAACAACAACTGAAGCAAAAGCAAGGGTAAGAATGCCAATATGACCCAACCTGGCCAATGCCCAATAATCATCAAAAATATTAAATAAAATCCGAAGACAATTCCAAAATTTATAAGTGCGGAAATCGTAACAATGACAGGTAGGCAAACTCTCGGGAAATTAGATTTTTTGATCAGATTTCCATTTTCAAGAAATACGCCATTCAAGCGACCAAGCATTTCCGCAAACAGATTCCAGGTGACCACTCCTGCACATAAATAAATACTGAAAGCAAAGGGCATCTGCTCATGCCCGGGAAGCGTCGGACGCATGAGCTGACCAAACACCACGGTATAGATGATGATCATGGTCAGTGGATTGGCCACTGACCAGAACGCACCCAGCAGCGACTCACGATATTTCCCATGAAATTCCCGCATGACGCTGCTCCATACAAAGCCGCGATACGCCCATAGGGCTCGTAGCATGGCAAGGCTTGGCATACTCAATTACTCTCCAATGCCGTCGCTAATCGGCCATAGGTATCCTCGAATCGAACGATATCGTCTTCCCCCAGATAACTGCCCGACTGGACTTCAATGATTTCCAGCGGAACCTTGCCGGGGTTGGCCAGGCGATGCGTATGGCCCAACGGGATGAAGGTGGATTCGTTTTCCGCCAGCAGGAAGGTCTTGTCCCCATTGGTCACCTCCGCCGTGCCCTTGACCACCACCCAGTGCTCGGCCCGGTGATGGTGCATCTGCAGACTGAGCTGCGCACCCGGGTTGACCACGATGCGCTTGACTTGGAAGCGCTCGCCGCTGTCAATGCTGTCGTACCAGCCCCAGGGACGGTGTACCTTGCGATGCGAGGAGGCCAGCTTGCGCTTTTGCGCCTTCAGTTCCGCCACGATCTTCTTGACATCCTGTGTCCGGCGCTTGTCCGCCACCAGGATGGCATCGGCGGTTTCCACCACGACGATGTTGTCCACACCCACAGTAGCCACAAGGCATGTCTCGGAAAACAGCAGGCTGTTCTGCGTATCGATCGCCAATGTCTGACCGGTGTGGGCGTTGCCTTGGGCATCGCGCGGCAGCACGTCCCACAAGGCATCCCAGGCGCCAAGGTCGGACCAGCCGGCATCCAGGGGCACCACGCGAGCGGGAATTCCCAGGTCCTGATTGCTAGGCAAGTGCTCCATGACCGCATAGTCGATCGAGTCGGCGGGGCAACTGGCGAAGATTTCGCTGTGGGGACGGATGAAGTCCAGATCCTGGCTGCTTTTTTCGATGGCAGCCTGGCAGGCCTGCAGCATCTGAGGCTGCAGTGCGGCCATGGCCTTCAGCCACTGGTCTGCGCGGACCATGAACAGTCCGCTGTTCCACAGGTAGTTGCCGCTTTCAAGGTAGGTTTGTGCCACCTCCAGGCTGGGCTTCTCAGCAAAGCTCTTGATGGCAAAGGCTGCGTGGCCTTCAATCGCCTGAGCCTTCTGGATGTAGCCGTAACCTGTTTCCGGGCGATTGGCCACGATGCCGAAGGTCACCATGGCCCCGTCCTTGGCCAGTTGCCAGGCTGTCTGCACAGCTTCATGCAACTGGGTCAGATTGTTCATAACATGGTCGGCGGGCATGGCGAGCATTACCGCGTGCGGCTCTGCCACAAGGGCGGCAAGCGTCAACGCGGGAGCCGTATTGCGGCCCACAGGTTCCAGCACCAGCCTGGCTCCTTCGATACCTGCTTCATGCAACTGTTGAGCAGCCAGAAAGCGATGCTCGCCATTGCAGATCACGATAGGAGGGGCCTTCGGGATATGGGAGGCCACACCATCCAATCGCTTCGCTGTGTCTTGCAGCATGGATACCCCGTCCCCGCTAAGTGCCAGGAACTGCTTTGGATAGGTTTCACGCGAGAGCGGCCACAACCGGGTGCCGGAGCCCCCACACAAAATAACGGGAAGCAGAGGAGAGGTCATGAGGACGAGGAGTCAGAAGAAGCGTGACGAAGATTCTCAGCATCGGCCTCCAGCATTGCCAATCGCTGGTTCAGCCGCCGCACATCACGCTCGATGCGGGTGTTGACCATGTCGGCATGCAAGGCCTTGATGAGCAGGACGATGCTGGCCAGCAGCAGCAGCATGGCCGGTGGATAGCTGATGCCCAGCACCGCTGCCAGGCGGTTGATCATCCCGGGCCAGACGCCCAGCACGACGGCAGCCACGGCAACGACCACCCAGAACAGGCCGTGCATAAGGTAGAGATGGTCGCGCCGGATCAGGTACAGGATCAGCGCGGCCAACCCTATGCCCATGAAAGTCGTTGTTACCTGAAGGGATGCCATATTGATAATCAAAAGCTACCGAATGAACCCATTCGGTTGATGCAGGGCACGCCTGAAAACAGCGCAATGGCGGTCTGAAACAGGCCAAGCCGCCAACGAAATACGTAAAACCTCCCATTGTAGGTTCCGCATCATGTTCCGAAGTCGCTTCCCCCTCTCGTTTCGCCCTGGCCTTGACAGGGATGTGGCGCCGTATTTCACAGCCCCTGCAGAAGCGGAAGGATCAAGCCTTGGTGACAGGCGACGCTCCTGCAGCACTACACTGAAGCATTGACCTGATGCACCGACCACGCACTGTTGCTTGCGTGCACCTTCATATATGCCATCTTCCACCACCCAGCTCCTGGTCATAGACCCCCAGAACGACTTCTGCGATCTGCCTGAGGACTGGTGTCCTGGCGGGCAACGTCCCAGCCTTCCCGTGGCGGGCGCACATGCCGACATGCAGCGGCTGGCCGGCTGGATACGGCGCGAGGGACTGAAACTCGATGCGATTACGGTGACGCTGGACTCGCACCAGCGCTACGACATCGCCCATCCGGCTTTCTGGCAACAGGGCAATGGCGACGACAGCGGCGATGTAGCGCCGTTCACCGCGATCACGGCGGCGCAGGTGCGGGCGGGGGTGTTCCGGCCGCGCAACGCCGAGGCGCTGCAGCGCAGCCTGGACTATCTGGATGCACTCGAAGCCAATAGCCGCTACACGCTGATGGTCTGGCCCGTGCACTGCGAGGTGGGCAGCTGGGGCCACGGTATCCATGCCGATGTGCTGGCGGCCTGCGGCGACTGGCAGCAGCAGCGCCAGCGCGCCGTGTACAACGTCTTCAAGGGGCTCAATCCCTGGACCGAGCATTACAGCGCCCTGCAGGCCGAGGTGCCGGACCCGGCCGATCCGGCGACCTTGCTGAACACTGCCTTGCTGGAGCGGCTGGACCGGGCCGACTTGCTGGTCGTTGCTGGCGAGGCCAGCAGCCACTGCGTGCGCTCCACGGTCGAGCATCTGGTCGAGCACCTTCCCCATCCTGAGCGCATCGTGCTGATGCACGACGCCATGAGCCCGGTGCCGGGCTTCGAGTCTGCGCACCATGATTTCCTGGCAGCCATGCAGGCCCGCGGATTGCGGCTGGCCTCCAGCCAAGAACTCCACCTGTAGGGGCCGGACCGCCTTCCCGCACGCAGCCCCCTTTCCTGTTTCCCCAGCATCGCACCATGGCTCCCATCATCACCAGCCTGCTCGACACCGATCTCTACAAATTCACGATGTGGCAGGCCATGCTGCACCGCAATCCCCAGACCGAGGCCGAATACGAATTCGTCTGCCGCACGAAGACGGCCTTCCCGCTGGCCGAGCTGCTGCCCGAGGTGGAGCGCGAGCTGGACGCCCTGTGCGCGCTGCGCTTCACGCCCGAAGACCTGGCCTACCTGGGCGGGCTGCGCTTCATGAAGAGCGACTTCATCGACTTTCTGCGCATCTTCCAGTTCCAGCGCGCCTTCATCCGTGCCTGGGCCGATGGCGACACCCTGCACATCGAGGCCAAGGGCCCCCAGGTCCATGTGATGGGCTTCGAGATCTATGTGCTGGCCATCGTCAACGAGCTGTATTTCCGGCGCTTCGACGCCGAGGCGGCGCTGGCCGAAGGCCGCAGGCGCCTGGCCGGCAAGATCGAGCGCCTGCGCCACCTGGCCTGCGAGGCCAGGCTGCGCAATCCCTTCGAGCTGTTCGACTTCGGCGTGCGCCGGCGCTTCTCGGGCGCCTGGCAGCGCGAGGTGGTCCAGGCCTTTGCCACGCAGACGGCGCAGTGGTTCAAGGGCACGTCCAACGTGCTGCTAGCGCGCGACTTTGGCATCGTGCCCATCGGCACCATGGCCCATGAGTACCTGCAGAGCTACCAGGCCCAGGGCGTGCGCCTGCGCGACTTCCAGATCGCCGCGCTGGAGGACTGGGTACAGGAGTACCGGGGCGACCTGGGCGTGGCCCTGACCGACACCGTGGGCATGGATGCCTTCCTGGCCGATTTCGACATGTACTTCGCCAAGCTCTTCGACGGGCTGCGCCACGACTCGGGCGACCCGTATGCCTGGGGCGAGAAGGCCATCGCCCACTACCAGAAGCTGCGCATAGACCCCCAGGCCAAGCGCCTGGTGTTCTCCGACGGGCTGGACCTGGACACGGCCCTGGCCCTGTACCAGCGCTTTGCCGACCGCATACAGCTGGGCTTCGGCATCGGCACGCGGCTGACCAACGACATGGGGCTGGAAACCATCAACATCGTGATGAAGCTCACCCACGCCAACGGCCAGCCCGTGGCCAAGATCTCGGACTCGCCGGGCAAGACGCTGTGCAACGACGAAACCTATCTGGCCTATCTGCGCCAGGTCTTCGGCCTGGCCCAGCCTGTCGCCGTCTGACACCGCCCGACACCGCCTGACACCGCCAAAGCTCCATTCATGCTGCGCATCACCATTGCCCAACTCAACCCCACCGTCGGCGACATCGCCGGCAACGTGGCCCGTATGGCCGAGGCCGCTGCCCGCGCCGCGCACGAGCAGGCCGACCTGCTGGTCTTTCCCGAGCTGTCGCTGTGCGGCTACTACCCTGGCGACCTGCTGGACGAGCCTGCCTTTCGCGAGCGCCTGGAGCAAGGCTTGCAGCAACTGCTGCAGGCCACGCGCCAGTGGCCGCAATTGCACTGGGTCATCGGCGCGCCCACGCGTGCCAGCGGGCCCGGCAAGCCGCTGCACAACAGCCTGCTGGTGCTCAAGGACGGCGCCGTGCGCCTGCGCTACGACAAGCAGCTGCTGCCCACCTACAACATCTTCGACGAGCGCCGCCACTTCGAGCCCGGCCCCGACGCGGCCAAGGTGCTGCGCATAGGCCAGGCCCAGGTGGGCTTTCTGGTGTGCGAGGACGGCTGGAACGACGCCGGTGCCGACTACGCCACCAACCCCTTCGCGCGCATGGCCGACGCCGCGCCCGACCTGGTGGTCAGCATCAACGCCAGCCCCAGCCACCTGGGCAAGCGCGAGCAGCGCCACGAGATCTTCGGCCAGGCGGCCACGCGCCACGGCCTGCCCATCCTCTATGTGAATCAGATCGGCGGCCAGGACCAGATCGTGTTCGACGGCGCCTCGTTCGCGGTGGAGCCCGGGCGCGGCGTGGTCTTCGAGGCCGAGCGCTTTGTCGAAGACCTGCGCACGCTGCAGTTCGACGACGGACGCTTCCTCGACGCAGCCGGCCAGCCCTGCATGAGCGTGCCGGCCGAAGGCCTGCCCACCATGGAGTTCTACCGCCGCCAGATCGTGCTGGGCCTTCGCGACTATGCGCGCCGCTGCGGCTTCACGCGCGCGGTGGTCGGCAGCTCGGGCGGCATAGACAGCGCGCTGACACTGGCCCTGGCGGCCGAGGCCCTGGGCGCGGACAACGTGGTGGCCGTCACCATGCCCTCGCGCTTTTCGTCGAGCGGCTCGGTCGATGACTCGGTGATCCTGTGCCGCAACCTGGGCATCACGCTGCACGAGCACCCGATCCGCGAGCTGGTCGACGGCTATGCGCGCCAGTTCGAGGCCAGCTTCGGCCAGCCGCTGCAGGGCCTGCCGCTGGAGAACCTGCAGGCACGCATCCGCGGCACCACGCTGATGGAGTACTCCAACGCCTTCGGCCACCTGCTGCTGACCACGGGCAACAAGTCCGAGATCTCGGTGGGCTACTGCACGCTGTATGGCGACACCAACGGCGGCCTGGGCCTGCTGGGCGATCTGTACAAGACCGAGGTCTTCGAGCTGTCGCGCCACATCAACCGCAGTGCCGGCCGCGAGCTGATTCCCCAGGCCATCATCGACAAGCCGCCCTCGGCCGAGCTGGCGCCCGACCAGAAGGACGAGGACAGCCTGCCGCCCTATGCGGTGCTGGACGAAATCCTCAAATACGCCATCGAAGGCCGGCACCTGTCCACCGCCGAATACGGCACGGCCGAGCGCTTTGTGACCCAGCTGCTGGGCCAACCCGGCGGTGCCGAGCTGGTTGACCGCGTCAAGCGCATGATCTTCCGCAGCGAGTACAAGCGCCGCCAGGCCCCGCCCATACTGCGCGTGCGCCCGCGCGCCTTCGGCACGGGCCGCCAGATGCCCATTGCCGCCCACTACGAATGAAGCCAGAGTGAAGCCACCGAGCCTGTTTATGCAAGAGACTGCCGCCATGGACGCCCCCACCGAAACCCCGGCCACCAGCGAGCGCGTGCACACCGCCGTGCTGATCGGGCGCTTCCAGCCGCTGCACAACGGCCACATGGCCCTGCTGCGCGCGGCGCTGGAGCGTGCCGAGCAGATCGTCGTCGTGCTGGGCAGCGCCTGGCAGGCGCCCAATCCCAAGAACCCCTTCAGCTGGCAGGAGCGCGCGCAGATGCTGCGCGAGGCGCTGCCGCCCGCGGACGCAGCCCGCCTGCACTGCGTGCCCGTGCGCGACTACTACAACGAGCCGCTGTGGGTACAGGCAGTGCAGCAGGCCGTGCAGTCCTGCGTGCCCGAAGGCGCCAGCGTGGCCCTGGTCGGCCATTTCAAGGACGCGACCAGCGGCTACCTGGCGCGCTTTCCGCGCTGGCAACTGATCAGCCTGCCGCGCCTGGGCCAGTTCGACGCCACGCCGCTGCGCGACATCTACTTCGGCGAATCCGGCGTGGACTTCGAGGCCCTGGCCGCCCAGGTGCCGCCCGCCACCCTGCAGTTCCTGCGCCAATGGGCCACCACGCCCGTCCATGCGCAGATGTGCGAGGAATGGCGCATGCTGGCCCGGTACCGCCAGGCCTGGGCTGCGGCGCCCTACCCGCCCGTCTTCGTGACCGTGGACGCACTGCTGCGCTGCCGCGTGCCGCACGAAGGCGCGCAACAGGACCACATCCTGCTGATACGCCGCGGCCATGCCCCGGGCCTGGGCCTGTGGGCGCTGCCGGGCGGCTTCCTGGAGCCGCGCGACACGCTGTGGCAGTCCTGCCTGCGCGAGTTGCGCGAGGAGACCTGCTCCACGCTCAGCGAGGCCGACCTGCAGGCGGCCCTGCAGTCCGTGCAGGTCTTCGACCATCCCGACCGCAGCCTGCGCGGGCGCACCATCACCCATGTGCACTATCTGGACCTGGGCGTGCTGCCCTCGCTGCCGCCCGTGCAGGGCGGCGACGATGCGGCACTGGCGCGCTGGGTGGCCGTCTGCGACCTGCCCGCCATGGAAAGCGCGTTCTTCGAGGACCACTTCCAGATCCTGCGCCAGTTCCTGCCCCTTCCGGTGCAACAGCCCCTGGCGGACACGGGCGCGAAAATCGGCTAAAACCGGAGATTGCGGCGCCATCTTGCGCCGCAATACCGTGTTTCCCGTGTTCCCCCGCGTTTGAATGACTACCACCCTACAGATCCGACCCGCCACCCCCGATGACGCCGAGCTCATCGTCCGCTTCGTGCGCGAACTCGCCGTCTATGAAAAAGCCGAGCATGAAGTCCTGGCCACGCCAGAGCATGTGAAGCGCACCCTGTTCAGCGACAACCCCGCCGTCTTCGGCCTGATCTGCCTGCATGGCGACCAGCCCGTGGGCTTTGCGGTCTACTTCTTCAATTACTCGACCTGGCAGGGCCGCCACGGCCTGTACCTCGAAGACCTCTACGTCACGCCCGAGGCGCGCGGCCTGGGCGCGGGCACGGCGCTGCTGCGCCGGCTGGCGCAGATCGCCGTCGAGAAGGACTGCGGCCGCTTCGAGTGGAGCGTGCTCGACTGGAACCTGCCCTCCATCGAGTTCTACGACCGCCTGGGCGCCCTGCCCCAGACCGAGTGGATCCGCTACCGCGTGACCGGCGACACCCTGCTGGAGATGGCGCGCGAGCCGGGCTGAGGCCGGCCTACTCTGGCTCCACGCCCTGGCGCACGGCCTGCTCGACCACCTCGCGCGTCAGCGTGGGCACGAAGGTCTCGATGAAGGCATAGGCATAGCCGCGCAGCCAGGCGCCCTTGCGCAGGCCCAGCCGCGTGGTGTTGACCTCGAACAGGTGGCCGGCGTCCAGCGTGCGCAGGCCCTGGTCTCGCTCGGCATCCAGCGCCACCGAGGCGACGATGCCCACGCCCATGTCCAGCTCCACATAGGTCTTGATCACGTCGGCGTCCATGGCCGTGAGCACCACGTCGGGCTCCAGGCCTTCGCGCGCAAAGGCCTCGTCGATGTGGGCGCGGCCCGTATAGCCCTGCTCGTAGGTGATGATGGGAAAGCGCGACAGCGCCTCCAGCGTCAGCGCCTGCTGCGACTGCAGCAGCGGGTGGCCCGGCGGCACGACCACGCCGTGCGTCCAGCGGTAGCAGGGCAGCGCGACCAGGCCTTCATAGCCGGCCAGCGCCTCGGTGGCCACGCCGATGTCGGCCTCGCCGCTGCGCAGCATCTGCGCCACCTGCTCGGGCGATCCCTGGTGCAGGTGCAGGCGCACCTGCGGATAGCGCTGGCGGAAGTCGCGCACCACATGGGGCAGCGCATAGCGAGCCTGGGAGTGGGTGGCGGCAATCGACAGCCGGCCCTGCTCGCTGGCGCTGAAGTCGGCGCCCACGCGGCGCAGGTTGTCGGCCTCCAGCATCAGGCGCTCGACGATGGGCAGCAGCGCCTCGCCGGGCGGCGTCAGCCCGGTCAGCCGCTTGCCCGCGCGGATGAAGATCTCCACGCCCAGTTCTTCCTCCAGCTCGCGGATCTGACGGCTCACGCCGGGCTGGGAGGTGTGCAGCGTGTGGGCCACCTCGGTCAGGCTGTAGCCGCGGCGCACGGTTTCGCGCACATAGCGCAGTTGCTGGAAGTTCATGGGCAAGGCTCCGCCCGGGGCCGGTGCGGCCCGGGCCTGTGAAAGGCAAAAGCAGGAAGGAAAGAGAGAGGGGGACGGCGAGAGGCTTCAGGCCGGGCAGGCCACGGCCGGCTCATCCGGGGCATCGGCCGCTGCCTCGCGGGGCAGCTCCAGCAGCTCGATCAGATTGCCTGCGGGGTCGCGCGCATAGCAGCGCCGGCCCTCGCTCACGGGCGCCACCTCCAGCGCAAGGCCGCCGTGCACCAGCAACTGCTGGCGCAGCGCATCCACGTCGCTGACCGTCAGCGCCAGGTGCACCAGGTTGCCCGCCGCGCGCTCGGTGCCGCCGGACTGCCCCTTGTAGGGCACCAGATCGATGCGCTGCCCGCCGGCCAGAAAGCTCAGGCCCGGACGCCCGGCAACGGTCAGGGCAGACAGGCCCAGCACTTCGCCATAAAAGCGCTCCATGGCCGCCTGGGCACGCGCCGGGAAGGACAGCTGGACATGGTGGACGCCACAGACGATGGCCACGCCCGGCTTCATGGCAGTGCGGCCGGCAAGAGGGGAAGGCCAGGCGGGGCGTGTGGTGTGGGTCATCGAAGCGTCTCGAAAAAGAATCAGCAGCCCGAATGCTGCTGCAGGCCATTGTCGAGACAAGTCGAAAAAACCAAAAATAATAAAAATTCAGTCTGTTATTTCCAAATCATCTCAAGAGATCGAACGCCGGTGGTCGGCACGGCGCGCCAGCCATTCGCCGCCGAACTGCAGCACCGACACCAGGGCCACCAGGATGACGATGACCTCGAACATCACGCGCGTCTCATAGCGCTCGTAGCCGTAGCGGATGGCCAGGTCGCCCAGGCCGCCCGCCCCCACGGCGCCCGCCATGGCCGAGGCATTGACCATGGCGATCACGCTCACGGTCATGCCGCCGATCAGGCCCGGCAGCGCCTCAGGCAGCAGCACCTGGCGCACGATCTGCGGGCGGCGCAGGCCCATGGCGCGCGCCGCCTCCACCAGGCCGCCGTCCACTTCGCCCAGGCTGACCTGGGCGATGCGCGCAAAGAACGGGATCAGGTTGGCCGACAGCGGCACCACCGCCGCCCAGGTGCCCAGCGTGGTGCCCACGATGGCGCGCGTCACCGGCAGCAGGGCCACCAACAGGATGATGAAGGGAATGGCCCGGCCGATGTTCACCGCCGCCGACAGCCCCCGGTACAGGCGCGGCCTGGCGTAGAGCCCGCCCGGCGCCGTGGTGTGCAGAACGATGGCCAGCGCCAGCCCGGCAACGATGGCGATCAGCGAGGACGCGCCCGCCATCAGCAGGGTTTCCAGAAAGGCCTGCAGGTATTTATCGAGCGGGGGCAGGGACATGGCCAAGCAGTTGCAGTGAATCGGCGCCCAGCGCCTGTTGAAGGGAGGACAGCGCGGCCGGTGAAAGCGGCGAGGGTGCCGACGGCAGATCCTGCACCGGCACGCCCACCAGCAGGCGGCCCTGCGAACGCCCGCGCATGCAGTCCAGGCCCCCCTGCAACAAACGGGCACGCGGGCCCAGCACCTGAAGCTGCGCCAGCGGCAGGCCCTGCTGGCTGCCGCCGTCGGCCCATCCGATGGCCAGCACGGCGACGGCCTCCGGACCATCGGCCGCCGCCACCAGTTCCAGGTCCGCCGCCAAGGCCTGCCGCAGCGGCCGCAGCAGCGCACGCGCCGCCTCCGAGCGCGGTGCCGCAAACAGCTTCCAGACCTCGCCGATCTCCTGCAGCCGGCCCTGGTCCAGCACCAGCACGCGGTCGCAGACCTCGCGGATCACGGCCATGTCGTGCGTGATGAGCACGATGGTCAGCTGCAGCTTGCGGTTGATCTCGCGCAGCAGCTCCAGGATGGACTGCGTGGTCTCGGGGTCCAGGGCCGAGGTGGCCTCGTCGCACAGCAGGATTTCGGGCTCGTGCACCAGCGCGCGCGCAATGCCCACGCGCTGCTTTTGCCCGCCCGAGAGCTGGGCCGGATAGGCGCCGCTCTTGTCCGCCAGCCCCACCAGGGCCAGCAACTCGTCCACCCGCGCGCGCACGAGCGCGGGCCGCCAGCCCGCGGCCTGCAGCGGCAGGGCCACGTTCTCGTACACCGTGCGCGAGGACAGGAGGTTGAAGTGCTGGAAGATCATGCCGATGCGCCGGCGCAGCGCCACCAGCGCGTCCTCGTCCAGCGTGGCGACATCGGTGCCGTCCACCAGCACGCGGCCGCTGCTGGGCCGCTCCAGCGCATTGATGGTGCGCAGCAGCGTGGATTTGCCGGCGCCGCTGCGGCCGATGATGCCGAACACCTCGGCACGCGCCACCTCGAAGCTCAGCGCCTGCAGCGCGTGCACGGGCTCGCCCGCGCTCCTTCCCGTGCCCGTGCCCGGGTATTGCTTGCGCACGCCCTCGAAGACGATGTGCGGCCGCTGCAGCGCATCGCTTGCATGGGGCTCGCCGGCCGCCGCCTGTTCCACCTTCATTGCCTTACACGCCTCAGAAGGCCGGCAGCACCGAGCCCTGGTACCTGCTCACGATGAACTGGCGCACGGGCTCGGACTGGTAGGCGCGCAGCAGGGCCGCGACCCAGGGTGCAGCGCGGTCGCGCTCGTGCACGGCAATGATGTTCACGTAGGGATTGCGCTCGCGCCTTTCGACGGCAATGCCATCGCGCGTGGCGATCAGCCCGGCCTGGTAGGCAAAGCTGTTGACGATGGCCGAGGCATCGAGATCGTCCAGCGAGCGCGCCAGCACCACCGAAGCGGCCTCCACCAGCTGCACCTTCTTCTGGTAGCTGGCGATGTCGGCCAGGCCCGCCGTGCCCTTGAAGGGGTCGAAGCCTTCGCGCAGCTTCAGGATGCCCTGGTCCTGCAGCACCACCAGCGCGCGCGTCTGGTTGCTGGGATCGTTGGGAATGCCCAGGCGCGCGCCAGCGGGCAGGTCGGCCAGGCGTTTGTGCTTTTTCGAATAGAAGGCGATGGGCGAGATGTAGGTGTCGCCGGCCGCCACCAGCCGGTAGCCGCGCTGCTGGTTCTGGTCGCGCAGGAACGGCACATGCTGGAAGGAGTTGGCCTCGATGTCGCCGTTGTTCAGCGCCTCGTTGGGGCTGGCCGCGCCGCTGATGACCACGGGCTTGACCTGCAGCCCCTGCTCGCGCGCCACGCGGGTCACCACCTCCCAGATTTCCTCGTCCACGCCGCCGCGCACGCCCACGCGCAGCGGGCCGGCCTGCGCGGCCCGGATGGCGCCTGACATCGCCGCCACCGAGGCCCCCGCCGCCAGTCTCCGCAGAAATACTCGCTTGTCCATCGCACAGTCCTTTCAAGAATCAACAGGAGTCGATCAATAGGCACCGGGGTGCAACTCACGGCCAGCGGCGCGGGCCTGGGCCTGCAGGCGGGCGAAATGCTCGGGATAGAAGCGCTGGGCCACATCCAGGTGGGAGCGCACGCGGCCCTTGAGCGCGTTCTCGCCCACATGGCTGAACAGCGGGTTGTCCGGGTCGCTCTGCGGCCCCGTGGCCAGCACGGCCAGCTCGGGCGGCAGGGTCAGCAGCGGCACCTGGCCAAGGTCCAGGCGCGGCGCCAGGAAGTAGGCGATGGAGTAGCGCTGCACGCCCGCGCGCGGCACCAGCACGCGATGCACGTTGGCGCGCAGATAGCCGTTGGTGGCCAGCTCCAGCATCTCGCCGATGTTGATGACGAAGGCCCCGTCGCGCGGCGGCACATCGACCCAGCCAGCCGGCGTCTCCACCTGCAGCCCGCCCACCTCGTCCTGCAGCAGCAGGGTCAGCAGGCCGCCGTCCTTGTGTGCGCCCACGCCCTGGCCTGCTGCGCCCAGCTCGCTGCCCGGGTAGTGGATGATCTTGATGCGGTGCGCAGGCAGGCCGCTGACCAGGGCGTCCAGCGCGCCCTCGGGCAGCTGCAGCGCGGCCACGAAGTGGCGCAGCAGCTCCAGCGCCACGCCATGCGCTGCCGCCTGCCAGGCCAGCACCTCCTCGCGGAACCCGGGCAGGGCCTGCGGCCACTGGTTGGGGCCTTGCAGCCCCTTCCAGTCCGGCACGCCGGGGCCTGCGGGAATCTCGGGCGATTCCTCGCCCAGGTCGATCTGCTCGCGCTGGTCGGGCCGCTGGCGCGTGATCTCCATGCCCACGGCCGTATAGCCCCGGAAGTGCCGCGTGTTGGCAATGGCCAGCGCCTGCTTGTCCGCCAGCGGCAGCGCAAAGAATTCGCGCGCGCGCCGCTGTATGCCCTGCCATGCGTCCCGGCCTATGCCATGCCCTTCCAGGTAGAAGAAGCCGGTGTCGCGTGCCGTGCGCGCCAGCTGGCGCAGCGCCTGGGCCTGCGTGGCCGGGTCGCGCAGGGCCTGCAGATCGATGACGGGCAGGGCCGGGGTTGCCGCTGTGGCGGCGGGCGCTTCGAGAGTGGATGCTGTCAAGGTGCTCATGCTGTGCTGCCAGGGAAGGGGGAAGGAAGGGGCGCTCAGGCCGCCAGGCGCTGATCGCGGTCTTGCTCGCGGTTTTGTTCGCGGTCTTGTTCGCGTTCGGCAGCCAACACCGCATGGCCCTGCGCCTGCTCCAGCGCCTGCGCCAGGTCGGCCAGCAGGTCCTGCGGATGCTCTATGCCGATGGACAGGCGCACCAGCCCGGGCGCAATGCCCACGCGTGCCAGCTCCTCGTCGCTGAGCAGGCTGTGCGTGGTCTCGGCAGGAATGGCGGCCAGCGACTTGCTGTCGCCGATGTTGACCAGGCGCAGGAACAGGCGCAGCGCGTCATAGAAGGCGCGCGCCGCCTGCCGGCCGCCGCGCAGCTCGAAGCCCAGCAGCGCCGGCACATGCCCGCCGCGCAGCTGGCGCAGGGCCAGCGCGTGGTCGGCGTGGCCGCTCTGGCTGGCGTGGTGTATGCGCTCCACCAGCGGATGGCGCTGCAGGAAATCGATCACGGCCAGCGTGTTGCGGCTGGCGCGCTCCTGGCGCAGGCCCAGCGTCTCCAGGCCCTGCAGCAGCAGGAAGGCGCTGTGCGGCGCCAGCGCCGCGCCGCAGTTGCGCAGCAGCACGGCACGGGCCCGCGCGATGAAGGCGCGGTCGGGAAATTTCTCGGTAAAGACAAAGCCCTGGTAGGCCGGCTCGGGCGCGCTGAACTGCGGGTAGCGCCCCGCGTGCGCCACCCAGTCGAAGCGGCCGCTGTCCACGATCAGCCCGCCCAGCACATTGCCGTGTCCGCCAATGGCCTTGGTGGCCGAATGCACGACGATGTCGGCGTCCCAGTCGAAGGGCCGCAGCAGCAGCGGCGAAGCCACGGTGTTGTCCACCACCAGGGCCACGCCCGCCGCATGGCTGATATCGGCCAGCTGGCGCAGGTCGGCAATGCCGCCCGATGGATTGCCCACGGACTCCACGAACACGGCCTTGGTGCGTGGCCCTATCGCCCGGCGCAACGCCTGGAAATCATCCTTGGCCACGGCCGTGCTCTGCACGCCGCGCGAGGCCAGCACATGGGCGATGAAGTTGTGCGTGCCGCCATACAGCTGCGAGGCCACGACCACATGGTCGCCCGCACTGGCCAGCGTGGCCAGCGCCACATCGATGGCGGCCATGCCCGAGGCCAGGGCCAGCGCGGCCACGCCGCCTTCGAGAGCCGCAATGCGCTGCTCCAGCACCGCCAGCGTGGGGTTGGCCGTGCGCGAGTACACATCGCCCTCCTCCACCAGGCCGAACAGGTTGGCGCCGTGCTGGGCGCTGTCGAACACGAAGGAGGTGCTCTGGTAGATGGGCACGGCCGCGCTGCGCTGCTGCTCGCGCCCCCGGTAGCCGGCGTGCAAGGCCTGGGTGTCCTGCTGCCACAGCGCATCGCTGGCTGCGTCGTGCGGGGCGGACTCGGTGCCGGTCGCTGAGGTCATGCATGGACTCCGTATGAGTGGTCGATGCAGCCCATTATTCGAAGCCCGCGCCCTGCGCACTACGAAGAAAAACGCGTTCGCTTATTCGGTTTGCGCATGTCGCCGGGCCGCGCCCTTCCTAGTTGCCACGCACATATGGATGCGCGTTTTGCGTCGTTGGAAACACGGCACCCAGCGGACAGCATCGGCAGTCCCGAAACTGCTTTGGAGGGAGTTCCATGACCCGCAAGACCCAGACCGAGATCGACAGGACCCAGGACAGCCGCTGCGCCCATGGCGCCGATTGCGGTGCTTTCGGGGTGCTCGATGCTCCCGAGGCGACCGAGCCCTCGCTCTCGCGCCGCGCCCTGATCCGCGCCGGCGCCGCAGCCGGCGCGCTGGGATCGGCCGCCTGGTTCAGCGGCCGCGCCGGGGCGCAGCCGCGCCAGAAGATCACCTTTGCCTGGAGCCAGGCCAGCTTCTGCCATTCGCCCATTCCCGTGGCGCTGGAGCGCGGCTTTTTCGAGCGCAACGGCCTGGACGTGGAACTGCTGAACTGGGGCGGCTCGGCCGACCAGTTGCTGGAGGCGCTGGCCACGGGCAAGGCCGATGCGGGCGCGGGCCTGATCCACCGCTGGATCAAGCCGCTGGAGGCGGGGCTGGATGTCAAGCTCATCGGCAGCGTGCATGGCGGCTGCCTGCGCCTGGTGGGCCTGAAGTCGGCCGGCGTCACGCTGGACCCCAGCACGCTCAAGGGCAAGACCATCGGCGTGGCCGATCTCAACAGCCCGGCCAAGCAGTTCTATTCCATCCACCTGGCCAAGCGCGGCCTGGATGTGGACAAGGACATCGAATGGCGCGTCTACCCGGCCGACCTGCTGGATGTGGCCGCCAAGAAGGGCGAAATCCAGGCCATTGCCGACGGCGACCCCAATCTCTACCTGATCGAGAAACGCAACCCCGGCACCTTCCTCGAACTGGGCAACAGCGCCAAGAACGAATACGCCGAAAGCATTTGCTGCGTGATCGGCGCAGGCGCAAAGTTCGCCCGGGCCAACAAGCCCGCAGCGGCCAGCGTGGTGCGCGCGCTGACCCAGGCCTCGGACTACATCGCCGAGAACCCCAACGAAACGGCGAAGATCTTTGCCAGGTACTCGCCCAAGGTTCCCGTCGAGGACCTGCAGCGCCTGCTGGCCGAGCTGACCTTCAAACACCATCCGCACGGCAAGCCGCTGCGCGACGAAGTCCAGGCCTTTGCGGCCGACTTCCGCACGGCCGGCGTGCTCAAGAAGCAGACCGACCCTGGCCGCTTTGCCAGCCACATCACGCTGGACGTCCTCGCATGAGCACCGCAAGACCACGCTGGCGCCTGGGCGCCACGGATGCCGCACCCGGCCTGGAACGGGAACAGGCGCAGGACTCGCGCAAGCCAGGCCCCTGGCGCACCGGCCTGCTGGCCGCCGCCGCCTGGGCCGGCCTGGGCATGCTGACCCTGCTGTGGCCCAACAAGGAGATCGGCTTCAGCGAATGGGCATTCACGCAGGAATTCGGCATTGCCGCCCTGGCCGTGGCCCTTTTGCTGCTGGCATCGGCAGCGCTGCCTGTGCGCCCCATACGGGCAGCACGGCGCATCGACCTCTGGCTGCGCCCGGCCGGTGCCTGGCTGGTGGCGGCGCCGCTGCTGCTGGCGCTGTGGGAGACGCTGACGGCCAAGCTCGGCGCGCTGCCGCCGCCGTTCTTCGCGCCACCGCAAAGCCTGATCGACGTGGTGCACGAGGACTGGCAGCGCCTGGGCCTGTCCACGCTGTATTCGCTGCGGCTGCTGCTCAACGGCATCGTGTTCGGCGCGGTGATCGGCTTTCTCACGGGCGTGTGGATAGGCTGGTCGCGCATCGCAGGCTACTGGGTGCATCCGCTGCTGCGCTTCCTGGGGCCGGTGCCGGCCTCGGCCCTGCTGCCGCTGGCCTTTTTCTTCGCGCCGTCGAGCTACTCGGCAGCCGTGTTCCTGGTGGCGCTGGCCACGTTCTTCCCGGTGGCCGTGCTGACCTGGTCGGGCGTGGCCTCGGTCAGCAAGAGCTACTACGACGTGGCGCGCACGCTGGGCGCATCGCCCTGGTTCCTGGTGCTGCGCGTGGCCATCCCGGCCGCCCTGCCCCAGGTCTTCGTGGGCCTGTTCATGGGGCTGGGCGCCTCGTTCTCGGTGCTGATCACGGCCGAGATGATGGGCGTGAAGGCCGGCCTGGGCTGGTATCTGCAGTGGGCCCAGGGCTGGGCAGCCTACGCCAACATGTACACGGCGCTGCTGGTCATGGCCGTGCTGTGCTCGGGCCTGATCACACTCCTGTTCACCGTGCGCGACCGCACGCTGTCGTGGCAGAAGGGAACCGTCAAATGGTGATTGCCGCAGAACACGCCGCCAACGCCGCAGCCACGCCCGCCATCGCCGGGGCGGCCCTAGCCGGGGCGGCCCTAGCCGGCGCGGCCATCGATGTGCAGGCCGTCAGCCACTGGTTCGGCCAGGGGCAGGGCGCGCTGCAGGTGCTCGACGAGGTCAGCCTGCAGGTGCGGCCCGGCGAGTTCGTCGCCCTGCTGGGCCCCAGCGGCTGCGGCAAGTCCACGCTGCTGCGCCTGGTGGCCGGGCTGGAGGCCCCCACGGCCGGCGCCGTGGCGCAGGACGGCACGGCCATCACCGAGCCCGATCCCTCGCGCATCGTCGTCTTCCAGGACCCCACGCTGTTTCCCTGGCGCACGGTGCGCGGCAACGTGGCCCTGGGCCTGCAGGCACGCGGCCTGCTGGACAGCCAGTCCCACCGCATTGATGAGGCCCTGCGCCTGGTGGGGCTGGAGGATTTCGCGGACAGCCATCCCCACCAGCTGTCGGGCGGCATGGCCCAGCGCGCGGCCCTGGCGCGCGCCCTGGTCAACGACCCGCGCCTGCTGATCCTGGACGAGCCGCTGGGCAAGCTCGACTCGCTGACGCGGCTGGCCATGCAAAGCGAGATCCTCAAGATCTGGCAGCGCGCAGGCTTTTCCGTGCTGCTGGTCACCCACGATGTGGAAGAGGCCCTCTTCCTGGCCCACCGCGTGCTGGTCTTCAGCCAGCGGCCCGCCCGCATCGTGGCCGAGATCGATGTGGACCTGCCCTACCCGCGCCAGCGCGGCCACGCCCGCCTGTCCGAGCTGCGCCACAAGGCCCTGCGCCACCTGGGCCTGGACCAGACCTGGTAGCGCCCGCCTCCGATGCAACGCAGCGACTCCCCCGACTGGCTCAACCCCTTGATCGGCGCCATGCAGCAGGCCCAGGTCGGCCTGCTGCAGCTGCTGCATGGCCTGGGCCTGGCCGGCACGGTGGATGGGCAGCCCGCCTGGCCCTGGGCCGTGCGCCTGTCCGGCGAAAACCTGCTGATCGACCTGGGCCAGGCCCGGGGCCTGCTGTGGTCGCTGGCGGCCGTGGCCACCGCCATCGTTTTGCTGTTGCTGGCCCTGGTGCTGGTCCTGGTTCTGCGCCGCATCCGCCTGCCGGCCCTGGTGCTGACCGCGCTGGCCGCGCTCGCCCTGCTGCTGGCCCCCTGGCCGCGTGCCGACCTGATCCTGGTGCCCGCGCATGCCACCAGCTTCCATGCCTCGCCCACGGGCTTCAGCGTGGAGAGCATTGCGCGCGGCGGCGCGGTCTATGCCCAGCACTGCACGGCCTGCCACGGTGCCGATGGCCGGGGCCACGGCCCGCTGGCCGCCAGCCAGCCGGTCTGGCCCCCCAACTTCACCAGCCCGCTGCTGTGGCGCCGCGCCGATGGGGAATTGCTCTGGGCCATTCTTCATGACCGCCGCCCCGTGGAGTCTGGCGACGGCGCACGGGCACACGGCCAAGCCGACCGGCTGTCCAGCGACGACGCCTGGGCCCTGATCGACTTCATGAAGGCCCGCGCCGCAGGCCAGATGCTGCAGATCGCCGGCAGCTGGCCCTATCCCGTGGGACTTCCCGACATGGCCGTGCAGTGCGCAGGCCAGCCCGCACGCCGCCTGAGCACATGGCAAAGCCGCCAGCAGCGGCTGAGGGTGGTGGCAGGCAGCGGCCCGGTGCAGGAAGACCCGCGCCTGGTCAGCCTTCAGCTGTCGCCCGATGGCGGCAACCGCGCCGCCAGCGCCCTGGACTGCACCGTCAACGACCCGCGCGCCTGGCAGGCCATGGCCCTGCTCAGCGGCTCGGAGCAGCTGCAGGGCATGCAATGGCTGGGCGACCGCAGCGGCTGGCTGCGCGCGCTATCGCGTCCGGGCGCCCAGGGCTGGTCGGAGGACGACCTGGTCTGCCGCACGGACACGGCGGCCAAGACCACCTCCGGCGCTGGCCCCGTGGCCGACGGCCTGGGCGCGCTGATTGCACGCATGGACGCCGAGCCCGTGCGGTTCATCAAGGGTGGGTTTGTGCATTGAGTTGTGCATTGATCAGGGCCATCCCGGCCTGGCATGCAGTTATCGTCACCGCGCTGGCGGCCACTGGCGCGCGGTGTGCACCAGGGACAGCACCCAGACCGTCGTGCCATTGATCTCATAGACAAGGCGGTAGCTTCCATGGGGAATCAGCTCGCGCGTGCCGGCAATCCTGCCCGTTTTGCCCATCTTGGGATACGCGGCCAACCGAGCCGCTGCGTCGCTGAAAAGCAGGTCCATGCGCAAGGCTGCGCGAGGATTGTCAGCTGCGATGTAGTCCCAGATATCGGCGCGATCCTGCTGCGCCTGCGGCGTCCAGATGACTTTCACGCACGGTCTGCCGCAACCTGACGGCGCCGGGCAGCGAACTCGGCCTCGACTTCCTCATTCGAGCGGCCAAGTCCAGCGCGCATGGAGGCACGTCCCTCCTCGACCTTGCGCTGAAGATAGCCGTCATATTCGCGGGCCTTGCGGCGCTGCTCAATGTAGTCGCGCATCAACTCCCGCATGACCTGGGATGCGGGCCGGTCCTCGCCTGCGGCTTCGGCCATGAAGTCTTCGCGCAGCTCGGCTTCCAGTTTCATGGTGAAAACGGCTTCCTTGGGCATGATTGACTCCTGTGAAGATACCAACAAAGTATATACATCGTCAGTACCAAACACTCCAGAGACTCAACCGCTTCACCCCATTCGCAACTTGCACTTGCCAATGCATCAAGCAAATCAGGACTAGTTGCAAGCAAGGCCTCTTTCTATATTCGCGCCTCGACGGCGCCCGGCTTCCATGGGCCGCCGCTGCGCACGACACTACTGCGGGGACCCCACCCCTGCCTGACTGACCCACAACAAGGAGAGACTGCGATGACCGATCTCACCATCAACGGCAAGACCGTTTCCATGGACCTGGACCCCGAGACGCCCATTCTGTGGGCCCTGCGCGACACGCTGGAGATGACCGGCACCAAGTTCGGCTGCGGCGCGGCGCTGTGCGGCGCCTGCACGGTGCACATGAACGGCCAGGCCATACGTTCCTGCGTGACGCCGATCTCGGCGGCCGCGGGCCAGAAGATCACCACCATCGAGGCCATGACCTCGGGCTCCGACCGCGTGGGCACCGCCGTGCGCGATGCCTGGGTGCGCCACGACGTGGCCCAGTGCGGCTACTGCCAGAGCGGGCAGATCATGAGCGCCACGGCCTTCCTCAAGTCGCTGCCCAAGGGCAAGAAGCCCAGCGGCGAGGAGATAGACGCGGCCATGGCCGGCAACATCTGCCGCTGTGGAACCTATGCGCGCATCCGCACGGCCGTGGCCGATGCCGCGCGCACCCTGGGCTGAATGGAGAACGCCGCATGCTGACCACCTTCAACCCCGCCGAACTGCCGCGCGCCCTGCAGCACATCCTGGACCGTGACGAGGCCGCTGCTGCCATCGCCGACGCGCCCACCCTTGCACAGATCCCCCGCCGCAGCTTCCTCAAGATCGCCGGGGCCGGTTCGCTGGCCCTGGGCGTGTTTCCCGCCATGGCGCAGGCGCCGGGCAAGGGCGAGGCCGCCGGCCTCAAGCCCACCGAGCAGCCCGCCTCCTTCGTGGAGATCTCGCCCAGCGGCGAAGTCACCGTGGCCATCAACCGCCTGGAGTTCGGCCAGGGCGTGCACACCGCCCTGCCCCTGGTGCTGGCCGAGGAGTTGGACGCCGACTGGAGCAAGGTCCGCGCCCGCCTGGGCGGCAACGATGCGGCCTATGCCGATCCGCGCTACGGAATCCAGATGACGGGCGGCTCCACCGCCCTCAAGCACAGCTACACCCAGTACCGCGAGCTGGGCGCCCGTGCGCGCGCCATGCTGGTGGCCGCCGCCGCCGCGCAGTGGAAGGTGGACGCCGCCACGCTGCGCACGCGCGAGGGCTTCGTGCTCGGCCCCAACGGCAAGAAGCTGTCGTATGGCGAGCTGGCCCAGGCCGCCATGGCCCAGCCCGTGCCGGCCACCGTCGTGCTGAAGAATCCCAAGGACTTCCGCCTGATCGGCAAGCCCACGGGCCGCATCGACGCCCGGGCCAAGAGCAGCGGCCAGCAGAGCTTCGGCATCGACATGCACCTGCCGGGCCAGCTGACGGCGGTGATTGCACACCCGCCCGTGTTCAAGGCACAGCTGGCCTCGCTGGACGACGCTGCGGCGCGTGCCGTGCCCGGCGTCAAGGCCGTGCTGCGCGTGCCCGTGGACGGCGGCGGCGAAGGCGTGGCCGTGATCGCCACCGGCTACTGGCCTGCGCGCAAGGGCCGCGAAGCGCTGAAGGCGCAATGGAACACCGACGCCGTGGAGAAGGTGGACAGCGAACGCCAGCTGGCCCAGTACCGCGAACTGGCCGCGCAGCCCGGCGCGCGCCACTTCGACGCCGATATCTCGGCGCTGGACAAGGCGCCGCGCCATATCGAGGCCGAGTTCAGCTTCCCCTACCTGGCCCATGCGCCCATGGAGCCGCTCAACTGCACGGTGCAGATGGGCGAGACCGGCGAGGCCGGAGCCGACCTCTACCTGGGCACGCAGTTCGCGGGCGTGGACGGCATGGCCGCCGCGCGCGTGCTGGGCCTCAAGCCCGAGCAGGTGCGCGTGCACGTGCAGATGGCCGGCGGCGGCTTTGGCCGCCGGGGCGTGGGCACCAGCGACTATGTGGTCGAGGCCTGCCAGGTGGCGCTGGCCGCGCGCCGCGCCGGCCTGAGCGCCCCCGTGCGCATGGTCTGGAGCCGCGAGGACGACATCAAGGGCGGCTACTACCGCCCCATGCACCTGCACCGCGCCAGGATCGGCTTCGACGAACGCGGCAAGGTGCTGGGCTGGGACCACGCCATCGTGGGCCAGTCCATCACGGCGGGCACCATGTTCGAGGGCGGCATGATCAAGAACGGCATCGACGCCACGGCCGTGGAGGGCATGCGCGAGCCCTATCCGCTGCCCATGCGCCTGACCGTGCACCACCCCAAGGTCAACGTGCCCGTGCTGTGGTGGCGCAGCGTGGGATCGACCCACACGGCCTTCGTCATGGAAACGCTGATCGACGAGATCGCGCGCAGCAGCCGCCAGGACCCCGTGGCCTACCGCATGCAGATGTTCGGCGACAAGCACCCGCGCCATCGCCTGGCCCTGCAGCTGGCCGTGGACAAGAGCGGCTACGGCAAGCGCCAGCTGCGCGCGGGCCGGGCGTGGGGCGTGGCCGTGCACGAGTCCTTCGACACGGTGGTGGCCTATGTGGTGGAGGCCTCGGTCAAGGACGGCCGCCCGGTGCTGCACAAGGCCACAGCCGGCGTGCACTGCAACCTGGCCGTGAACCCGCGCACCATCGAGGCGCAGGTGCAGGGCGCGGCGCTGATGGGCCTGTCCATGTGCCTGCCCGGCGCGGCGATCACGCTCAAGGACGGCGTGGTGGAGCAGAGCAACTTCGGCGACTTCGCCGTGCCGCGCATCACCGACATGCCCGAGATCGCCGTCCACGTCGTGCCCAGCGCCGAGCCGCCGACGGGCATGGGCGAGCCCGGCCTGCCGCCGCTGGCCCCGGCCTTCGCCAACGCCGTGGCGCAGCTCACGGGCAAGCCCGTGCGCAAGCTGCCGTTCGACCTGGCGTGATCGATCTGGCGTGATCGATCTGGCCTGAACGGCCGGACCTGATCCCGGTCAGCCCCCCGAAAGGGCGGCGGCACCTGCGGCCGCCGCCCTTTCCAGTTCTTCCATGGTCAGCAGATAGTCCGGGCAGTCCTGCAGCCGCTGCACGGCCAGGTCGATGAAGGCACGCACGCGCCGGGGCAGCGCGTCGCGGCTGCCGTAGTAGACATGCAGGCCGATGTGCTCGCTGACATGCGCCAGCAGCACGGGCACCAGGCGCCCCGCGCGGATGTGCGCGGCCGCGCAGATGTTGGACAGCTGGCCCAGCACCTGGCCGGCCAGCACGGCATGCAGCTCCAGCTCGGCATCGTTGGTGGACAGGGCCGGCTGCAGGTAGCGGTGCGTGAGCTCGCCATCGACCGGCAGGTACCAGGGCATCACCGTGTCCGTGGCCGCATGGCGGAACATGCTGCAGCGGTGCGCGGCCAGCTCGTCCAGCGACCGGGGCACGCCATGGCGCTGCAGGTACTGCGGCGCCGCGCAGACGATGAGCTGCACGGGAAACAGCCGCCGCCCGATCACGCTTTCATCGGGCGAGGCGCCGATGCGAAACCCCGCATCGACCCGGTCCAGCACCCAGTTGCCTATGCCGTCGTCCAGCCGCACATCGGGGACGATGCCCGGGTGCAGGCGGCAGAACTCATCGAGCAGCGGCATCAGCACGGGCGCAAAGCAGGACTTGGGGCCCACGATGCGCAACGGCCCCGCAATGCCCTCGCGGCTGTCGCGTGCCAGGTTCAGTGCGCGGTCCAGCGCGGCCAGCGCCGGCTGGGTGTCCTGCAGGAAACGCTGGCCCTCCTCGGTCAGCGCCAGGCTGCGCGTGGTCCGGTGCAGCAGGCGCACGCCCAGGTGCTGCTCCAGATGGGCCACCGCCTGGCTGGCGGCCTGGGGGCTCACGCCCTGGGACAGCGCCGCCTGGCGCAGGCTGCCCAGCTCGACCGCCTTGGCAAAGGTGGCGATGGCGCGCAGTTCATTGATGGGCATGGTGCGGAAATCCGGTATTCGTGGGCTGACAGTGCCGCAGTATCCCGCCTTTGCGCATGCCCTGCCCGCGGCTTGCGGGGCAAGCTAGCGCCCCTGGCGCGCCAGCCATACGCCGGCTGCCGTCAAGGCCATGCCCGCCAGCGCCAGGCCGCCCAGCGTCTCGCCGAACATGGCCCAGGCGATCAGGGCCGTGGCCGGCGGCGTCAGGTAGAACAGGCTGGCCACGTGCACGGCGCCGCCCCGGCGTATCAGCAGGTTGAGCAGGCTGACCGCGCCCACGGACAGCACCAGCACCAGCCAGCCCAGCGCGAACAGGAACTCGCCGCTCCAGCGCACCTGCATGGTTTCGGTGGCCAGGGCCAGCGCCCCGTCGCCACCAGGCAGGGCAGGTACTGGATGACCGAGCCCGTGCGCAGATCAAACGAGGGACAGAACCGCTTCTGGTACAGCGTGCCGGCCGTGATGCCGGCCAGCGCCACCACGGCCGGCACCAGCATGGCCAGCAGGGCATGGACCGGCACCGAGGCGATCTTGCCCGCCACCACCAGGGCCACGCCCGTGAAGCCCAGCGCCAGCCCGGCCCACTGCCGGGGCCGCACGGACTCGCCCAGCAAGGTGCCGGCCACCAGCGCCGTGATCAGCGGCTGCAGCCCCACCACCAGGGCCGTCACGCCCGAAGGCAGGCCGTGGGCGATGGCCGTGAACACGCCGGCCAGGTACACGCCATGCACGAACAGCCCTGACACGCCAATGTGCAGCCACTGCCGTGCCGACCGCGGCCAGGGCGCGCGCAGCACCAGGGCTACCGCCGCCATCAGCACCAGGACGATGGCATAGCGCAGCGTCAGAAAGGTCAGCGGCTCCACATAGGGCAGGCCGAACTTGGCGCCGATGAAGCCCGTGCTCCACAGCAGCACGAACAGCCAGGGAAGCAAGGCGGCCGCCAAGGCGGGCGGCGAGGGTCTTTGGGTCATGGAGCGGATGCGGAAAAGGGCGGGGGCAGGGGTGGGGGCGGCGCCAGTGTGTCATGCCCCGTGCGCCAGGGGCTGCGCGTGGCAAACCACCGCACCAGGCAGTCGCGCAGCGCCGTCATGGCCGCGCTGCTGAACGCCGCCGAGGGCCGCACGAAGTAGATGCCCGAGGCCCCATCCAGGCGCCATTGCGGCAGCACCCGCACCAGCCGGCCTGCGGCCATGTGCTCGCTCATCAGCCAGTCGCCGCCGGCCAGAATGCCCACGCCCATGACGGCGGCCGTGAGCAGGGCCTCGCTGTCATTGCTGACCATGGGGCCGCGCACCAGCACGGTGTGCCGGGCCTGGCCCTGAGGCACATCGCCCGATGCGCCTCCGTGCACCAGCTCCCATTGCGGAAACGACTGCAGTCCCGTGAAGCCCAGGCAGCGGTGCGCCGCCAGGTCCTCGGGGTGCACCGGCGTGCCGTGGGCCTGCAGATAGGCGGGCGCGGCGCCCAGGATGCGCTGGTGCCCGCCCAGCCGCAGCGCCACCAGCCGGCTGTCCGCCAGCCGGCCTATGCGCACCGCCGCGTCGAAGCGCTCGCCCACGATGTCCACGAAGCGGTCCGCATACTCCACCTCCAGCACGATCTGCGGATGGGCCAGCGCAAACTCGGCCAGCAGCGGGCTGAGCCAGCGCCGTCCCATGGCGGCCGGCAGCGACAGCCGCAGCCGGCCCCGCGCCTGCGAGGCGCCCTGGGCGGCCTCCTTCTGGGCATCGGCAATCAGGCCGGCCGCCTGGCGCACCTTGTCCACCAGGCGCAGGCCCTCGTCGGTCAGGTGCAGATGGCGTGTGCTGCGCTCCACCAGCCGCACGCCCAGCCGGGTCTCCAGCGCGTTCAGGCGTTTGGACAGCACGGACGGATGGCGCAGCAAGGCCCGCCCCGCCGCAGCGAAGGAGCCTTGTTCATGCAGCGCCACCAGGGCCGCCAGTTCATCGGCGTGCTGGCTGTCCAGAAGGTTCATGGGGTCAGGATGATCGCACCTTGGGAGCGTCCCTGCTCCAGATCGCCATGCGCCTGCGCCACCTCCGCCAGCGCATACCGGCGCCAGACGCCGGGCACGATGATGCCGGCCGCCACGGCGGCCAGCACATCCCGTGCGCGCTCCTGGTACTCGGCCGCCGTGGCCGTGTGCGCGGCCAGCGAGGGGCGCGTGAGGAACAGCGAGCCCTTGGCATTGAGCGTGGCCACCGAGATGGGATCGGGCAGGCCGGAGGTCGCGCCGAAGGACACCAGCAGGCCGCGCGGGCGCAGGCAGTCCAGCGAGGCGCCCAGCGTCGTGCGGCCGATGGGGTCGTAGACCACGTCGGCCTTCAGGCCCCCGGTGGCCTGCAGCACCTGGCCCGGCAGCGTGGCCGCATCGAACACGAAGACCTCGTCGCAGCCGGCCGCCCGCGCGCGCTCCACGCTGGCTGCCTTGGACACCACGCCGATCACCAGGGCGCCCAGGTGCCTGGCCCAGGCGCACATCAACTGGCCCAGCGCACCGGCGGCGCCATAGATCACGATGCGGCTGCCGGGGCCCACGGCATGGGTGGTCTTGAGCAGGTACTGCGCCGTGATGCCCTTGAACAGCACGGCCGCCGCCGCGTCGTCCGCCAGCGCATCGGGCAGCTTCACCAGGCGCTCGGCCGGGTACAGGCGGGCGCTGGCATAGGCGCCCAGCGGCCCCGTGGCGTAGCCCACGCGCTCGCCCACGGCCACATTCGTCACGCCCTCGCCCACGGCGGCCACCCGCCCCGCGCCCTCCAGCCCCAGGCCCGAGGGAAAGGCGATGGCGACAGCGCCCTTGCGCTGGCTCACGTCCAGCGGGTTCACGCCGATGGCCGTCTGCTCCAGCCAGACCTGGCCGGGGCCGGGCGCCTGCACCTCGACCGGCTCCAGGCGCATGGCGTCGGGGGTGCCTGCGGCGTCCATGCGGACCTTGATCAATGGATTCATCTCGCTGCTCCGTGAAATGGGTGCAGCGTAGAAGAAGCGATTGAGGGCAGCAATAGGCCGGCGTGCAGTTCACTGCTGCATGGGGTGCAGCAATGACCACGAACCAGCGCGCACGCCGCCCACGCTGCCCGTCAGAAGTCGTGCCGGAGGCCCAGCTCGAAGGCCGTGGAAGCGCGCCCGCCAAAGTAATTGGCCGCGGCCGGATTGCCGCTGACAGCCGCACCCCCGGCAATGGCGAAGGTCGCCCCATTGCGGTTGGACATGCGGGCCGCATGCGCGTACAGCGCCGTGCGCCGCGACAGCGAGTGCACATAGCCCAGCGCCCACAGGTCGGCATCGCTGGCGCTTTGCGCCGCCGTTGCGCCCTTCTGGTCGGCCTTGACATAGCTGAGCTTGACCACGCCGCTGCCCACGGGAAGGCTCATGCCCACCAGGGTGTTGACCGTGCGGTCCACGCCATGCACCCAGCGGCGCTGGGCCAGGCTGGCCTTGAGCCAGCCGAAGTCGTAGGAGACACCGTAGCTCTGGTCCTTGAAATGGATGCCGCTCAGGGTGTTGCGCGTGGTGAACTGCGCGCCCGCCACGTTCCAGCCCGCGTCCGCCCAGCCCAGCCGAAAGCCGTTGCCGCGCGTCTGGCCTGCCGCCGTGGCGCCCTTCTCGCCCAAGGTGGCGATCAGGCTGCCGGACACGCCCTGCAGCCCGCCCAGGCCGGCCGGCAGGAAATACTCCACCGCATTGCTCACGCGCAGCGTGGGATTGGCCGCCTGCGACTCCGGCGCCGTGCCGAAGGCCTGGCCCAGCGCGCGGGAAGCCGTGAACGAGCGAAAGCCATTGGCGCTGCCGATGCCCAGCGTGGCAAACGGATCGAAGCCGCTCCACACCAGGTGCGTGGGCACCCAGTCCCGCCCCAGCCGCAGCTCGCCCCATTGGCGCGAGGCCAGGCTGACCGTGGAGCGCCGGTCCCAGAACGGGCCGCTGGCGCCCATGGCGCCGGTGTCGGCCAGCAGGCTGCCGTCCAGGTAGAAGCCCGCGCTCAGGCCGTCGCCCAGGTCCTCCTGCCCCCGCAATACCAGCTTGCTGGTGGAATTGGCGCCGCTGGCCTGCGAGGTGACCGTGCCCAGGCCCTGGTTGCGCACCTGCCTGACGCTCACATCGACGGTGCCCGAGATCGATACCGAGGACTGCGCGCCCGCATGCGCGGCGGCCAGCCCCAGCGAGGCGGCCAGGGCCTGGCGTATGAATACCTGCATGTTGTCTCCTTGTGGTTTTTTGCTTTGCTTTTTCTCGGATGTTTGCCGGGGTCTGCCCGGCTACTCAGGCTTGAAGCCCGCGCCCTTGAGCAGCGCGGCGCTCTGCGCCACATCGGCGGCGATGAAGCGCTTGAACTGCTCGGTGCTCTCCGAAACCGTGTCGATGCCCAGGCTCGCGAAGGCGCCGGACCTGGCCAGCTCGGCCACCGCCGCGTTGGAGGCCTGGTTCAGCCGCTGCACCCGGTCGGCAGGCGTGTCTTTGGGCGCCCACAGTCCGTACCAGGAGGTGTAGGCAAACCGCGGCAGGCCGCTTTCCTGCATGGTGGGCACCTCGGGCGCCAGCGGGCTGCGCTTGCCGGAGGTGATCGCAATCGGCCGCACCTTGCCGGCCTTGGCCAGCGGCAGCACGGAGACCATGGAGTCGAGCAGCAGGTCCACATGGCCGCCGCCCACATCCACCAGCGCGGGCTGCGTGCCCTTGTAGGGTACGTACTCGAGGCGCATGCGGCCCTGCTGGGCCAGCAGCAGCGTGGCCAGGTGGCTGGGTGCGCCCACGGCGGGAATGGCCGCCGTCCACGTGCTCTTGGCGCCTGCGGCCCGCACCTCGCCCAGCTTGCTGTGGGGCAGCTGCGGCGAGATCACCAGCATCAGCGGGGCCTCGCCCACGCGCGCCACGGGGACAAAGTCGGTCTGCGGGTCATAGGGCGGATGGGCCAATACCTGCTTGGCCAGCACATGCGTGGCGGCCGAGAACAGCAGGGTGTAGCCATCGGGGGCAGCCGCCAGCACCGCACGGCCGCCCACCACGCCGCTGCCGCCCACACGGTTCTCGACGATGACCGTCGTGCCCAGCTGCTTGCGCAACTGCTCGGCAAACAGGCGCGCCGCGCTGTCCACGCCGCCGCCCGCCACGAACGGGACGATGACCTTGACCATCTTGCCCGGCTCGGGAAAGGCGGCGGGCGCACTGGACGAGGCCATGCTGGCGATGGGCAAGGCAGCCAGCGCACCCAGTAAGGCGCCCAGCACCGGCCCCTTCAGCCGTGTCAGAGTTTTCATGCTTTGTCTCCTGTTTCTTTTGAAAATGGGCCGGCCGTTGCGTGGCTCAGCCCGGGTCCTGAATCGGCGCGCGCCGCCTGTGCCTGCGCACCAGCACGCTCAGCGTGTCGTCCAGGGCCTGGGCATCCAGCCCCCGCGTGATGAAAACGATGCGCGTGCGCCGGTCGGCACCCGGCCAGCGGGGCAGCGTCTGCGGCGGGGCGAACAGGTGCTGCACGCCATGGATGACCAGGGGCTGGTCCGGGTGCTCCTGCAGGTGCACGATGCCTTTGACGCGCAGCAGGTCATCGCCGCGCATGGCCGTGACCCAGTCCATCCATTCGCCGAACGCCTGCGCGGGCAGGGGCTCGTCGCGCTGCAGCACAAAGGACGAGATGCCGTCGCGGTGCGTGCCTGCCGGCGCAGTCACCGGAGCTGTCACCGGAGCCATGGCCCGGTAGCCGGGTGCCTGGAGCATGCCCGCAGCGGCGTCCTGCTGCCCCGTCGCGCCTTCCGACATCAGCCGCTGCAGCAGCGCCACATGGTGGGCGGGGTCCATGCCTTGCGGCGCCTCGCCGTTGATGGCCTGCACCTGGGCCAGCAGTTGCGCAGCGGGCTGTGCGCCGCCCAGCAAATCTGTCTTGGTCAGCAGCACCAGGTCGGCCACAGCCAGCTGCCGCACGGCTTCGGGATAGCCTGCCAGCGTGGCGCTGCCCAGCACGGCATCGACCGTGCAGGCCACGCCGGCCAGCGCATAGCGCGCGCGCACGGCGGGCTCGCCCAGGAAGGAGCGCAGTATCGGCCCCGGGTCCGCCAGGCCGCTGGTTTCGATCAGCACGCGGAGCGGCGCGCCCTGTCCGCGCAGGGCCAGGCGCTCCAGCGCCTCCACCAGATCGCCGCGCACGCTGCAGCACAGGCAGCCATTGGCCAGCAGCACCGTGTCCTCGCAGGCCAGGCTGGTCAGGTCCTGGTCGATGCCGACCGCACCGAACTCGTTGACGATGACGGCCGTCCCGTGCAGGTCCGGCAGCGCCAGCAGCCGGTTGAGCAGCGTGGTCTTGCCGCTGCCCAGGAAGCCCGTGAGCACGGTGACCGGAATGCGCTGGCCCGCCGCTTCGGGCAGGGCCAGCAGGCTGGAGAAATGCCCGCTCATGACGCCACCCCACCATGCACCTCTGCGAACGAGCGCAGCGTGCGCTCCAGCCGCGCCAGCGCCCACTGCGCCACGGCCTGCGGCACCTCGTCCGAGCCCAGCGCATCGAGCAGGCCGCGCAGCGGCTGCGCGCCCTGCCCGGGTGCGGGCCGGGCACGGAACCAGGCCGCCACCTCGGGCTGCTCGCAGCGCTCGCCTCCGTCCTGCAGGTAGTCCACGATATCCAGCTCGAAGTCCTCCAGCCGCAGGCTGATGCCGCCTGCCCCGCAGGCGCAGGCACTGCCCAGGGCGACATGGCGCAGCGCCAGGGCGCACCACAGGTCCCAGAGCCGCTCGGCCTGCAGGGCGTGGTCGGAGGCCATGGCCGTGCTCACTGCCCGTCCCAGGCAACGGCTGAGGTTGCCGTTGCGGCCGACGGAGACCTGCCGCTGCGCAGCGCCTGCGTGCCCTCGTGGTCCACCTGTCCCTGGCCATCCAGCGCCACGCGGTAGACCTCGCGGGCCACCTGGGCGCTCACATAGCCTTCGCGCACGTCCTCGGCCACCTTGTCCAGTTCGCGCGCCAGCGGGTCGCCAAAGCCCCCGCCGCCGCCCGACAGCATGCGGTAGGCATCGCCGCGCTCCAGACGCACGTTGAAGATCTTGGCGTTGGCATGGTCGGTCTTCCACTCGCCCTTGTGGCGCACGGCCAGGCCGTTGCCCATGGCGTCGCCGCCGCCCTCCAGGCCCCAGGGCTTGCAGTGCACGCGGTCGATGCGCGTGGTGACGGTGAAGGGCGACAGCGCCTGCACCACCATCTCCGCGCCCAGGCCGCCCCGGTACTGGCCCGCGCCGGCCGAGTCCTGGCGGATCTCGTACTTCTCCACCAGCACCGGGTACTTGGCCTCGAGCTGCTCGGTGGGGCTGTTGTGGGTGTCGCCGTCATTGATGCAGACGGTGACGGACACGCCGTCCTCGCGGCTCTTGGCGCCCCAGCCGCCGCCCAGCGGGCCGATGCCGACGATGAACAGCCGCCCGTCCTCGGGCGAGATGCCATGGATGTTGGGAAACACCAGGTCCGCATGGTGGCCCGCGATGGAGCGATCGGGAATCGCCGGCGCCAGGGCCTTGAAGATGGTGTCGATCACCGTCATGGGGAAGGTCATCCACACGCGCATGGGATAGGGCCTCTCGGCGCTGATCACCGTGCCCATGGGCATGATCACCTTGAGCGGCCGGAAGCTGCCGTCGTTGACCGGGTAGTCGGTCGGCGTGGTGAGGCATTTGTAGGCCACCTGCGCGCAGGCGATGCCCGTGGTGAAGCCGGAGTTGTAGAAGCCGCGCACCTGCTTGGAGACATCCGACAGGTCCACCGTCATCTCGTCTCCCTGCACCGTGACCTTGACGCGGATGGGAATGCGCTTGCCGATGTCCAGCCCGTCGTCGTCCATGAAGGACTCGGCCTCGTACACGCCATCGGGAATCGACAGCGTGTTCTTGCGCGCCACGGCCTCGCTGGAATCCATGATCTGCGCGATGGCGCCGTTGACCGCACCCACGCCATAGCGCTGCAGCAGTTCCACATAGCGGCGCTCGCCCGTGGTGATGGCCGTGATCTGCGCGCGCAGATCGCCCAGGGCCCGCTCGGCCAGGCGCACGTTCATCGCGATGATGTCGATCAGGTCCTGGTTGACCTCGCCCTGGCGCTGGTACTTCATGATGGGGATCTGTATCCCCTCGCTGAAGATGTCCGTGGTGACGTTGCCCAGCGTGCCGCCCACGTCCAGCCAGTGGGCCATGCAGCAGGTGAAGCCTTCGAGCCGGCCCTCATGGAACACCGGCATGGTGAACGTGAAGTGGTTCAGGTGGCTGCCGGTGGTGTAGGCATCGTTGGTGACCAGGATGTCGCCGGGCAGGATGTTCTCGTAGCCGAAGTGGCGGATCTTGGCCTTGACCGTCTCCGACATGCCGCGGATGAACATGGGCAGGCCCAGGCCGATGGACACCGTATCGCCCTCGCGCGTGAACAGGCCGACCGTGAAGTCCAGCGCCTCGTAGATGATGAGGTTGTAGGCCGTGCGCGTCAGGTTGGTCTTCATCTCCTCCGTGACGGCGTACAGGCCGTTGCGGATGATCTCGACGGTGACCGGATCGACGGGCCTGGAGTCAGTGGGGTGGTTCATGTGCGGTCGCTCCCGATGTCGATTTGCAGATTGCCCAGTTCGTCCACGCGCAGCCGGTCTCCGGGCTGCACGACGGTGGTGGATGCGTGTTCCTCGATCAGCGCGGGCCCCGCGATCTCGTTGCCCGCCAGCAGGCGCTCGCGCAGATGCACCGGCGTGTCCACCCAGCCGCTGGAGCGGAAATAGACGGGCTTGACCGTGCGCACGGAGGCACGGCTGGGCTCGGCACTGCCGCGCTCCACGCTGTGCCTGGGCGGTTTCTTCATCGTGCCCAGCACCGTGACGCGCAGGCTCACGAGGTCGGCCGGCTCCTGCGGGGCCGAGGTGCCGTAGCGCACCTTGTGCAGCTCGTCGAACTGGCGCTTGATGGCCGAGCGGTCCCGGCCCTCGAAGAAGGCCATGGGCAGGTCCACGGTCACCGCATGCTCCTGGCCCACGTAGCGCATGTCGGCGGCGCGCTCGATCACGATGCCGTCCGGCGCGATGCCGGACTGCGCCAGCGCGGCGCGGCCCTCGTCCTCCATGCTCTGGTAGGCGGCCTCGATCTCCTCGAAGGACACCTCGCCCAGCTTGCGGAACACCGAGCGCACGTAGTCGTAGCGCAGGTCGGAGAACAGCATTCCGTAGGCCGAGAAATAGCCGGGCGCATAGGGGATCAGCACCTTGCGGATGCCGATCTCGCGCGCAATGGCCGAGGCGTGCAGCGGCCCCGCGCCGCCGTAGACGACCATGGTGAAGCTGCCCGCATCCAGGCCGCGCTCGGTGGTCACGGCCTTGACGGCATGCGACATCTGCGTCACGGCGATGCGCAGGATGCCGTCGGCCGCCTCGGTGGGCTCCAGGCCCAGCGGGGTCGCCACGCGCTCGGCCATCTGGCGCTGGCAGGCGTCCATGTCCAGCTGCAGCTCGCCGCCCAGGAAATGCTCCGCGTCCAGCCGGCCCAGCACCAGGTTGGCGTCGGTCACCGTGGGCTCCAGCCCGCCACGGCCATAGGCCACGGGGCCGGGGATGGAGCCGGCGCTTTGCGGGCCCACGCGCAGCGCGTTGCCCGTCTCCACGCGGGCGATGGAGCCGCCGCCCGTGCCCACTTCGTGGATATCCATCATCGGGATCTGTATCGGCAGGGCCTGCTCATAGCCGCCGATCAGCGCCGAGCCCGTGGTCAGCGGCCGGCCCTCGCTGATCACGCCGGCCTTGGCCGTGGTGCCACCCATGTCGAAGGCGATGGCGTCGCCCATGCCCAGCTGCGCACAGATGGCCTGGGCGCCGATCACGCCGGCCGCCGGCCCCGATTCGAGCATGCGCACGCAGCCCACCTTGGCATGCTCGACCGGGAACAGGCCGCCCGTGGACTGCACGATGTAGAAGTCGCCCTCGAAGCCCTTGCCGCCCAGGTGGTTCTCCAGCTGGCCCAGGTACTGCGACACGCGCGGCCCCACATAGGCATTGGCCACGGCGGTGGACACGCGCTCGAACTCGCGGTACTCCTGCGACAGCTCGTGCGAGGCGCAGACAAAGGCGCCCGGCATCTCTTCCTGCAGGATCTGCTTGACGCGCTGCTCGTGCGCCGGGTTGCGGTAGGAGTGCAGCAGCAGCACGGCCACGGCCTCCACGCCCTGCCCTGCCAGCTCGCGGGCCAGCTCGCGCACGGCTGCCTCGTCCAGCGGCTTGTGCAGGCTGCCGTCGGCGCGCAGGCGCTCGGACACCTCATGGCGCAGCGAGCGCCGCACCAGCGGCTGGTGCTTGTTGAAGAACAGGTTGTAGGCATCGGGCCGGTTCACGCGGCCGATCTCGTAGATGTCGCGGAAGCCCTCGGTGATCAGCAGCGCGGTGTGGGCGCCATTGCGCTCCAGCAGCGTGTTGATGGCAATGGTGGAGCCGTGCAGGAACAGATGGCCGTCGCGCCAGTCGATGCCCGCGCTGTCTATCGTGGCCTGGATGCCGTTGACCAGCTCGCCATGCGTGGACAGGGCCTTGCCGAACAGCAGCCGGCCGCTGGCCTCGTCGAACGCCGCCATGTCGGTGAAGGTGCCGCCGATATCGACGGCAATGCGCAGCCGGGGCCGCTGCGAAATCGCTTGTTGGTTGTCCATGAATTTCTCCGGAGTCAGACGGCAGCGCTATCAGTGCCGATACGGTTGCGCAGCACGCCCAGGCCCGTGATCTCGACCTCGACCACATCGCCATGCTTCATGTACAGAGGCGGCTCGCGGCGGTCGCCCACGCCGCCCGGCGTGCCCGTGGCGATCACGTCGCCGGGCGACAGCGGCGTGAAGCGCGACACATAGGCCACGATGGTGGGGATGTCGAAGATCAGGTCGCCCAGGCTGGCCTGCTGCATCACGCTGCCGTTCAGGCGGGTCTGCAGCGCCAGGCTGCGCACGTCGGCCACCTCGTCGCGCGTGACCAGCCAGGGGCCGAAGGGCGCCGTGCCGGGAAAGTTCTTGCCGGGCGTGAACTGGTGCGTATGGCGCTGCCAGTCGCGCACGCTCACATCGTTGAAGCAGGCATAGCCGGCGATGTGGTCGAAGGCATCTTCCTTTGCAATGTGGCGCCCGCCCCGGCCGATGACGAAGGCCAGCTCGCCCTCCCAGTCGAAACGCTCCGAGAAGGCCGGGCGCAGCAGCTCGTCGCCATCGGCGGCCAGGCTGTCGTTGAAGCGCAGGAACAGCGACGGGTGCTCGCTGTCGGCGCGCCGCGTCTCGGCCACATGGGTCTTGTAGTTCAGGCCCACGCAGATGAGCTTGCCGGGGTTGGGGATGACGGGCAGCGCCTGGGTCTGCGCCGCATCGACGGGCACGGCGCCGGCCTGCAGGGCCTGCTTCAGCTCGCCCAGCGCCTGTGCGCGCAGCACGGACAGCAGGTCGGGATGGCGGGCGAGAAAGTCGGCGGGCGGCAGCAGGAAGCGCTCGGCCAGAACCTGCCCGTAGCGGGGCTGTCCGGCATGGATGAAGCTGGCGAGTTTCAACGGATTTTCCTTAGGTTCGGTGTCTGGAAAACCTGCCACGGCAAGGCCGCTGGCAAGGCATGACTGCACTGTAGAAATCCCGTTGATATCTGAATAGATAGAATTTCAGGCTTTCAGAATTGCCTCATCAGGCATACCTCAACCGGGTAACCACCATGCACCTGCCCAGCGTCAAGCTCTTCCTCGAGGTCTCCGAAGCCGGCAGCATCAGCAAGGTCGCGGCACGGCGGCACACCGTGCAGTCGCACATCAGCCGGCAGATCAGCGAATTCGAAGCGTCTCTGGGCGGCCCCTTGCTGCGGCGCACGGGCAGGGGCGTCACGCTGACGCCGCTGGGGGCGCGGGCCGCGCTGCGGCTGCGCAGCTGGCTGCAGGAAACCGAGCAATTGCAGGAAACGCTGCGTGCGGACGCAGGCCAGCTATGGGGCGAGGTGCGGCTGGGCATCGTGCCCTCGGCCGCGCACCCGCTGATGACGCATGTGTTCGACTGGCTGCAGCGCGAGCACCCCGGCATACGCCTGAACATCACCGAGGCCCAGGGCACGGAGCTCGACGCGCTGCTGGACAGCGGCGCAGTGGACCTGGCCATCCTCTTTCGCTTCGCGCGCCCGGCCGGCGGCGACGAGCGGCTGCTGAGCACCGCGCACAGCTATCTGGTGTCGCGCCCTGGCGATCCCTTGACCCTGGCGCCCACCACGGAGTTCGCCGCGCTCGACGGCCTGCAACTGGTGCTGCCGCGACGCCCCAGCCATTGGCGCGATGCGCTCGATGAGGCCGCGCACAGCCACGGCTTTCGGCTCGCGGCGGCGGCCGAGGCCGACTCGCTGACCGTGCAAAAGGAACTCGTGGCCCATGCGACCGGCCTCTACTCGGTGATCGGCCCGTACTCCATCGATGCCGAACTGCGCCAGGGCCGGCTGCAGGCCAGCCGCCTGGTCAACCCCGGCCTGGTGCGCCATGTGACGCTGGCCCTGCCCCGGCACGGCAAGCTCACCCAGGCCTGCCGCGTGGTGGGCGATGCCATCGAGGCATTGACGCAGGCATGGGGACAGCAGCTGTCGCCGGGGCCGCTGAGCACCTCGGGACTGCTCGGCGGTTGAAGGGATCAGATATCGGCCCCATCGGCTCCAGTCGTCGGCCATGCACGCCGTGGCCAGGCCATCGGAACAGAACGGCCGCAACCATGTCAGCGGGCCTGCCCATCACGCACGGCTGCAATGGCTTCGATCTCGATCATGGCCGCCGGGTCGTACAGCGCCTGGATCTGGGCAATCGTGTCGGCCGGATAGGGGGCGCCGAAGAACTCGCGGCGCAGGGCGACCACCTCGTCGAAGTGGCCCATGTCGGTGACGAAGATGGTGACCTTGATCACGTCCTTCAGGCTGGAGCCGCCCGCCTCCAGCGCGCGGCGCAGATTGGCAAACGCCTGCCGGCCCTGGGCCAGGAAGCCGCCCGGCACGATGCGGCCATCGTCTCCGGCGCCGGCCTGGCCGGAGATGAACAGCAGCTCGCCAAAGCGAATGCCTTGCGACAGCAAAAACGGCTCGTAGGGGTCGGGTTGTGTGGTGACACGGTGCAGCATGGTTTCATTTCCTTCATCCATCCCCGGCAGGATCGCGCTTGGGGAATGGGTGGACGATAGGGAAGCCGGATGATTGCGACAAAGGTTCATTTGTCAGGCATAAGATGAGTTTTCCTCACCCCATTCCTCACCCGCCCCTTGCGTCCTCCAGCCCTCATGCAACGCAACCAGCTGCCGCTTTCCGCACTGCGCGCCTTCGAGGCCGCCGCCCGCCTGGGCAGCTTCAAGCAGGCCGCCGACGACCTGGCCGTGACCCCCACGGCCATCAGCCACCAGATCCGCGCGCTGGAGGAACAGCTGGGCCTGGCGCTGTTCGATCGCCAGGTACGCAAGGTGGTGCTGACCGAGGCCGGCGCCCAGCTCTATCCGGTGCTGCGCGACGGTTTCGACGCCTTTGCCGCCACGCTGGAGCGCCTGCTGCAAAAGCGCCTGCGCGCCCAGGTCAGCATCTCGGCCACCAATGCGTTCACCGTGAAATGGCTGGTGCCGCGCATGGCCAGCTTCCGCGCGCTGCACCCTGAGGTGGACCTGCAACTGCAGGCCTCGGACGATGTGGTGGACCTGCGCTCCCATGCCGTCGATATCGCCGTGCGCTACGGGCGCGGCCCCTATCCGGGCCTGGTGGCCGAGCCCCTGTTCAGCGACCGCTTTGCGCCCGTGGCCAATCCCCGGCTGGGCGTGCTGGGTCCGGCCGACCTGGCCCGCCTGCCGCTGATCCGCTTTGACTGGAAGACGGCGCACGCCAGCAATCCCACCTGGGAGCGCTGGTTTGACGAGGCAGGCCTGGTCTGGAATTCACCGGCGGGGCAACTGCGCTTTTCCGACGAGGGCCATGCCATCCAGGCGGCCATTGCCGGTCATGGCATTGCCCTGGTGAGCCTGGCCCTGGTGGCCGAAGACATTGCGGCCGGCCACCTGCTGCAGCCCTTCGGCCCCTCGATCACCGGCCATACCTACCATCTGGCCGTGGGCGAGCAACGGAAGCCGGGTCCCCATGTGCGCGCCGTCATGGACTGGCTCAGAAGCCAGTCCATGGCCTTGCCGTAGCCGAACCGCAGCCGCCCTCAGTAGCCCCGTGCCGCGTCCACCGCCTGCGGCAGCTCGCCGCTGGCGCGCCAGCGCCGGATGTTACCCGCCACGATGGCCGATGCCGTCGCGCGGTCCGTGGGTGCCGAGATGTGGGGCAGAACGGTCACGGCAGGGTGCGCCCATTGCCAGGACGATTCTGGCAGGGGCTCCTGGTCGAACACGTCCAGCACGGCATGGGCCAGACGGCCGCCGTCCAGGGCGGTGCGCAGCGCGGCATCGTCCACGATGGGGCCGCGCGCAAAGTTGATCAGCGAGGCATGGGCAGGCAGCGCGGCCAGCGCCTGCGCGCCGACGATGCCGCGCGTCTGCGGCGTGAGCGGCAGCAGGCATACGAGGATGTCGGTCTGCGCCAGCATGGCGGGCAGCTCGGCATCACCCGCATGGCATTGCACGCCGTCCATCTGCCTGGGCGTGCGGCTCCAGCCGCGCACCTGGAAGCCGGCCGACAGCAGCCGCTGCGCGGCGGCCTTGCCCAGTGCGCCCAGGCCCAGCAGCGATACCGTCCTGTCCTGCGCGCGCACGCCGTCATGCGCCAGCCATTGGCGCGCGGCCTGCTGCCGGGCATAGCGCGGCATGTCGCGGTGCAGGTACAGGGTCCAGGCCAGCACGGCCTCGGCCATGGTGGCGGCCAGTTGCGGGTCCACCAGGCGGACGATGCGCAGGTCGGTATCGCCCAGGTCGGCCACCAGGCGCTCCACGCCGGCCCAGACGCTGTGCACCCATTGCAGGCGCGGCAGCGTGCGCAGGTCAGCGGGCTGGGGGTTGGCGACGATGGCGACCTCGCAGGCCGCGCGCTGGTCGGCATCCAGCGTATCGAGCGCCACCACGCGCTCCTCGGGCAGGGCCGCCTGCAGGGCCTGCAGCCAGGCCTGGGCGGCCGGATAGCCGGGTGCGCAGACGAAAGGAAGCGGGGGGAGCGAGGCGCGAGGAGACAGCGAGCCGCTCATTTGGCGAAGACCTTGTCCAGGTCGGCGAAGCCCTTGACCTCGATGGGATTGCCGCTGGGGTCGCGGAAGAACATGGTGGCCTGCTCGCCGGGCTCGCCCTCGAAGCGGATGCCGGGCTGCAGCACGAAGTCCACCACGCCGCCGGACAGCCGCGCGGCCAGGGCCTTCCAGTCGTCCATGGCCATCACCAGGCCCAGGTGGGGCATGGGCACCATGTGGTCGCCCACGCGGCCGGTGTTCGTGACCGGGAAGGGCTCGCCCAGGTGCAGCGAGATCTGGTGGCCGAAGAAGTCGAAGTCCACCCAGGTCTCGGTGCTGCGGCCTTCCTGGCAGCCGAGCAGCGTGCCGTAGAAGGCGCGCGCTTCGTCCAGATCGCGGACATGGTAGGCAAGGTGGAAGCTGGTGCGCATGGCTGATCCTTTGGTTGTGCTTGTGGTGCAGGCAGGTTCGCAGGCCGTGGCCTGCCGTGGGTGGCGCGAGCCTAGCAGAGGCTTTTCAAAAGTGATAGCGTTGATTTCTTTGCAATCCCCAAGGAAATCTTTTGGAGACCCGCTATCTCAAGAGCCTGATCGCCGTGGTGGACAGCGGCTCCATCGCCGATGCGGCGCGCGCCGAGCACCTGACCGCCGCCGCCGTGGGCCAGCGCGTGCAGGCGCTGGAGCGCGAACTGGGCTTTGCCCTGCTTTCGCGCAGCGGCCATGCGGCCCGCCCCACCCAGGCCTGCCTGGCCCTGCTGCCGCGCGCGCGGCGCCTGGTGCGCGAGGCCGCGCTGCTGGGCAGCGATGCCAGCGCCGATGGCCTGGCCGGCACGCTGCGCATCGGCGCCATCTCGACCGCGCTCACCGGCATGCTGCCGGCCGCGCTGCGCAAGCTCACGCAGGCGGCGCCACAGTGCCGGCCCGTCATCGTGCCGGGTACCTCGCGCGCGCTGTTCCAGATGCTGCAGGCCGGCGAGCTCGATGCCGCCGTCATCGTGGCGCCCCCTTTTGAACTGCCCAAGGCGCTGCGCAGCGTGCAGCTGCGCCGCGAGCCGCTGGTGCTGCTGGCCCCGCCCCAGGCACGCGGCCGGCCTGCCGCGCTGCTGCGCAGCCTGCCCTACATACGCTACGACCCCGATGCCTGGGGAGGCCGCCATGCGGCCGACTGGCTGGCCGACCAGGGGCTGGAGCCTGCGGTGCTGTGCGACCTGGACGCGCTGGAGGCCATTGCCATGCTGGCCGCCGACGGCATGGGCGTGGGCCTGGTGCCGCACTGGACAGGCCTGGAGCGCTTCATGGGCGACTGCCGAATGCTGCCCATTGCGGGCGCCGCCTATGAGCGCGCCATCTGGCTGGTGACCAGCGCCGATCCCGACCTGCCGCGCATGGCCGAGCTGCTGGAGGGCGCACTCGCGTAGGTTGCGGCTTCCGTTCTCAATCCGCCTGCACGTAGCCCGTGACGCGGATCATCTCGCGGTACTTGGCGATCTCGCGAGAATAGGCGGCCGCCGCATCGTCCAGGCCCATGGGCTTGGCGACATCACGGCCGTCGGCCTCCAGCTTGGCGATGACCTGCGGGTCCAGCAGGGCCTGGCCGATGGCCTGGTTCAGGCGCTGCTTGACGTCCTGCGGCGTGCCGCGCTTGACGAAGTAGCCCGCCAGGCTGGCGTACTCGAAATCGCGCAGCGCCGGCACTTCGGTGATGCTGGGCACGGCCGACAGCACGGCAGGCCGGTTGCGCGACAGCACGGCCAGCGCCCGGAAGCGGCCGGTGCGGATCATCTCCAGCATGGACGCCTGGAACGGCATGATGCTGAAGTCGATCTGGCCGCCGGCCAGGTCCTGGATCACGGGCGCCGTGCCCGCATAGGGCGCGTGCGTGAACGGCACCTTCACCACCTTGCCCATGTACTCGGTGATCAGGTGGTAGAGCGAGCCCACGCCCACCGAGCCATAGGTGAGCGAATTGCTTTCGTTGCGCGAGCGCGCCAGCGCCAGGAACTCTTGCATGTCCCGGGCCGGCAGGCCCGAGCGCACCAGCAGCACCAGGTGGGTGACGGTGATGTACTGCAGGTTCTCGAACGCATCGGGCTGGTAGCGCACGGCCTTGTTGGTGAGCGGCGGCAGGATGAGTTCGTTCTGCGTGCCTTGGAAGAACATGCTGCCGTCGGCCCTGGCGCCCAGCACTTTGGATGCAGCAATCGTCCCCGTGGCGCCGCCCAGGTTTTCCACGATCACCTTGGCCGCCAGTCCCTCGCCTATGGGCTTGCTCAAAATGCGGGCGCTGACGTCGCTGGGCCCGCCTGCCGGGTAGGGCACCATCAGGCTGACCGGGCCGGGCGCCGAGGCCGCGGCAGGCTGCAGCAGCAGGGGCGCCAGCGGCAGGCCGGCGGCGATTTTCAGGAGCGAGCGGCGTGTGGGCAAGGCAAGTGGATTCATGAAAGTGCACCAGGCAGTGGCTTGAGGGGAAGGCGGGAATCAGGCGCGCCCTACCACCGGGCGTGGGGCAGGCGCGCAATGGTGTGGAGCACCGCCAGGCCGCGCGGGACGATGGTGTCCACCTCGCAGTACTCGTCGGTGGTGTGGAACTTGCCGCCCACGGGGCCGGTGCCGCACAGCGTGATGGCGCCCAGGCTGGAGGTCACGCCCGAGTCCGCGCAGCCGCCGCTGAACTCGCCCTCGGCCTTGTGGCCCAGCGCGCCCAGCTCGGCCTGGTACAGCTCGAACAATTGCTGCGACTGTGGCGTGGGAACGAAGGGGCGGAACTCGCCGGTGATGTTCAGCGTGGAGCGCGTGCCCTGGATGAAGGACTTGTCGCAGATGCAGCGGATGCGGCCCACCAGGGACTCGCGCTGGTCCAGGTCGAAGATGCGCAGGTCGATGGCCGCCTTGGCCGACGGCGCCGACGTGTTCACCGACAGGCCGCCCGACACCAGGCCCACGTTGACGGTGACGCCCTTGTCCAGGTCGGTGAGCGCGTCCAGCGCCACCACCTTGTGCGCCAGCTCCGAGATGGCGCTGATGCCCTCGGCGAAGTTGGCGCCCGAGTGCGCCGCCTTGCCCTCGATCTCCACGCCGAAGAACACGCCGCCCTTGCGGCCCGTGACCACGTTGCCCGAAGGCCGGCCCGGCTCCGCATTGAAGACAAAGCCCGCCTTGCGCGCAAAGGGCTCGATGACGGACTTGCTCAGGGGCGAGCCGATTTCCTCGTCGCAGGTGAACAGGCCCGTGACCTCGGGCGCAGGCTCCGCACTGTGGGCCAGCGCAGCCAGCAGGAAGGCGTTCATGACGATGCCCGACTTCATGTCGGCCACGCCCGGGCCGTAGGCCCTGCCGCCTTCGATGCGAAACGGCCTGCGCGCGGCCTCGCCTTCAGGGAAGACCGTGTCGCAGTGCCCCATCAGCAGCACGGGCCTGCCCACGGTGCTGCCCGCGTTCACGGTGACCGAGATCGCGGCCTCCACGCCATCGACGAAATGCGGGCTGACCTGCAGCCCCTGGCCCAGGAAGAAGGCCTCCAGGCGCCGGAACACGCGCGCCACGCCGGGCTTGTCGAAACTGCCCGAGTCGATGTTGACGATGTCCGCCAGCAGCGAAAGCATGTTCTCCCGCTGGCCCTTGATCCACTCCGACGCGCCGACCGCCCGGTCCGCACTGACAATGGCTTGCTGTGGCATCCGCTGCCTCCGTATTTTTCAATACTTGGTATTGTTATTTAATACCTCAGATTCACAATCAGGTAAAACGATGATCGAAAACGCGTTGTATGTGGGTTCCGTGGGCAAGGCATTCCGCGTGCTGGACTGCTTCAAGTGCGCGGCGGGCGACCTGAGCCTCACGGAAATCATGGAGCGCAGCGGCCTGGACAAGAGCGCCGCCCAGCGCTACGCCTACACCCTCAGCGCCGAGGGCTACCTGCAGCAAAACAGCCAGACCCGCCGCTACCGGCTGGGCCCGGGCGTGCTGGACCTGACCTTCCACTTCCTGCGCACCCATGCGCTGGCGGAGGCGCTCAACCCCCTGCTGCTGCAGCTGTCCAAGGACACGGAACAGAAGATCAGCCTGTCGCTGCGCGACGGCGACTGGCTGGTGCATGTGCTGCGCCACCAGACCAGCACCGAGCACTACCATGCCTCCCTGGTCGGGCGGCGCGTGCCCCTGCAATGCACGGCAGGCGGGCGCGCCGTGATGGCACGGCTGGACGAGGCGCAGGTGGAGCAGCTGCTGGCCCCCGGCCGCCTGGTGGCCAGCACGCCCCGGACGCTGACCACCGCCAAGGCCGTCCAGGCGGAACTGAAGAAGGTGCGCGAGCGCGGCTACGCCATGGTGGTCGATGAATTCATCATGGGCGAGGTCGCGCTGGCTGCCGCCGTGGTCGATGCCGACGGCGTGCCGCTGGGCGCCCTGCACCTGAGCGGATCGTCAAGCCAGTGGAGCGGCGCCGACTACGCGAAGAAGTTCTCGCCCCTGCTGCTCAACGCCATCGCCCAGTACGAGCGGCGCAACGCCTGAGGCCGCAAAGATGCGCTGTAAGGGGCGCTGAAGGGACGCTGAAGGGACGCCTAAAAGTGCTCCCACAGGCGCGCCGACATGGCCCATGCCAGCGCGCTGCGGGCATCAGCCGCGCAGGCGCCGCTCTTGCAGCGCGGCCCCTGCGGCCAGCAGAACGCCCAGCAGGGCCAGCATCCAGGGCGAATCCACGGGGATGGAGGCCGGCGAGGGCGACGGGCCTATGGGCGTGGTGACGGTGCCGGTGCAGCCGGTCTCGCAGGAAGCGTCCCCGCCCCCCGTCACGTTGGCCGTGTTCACGAGCGTGGTGTTGCCTGCGGACGCCTTGGCCGTCACCGGGATGGTGAAGCTGGCCGACTGCCCCACAGCAAGGCCCGCCGGCACGATGCAGGCAACGCTCTGCCCGCTGGCCGTGCAGCCGGCAGGCATGGTACCCAGCGCCAGGCTGGTGGACAGCACGTCGCGCACCGTGGCGTGCGCCGTGGTGGCGGTCGTGCCGGTGTTGGTCACCGTGAAAACATAGTTGGCGGACTGCCCGGCCAGGAAATGGCCCGACGAGAAGGTCTTGGCGAGCGAGAGTTTGGGCGCGTTCACCGGCACCACCACCGTGGGGCTGTCGCAATTGGCCAGGCACAGCGGATCGCCGCCCCCCGTCACATGGGCCGTGTTGAGGATGGAGGAGCCCGCCGTGCCGGACCTGGGCACCACCGAAAGCGTGAAGGTCGCGGACGCGCCCACGCCCAGCCCCGCAGGCACCGTGCACAGGACGGTCTGGCCGGAGAACGCGCACCCGGCAGAGACGCCCGTCACCATCAGGCCCGACGCCATCTCGTCGCGCACCACGGCGTCCTGCGTGGTGGCCGTCGTGCCCACATTGCGCACCGTGATCACGTAGCTGGCGGCCTGCCCCTCGGCGAAGGCTCCGGCCGACGCCGTCTTGCTCACCTCCAACCTGGGTGACTCCACCGGCGTGGTCACGGTGCCACTGTCGCAACGGGCCACGCAGGAAGGGTCGCCACCGCCCGTCAGACTGGCCGTATTGGCCAGCGTGGTGTTGGCCGCTGCGGCCTGCGGCGTGACGGGGATCACCGCACTCCATTGCCCGCCCGTCGCCAGCCCGGCGGGCACGGTGCAGCTGAGCACCTGATCCATCACCGAGCACCCTGCCGGCAGGGTGCCCAGGGTCAGCGTGGAGGCGATCACATCGCGCACAAGGGTCGGCGCCGTGGTGGCCGCCGTACCTGTGTTCCTCACGGTGATGGTGTAGTAGGCCGCCTGCCCCACCACAAACACCGGGCTGGACGCCGTCTTCGCGATCTGCAGTTGCGGTGTGTTCACCGGCTCCACCACCTCGTTGCTGCTGCATCCGGATAAGCAGGACGGGTCGCCCCCGCCGTCAACGCGCGCCGTGTTAGAGATGGTGGTGTTGCCGGCGGTCGTCATGGGCGTCACGGGAATGGTGAAGCTCACCTGGCCGCCGGGAGCCAGGCCCGCCGCTATCGTGCAGGTGACCAACTGGCCCGCCGCCGTGCAAGGGCCCGGCAGCGTGCCGATGGTCAGCGTGGTGGAGATCACATCGGTGATGCGGGTCTCGGCAATGGTGTCCGCCATGCCCGTGTTCGTCACGGTCAGCACATAGCGCGCAGGCTGGCCGACGATGAAGGCATCGTCGGAAGCGCGCTTGACGATCCGCAGCCTGGAGGCGTTGACGGGCACCAGCACCTCGTTGCTGGTGCAGCCAGCCGCACAGGAAGGATCGCCGCCGCCACCGACCTGGGCCACGTTGGAGATCGCCGTGTTGGCCGCCGCCGGCTGGGGCGTCACCGAGATGGCAAAGCTCACCTGGCTGCTGGTCGCCATGCCCGCAGGAATTGTGCAGCTGACCAGCTGACCCGCGAACGAGCAGCCTGCAGACACGGAATTGATGAGCAGGTTGGCCGCCACCGTGTCGGTGACCGTGGCGGGCGCCGTGGTTGCCGCCGTACCCGTGTTGCGCACGGTGAGCACATAGCTGGCGTTCAGGCCCACGACGAAGGACTCCATGGAGGCCGACTTGGCAATGGCCAGCCTGGGCGCCTTCACGGGCACCTGGACTTGGCTGCTGCAGGCGCTGGGGCACAGCGGATCGCCGCCGCCCGTGGCCGTTGCGGTGTTGGTCAGCAGGATATTGGCCACGGTAGGCGTCACGGGAATGGCAAAGCTGACCTGGCTGTGGGTCGCCAGCCCTGCGGCAATGGTGCAGCTGACCGCCTGGCCGCTGCGCGTGCAGCCCGCCGGCAGGCTGCCGATGGTCAGGCTGCTGTCGAGCGTATCAGTCACCACGGTGGCCTGCGGCGTCGCACCCGTTCCCACGTTCTCGACAGTGATGGCATAGCTGGCCTGCAGGCCGACGATGAAGGAATCCATGGAAGCCGACTTGCCCACCTTGAGTCTGGGCTGGCCCACGACGGTGGTCTTGGCGCTGGTGCAGCTGGTGGTGACAGCGTCGCACTGCGGCCCGGGCGGCGACGGCGGCAAGGCCGAGGTCGCAGGTGGCGCGGGATGCGTTGCAGCGTAGTTGACGATGGAGCCCACAGCGGGCGCGTTGACCTGGATGCTGAAGGTCTGGCTCGCGCCGCCACCGGCCAGCGTGCCCGGCAGCGTGCAGGTGAGCAGGGCACCCGGCACATTGAGCGGCGCGCAAGCGACCGGTGCGGTGGAGGTCGTGGCCGCCACGCCCGGCGGCAGCTGGTCCTGCACCACGGGGTTGCTGATCGCGGCGGTGCCGCCCGTGCGGTAGTTGGTCAGCGTGAGTTGGTAGGCAAAGCCCTGGCCTACGAGGACTGAGTTCGGGCCTGACTTTTCCACCACGACCTGGCCCTGGCGCTGGTTCACGAATGTGCTGGAGTTGTTGGCCGGATTGGTGTCGTTGATGGTGATGGCGGCCGTGTTGGTGATGCTGTTCGTCCCCGATGCCGGCGTCACCTGGAAGCGGTAGACCAGGTAGTCGCCCGAGGTGGGCGGCACATGCGCCGCCCCGCCGCTGCTGTTCACCGGCAGCACGCCGGTCCTCATCGACAGTGCCCTGCCGTTGGCCGCCTGCGTCCCGCACACGGCGGCACCGGAGGAGATGCAGGCAATGGGCGATGTCAGGCTGACGTTGTCCGGCAGCAGGTCGGCGACGGTCACATTGCCGGCCGCGTTGGGTCCGTAGTTCCAGACCTTGAGCTCGTAGTCGAACGGCGTGGCATTGTCGAAGGTGTCCGGCCCAGTCTTGGAAATGCCGATGTCCGTATTGAAGTTGGCACAGCCGTCATAGGATGCCGGATCGCTGGGATCGCGCAGGTTGGCGGCGGGAATGATCTGTGCGGACTGCCCCGGCGGCGTCCAGCGCAGGCGCAGGTGGTTGAGCCCGCCCTGGTTGTTCCAGTGCACGCGCATGGCATAACAAGTGTTGTTCTGTGCCACCACGAAGCTGCCGGGAATGTTCTCGAACTGCGTATCGCCCGAGGTAAACGACCCCAATTGCCCCACAGGTACGTTGTAGTCGAAGGTTCTGTAATGCGCCGCGTTGGCCTTGGTGAAATTGGTGGAGAACTCCACCTTCACCTCATCATCGTGCGCAGCGGAAAATCCATAGGTTCCCGCCGTGGGAAATACAACCAGCGCATACACCACGCGGCCCTGCAGCCACTGCTGGCATGCGGCGGAAGACTGCCAGCCGCTGCCGGCCGCGCTGTTGCACAGCGTGGCACTGGCAATATTCCAATCGATATTCTGCGCAGTGCCTGAAGACGCGATGTTGGTGGTGGAGCTGGCAAAGCTCACCAGATTCTGCAGCTGTACCACCGAATTTCCACCGGAATAGTTCAGGTAGTTGGGAGCCGGCGATCCACCAGGCACCGAAACCTGTCCACGGAAATTGTCGAAGATGACCCCAGCCTGCACCGCGACGGGCATCAGCGCCGCCAGAGATAGTATGCCAATCAGTTTCCACCAATCGGGAGATGATTTTCCCTGGCGCCGGGAATAGGCAATTCCGAGATCCGAAACCATAAAGGCGCGCTCCCTCTTAAAAGGAATACATGGAGTACAGATGAAATGAATGGATTGACTTGACCACCGGGCCAATCAACCACATCATCCCGGACGCGCCGAAACAACTTGTAGGATGTTTTTGATTATTTAAATTACATCTTCTTTCAGATGCTGCGGATACCTTTGATTCAGTAGTCCGCGCATGGGTGTTTACGCGGATTTCCGGGCAGGATAGCAATCATTATTATTTTCTATTGAAATGAATACAAATTTATTAATAACCATCGACACTGCAGACGATTCGAAAATCTGCCGCTATACTGCGCCCCTTCTTTCTTGAACGAGCTGCTGCAGGAAAGACGTTTTCCGGGCCTTTGCCGCCCGGGTGTCTTTCATCGTCCGTACACCCACCGGACGCGGCGAGCGCCAACCAGGCCTCGCGGATCTGCAGCCATGAGCACTCCTCAACGACTCCAGCGTGCCTTTGCACGCACGGGCATCTCTCTCGACTATCGCGACGGCATCTACCACGTGCGCGATGGCCAGGCCGAGGCCCACATTCTTCTTCCCGACAGCCTTCCCCTGGAGGACAAGGCCGTTCGCCAGTTGCTGGCCTTTGCGGCCGTGCGCCGGCATGACGGCCAGGGCAGCCACGGCGCCGTCTGCCGTGCCTGCGCCACGCCCGACTTCCATCCGGGCACGGTGGCGCCCGTGGGCAGCGTGGTGGCCACGCCATCGGACTTCGTCATTCCGGCCGCCATCGGCACGGACATCAACTGCAGCGTGCGCCTGCTGACCACGGGCGCCCGGCTGGACCAGCTGGCGCCGCACAAGGGCCGGCTGGTGGAACTGCTGAGCGCCAGCCTGCTGGGCAGCGGGCGCGACGTGCCCGTGACCACGGCCGCCTTCCGCGCGCTGTTCGACCACGGGCCGGCCGCCTTTGTGGACCGGCTGAACGGCCAGGGCCTGTGGGGCCATGTCGACAGGGACCGCCTGCACCGCGAACTGGCCGCCTGCATCGGCCTGGACAGCTTCGCTGGCAGCGCCCGCCACGCGCCCCATGCCTATCTGCAGGAGCGCCATGCCGTGTTCCGCGACCCGTGCCTGGGCACGGTGGGATCGGGCAACCATTTCGTGGAACTGCAGGTGGTCGACGAGGTGCTGGACCGCCACGCGGCCTACCGCGCGGGCCTGCGCGCAGGCGACGTGGTGGTGATGATCCACAGCGGATCGCGCGACCTGGGCTTTTACGTGGGCCAGGCCTGGATGGACCGCGCCCGGGCCGAGTGGCCGCAAGGCGTGAAGCACCCGGCCAGCGGCCTGTACGGCCTGTCGGGTCCGCTGGCCGGCGAGTACCTGCAGGCCATGGGCGTGGCGGCGCGCTATGCCTGGGCCAACCGCGTGGTGCTGGCCGAGCTGGTGCGCAAGGACCTGGAGCAGATCGTGGGCGCAGCGGATTCGCGCCTGGTGGTCGATGTGCCGCACAACGTGGTCTTGCAGCAAGGCGGCATGAACATCCACCGCAAGGGCGCCACACCGGCCAACGTGGGCGACTTCGCGCTGATCCCGGGGTCCATGGGCGATGGCTCCTACCTGGTCACGGGCCTGGGCGCGGCCGACTGGCTCTGGTCCTGCAGTCATGGCGCGGGGCGGCGCATGCGCCGCCAGGCCGTGCGCGCGCTCCGGCCCGAAGCCCGTGCAGGCCATTCGGGCGAACAGGGCTGGCAATGCGTGACGCTGCGCGAGGAGCGCCGCATCGAGGAGGCGCCCGAAGCCTACAAGCCCATCGGCCCGGTCATCGAGTCGCAGGAGGCGGCCGGCCTGATCCACGCCGCCGTGAAGCTCAGGCCCTGGATCACCTTCAAGGCCTGAGCACCGGCAGGCGCCTCATTGCAGCCGCAAGCCGTCCGCCGCACGGTCCTGGGCCAGCTTGCGGTACAGCGTCTGGCGGCTGATGCCCAGCATGCGCGCGGCCTGGGTGACATTGCCCCGGCAGTTCTCCAGCGCCTGCCGCACGGCCGAGCGCGAGAGTTCATCCAGGCTTTGCGGCGCAGCGTCGAGCCGGGGGCCGCTGCGGGCGGTCTGCGCCAGCTCGGCCTGGAAGTCGTCTGGCAGATGCTGCCACTGCAGGCAGTCCTCATGGGGATCGAGCATGGCGCACGCCGTTCTCAGCACGCTGGCGCACTGGCGCAGATTGCCGGGCCAGCCATGGCCGGCCAGCTGCGCCAGCAGGGCCGGTGCCATGCGCAGCGGGCGCGCGGGTTCGATGTCGGCCAGCATGCGCGCGGCCAGCGCCTCGAAGTCGCCGCGCTCGCGCAGCGGAGGCAGCTCCACGGCCAGGCCGTTGATGCGGTAGTACAGGTCGGCACGAAAACGTCCCTGGTCGGCATCCTCGCGCAGCCTGCGGTTGGAGGCGCTGACCAGCGCGAAATCGACCGCAACGGGCGTGCCACCGCCCAGCGGCACCACCTGCCGCTCCTGCAGCACGCGCAGCAGCCGGGTCTGCAGCGACAGCGGCATGTCGCCGATCTCGTCCAGGAACAGGGTGCCGCCGTGCGCCTGGCGCAGCAGGCCCGCCTGTCCTTCGCGCCGCCCGCCCGTGAAGGCGCCCTGGCGGTAGCCGAACAGCTCGGCCTCGATCAGCGACTCGGGCATGGCCGCGCAGTTGATGGCCACGAAGGGGCCGTCGCGGCGCGGCCCGCTGTCGTGGGCCGCGCGCGCAAACCATTCCTTGCCCACGCCGGACTCGCCCTGGATGAGCAGCGCAATCGGCTTGCCCAGCACGCGCCGGGCCTTGTCGGCCGCCGCACGCCAGCGCGCATCGCCCGTGTCCAGCCGCGCCAGCGCATCGCGCGCCGGCTGCTGCGGCGCCTGTTGCCGTTGCTGTTGTTCTGCAACCCGCTCCACGACCGAGGACCGGACCGTGCGCCGGTCCGGCACCAGCTGGCCGAACAGCGCCGTGCCGTCATGGCGCCGCAGCGGCTGGGCCGCATCGGGCTGGCGGTGCTGGCGTGACAGCAGCTCCTGCAGGCTGGCGTCCAGCACCTGGTCCAGCGCCACGCTGCCCAGCTGCGCGTGCGACAGGCGCAGCAAGGCCAGAGCGGCGCGGTTGGCGCCCACCAGCCATCCGTCCGCGGAGATCAGCGCAATGCCTTCGGCCACCGTGCCAATGCCTTCGGGCCGCGCGTGCAGGTGCAGGCGGATGTGGCGCTGGCCGTCGCAGGCCATGAGGCGGTTTTCGATCATGCGGGCCGCCGTGCCGACCAGGCCCAGCGTGTGCGGGCTGCCCCGGCCATGTTCGCTGGAGATGTCCAGGATGCCCAGCAGCTGGCCCGTGCCCGACAGGATGGGCGCGGCCGCGCAGGTGAGAAAGCCGTTGCGCTCCAGGAAATGCTCGCCGCCCTGGATTTCGATGGAGTCCATCTCGGCCAGTGCCGTGCCGATGGCATTGGTGCCGCGCTGCGCCTCATGCCAGGACGCGCCGCTGGCCAGGGCCACGCGCTCGGCCTTGCCCAGAAAGAAGGGGTCGCCGCAGGTATCCACCAGGGTGCCGCAGGGGCCGGCCAGCACCACCACGCTCTGGCTGCCGCGCACTTGCTCGGACAGGTATTCCATGACGGGCCGTGAATGCGCCAGCAGCGCATGGTGGCGGCTGCGCAGCACGCCCAGCGCATGCTGCTCCAGGTTGTCGGCGGCGCCCAGGCGCCCGGTGGGACGCAGTCCCTGCTCGATGCAGCGCTGCCACGAGCGCGCCAGGCGCTCGTCCACCAGGCCGCTGGGGCAGCGGCCCGACTCCATCAGGCTGTGACGGGCCTGGCGCAAGGCCACAAGGGAGGCTCTCGATTGCATGCTGTCTCCTGCTCGGGCGTCATTGCGCCGCGTTGCGGGCCAGTATGCGGGGCCGGCGGGCACCGGGCAAGCCAAGTGGCGGGTCAGGCGCCCGACTGTTCCATTTCTGGACAGTTGTCCTGTTGCGCAACGTCACGGCACAGGGCGAACGCGCACGGGAATACCCGCAGCAGCCACGTCCCGCGCGCCTTTGCGGGCACCTGCCCTGCGGCCTGCGGGCTGGCACGGCTTTTGAATCATGTCTGCCGTCCGGCCATGGCCGGATATCCCGATCCACACCCGATCACAACAGACCCATAAGCATCCTCAGGAGACAAGCAGCATGACCGTCTACGCAGCACCCGGCGCCGCTGGCGCCAAGATCGCCTACAAGGCCCGCTACGACAACTTCATCGGCGGCAGGTTCGTACCTCCGGTCAAGGAGCAGTACTTCGACGTGGTCACCCCCATCAGCGGCAAGGTCTACACCCGCGCCGCGCGCTCCACGGCCGAGGACATCGAACTGGCGCTGGACGCCGCCCATGCCGCCAGCGACGCCTGGGGCCGCACCAGCGCGGCCGAGCGTGCGAACGTTCTGCTGAAGATCGCCGACCGCATCGAGGCCAACCTGGAGCTGCTCGCCTATGCCGAGACCGTGGACAACGGCAAGGCCATCCGCGAGACGCTGAATGCAGACATCCCGCTGACCGTGGACCATTTCCGCTATTTCGCGGGCTGCGTGCGCGCCCAGGAAGGCGCGCTCAGCCATATCGACGAGACCACGGTGGCCTATCACATCCAGGAGCCGCTGGGCGTGGTGGGCCAGATCATTCCCTGGAACTTCCCCATCCTCATGGCGGCCTGGAAGCTGGCGCCCGCGCTGGGCGCAGGCAACTGCGTGGTGCTCAAGCCGGCCGAGTCCACGCCCATCAGCATCCTGATCCTGGCCGAGCTCATTGCCGACCTGCTGCCGCCCGGCGTGCTCAACATCGTCAATGGCTTCGGCCGAGAGGCCGGCATGCCGCTGGCCACCAGCAAGCGCATCGCCAAGATCGCCTTCACGGGCTCCACCTCCACGGGCCGCGTGATCGCCCAGGCCGCCGCCAACAACCTGATCCCGGCCACGCTGGAGCTGGGCGGCAAGTCGCCCAACATCTTCTTCGCCGATGTGATGGACAAGGACGATGCCTTCCTCGACAAGGCCGTCGAAGGGCTGGTGCTGTTCGCCTTCAACCAGGGCGAGGTCTGCACCTGCCCCAGCCGCGCGCTGATCCACGAAAGCATCTACGACCGCTTCATGGAGCGCGTGCTCCAGCGCGTGGCCGCCATCCGGCATGCCAACCCGCTGGACACCGACAGCATGATGGGCGCGCAGGCGTCCAAGGAGCAGCTCACCAAGATCCTGTCGTACCTGGACCTGGGCAAGCAGGAGGGCGCCGAGGTGCTGGCCGGCGGCGGCCAGGCCCATCTGGGCGGCGACCTGGAAGGCGGCTACTACGTGCAGCCCACGCTGTTCAAGGGCCACAACAAGATGCGCATCTTCCAGGAGGAAATCTTCGGCCCCGTGCTGGCCGTGACCACCTTCAAGGACGAGGCCGAGGCCCTGGCCATTGCCAACGACACGCTCTACGGCCTGGGCGCGGGCGTGTGGAGCCGCAACGGCAACGTGGCCTACCGCATGGGCCGCGCCATCAAGGCCGGGCGCGTGTGGACCAACTGCTACCACGCCTATCCGGCGCACGCGGCCTTTGGAGGCTACAAGGAATCGGGCATCGGCCGCGAGACCCACAAGATGATGCTGGACCACTACCAGCAGACCAAGAACCTGCTGGTCAGCTACAGCGAGAACAAGCTGGGCTTCTTCTGAAGTTCTTCCCAGGTGAATGCGGCCGGCGGCGCGCAGCGCGGCCGGCCGTCCAGGAAAGGACCACCCCATGGTTGACAAAGTGATTGCCACCGAGGCCGCGCTGGCGCTGATCGCCGACCTGCAGGCGCAGCACGGGCCGGTGTTCTTCCACCAGTCCGGCGGCTGCTGCGACAACAGCGCCGCCAACTGCTACCTGCCCGGCGAGCTGACGATAGGCGCCCAGGACGTGCTGCTGGGCCAGGTGGGCGGCGCGCCCTTCTACATCGGCAAGTCGCAGTACGAATACTGGAAGCACACCCAGCTCATCCTGGACGTGATCGAGGGCCAGGGCGGCACCTTCTCGCTGGAGGGCAGCACGGGCAAGGCCTTCCACACACGCTCCAGGCTGTTCACGGACGAGGAATACGCCGAGATCCTGGCCGGCGAGGGCAACGGCCCCTGACAGGGGCCGCGCGGCGGGCTACTTTCCGGTCAGCCGCTTGACCGCGGCCTCGGTCTGGCGCACATGCTCGTCCGGGTCCGAGCCCATGTGCACGAAGCGGACCTTGCCGTCCTGCCCGATCACGTAGGAGATGCGGTCGGCGCGCTGGGGGTTGGCGGCGGCCGAGGCGTCGTAGGCGCGGATGGTCTGCGCCTGCGGGTCCGATGCCACGGCGAACTGGTCGCGGCAGGCCTCGGTGGAAAAGCGCTTGAGCGTATCGATGTCGTCATGCGACATGCCCACCACCGTGGCGCCCATGGCCGCGAAACGCGGCGTGGCCTCGGCAAAGGCGTGGGCTTCCATGGTGCAGCCCTGGGTGAAGGCCTTGGGGAAGAAATACAGCACCACCGGCCCCTTCCTGAGGGTGGCGGCCATGTCGAAATCGAAGGCCTTGCCCGCCACCGCAGCCGGCGTGGTGAAGCGCGGCGCGGTGTCGCCCACCTTGAGCGCTGCCTGGGCCAGCGGCGACAGCAGCAGCGCCGCCAGCAGGGGAGCGGCGGCGCGCGCGCAGCGGCGGCCCAGGGATGCGCGTGGGTGGATGGAATCGCCGCAGCGGATATCGGACATGCATGGCCTCCTGAGCCTGGAACGGGATGCCCCATTGTGGCCAATCGGCCAAAGCCCTGGGCGCGTGTGCCGTGCATCAGCGCCGTGCTTCGCCGGGCCTGATCCTGAACCAGATCGAGTACATGGCGGGCAGGAAGACCAGCGTCAGCACCGTGCCGGCGAGCGTGCCGCCGATCAGCGTATAGGCCAGCGTCCCCCAGAACACCGATTGGGTCAGCGGGATGAAGGCCAGGATCGCCGCCAGCGCGGTCAGGATCACGGGCCGGGCGCGCTGGACGGTGGCCTCCACCACCGCCTGGAACGGCGCAAGCCCCTCCTGCTCGTTGTGCTGGATCTGCCCGATCAGGATCAGCGTGTTGCGCATCAGGATGCCCGACAGCGCGATCAGCCCCACCAGTGCATTGATGCCGAAGGGCTGCTGAAAGACGATCAGCGTCGGCACCACGCCGATCAATCCCAGGGGGCTGGTCAGGAACACCATGACCGTGGCCGATATCGACCGCACCTGCAAGATGATGATGATCAGCGTGATGGCGATCATGATCGGGAACAGGGGCAGCATGGCCGTCATGGCCTTGCCGGATTCCTCGATGGAGCCGGCCTCGTCGATGCGGTAGCCCGCAGGCAACGCCTTCCTGATGGGCTCCAGCTGCCGGGTGATGGCCGCCGAGACATCGGGCGGCTGCAGGCTGTCATCGATGTCTCCGCGGACCGTGATGGTGGGCATGCGGTCGCGGCGGCGCATGACGGGCTCCTCCATCTGCACGGTGACCTCGCCCAGCTGCGACAGCGGTATGCGCTGGCCAGTGGCGTTGGTGAGCGTGAAGTCGCCGACCCTGGCCACATCGTGGCGGGTGCCGCCCGCAGAACGCGCCATCACCTGCACGGTGCGGATGTCCTCGCGCACGGTGGTCACGGGCACGCCGCTGAGCAGGAATTGCAGCTGCTGCGCGACTGCCGCGGAGGTCAGGCCCATGGCCTGCAGCCGGTCCTGGTCCAGGGTGAAGCGCATGACGGGGGTGCGCACGCCCCAGTCGGAGTTCACGGTCCGCATCATCGGGCTGTCGTGCAGCACCTGGTGCACCTGGCCGGCAATGTCGCGCAGCCGCTGCGGGTCGGGGCCGGAGACGCGATACGCCACGGGGAACGGGGAGTACGGCCCGAACACGATCTGCGATGCGCGCACCTGCGCCTGCGGGGCCAGTCCCTGGGCGATGGCCTCGCGCAACCTGAGCTTGAGTGCGTCGCGCTGCGCCTGGTTGGCGGTGCGCACGACGATCTTGGCGAACGACGGGTCGGGCAGCTCAGGGGAGATGGCCAGAAAAAAGCGCGGTGCGCCCTGGCCGATATAGGCGGTCACGATCTCCGATTCGGGCTGCTGCAGCAGCCAGGCTTCCACCGTGCGGGTGGTCTCGCTCGTCTGGCCGATGGAGGTGCCGTAGGGCATCTGCACCTCGACCATCACCTCGGGCCGGTCGGAGATGGGAAAGAACTGCTTCTTCACGATGGACATGCCCAGCACGGAAGCCACCATGAGCCCGCCCACGACTGCGGCCACCATGCCCTTGCGGGCGATCACCTTGCCCAGCACGCGCCGCAGGCGCTCGTAGCGGGGCGTGCCATACATCGCCGCATGTCCGCCTTCGACCTTTTTGAGAGGGGGCAGCATCTTCACGCCCAGATAGGGCGTGAACACCACGGCCACCACCCAGGACACGATGAGCGCGATGCCGACGATCCAGAACATGTTGCTGGTGTACTCGCCCGCCGTGGAGCGTGCGAACCCGTTGGGCATGAAGCCCACCGCCGTCACCAGCGTTCCGGACAGCATGGGCGCCGCGGTATGGCTCCAGGCGTAGGCGGACGCGGCCACGCGGTCGTAGCCCTCTTCCATCTTCACCACCATCATCTCGATGGCGATGATGGCGTCGTCCACCAGCAGGCCCAGCGCAAGGATCAGCGAGCCGAGCGTGATGCGGTCGAAATTCTTTCCCGTGGCAGCCATGATGATGAACACGGCCGCCAGCGTCAGCGGCACGGCCGCAGCCACCACCACGCCAACGCGCCAGCCCATGCTGGCGAAGCACACCACCAGCACGACCAGCAGCGCGGCCAGGAACTTGAGCATGAACTCGTCGACGGAGGCGCTGATGTTCACGGCCTGGTCCGTCACCTTGGTCAGGCCCATGCCCAGCGGCATGTCTGCGTTGATGGCGCCCACCTCCCGGTCCAGCGCCTTGCCCAGGTCCAGCCCGTTCCAGCCGTCGCGCATGACGACGCCCAGCAGCAAGGCAGGCTCCGCACCGTTGCGGATGATGAAGGTCGAGGGGTCTTCGTAGCCGCGCTGGACGGTGGCGATGTCGGACAGCTTGACCGTGCGGCCCTGGACCACGATGGGCGTGTCGCGGATCTTCTGCAGCGCGTCGAACGCCCCGTCGATGCGGATGAACACCTGCGGACCCTGGGTCTCCACCGACCCGGCAGGCGTGAGGGCGTTCTGGTTGTTCAATGCCGCGAAGACGTCCTGCGGACTGATGCCCAGCGTGGCCAGGCGCTCGTGCGAGAACTCCACGTAGATCCGCTCGGATTGCTCGCCGACGATGTTGACCTTCTTGACGCCCGGCACATGCAAAAGACGCTGGCGCAAGGCTTCGGCATCGCGCACCAGCGCCCGGGGCTCCTCGCCGCGCGCCTTGAGGGCGTAGATCGCAAAGGTCACGTCGGCGTACTCGTCGTTCACCATCGGGCCGATCACGCCCGCCGGCAGGTTGCGGGCCTCGTCACCGAGCTTCTTGCGGGCCTGGTAGAACTCCTCCTGCACCTCGCCGGGGGGCGTGGAGTCGAGCAGGGTCAGCGTGGTGAAGGCCAGCCCCGGTCTGACGAAGGTTTCGGTGCGGTCATACCAGCGCAGCTCCTGCAGGCGCTTTTCCAGCTTCTCTGCCACCTGGTCCTGCATTTCCTGCGGGGTGGCGCCAGGCCAGGCCGTGATGATGGTCATGACCTTGACGGTGAAGGCCGGATCTTCCGCCCGGCCCAGCTTGAGGAAGGCAAAGACACCCGTCAGCGAAATCAGCAGGATCAGGAACAGCGTGATGGAGCGCTCACGGACGGCAAGCGCCGACAGGTTGAAACGGCCTTCACTCACGGGACGCTCCCTTGGACACGGAGGACGCCGTGGACGTTGTTGCCGTTGAAGGCGCCGGCGCCTCGCTGTCCAGCCGCACCTGCGCACCCTCGCTCAGCAAATGCGCGCCGAGCGCGACGATCCGGTCCCCCTGGTCGAGCGCACCCACCACCTGGGCATTGCCGTCCTGCACCTGAACCACGGTGACGGGCTGGCGCCTGACCTGATCGCCCTGCACCACCCAGACAGCGGCGCCCTTGCCCTCATCGAGGATGGCGCCGATGGGGACCTGCAGGGTTGACTTGCCGGCCGTCGCTGTCGATGTCGATGTCGATGTCGATGTCGATGTCGATGTCGATGTCCCGCCAATCCTGAGCGTGACCGTGCTGCCCAGCGGGGCGCTGGCCGCCGCGCCGGCGTCCAGCACATAGCGGGCCTCAAAGGTGCGGGTGGCCCGGTCGGCCACATCGGACAGCTGGCGCAGTCTGGCGGGGATGACCACCTCCTCCCTGCCGAACAGGCGGGCCTGGGCCGCCGAGCCCAGCGCGGGCCGCAGTGTCTCGGGCAACTGGACGACTGCTTCGCGCCTGCCGGCATGGGCGAGGCGCACGACCACCTGGCCGGCACTGACGACCTGGCCAGGCTCGGCAAGTGTTTCCATCACGATGCCATCGGCATCGGCCAGCAGTTCGGCGTAGCGGCTGGCGTTCAGCGCTGCGGCGGCCTGCGCTTCGGCCGCCCTGAGCTGGGCGCGGGCAGCATCCGCGGCCGCCTTGATCTGTTCATGGGCCAAGGCCGAAACGGCACCCGTTCCCTGCAGGTCACGGTAGCGCTGCTCCTCGTCGCTGGTCTGCTGAGCCCGTGCCCTGGCGGCTGCGACGGCCTCCTGCTGGGCATGGGCGGCCAGCTTCAGGTCCACCGGGTCGAGGCGCAGCAATGCCTGGCCGCGCCTGACCGTCTGGCCTGTATCCACCAGGCGCTCGAGCACCTTGCCGGCCACGCGAAATCCAAGATCGCCCTGCACCCTGGCCGCGATGGTGCCGGTGAAGACGCGCTCGGAAGCATTGCCTGGCGCTACCAGGGTGGTGCGAACGAGGGGTGGCTGGGTGCGCGGATCCGGCGGCGGGCTTTTGCCGCAGGCTGCGAGTGCAAGTGACAGTGCGCCGACAGCGGCGATGGACAGATGGCGGTGCCGAAGCATGAGGGGGTCCCGATCAATGAGCAGGACCCGATTCTGTGATTAGTGACCATTTATGTCAATGGTCACAATTGCAGGATTTAGGGCGACAGGCTTCTCAGCACCAATCCGGCCAGTTGTGCGGGCGCCTCGTCCGCATGGTCGAGGCTGTGCTGCAGCATCACCGGGTTCAGATAGGGGAGCATGACCAGGAAGATGGCGCGCCCGGTTTCATCCAGCGGCGTCTTGCGCTCGAAATCGCCCCGCTGGCGCCCGGCGTCGAGCACCTGCAGCAGCAGCTGATGCATGCGTTCCTCATAGGCCTGCGCTGCCTGCCAGCGCTCGGCCGACGCCGAAATGGCGATCTCGTACAGCTTGCGGTCCTCGGAGAAAAGCCGCAGCGTGGCAGCGACGATCGCCTTGAACAGGCGCCGCAGCTGCTCGGGAGGCGCATCCGTGCTGGCGACGGCCTGGCGGATCTCCGCCTCCATCTCCATCAGGCAGTTGGAACAGATCATCTCGCCGATGACCTGCTTGGACTCGAAGAACTTGTAGATGTAGGCCTTGGAAAAGCCGATGGCCTTGGCAAGGTCGGACACCGTGGTTTTCTCGTAGCCGTAGCGGCTGAAATGCGCTTTCGCCGCAGTCACGATCTGTTGCCGGACATCGTGTTCGACCGGGCCGCGCGCAGAGGTCGGATAGACGTTGGTGGTGCTCATGCGGCCTAGCTTACTCCATCAAAAAAATACTATGCAAGTGACCATTTTGGAATATAGTCACAGCGTCACCACGCTTCTGACTGTTGAACATGCCGCGTCTTGCCGCCCCCGTTTTTCTGATGCTCGCCAGCCTTTGTGCAGGGTGTGCGGTAGGCCCTGACTACCAGCCGCCCGCCACGGCCCTGCCCCAGGCCTACATGGGGGGCCGCGCTCTGGGTGAGGGCAAGCCTCCATCGCCGGACTCCCCCACGGACCTTGCAGCCTGGTGGGCAGCCTTTGGCGATGCGCAAATGGCGCGCCTCGTCACGGCGGCACTGCAGCAGAACCTGGATGTTGCCCAGGCCGCTGGCCGCGTGCTTCAGGCACGCGCCGGACTCGACGCGGCGGCAGCTGCGTTGCTGCCGTCGGCCCAGGTCTCGGCGCAAACGGCCAGGAGCTATCAGTCGGTCGAGACTCCGCTGGGCCGGGTGCTCGACTCCATGCCGGGATTCGATCGCTACGGCAGCGCCCAGGAGGTCAACCTCGGAGCCAGCTGGGAGCTTGATCTCTTCGGTGGTTTGCGCAGGGCCAGGCAGGCTTCCCTGGCCGAGTACCAGGCATCGGAAGCCGGCGCCACTGCCCTGCGGCTCGCGGTGGCCGCCCAGACTGCGGACATCTATATCCAGATTCGCGGCCTGCAGGCGCGGCTGGCAGTGGCACGCTCGCAAGTGCAAACCCAGCAGCAACTGCGCTCCATCGTCGACCTGCGGTTTAGCAAAGGACTGGCATCAGAACTTCAATTGCGCCAGGTCGAGGGGGCACTTGCGCGGGCGCAAGCCACCGTCCCGCCGCTGGAAAATGCGCTCGAAGCCGCGCTCAACGCCATGGACGTGATGCTGGCCACGGCACCCGGCACGCACCGGGCAGAGCTGGCCGATCCCCGCCCGGTCCCCGTGCTGCCAACCCTTTCCCTGGCGGAGGCGCCCGGCGATCTGCTGCGGCGACGCCCGGACCTCATCGCGGCGGAGCGGCGCCTGGCAGCGTCGAACGCACGCATCGGCGTGGCGATCGCCGAGTACTACCCGAAGCTGTCGATCAGCGGCCTGATCGGCAGCGCCACCTCCATCTCCGCGGGCAATCTCTTCAGCGCCGGCGCATCGCAGGCCAGCGTTGTGGGCGGCCTGCGCTGGCGGCTGTTCGACTTCGGTCGCATCAACGCCCAGATCCACCAGGCGCAGGCACAGGAGGCGGAAAGCCTTGCCGCCTACCGGCAGTCGGTACTGCGCGCCACGGAAGAAGTGGAGAACGCCCTGGTGTCTCAGGACAAGCGGCAGGAGCTGATGGCCGTGCTCGCCAGGGGCGCGGTTGCGCTCACGCGAGCCCGGCAGGCCGCAGGCGCCGCCTACGACAAGGGCGTGGTCAGCCTGATCGAGGTGCTGCAGGCAGATGAAAGCCTGCTGGGCGTGCTCGATGCACAGGCGCAGGCCCGGATGGAGTCGGCGCGCTCGACGGTGGCGATCTTCAAGGCGCTGGGCGGCGGCTGGACGCCGGAGCCTTCCAGGGCATTGGCAGCCGCCAGCCACGGTCTGCCCGCCAGCGTTGCCCCCTGAACCTGCCACTTCCCGAAAGGAGCCCCCTTTCCACACAGCAAAGCAACCGAACACCCCTGCGGGACATGCGGCCCAGGCGACCTGCCCAAGCAGGCGGCCCAAGCCATGGCCCGGCTCCACCCACCCCCATCCGTCAAACCATGCCAAACACAACCCCCTCCCCCACCGTTGCTGCAGCCGCACGCATCCTGAAGCCGGCGCTTGCGGCCATCGCCTTCTCAAGCTGCTTCGCAGCCCATTCGCAGCCGCAAGACGCCTCGGCAGCCACATCGGACGCAGCGCTTTCCCGCGCCGAAGTCATCGCCGATCTCGCACTCTGGCGCCGCGCCGGATTGGACCGCCATGCGGAGATATCGATCTCCTACGGAGTCGAAACGCAGGAATATCGGGCCGCATACCAGGAGTATCTGCGCCTTCGCAACAGCGAGGCGTTCCAGGCGGAGGTCCGCAAGGCGCTGAGTCGGTAAGGCGGAGCGCCTTCCCGCCCAGGCCATCGCGGCAGCGGCTGGCTGCCTGGGGACGTGGCCCGGGGCTTTGCCTACAGGCCCAGGTCGGACAGACCGGGGTGGTCATCGGGGCGACGCCCCAGCGGCCAGTGGAACTTGCGCTCCGATTCCTGGATGGGCATGTCGTTGATGCATGCGAAGCGCCGGCGCATGAGACCGTCGGCCTCGAATTCCCAGTTCTCGTTGCCGTACGACCGGAACCAGTTCCCGGCATCGTCGTGCCACTCATAGGCGTAGCGGACTGCGATCCGGTTTTCCGCGTACAGCCAAAGCTCCTTGATCAGCCGGTAGTCCAGCTCCTTCTTCCACTTCCTCTCAAGAAGGGCCTGGGCCTCGGCGCGGCTGTTGGCGAACTCCGCCCGGTTGCGCCATTTCGTGTCGTGGGTATAGGCCATCGCGACCTTGGCCGCATCGCGTGTGTTCCATCCATCCTCGGCCAAACGGACCTTTTGGACGGCGCTTGCGAGAGAGAACGGGGGCAGGGGTGGGCGAGTTTCCATGATGTGACCTTTGAAAAGATGTAGAACGATCTGTCTACATGCGCCACTCTAACGGAGGTGGAACGATCTGTCTACAATGTCTTCATGAAAACTTCCCAGCCATCTCTCGAGTCACTGCCGCCCCGCGAGCGCATCCTGGTGGCAGCCCATGGCCTTTTCTACGCAGAGGGCATCCGGGCCACGGGCGTGGACCGGATCATCGAGCGGTCGTCGGTCAGCAAAGTCACCTTCTACCGCCAGTACGCCAGCAAGGACGACCTGATCCGGGCGTACCTCGACTACCGCCATGAACGGTGGATTTCCTGGTTCCAGGCCAGCCTGGCGCAAGAGGCCGCCGGGGGCTCGTCAGCGTTGGATGCCCTGTCCACCACCCTCAGGAGCTGGTTCGGCCAGCCCGACTTTCGGGGCTGCGCCTTTCTCAATGCCGCTGCCGAACTGGGCTCGTCCGACCCTGAGATCCTGGCGACGGTCCGGCGGCACAAGCAGGAAATGTCGTCCGTGCTGGATCGCCTGTTCGGTGGCCGTTCCGTGTCCGTGGGCGCTGCGCTCACCCTGGTGGCGGATGGCGCCATCGTCCATGCGCAGATGGGTCAGCCGATCGATGAAGTCATGGCGAACTTCAAGGCAGCGGCCGAAGGGATCGTGAGCCGCCCCGGGTGGTGAGCAGGCTCAGGAGCGGGGCGCCGCTGAGGCTTCGGCGCGCCACAGCGGCAGGTCGTTGCTGCCTCGCCACCTTTGGCCACGCAGGGGCCGGATCTGGCAAGTCAGTGCTTTGCCACACGCTGTCCTGCCGCGTCGATGACGGCTTCGCCGTCCTCCTTGGAGAATGCCCCTTGCTGGGGACGCGGCAGTATGTCCAGCACCACCTCGGATGGCCGGCACAGGCGCGTGCCCAGTGGCGTCACCACAATGGGGCGATTGATGAGGATAGGGTGCCGGAGCATGGCGTCAATCAGCTGGGCATCGGTCCATTCCGGGTCGCCCAGGCCCATCTCGTCATACGGCGTACCTTTTTGCCGCAGAACCTCCCGCACAGGCAGGGCCAGGTCCGCCAGCAGCCGCTCCAGCGTGGCCCGGTCGGGCGGTGTCTTGAGGTATTCGATGACGGCGGGCTCCTCGCCGCTGTTGCGGATCAGGGCCAGCACGTTGCGCGATGTGCCGCAGGCGGGGTTGTGATAGATCGTGATGGTGCTCATGGCAGATGGGTTCTGTGAGGGAATTCAGGCAGCCACGCTCAGGCGCAGCGCAAGGGCGGCAAGCGTGATGAGCAGCACGGGGGCCGTCAAAACCGTACCGACCCTGAAGTAGTAGCCCCATCCGATGGTCATGCCTTTGCTGGCCAGCACATGCAGCCACAGCAGCGTGGCCAGGCTACCGATGGGCGTAATCTTCGGGCCCAGGTCGCAGCCGATCACGTTGGCATAGACCATGGCATCCCTGACCACGCCGGTGGCACTGGAGGCATCGATCGACAGCGCACCCACCAGCACGGTGGGCATGTTGTTCATCACAGACGACAGCAGGGCCGAGAGCACCCCCGTGCCGATGGCTGCGCCCCAGACGCCGCCTTGGGCAAAGCGGTCCAGAACGGATGCGATAGAGGTGATCAGCCCGGCATTGCGCAATCCGTAGACCACCAGATACATGCCCAGCGAGAACACGACGATCTGCCACGGCGCGCCATGCAGTACCTTGCGGGTGCTGATGACGCAGCCGCGTGCCGCCACGGCCAGCAGCAGGGCGGCACCTGCGGCCGCGACCGCGCTGACAGGCACGCCCAGCGGCTCCAGCCCGAAGAAGCCGACCAACAGCAGGACCAGAACCACCCAGCCCGCGCGAAAGGTCGCCGGATCGCGGATCGCATCGGCCGGGCGCCTGAGCTGGGCCAGGTCATAGGTTGCGGGAATGCCGCGCCGAAAGAACAGCATCAGCATGGCGAGGCTGGCCAGCACCGAGGCGAGATTGACCGGCACCATTACCGAGGCGTATTCGTTGAAGCCGATGTTGAAAAAGTCGGCCGAGACGATGTTGACCAGGTTGGAGACGATCAGCGGCAGGCTGGCCGTGTCGGCGATGAAGCCTGCTGCCATGACGAATGCCAGCGTGGCGGAGGGCGAAAAGCCCAGCGCCACGAGCATGGCCATCACGATGGGCGTGAGAATCAGGGCGGCGCCGTCGTTGGCGAACAAGGCGGACACAGCCGCACCCAGCAGCACGATGAACGCGAACAGCTTGCTGCCCCGGCCGCCGCCCCAGCGTGCGAAGTGCAGCGCGGCCCATTCGAAGAAGCCGGCCTCGTCAAGCAGCAGGCTGATGATGATGACGGCTACAAAGGTGGCGGTCGCATTCCACACGATGCCCCAGACCACTGGAATGTCGGAAAGATGCACCACGCCGGCCAGCAGGGCAACGACCGCGCCCAGCGAGGCGCTCCAGCCAATGCCCAGGCCGCGCGGCTGCCAGATAACCAGCACAAGGGTGGAGATGAAGATCAGGACTGCCATGAGCATGGTGCTGGGAGATTCGGGTTTCAGAAGGCGCGCATTCGTGGACGAAGGGGGGCGTCAGTGGGAGGCCAGTTCGCGGGCGGTGCCCTGTAGCCTTGCCTTTTCCAGCTTGTCGTCGGGCAGGTTGACCAGCAGCTCCAGACGACGACGCATCATGTGCAGAGTCTGTCGGAATGCTTCCAGCTTGACCTCTTCAGATGCGTCTCCCTGCGAGGGATCGGCGTATCCCCAGTGGGCGGTGGCGGGGTGGCCGGGCCAGATCGGGCAGACCTCGCCAGCTGCGTTGTCGCAGACGGTGATGATCAGGTCCATCTGCGGCGCCTGCGGGGCCGCGAACTCATCCCAGCTCTTGCTGCGCAGCCCCTGCACAGATACGCCGGCACGTTGCAGCACCTGCAAGCTCAAGGGATTGGGCTGCTGATTCGCGCGGGGGCTGCTGCCGGCCGAATACGCTTTGAAGCGCCCATTGCCCATGTCGTTGAGCAAAGCTTCGGCCAGGATGCTGCGTGCCGAGTTGTGAGTGCACAGGAACAGGACATTCAGGGGGGTGATGGAATCAGACATGGTGGCTTAGCAGCAGGACTTGGAGGAAGAGGCAGCTACGGTGCCTGGGGCGCAGCAGGCAGATGCGGCCGCCTGGCGCGGGGCCGTCGGCGCGCAGCACGCGCCGCTGGCTTCGACGGCTGCATCAGGGGCCTCGTGAAACACGGGAATGTTCTCCAGCGAATGAAAGTGCTCCCAGGCAATCCCCTGGGGATCGGTGATCCAGTGCTTGTCGCTGCGTGCATAGCAGCAGGTGGTGGCGCCTTCGTCGAGCATCGCCAGGTCGGCGGCCCTGGCGCGTGCCTTGAGCGCATCCAGCTCCTCGGCCTCATCCACTTGGAAGCCCAGGTGGTCCAGGCCGGCTTTCTCGCCTCGCGTCGAAATGGCGAAGTTCACCCGGGGCTCGTCCAGCATCCACTTCGCGTAGTCGCTTTCCACGCGGGCGGGCTCGGCACCAAACAGCTGGGAATAGAACGCGATGTTCTTGGCCAGATCGTCGACGTGCATATGGACATGGAAGCGTTTCATCGTGGACTCCGTTCAGCAGTTGCAGGGCAAGGCATCCACCGTGGCGCATGCGGCGCCCTGGCAGCAGTTTTCGGTGAGGTAGGCGAGCAGGTCGTTCATCGCCGCAAAGGACGCCCGGTACAGCACATTGCGGCCCAGGCGCTCCTGGCTGACCAGCTCGGCATGGGACAGCTCCTTGAGGTGGAACGACAGCGCGTTGGGTGCGATACCCAACTGTTCGGCCAAGGCGCTGGGCGTAAGCCCCGCAGGGCCGGCGACTACCAGGGCGCGGAAAACGCGCAGGCGCGCGTCATGGGCCAGGGCCGAAAGCGATCGGATGACTTGGGTTTCTTGCATGCATCAATAATACAACTATTGTTGAATTGTTGTTGAAAAAAATGAGGGCGGCCGTGCGGCTCCATTGCGCAAGCTCCGTGCGGAACGCCACTGAACACGCAGCGCGTCACGCAGATAACTCGTTGATTTCTCACGTCCTTGCAAGCCATGCGCCATCGATCCTTAGAGAGATGCGCCACTGAACTTTCGTCTGTACGGAAAACGCGCCACTGCACTTTAGTTTTTTGGCCAGCAAGGCTGAGGAGCGAGCTATCGGCCGAGGCGCAAGGGCTCAGGGCCGATGTGCGGCGGCGTCGCGGGTTGCCATGGGCTCTTGTGTGGCAGCTACCCGTTGCAGTCGTTTGTCGCAGGCCTGTCGGTGTCGGCTTTGCCTCGGCAGCTGCCGCCCCCCGCCGCCGGGCGAACTCACGCTGCATGGCGCCAAGCAGTCCTTAGCCCCTGCGACAAGCGCTGGCCCAAATGGTGGGGCTACTCGAAGGCTAGGACATTCTCCGGGCGCTCGCCCCGTGCCAGTGATCGTCTCACCCCCACTCAAACTTGCAGTCCCGAAACACGGATGGACGGCCAGGCTCGCCATGACACCCTGACAGCTCTACCCTCGCAAACATCGCCATCAACGGCGGACAGCACATCCACTGATGCTGACGACGTTCACACGGGGCGCAGCTGAAAACATTTCAGAACTTCATAGACACCGCCACGCGCATATTCCGCGCCTCCCCGTAGTACGACGAGGTCGAAACCCCTTGGTACTTGCGGTCGAAGACGTTGTAGAGGTTGGCCGAGACCGTGAGCTTCGGATTGATGGCGTATTGCACCATCAGGTCGGCCACAGCATAGCTTTTCTGCTCGACACGGCTGACGTTGGGCAGGCCCAGGAAGGAGAGGTCGCTCCAGGTTCCGCTTTGCCAGCGCGCGCCGCCGCCCACGGTCAGGCCGTGGCCTATGTGAGGCAGGCGGTAGGTGGTGAACAGCTTGAGGGTGTTGCGCGGGATTTCGGGGTTCAGGCGGTTGCGCTCGGCGTCGCGCGCGATGTTGCGGGCAAAGCCGACGGAGGCGTTCCAGTGGCGGCGGATTTCGCCGGTCATCTCCACCTCGAAGCCACGCGTTTCGGCGCCCTTGACGGCACGGTAGGCCTGCTCGCCATTGGGCGCGTAGCTGCCCGTGATGGCCTGGGCCACGTTGTCCTGCAGCAGGCGGTAGACGGCGGCGCCCACCTGCAGGCGCTTGTCCTGCAGCTCGCCCTTGAGGCCCAGCTCGTAGCTGCGGCCCAGTAGGGGATCGAGCTTTTTGCCGTGGATGTCCAGGCTGCTCTGCGCCTGGAAAATATCGGTATAGCTGGCATAGGCCGACCAATCGCGGCCCACGTCCAGCACCAGGCCGGCGAAGGGCGTGAGCTTGCCGTTTTCGGCCATGGCGCTGCCGCTGGTCTCGCCGCTGGCGAAATCGGTGTAGCTGTCGCGACGCTTCCAGTTCGTGATGCGTGCCCCCGCGATGACGGACAGCCGGTCCGTGGGGCGCAGCTGCAGCGATCCGTAAGCACTGCTGCTGCGTTCCACGGCCGCGCTGCGGCCTAGTACCGGGTTGTCGGGCTGCACCGGCGTGCGGCCATCCCAGGTGAAGAGGTTGTCTATGGTGTTGTCCCAGCCGGGGAAGGCCCAGCGGCCATGCGAGCCGCTGTCGTTGCGCGTGCGTGCCACACTGGCGCCGAAGGCGGCCTGGTGCTGGCGTCCCAGCAGCTGGAAGGGACCGGAAGCCGTGAGGTCCAGCGTGTCCTGCCGAGGCCGCCCCGTCCACCAGGCGGCCCACAGGCCGGCACCTGCGCCGGTGGTGCGGTCCACAGGCTGTTCATTGGTCCAGCCCGGAATCTCGTCATAGCTGCTGCGGTCGAGCGTGTAGATGGCCTTCAGGCGCCAGTCGCTGGCCATGCGGTGTTCGAGCGAGGCGAAGACGCTGCGGTAGTCCCGCCGTGCCGAGGCCCAGCGCGCGCCCGAGGACGCGGAGCGGCTCCAATCGATGCGCGTGCCATCCGTGTAGAAGAAAGGCCGGCCCCCACGGCCTACGCCAGAAGCGTCGTAGTCCTGCGCGGAAAAGCCCACGGTGGCCAGCGTGGACGGCGACAGGTCAGCCTCCACCACGCCGTACAGCGAGCGGCTGCGGTCCTGCTCGTAGTCGACCTTGGAATGGCGGTTCTGCGACACGGCCACGATGCGCCCGCGCACCGATCCGGAGGCGTTGAGCGGAGATGACAGATCCACCTCGGCACGTGCGAAATCCCAGGAGCCTGCCGTGAGCCTGGCGCTGCCCTGGAACTCGGCCGTGGGCAGCTTGCGCACCAGGTTGATGGTGGCGCCGGGCGTGCCCGCGCCGCTCATCAGCCCCGAGGCGCCGCGCACGACTTCGACGCGGTCGAACATGGCCATGTCGCTGGTCTGGAAGATGGCCGGGTAGTCGCTGAACAGGCGGTTGACGCCATCGACCTGGAAGTTCTTGATCTGAAAGCCCCGCGCGAAGAACTGGTTGGTGTCGCCGCCCGTGGGACCGTACTGCGCATAGCTCAGGCCCGTGGTCTGGCGGGCGATGTCTTCCTGCAGCACGATGCCCTGGTCGTCCATGCGCTGGCGCGTGATCACGCTGACCGACTGCGGCGTCTCGCGCAGCGACAGGGACAGGCCCGTGGCGGCCCGCGATTCGCTGGCGGCGTAGGACTGCGTGCCCTCGGTGACGGCGCTGCGCTCGGCCTGGGCGGTGACGCGCACCTCGGCCAGCGTGGCCGCGCCGGTGGGCGTTCCCACGGCCAGGGACGGTCGCACCACAAAGCCGCCGCCCTCGCGCGGCAGGGCCTGCAGGCCCGTGCCGGCCAGCAGCGCGGACAGGGCCTGGTCCACGGTTCGATCACCCTGCACGCCGGGGCTGGTCCTGTCTGCGGTCTGGGCGGTGGAGAAGGACAGCAGGATGCCCGCCTGGGCGCCAAAGCGATTGAGCGTGGCGGTCAGCGGCCCGGCAGGAATGTCGTAGCGCTGCACTGCCTGGGCGTGGGGCTGTGCCTGTGCGTGGGCCTGCGCCGGGGCAAGCACCGCCACCAGCGGCAGTGCCAGAACGGCGGGGCGCAAGGCCTGCCGCAGTTGAAATGCCAGTCGTGTGGCGCGAAAAGTCGGGTGATGGCCCATGGTGTGCGTGTCCCTCGGTCCTGGATGGTTGGCAATGGAATGCGGACGCAGAAAAAAGCGCTTCATCTCCATTGCCCCGCGAGACGCGAAAAGCGATCAGCCAGGATCGACAAGAGCCAGGAAATCAGGCCGGCTCGACCACCACCCAGTAGCGCGTGGCCGTGCGCAGGCGCACCGGCAGGGTGGCCAGCAGCATGGCCAGCACCTGGTCGGTGTCGGCCAGCGGATAGGTGCCGCTGACGGGCAGCTGCGCCACGGCGCCATCGCAGCCCAGGTGGCCGGGCCGGTAGCGCGACAGCTGGTCCAGGAACTCGGCCAGCGGCATGTCCTGGGCCACCAGCATGCCGCGCGTCCAGGCTGCCAGGGCCGGATCGGCGGGCCCGGCCGGCGTGGTGGCCTGAGCGTCAAACTGCGCCTGCAGGCCTGTTTGCAGCAGATGGAGGTGGCCGGGCCGTTCGCGGGGCGCGATCTCCGTGGCGCCTTCAAAGACCGCAACCCGGCTGGGCCCCTGGCCGCGCTGGCGCACGACGAAGCGCGTGCCCAGGGCACGTATGCGGCCATGGCGGGTTTCGACGAGCAAGGGCGGCGCACTATCCTTCAGGCCCTGGGCCGTGGCCACCTCGATGTCGCCGCCGCGCAGGCGCACCAGGCGCTGCTGCGGGCTGAAATCCAGGTCGACCGCGCTGTCGGCATTCATCTGCAGCTGGGTGCCGTCCGGCAGGCGCAGGCTGCGCCGCTGGGCCGTGCCCGTGCGCAGGTCCGCCCCCAGGCTGGCCAGCCAGTCGCCCGAGGATGCCGGACCTCTCCATGCCACGGCACAGGCACCCGCGCCCGTGAACAGCAGCACGGCCAGGCTGCGCACCGCCAAGCGCCGCCCGCGCCCGCGTGCCGTGCGCGCGGCCTGGGCCAGGGCCAAGCTGGCCGGCGTACCGGACAGCGGCTGCAGGCGTGCGCCCATGGCCTCTATGCGCAACCAGGCGCGCTCATGGTCGGGATGGGATTCGCGCCAGTGCTGCAGGCGCTGCACCAGCATCTCGCGCGTGCCGGCGCTGTGATCATCGGACTGCAGCTCCACCAGCCATTCGGCGGCCTGCTCGCGCACCGCAAGAGGAATGGGCAGGCTCATGCGCCGTCGTCGTCCAGAAAGCAGACTTGCACCACGGCCCGCGCGATATGGCGGCGCACGGTGGGCACGGAAAGGCCCAGTTCAGCCGCGATGTCGGCCTGCCTCATGCCGTCGATCTGCGACAGCAAAAAGGCCTGGCGCACGGGCAGTGGAAGCAGGGCCAGCAGGCGGTCCACCTCGACCAGGGTCTGCAGCACGATGGCGCGGTGCTCGGGGGACTGGGCCACGGCCTCGGGCATGAGGGCCAGGGCGTCCAGATAGGCCTGCTCCACGCAGCGCTTGCGGTAGAGGTTGGCGGCCAGACCCTGGGCAATGGTCATCAGCAGGGCACGCGGTTCGCGAATGGCCTGGATCTCGGCGCCGCTGCGACCCAGCAGGCGCACATAGGTGTCCTGGGTCAGATCGGCCGCATCAAAGGCATTGCCCAGGCGCTTGCGCAGCCAGCCCAGCAGCCAGCCGTGGTGGTCGGAGTAGAGAGTGGCGACATCGGGAACAAGGGCGCGGTCGGCGGCGGGCATGGGAAAGCGGCACGAGTGAAGCAGGAGGAAAGGCACCGGGGCAATATGCAGCGGCAAACAAGAATGCTTCTTATTTTCATTGTATCCAAATCCTACATCGTCATTGCACCAACCTGCGCACCAACGCCTGAGTGCGGACGCTCGGCGCGAGCACCATCGTGGGCTGATTCCAACTTCGTTGAAACCAGTCGGAGCGACGGCATTGAGTCGACAGGAATCAGCGGTGCAGCGCGAAATGGGGCCTTCGAGGCGAGGCACGGCGCACCGAAGAATCGACTGGCCACTTCCAAACGGTGAAGCGGTCGTCCAACAATGGAAGCCTTCAACGGCCGGTGTTGGTCGTCCCTGTCACTCTCGCTTTGCACAGTGAAGGGCGTAGATCAGCCTGAGGCCATCGTTAGAAAGTCTGCAGTTGCCATCTGCTCCGCAGCGATTGCTGCTGCTCACGGCCACCTCGTGACCTATCAGTTGCAGCCACATGGTGGTCATCCAAGCTTCAGGGCTGGCGGCATCGCCAGATGCTTCGCTCCTCATCCGCACCCGACCTGGTGAAGCTCCCCTTTAGGACTGGCCCGTCATCGTGCCACGAAGGCGGAGCTTTTCTCCCTCTGACCACAGAGGTCACCAGACGAGGCCTCGGTCTAGTTCGCGCCTGATCAAGGGCAGTCAGTCTGCACGGCTGGCTGATCTTGGGTGCGCTCAGCACCACGGCCAGGGCGCCTTCGATGCGACGTTAGGTCACAGCCCGCAAGGCTGCATGGTGATTCAGCGACAGCCTTTCGCCGGAAGTTCTGTGTGCTCCTGCAGGCCGCGCTTCGCCGCTGGCCAGCGCGGGCGCGCCCCGAAAAAACTAAAGATCAGTGGCGTTCCGCACTCCGCGCCGGATGTGCCGTCTTGCGGCACATCCGGCCCTACCCCTTGAAACCTGGCCGAATTGCCTTATTATTAGCACTCGTTGGGTATGAGTGCTAACAATCCTCTGTCCCACATTGCTTCGAATGCCGGCCCGCCGGGCCGGCAAGTCTTTGTTTCAACTTTGTTGATGATTTAGGAGTTGGTATGAACCTGCGTCCCCTGCACGATCGCGTGATCGTCAAGCGCCTCGAAAACGAAACCAAGACGGCTTCGGGCATCGTGATCCCCGACAACGCCGCCGAGAAGCCCGACCAGGGCGAAGTGCTGGCAGTGGGTCCCGGCAAGAAGAACGACAAGGGTGAAGTGATCGCCCTGAACGTGAAGGTCGGCGACCGCGTTCTGTTCGGCAAGTACAGCGGCCAGACCGTCAAGGTCCATGGCGACGAACTGCTGGTGATGAAGGAAGACGACCTGTTCGCGGTCGTCGAAAAGTAATCCACGCGCTTCGAAACCGCACTTTCCAACTGAATCCGGAGAATTGAAATGGCAGCAAAAGACGTAGTTTTCGGCGGCGAAGCACGCGCCCGCATGGTTGAAGGCGTGAACATCCTGGCCAACGCGGTCAAGGTCACGCTGGGCCCCAAGGGCCGCAACGTGGTGTTGGAGCGCTCCTTCGGCGCCCCCACCGTGACCAAGGACGGCGTGTCGGTCGCCAAGGAAGTGGAACTCAAGGACAAGCTGCAGAACATGGGCGCCCAGCTCGTGAAGGAAGTGGCCTCCAAGACCAACGACATCGCCGGTGACGGCACGACCACCGCCACCGTGCTGGCACAGGCCATCGTCCGCGAAGGCATCAAGTACGTGGCCGCCGGCCTGAACCCCATGGACCTCAAGCGCGGCATCGACAAGGCTGTCGCCGCCCTGGTGGAAGAGCTGAAGAAGCAATCCAAGGCCACCACCACCTCCAAGGAAATCGCCCAGGTCGGCTCGATCTCCGCCAACTCCGACGAATCCGTGGGCAGCATCATTGCCGAAGCCATGGACAAGGTCGGCAAGGAAGGCGTGATCACCGTTGAAGAAGGCAAGTCGCTGGCCAACGAACTCGACGTCGTCGAGGGCATGCAGTTCGACCGCGGCTACCTGTCGCCCTACTTCATCAACAACCCCGAAAAGCAGGTTGCCCTGCTGGACAACCCCTTCGTGCTGCTGTTCGACAAGAAGATCAGCAACATCCGCGACCTGCTGCCCACGCTGGAAGCCGTGGCAAAGGCCGGCCGTCCCCTGCTGATCATTGCAGAAGACGTCGAAGGCGAAGCCCTGGCAACGCTGGTGGTCAACACCATCCGCGGCATCCTGAAGGTTGTGGCTGTCAAGGCTCCTGGCTTCGGCGACCGCCGCAAGGCCATGCTGGAAGACATCGCCATCCTGACGGGCGGCAAGGTCATCGCTGAAGAAGTGGGCCTGGCGCTGGACAAGGTGACCCTGGAAGACCTGGGCCAGGCAGTGCGCATCGAAATCGGCAAGGAAAACACCACCATCATCGACGGTGCTGGCCAAGCTGCTGAAATCGAAGCCCGCGTCAAGCAGATCCGCATCCAGATCGAAGAAGCCACCAGCGACTACGACCGCGAAAAGCTGCAAGAGCGCGTGGCCAAGCTGGCCGGCGGCGTGGCCGTGATCAAGGTCGGCGCTGCCACCGAAGTCGAGATGAAGGAAAAGAAGGCCCGCGTTGAAGACGCCCTGCACGCTACCCGCGCTGCTGTGGAAGAAGGCATCGTGGCCGGCGGCGGCGTGGCTCTGCTGCGTGCCAAGCAAGCCGTGGGCGAACTGAAGACCGGCGACGCCGAGCAGGACGCCGGCATCAAGCTGATCATGAAGGCCATCGAAGCGCCCCTGCGCGAAATCGTGGCCAACGCCGGTGGCGAGCCCTCGGTGGTGGTCAACGCCGTGCTGAACGGCTCGGGCAACTACGGCTTCAACGCCGCCAACGACACCTACGGCGACATGCTGGAAATGGGTATCCTGGACCCGACCAAGGTGACGCGTACGGCCCTGCAGAATGCCGCTTCCGTGGCATCGCTGCTGCTGACGACCGAAGCCATGATCGCCGAGTCCCCCAAGGCTGAAGGCACCCCCGCCATGCCCGACATGGGCGGCATGGGTGGCATGGGCGGCATGGGCATGTAATTGCCCGCCGCAACCGGGCAGGCCTTGCGCCATGCCCGGTTTGCCCCGCAAGAAAAAGGCCGCCCTCGGGCGGCCTTTTTCATTGCATGAACGCTGTTGCCGATGTCTTCAGGACACGGCCTGGCCCCAGGCCCGGCCCAGGCGCGCCACGGCCTCGGTGATCTGGGGCACGGTGGGCGCCGCATACGACAGGCGCATGCACAGGCCGGCCTGCTGCGCCGCCTCGGCCGGGAAGAAGGCCTTGCCTGGCACATAGAGCACGCCCTGCTCCACAGCGGCCGTGAACAGCGCCCGGGCCAGGGCCTCGGGCTCGCCCGCATGCCGTTGTGGCGGCAGCAACTGCGCCCAGACGAACATGCCGCCCGCAGGCCGCACGAAGCGGATCTGCTCGCCCAGGGCCGACTGCATGCCCGAGCACAGCGCATCCATGCGCGCCGCGTACTCGGCGCAGGCCTGGGCCAGCTGGGGTGCATAGCGGCCCGAGCGCAGATAGTGCGCGGCGATCATCTGCGCCAGCGGCGAGGTGCACAGGTCGGCCGTCTGCTTGGCGATGGTGCAGCGGCGCAGCAATTGGGCGTCGGCCAGCATCCAGCCGATGCGCAGCGCAGGCGCCACGGTCTTGGACAGGCTGGACAGGTAGACCACGGGGTTGGACTGGGCACCGCACTGCGCCAGGCCCGTTTCGTAGATCGACGGCTCGCGCTGGCCGGTAAAGCGCAGCTCGCCATAGGGGTCGTCCTCGACGATGACAAAGCCGTGCTGGCGCGCCAGCGCCACCAGGGCCTCGCGCCGCGCCGCGGGCAGCAGCGTGCCGCCCGGGTTGGAGAAGTTGGGCACGGTGTAGAGCAGCTTGGGGCGGCGCGCATGGGGCCACTGGGCCAGCAGGCTGGCCAGGGCACCGGTGTCCAGGCCGTGTTCATCCGTGGGCACGGCCACGACCTGTGCCTGGGCCAGCTTGAGCGTCTGCAGCGTGGCCGGGTAGGCGGGCACCTCGACCAGCACCGGATCGCCAGGCTCCACCAGCACCTTGACCAGCAGGTCGAAGGCCTGTTGCGAGCCCGTGGTCACGATCATGTCGGCCGGCGTGCAGGCAATGCCGCGCGTGGCGCACAGCGCGGCCAGGGCTTCGCGCAGCGGCAGCTGGCCTTCGCTGGCGCCGTACTGCAGGCTGGCGGCAGCGTCCTGCTGCAAAGCGGCCATCGCGGCCTGTTGCAGGCCTTCGGCATCGAACAGGCTGGGCGAGGGATAGCCGCCCGCCAGCGAGAGCATGCCGGGGCGGCTCAGATAGGGAAACAGCTCGCGTATGGGCGAGCCTTCGGGGTGCGCGAACAGCGGGTTGAACAGATGGGCGGTGGGCGACTGAATGCCCAGGTCTGCAGTGCTCATGAAGGCCTCTTGCGGCTTTGCAAAAAACAAAGGGGCGCGTGCACAGGCCTGGCGCCTGCGCATGCGCCCCGGGAAAGGGGATACAGGGTGGATGCCGGCCAAAGCCGGCCTCCAGGCAGCCGGTCAGGCCACAGCCTGGGCGGCCTGGGTGCGCAGCGCGCTGCGCAGCTGGTCGATGGAGCGCTGCTGCGCCTGCTCGTACAGCGCGATCTCGTCATGCACGCGCGCACCCAGGTCGGCCTCGAAGGCCTGCTGGGCCGCATGGGCCGCGTACTGCTTTTGCTCTTCGCCGCCCAGATTGGACTGGAAGATGCCGGCCGCGCTCACGGGCAGGAAGTCCTCGTAGACGATGGGCTCGGCCTGGGCCAGGCCACGGGCGATCAGGGCGTCCAGGTCCGAGGCGGCGGCCGCGGCGGCCTCGCCTGCGGCCAGGGCGGCTCCCTCGTCGCTCAGCGTGAAGCGGTAGAAGGCCAGGTCCTGGCGGCGCAGTTGCTCATGGGTGTCGGGGAAAGCCTCGAAGACCTGGGCCAGGCGGCTGCCGTAGTCGGGTGCGGCACTGCCCGCGCTGCCCATGTCGCGCACCTGGGCCAGCAGCTGGTCGTAGAGCGCGCGGCCCTTGCGCGTGAGCGCCACGCCGCGCTGCTCGATCTCGCCGAAGCGCGCCGTGTGCGAGCCTGCGCCCGTGGCATCGCCGGCAAAACGCACGGTCTCCTTGAGCGCCTTGAAGCTGGTCTGGCGCAGCAGGATGGGGCAGGCACGGCGCGGCGGGCCTTCGACCACGTCCTTGGCGTCCATGCCGCGTGCGGGCATGGCGGCCTGGGCTGCATCGATGTCCAGGGTGCGCGGCGTCAGGTGGTTGATGTGCGGGCCCTTGAAGCAGACCACGTCGGCGATCAGGCGGTGGGCCTTGTGCAGCGCGTCGTAGGTGGTGCCGTCCACGGTGGATTCGCTGTGCCAGCGGAAGGTCTCCAGCGCCTCGCCGACGAATTCATCGGCCTCGGCATCGGTGAGGCCGCCGTTGGCCTCGGACTGGGCGATCAGCGCCAGCGCGCGCTCGGTGAAGATGTTGCGGCGCGCCAGGATGGCGGCGGCCTGGGCGCGCAGCGCCTCGTCGGCGATCAGGTCCAGGCGCAGCAGCGAGGTGAAGACGCGGAAAGGGTTGGCCAGCAGCGCGGCATCGCTGACGGGACGGAAGGCCGTGGAGTGCACAGGCACGCCGGCCACCGACAGGTCGTAGTAGCCCACGGGCTCCATGCCCATGATGGCGAACAGGCGGCGCAGCATGGACAGCTCGGCAGCCGTGCCCACGCGGATGGCGCCGTGGCGCTCCACGCCCAGGCGGGCCAGCTCGCCACTGCGCTGCATCCGGGCCAGCAGCTCAGGCTCGGCCTGCAGCGTGCGCTGGTTGATGTCGGCCACGAGTTCGATCAGCGTGCCGTACTGGGGCACTTCATCGCGGTACATCTCGGACATGGCGCTGGAAAAGCGCGCGCGGATCTCGTCGGAAGGCACGAAGGCGTTGGCGGACGTAGAAGACATGGTGCTTGTGGGGACTGATGGTGGGGCCGCAGATCAGCCTGCGGCATGGTGAATTCCTGGCACGCATGCTAGGTCTGCGCCTTGAGCCTGGTCAAACGATAATCGGGCCCATAGGTCATTCCCAAACAGAATGCCCCTCCCACGATTGCCCCACCGCTCCCTGCCATGCTGCTGTCCCGCCGTTTCCTGCCCCCCATGTCCCTGCTGTGCGCCTTCGAGGCGGCGGCCCGGCACCAGAGCTTCACGGCAGCTGCGGCCGAGCTGCACCTGACGCAAAGCGCCGTCAGCCGCCAGATCCGAGCGCTGGAGGAGCGGCTGGAGGCGGAGCTCTTTGTGCGCGAGCGCCAGACCGTGCGCCTGAGCCCGGCCGGCCAGGCCTATGCGCAGGAAATCCGGGGCGCGCTGATGCGCATCTCCACGGCCACGCTGGGCTTTCGGGCCAACCCGCGCGGCGGCAGCCTGAACCTGGCCATCCTGCCCACCTTCGGCACGCGCTGGCTGGCGCCGCGCCTGCCGCAGTTCTTCAGCGCCCACCCGGGCATCACCATCAACCTGACGACGCGGCTGTCCCAGTTTGACTTCCAGCTCGAAGCCGTGGACGCCGCCATCCATTTCGGCCTGCCGCACTGGCCGGGCGCCGAGTTGGCCTTTCTGATGAGCGAGACCGTGGTGCCTGCCTGCAGCCCCGCCCTGCTGGCCCAGCATGGCTTTGCCCAGCCCCAGGACCTGCTGCAGGCGCCGCTGCTGCACCTGGCATCGCGCCCCGATGCCTGGCAGCGCTGGCTGTCCGTGCACCACGCGCCCATGGCCGAGGGCCAGGGCATGCTGTTCGACCAGTTCGCCACCGCCGCCCAGGCCGCCATCGCCGGCGTGGGCGTGGCCTTGCTGCCGCGTTTTCTGATCGAGCGCGAACTCGCACAGGGCGATCTGGTGCGTGCCCTGCCCCATCTGCCCGAGATGGAAAGCGCCGAGCGCTACTACCTGGCCTGGCCCACGAGCCGCGGCAACTATCCGCCGCTGCAAAGCCTGCGCGAGTGGCTGCAGCAGGCGGCCCAGGATTTCATGCGGGACGGCCCGCAGCCCTGACGCCCGCAGCGCCTGCCACCAGCGCCTGCAGCGCGGCCACCGGAAGCTGCCCGGCCAGGCCGATGGCCACGATGGCGGGCACCTGCTGCTGCTGCACGGGCGCTGATGCGGCACGCAGCCGGCCGCTGCGCCCGGCAAACTGAAGCTCGCTCCACTGGCCCGCCCCGGTCTGCACCACGCCCTTGAGCCGCAGCACGCCAGCCGGCATGGCCTGCAGCCACGCCTGCAGGGCCGTCTCGCACAGCCCCCCGGGCGGCTGGCAGGACCAGGTCTCGAACTGCCGGCCATGCATGGGGCGCGCAGTGCCAGTACCCCATGAGACCTCCCGCGCACCACGCAGGAGGGCTGCGCCGCTGAGCAGTTGCACGGGCACCCGGGCTTCGTGCACATCGCAGCGTTGCGCGGCTGGCGCGTGGCTGGCTATCCAGCCGTGCACGCGCTCCAGGGTCCGGGTATCGGCCAGATCGGTCTTGTTGACGATGACCAGATCGGCCCGGGCCACCTGGCGCTGCAGCGTGTCGGCCAGCAGCGGATCGGCCGCCTGCCCGGGCAGGGCAGCGGCATCGACGACCACGATGACGCCGTCCAGCGCCAGTGCGGGATCGGCCAGGCCCAGTTGGGCAATGCGCCAGGGGTCGGAGACGCCGCTGGCCTCGACCACCACGGCGTCGAAGCGCTCGCGCTGCTGCAGCACGCCGATCAGGGCCATGGACAGGTCATCGCCGATCTGGCAGCACACGCAGCCATTGGTCAGCGCGATGGTGTCGCCGCTGTGGTCCTTGATCAGGCCTGCATCGATGTTGAGCGCGCCGAAGTCGTTGACCAGCACGGACAGCCGCTGGCCATCCGCATGGCGCAGCCAGTGGTTGAGCAGCGTGGTCTTGCCGGCGCCCAGGAAGCCGCCGATGACCGTGAACGGCAACCGCTGTCCCATGTCATGCCGCCTTGAAGACGCGCCCCGACAGCACCGTGCCCCAGACCCGGAGGTCCTTGAGCACCATGGGGTCCAGGGACAGCGGATCGTCCTCCAGCACGCAGAAGTCGGCGCGCTTGCCGCATTCGATGCTGCCGATCTCGTGGTCCAGCTTCAGTGTCCAGGCCGCGCCCAGCGTGACGGCATGCAGGGCCTGGGCCACGGTCAGGCGCTCGGCCGCGCCCAGCACGCGGCCCTTGGGCGTGATCCGGTGGACCGCGCACCAGGCGGTGAACAGCGGCCCCAGCGGCGTGACGGGCGCATCCGAGTGAATGGCCAGCGGCACGCCGGCAGACAGCGCGCTGGCGCAGGCATCGAGCCGCATGGCGCGGTCCGGCCCCATGGTCATCTCGTAGTGCTGGTCGCCCCAGTACCAGAGGTGGTTGGCGAACAGGTTGGCGCACAGGCCCAGCGCCGCCATGCGGCGAAACAGCGGCGCATCGATCATCTGGCCATGCTGCAGCGTGTGGCGATGGTCGGGCCGGGGGGCGCGGGCCAGCACGCGGCCTATGGCGTCGATGGCGGCCTCGCTGGCCTCGTCGCCATTGGTGTGCGTATGGATGAGCAGGCCTGCGCGGTGGTAGGTCTCGAAATCGGCCTCGTACTGCGCGGGCGCGGTGACCCAGATGCCATTGGGCGCGCCGTTGTAGTGACCGGGCCAGCGCAGGCGTGCCGAAAAGCCCTGGATGGAGCCGTCCAGCATCATCTTGACCAGGCCGTAGCGCAGCCGGTCGGTGTTGCGCGCCATGAGCGTGCGCACATGCTCGGCACCGGCCTCGGCGCCATGCGTGCCGTGGAAGGCCTGGAAGGCGGGCAGGATGCGGATGGGCACCTGGTCGTCGCCCAGCGCGGCCTCCAGCACGCGGCAGTCCTGCTCACCCAGTTTGTTGACCAGGTCGGTGGCCGTGGTCACGCCCTGGCGGCAGGCCAGGCGGGCAAAGGAGCGCACGCCAGCCTCGGTCATGGGCGCCAGCAGCCCGGCGTTGCCGATCTTGCGCAGCACCAGGAACATGGCGGCCGGCTCCTGCAGCTCGCCCGTGGGCTCGCCGGCCAGGGCGTGGCCGGGCGCAAAGCGCACCACGCCCTCGACCTCGTTGTCGCGCGTGATCTCGGCCAGGCGCAGCATGGCGCTGTTGACGTTCATCAAATGGCCGTTGGCATGCGAGATCACGACGGGACGGCCTGCGGCGGCCCGGTCCAGGTGCTCCACCGTCATGCGCTCGCCGCCGAAGTAGATGGGATCGAACCCCCAGGCGATCAGCGGCTGTCCGGGCGGCAGGCCCTGCGCATCCATGCGCGCCGCCACCTCGGCCAGGCGGTCCACCACGGCATCCATGGAGCGCAGGCCGGGCCAGGTCTTGCCATCGGGGTCTCGCCGGTCGAACCAGCCCGTGTATGTCCAGTCCCACATGCTGCCCTCCTTGAGGTGGCAGTGGCCCTCCACCAGCCCGGGCAGCAGCACCTGGTCGGCGAAGCGCTCGTCGATGCGGCACTCGCCCCAGGCCGTGCAGCGCGCCAGGTCCCCGACAGCGAGGATGCGCCCGTCGCGCACGGCCACGTGCGTGGCCTCGGGCTGCATGGGGTTCATGGTGATGATCTTGCGGGCGGCGTAGACGGTGATGCTCATGGTGGCGGGTGCTCCGGGTTCACAGGGCCAGCGGCGCGCGCGGCACGCCATCGATGTGGTCCACGCGGATGCAGCGCACCCAATGGCCGGGGGCGGCTTCGCGCAGCGGTGGCGCCTCGGCCGAACACGCAGGCACGGCCACGGGGCAGCGCCCGGCGAAGCGGCAGCCCGCGGGCGGGTCGATGGGACTGGGCGGGTCGCCGGCCAGCCGGATGCGCCGCGCCGCGCGCTCGCGCCCGCCGCGCACCGTGGGCACGGCCGACATCAGGGCCACGCTGTAGGGATGCAGCGGCCGCGCAAAGAAGGCCTGGCGCGGTGCGCGCTCCACGATCTGGCCCAGGTACATGACGGCGATGTCGTCGCAGATGTGCTCGACCACGGCCATGTCGTGCGAGATGAACAGGTAGCTCAGGCCCAGCTCGCGCTGCAGCCGCGCCAGCAGGTTGAGGATCTGGGCGCGGATGGCGATGTCCAGCGCCGACACGGGTTCGTCGCAGACCACGAGTTCGGGCCGCGTGGCCAGGGCGCGCGCGATGTTGATGCGCTGGCGCTGGCCGCCCGAGAACTGGTGCGGGAACAGCTGGCGCTGTTCGGGCCGCAGGCCGACCTGGGTGAACAGCTCGGCCACGCGCGCCTCGCGCTCGGCCGGCGTGCCCACGTCCATCAGGTCCAGCGGAGCGCGCACCGCATCGCCCGCGCGCTGTCGCGGATTCAGCGAGGAAAACGGGTCCTGGAACACGATCTGCATGCGCCGCCTCGCCTGGCGCAGGGCCTCGCCCGACAGGCCACCCAGGTCGGTATCGCCCAGCTGCATGCGGCCTGCCGTCACGGGCGCCAGGCGCATCACGGCCAGCGCCGTGGTGGTCTTGCCCGAGCCCGACTCGCCCACCACGGCCAGCGTGCTGCCGCGCCGCAGGCTGAAGGACACGCCGTCCACGGCCTTGACCACCTCGGGCCTGCCGAACAGGCCCTTGCCCGGGCGCGGAAAGTGGACCTGGAGATCGTCCACCTGCAAGAGGGTTTCGTCCATGCGTGCGTTCATGCCAGGGCCTCCGTGTGGGCGCGGATGCGGGAAGCGGGAGCGTGCAGCCAGCAGGCCACGCCGTGGGATGGATCATCCAGCGCGGTCAGCGGCGGAGCTTCGCTGGCGCAGCGCGGCTGGGCCTCGCGGCAGCGCGCACGAAAGGCGCAGCCGCTGCCCAACTCCCAGATCGAGGGCACGACGCCGGGGATCTCGGGCAGCTCGGTGCGCCCGCCTGCCTGGCTGCTGCCCAGCTCGGGCAGGCAGGCGATCAGGCCGCGCGTGTACGGATGGGCGGGCGCTGAAAGCACCTGTTCGCAGCGGCCCTGCTCGATCACGCGGCCCGCGTACATGACCATGACGCGGTCGGCCATCTCGGCCACGGCCCCCATGTCGTGCGTGATCAGCACGATGGCCGTGCCCTTGTCGCGCTGCAGCTCGCGCAGCAGATCGAAGATCTGCGCCTGCACGGTCACGTCCAGCGCCGTGGTGGGCTCGTCGGCGATCAGGATGTCGGGCCGGCAGGCCAGGGCCATGGCGATCATCACGCGCTGGCGCATGCCGCCCGACAACTGATGCGGGTACTCGTGCACGCGCCGCTCGGGTGCTGGGATGCCGACCTGCCGGAGCATTTCCACGGCGCGTTGGCGCGCGGCGCCCGCGTCCAGGCCAGCGTGCAGGCGCAGCGGCTCGGCGATCTGCTCGCCCACGGTGAGCACCGGGTTCAGCGAGGTCATCGGCTCCTGGAAGATCATGGAGATGCGGTTGCCGCGTACCTGGCGCATATGGGCCTCGCCGGCGGCCACCAGGTCCTCGCCCTGGAAGCGCACCTGCCCGCCCGTGATGCGGCCCGGAGGCGAGGGAATGAGGCGCAGCAGCGCCAGCGCCGTCATGCTCTTGCCGCAGCCGGATTCGCCGACCACGCACAGGGTCTCGCCCGCGCGCAGATCGAAATCCACGCCGTTGAGCACCGTCGCCTGGCCGCGCCGGCCCTGGAAGGCCACGCGCAGGCCGCTGACTTGCAACAGGGGGGTGTCGGTATCCATCAGCGCTCCCTCAGCTTGGGGTTGAGTGCATCGTTGAGGCCATCGCCGATCAGGCTGACGGCCAGCACGGTGACGAAGATGGCGGCACCGGGAAAGGCCACGGCCCACCAGCACGACAGCAGGTACTGGCGGGCCGACCCGATCATCAGGCCCCAGCTCATCTGGTTGGGGTCCCCCAGGCCCAGGAAGGACAGGCCGGCCTCGAACAGGATGGCGGCGCCCACGGCCAGCGTGGCCGACACCACCAGCGGCGGCAGCGCATTGGGCAGGATCACCTTCCAGATGATGCGGCCGTGGCGCGCGCCGATGGCGCTCTCCGCGCGCACGAATTCGAGCTGGCGGATGCGCATGAACTCGGCCCGCGTCAACCGCGCAGTGGCCGGCCAGCTCACGCTGCCGATGGCCAGCGTGACCGTCACCAGCGAGGGCGAGAACAGCGTGACCACCACCATGGCGAACAGCAGCGCAGGCAGCACCTGGAAGAACTCGGTCACGCGCATCAGCAGCGCATCGACGCGGCCGCCGTAGTAGCCGGCCATCGCCCCCAGCGTCACGCCGATGCACACCGACAGCAAAGCCGCGAAGGCGCCCACCATCAGCGTGGCGCGGCCGCCGTGGATGATGCCCGTGAGCACGTCGCGCCCCAGCTGGTCGCTGCCCAGCCAGGCCTCCTCGCTGAACGGCGGGCTCAGCGGCATGGTGCGGATCTCGAACGGGTCCGCAGGCCAGATCCAGGGGCCGGCGATGGCCACCAGCAGCACGATGAGCAGCATGGCCATGCCGGCAATGGCCGAGGGGTTGCGCACGAACATGCGCAGCGCCTCACGGGCCGGGTGCTCGGCATGGGCTGCGGCCTGCGGCGCGGCGACGGTCGGCACGGACACGGAAGGTGGTGTGATGGCATTCATGGTCTCAGGCCGCCTTGATGCGGGGATCGATCAGCCGGTAGCACAGGTCGGTGACGAGGTTCATCACGACCACGACGATGGAGGAGAACAGCAGCACGCCCAGGATGGTCGGGTAGTCGCGCCGCAGCACCGAGTCGAAGGCCAGCCGGCCCAGGCCCGGCCAGTTGAAGACCGTCTCCACGATGATGGCGCCGGCCATGACGTTGCCGAACTGCAGGCCCAGCATGGTCACCACGGGCAGCAGCGCGTTGCGCAGCGCATGGCGGTAGAGCACCACATGCTCGGCCAGCCCCTTGGCGCGCGCCGTGCGGATGTAGTCGGCGCCCAGCACGTCCAGCATGGACGAGCGCGACAGCCGGCTGTACTGCGCCAGGTAGACCAGGGCCAGTGTCAGCGCGGGCAGCACCAGGTGCCGGGCCACGTCCAGCAGGTCGGCAAGGCCTGCGCCGCCTGCGGCATCGGCCGAGCGCATGCCCGACACCGGCAGGATCGGCCACCAGGAGGCAAACGCCAGCACCAGCAGCATGCCGGTCCAGAACACGGGCGCCGCAAAGCCCACCAGGGACAGCACGGTGATGCACTGCGACAGCAGGCCGTTGGGCCGGCGCGAGGACAGCACGCCCAGCAGCGTGCCCACCACGAAGGCCGTGAGCACGGCGGCCAGCACCAGCAGCAAGGTGGCGGGCACGCGCTCGGCAATCATCTGCGCCACCGGCAGGTTAAAGAAGTAGGAGTAGCCCAGATCCCCACTGGCCACGCGCGCCAGGTAGATGCCCAGCTGCACGGGCAGCGGCCGGTCCAGCCCGTAGCGTGTGCGCAGCTCGGCCATGAGCTCGGGCTCCATGCCGCCGCTGGCGCCGGCAATGGTCTCCACGGGATCGCCGGGCGCCGCATGCACCAGCATGAAGTTCAGCACCACCACGGCCAGCACCAGCGCCAGGCCCTGCAGCAGCCGCTTGAGGAGTGTGCGGAGAAATGCCATGGCCGGGTCCTCCTGGATTACTTCAAGAAAATCTCGTCGTAGGGCGAGGCCGGCCCCCAGACCGTGGTCGGCAGGTTGCCCACGTTCTTGCGCGCAGCCGTGTGGTAGGGCGAGTTGTTGATGAAGATCACCGGCAGCTCGTCGGTCACGGTCTTCTGGAAGGCCGCATAGAGCTTCTTGCGCTCGGCCGTGTCCAGCGTGCTGCTGGCCGTGTTCAGCAGCTCGTCCACCTTGGGATTGCGGTAGGACTGGGTGTTGGTCCAGACCACGGGCTTGATGTTGGTGGACAGGTAGCTGCGGTGCACGCCGATGACCGGGTCGCCCCAGTTGAAGACGATGTCCATGGACAGGTCGAAGTCATGCGTGGCCAGCCGCCGGGACCAGGCCGGGAAATCGGCCGAGGCCCTTACATCGACGGCGATGCCCACCTTCTTGAGCTGGGCGCGCACGTACTCGGCCACGTTCTTTTGCTGCTCGTCCGTGCCCGGCAGGTAGTCGATGGTGATCTTGAAGCGCTCGCCATTGGCCCCGGGCTTGAGGCCGGCCTCGTCCAGCAGGGCCACCGATTTCTTGAGGTCCAGCGGATAGCGCACCAGGTCGGCCGAGGCAAAGGGGCTGGCCGCCACGATGGGGCCGTCGGCCACGCTGGCGAAGCCGCCCATCAGCGCCTTGGTGATGAAGTTCTTGTCGATGGCATGCGCAATGGCCTTGCGCACGCGCACATCGTCCAGCGGCTTCCTGTCGGTGTTGATGGCCAGCCAGTTGATCGAGCCTATGCCCTCGAAGCCCTTGCCGGTCAGCGTGATCTGGGGATTGGTGGACAGGCGCTTCAGGTCGATGGAGGCCTGCAGGTAGGGCACCATCTGCACGTCGCCGCGCTCCAGGCTCAGCAGCAGGCTGGAGGAGTCGGGCACGATGTTGAAGACCAGCTTGTCCAGATAGGGGCGGCCGGGCAGGAAGAACTTGTCGAAGCGCTCCATCACGATGCGCTGGCCCGCGCGGAACTCGGTCAGCTTGAACGGCCCCGAGCCCACCACGTCGGCGCTGTTGCGCGCATGGGTCTTGAGGTCGGCACCGTCGCCATAGATGTGCCTGGGCAGTATGGGCGCCAGCGCCGGGCTCATGGCCAGCAGGATGGCCGGATGCGGCGCGTTCATGCGGATGATGGCCGTGTAGGGGTCGGGCGTGTCCACCTTCTCCACGGGCCCCAGCATGGTCTGGAACGGGTGGTTGGCCTTGATGGCCATGATGGAGAAGGCCACGTCGGCCGAGGTGATGGGCTTGCCGTCGTGGAACACGGCATTCCTGCGCAGGTTCAGGGTCAGCGACTTGCCGTCCTCGGCCAGCTTCCAGGACTCGGCCAGGTAGGGCTGGGGCTTCCACTGGTCATCGAAGCGCAGCGGGCTGGCGAACAGCTGGGTGGAAGGCATGGCCGTGGCAATGCCCGATTGCACGGCGCCGTTCAGGTGCCGTGGCACCTGGGTGCTGCCCACGATCAGGGTGCCGCCGCGCTGCGGCTCCTGGGCCTGGGCCTGCAGCGGCGTGGCCGCCAGGCCCGCCAGCGCGCCGGCCAGGGCCAGGGCCGCCAGGGCGCAGCGTCGGAAAGTGATGGTGTGCATGGACTGTCTCCCTCGTTGGATCGCCAGGCCGCGCGGCTCGCTGCCTTCAATCCAGAATACGCAACAAGGGCGCGGGCCGCGGGGGCCACAGCCGTCCAAACGTAGGAGCCAGAGGCCCGGTGTTTACCCGCGTCAGCCGGCCCAAACCTTTACTTGCCCGCACCCGCACCGCAACATGGCGCCGACCGCGCGCCCTCTGCCCGGCCGCGCCAAGAACGCCCCCCGATTGCCTCCGTTGCGCCATGAGCACCCCTTCCGCCACAGACCCACGCCACCAGTGGGCCCGCCTGTTCGCGCTGCCCGAGCAGCCCGGCCTTCCCCTGAAGGACCGCCTGCGCCTGGCCCTGGTCCAGCCCATCCTCGAAGGCCGCCTGCCGCCCGGCGCGGCCATGCCGCCCTCGCGCGAGCTGTCGCGCCTGCTGGAGGTGTCGCGCAATACCGTGACCACGGTCTATGAGCAGCTGGTGGATGAAGGCTTTCTGGAAGCCCGCCCGCGCAGCGGCGTGTTCGTGGCCCGGGATTCGCGCCTGGCTGGTGTGGACGGCGCCCTGGCCCTGCCTGCGGCAAGTCCCGGGGAGCCCGCACCGGACTGGTCTGCACGCGTGCTGCGCTCGCTGACGGACAGGCACACGCTGTCCAAGCCGCTGCAGTGGCGCGAGTACCCCTACCCCTTCGTCTACGGCATGCACGATCCCGCGCTGTTTCCCACCGAAGGCTTCCGGGAATGCTGCACGCGCAGCCTGGCGCGCGCCCAGTTGCCCCACTGGACGCCGGACTTCGAGACCGACGATGTGCCCGACCTGATCGAGCAGATCCGCCTGCGCCTGCTGCCCCGGCGCGGCGTGTTCGCGCTCAAGGAAGAGATCCTGGTCACCGTGGGCGCGCAGCAGGCCTTCTACCTGCTGGCCGACGCGCTGCTGGCCCCCTCGCAGCGGCTGGGCTTCGAGGAGCCGGGCCACCCGCATGCGCGCAACACCTTTTCGCTGCGCCGCCCGCACTGGGTGCCCGTGGCCGTGGACGAGGAAGGCGTGGTGGTCGAGGGCCTGCCGCCGCTGGACTATCTGTTCGTCACGCCCTCGCACCAGAGCCCCACCACCGTGACGCTGAGCCTGCAGCGGCGCGAGCAACTGCTGCGCCGCGCCGAGCAGGGCGATTTCGTGATCATCGAGGACGACTACGAGGCCGAGAACCTCTACCAGGGCACGCCCATGCCCGCGCTCAAGAGCCTGGACAAGGGTGGGCGCGTAATCTATGTGGGGTCGCTGTCCAAGAGCCTGTCGCCCGCGCTGCGGCTGGGCTATATCGTCGCGCCGCGCGCGCTGATCGACGAGTTGCGCGTGCTGCGCCATGCCATGGTGCGCCACCCCAGCGCCTTTCTGCAGCACGCCTATGCGCTGTTCCTGTCGCTGGGCCACCATGAGGCCCATGCGCGCCGCGTGAACCAGGCCATGCTGGAACGCGTGGCGCAGGTGGACCGCTCGCTGCGCGCGCACCTGCCGGATTTCATCTTCCGCCAGCCCCAGGGCGGCGCATCGCTGTGGGTGCAGGCACCGGCGTGGCTGGACGCCGATGCGCTGGCCGCCGTGGCGCGCCGCCACGGCGTGCTGATCGAGGCAGGCAGCGCGTTCTTTGCGACGCCGCGCCAGCCCTGCCCCTTTTTCCGGCTGCGCCTGTCCTCCATTGCCATCGATCAGATCGATGCAGGCATTGCGGCACTGGCACAGGCGGTGGCCGAACTGGCCCGGTCGCGATGACCGGGTCCGGGCCCGTGGTCACTGCTGCGCGTAGGACTCCAGCGGCTTGTCGTTGGGCTTTTGCAGCAGCTGCTTGAGCATGTCGCTCATGGGCAGGTTCAACGGGGCATTCTTGGGCGGAATGGGCTGCACGAACCACTTGTCGTAGATCTTCGCCACTTCGCCCGAGGCCATCATGCCCACCAGCACGTCGTCCACGGCCTTCTTGAAGGCGGGATCGTCGCGGCGAAACAGGATGGCGATGGGTTCGGAGCCCAGCACCTCGCCCACGATCTTGAAGCCTGCAGGGTTCTTGGAGTTGGCGATGACGCCGGCCAGCAGGTTGTCGTCCAGCACGAAGGCATCGGCACGGCCCGATTCGAGCATCAGAAAGCTCTCGAAATGGTCCTTGCCCAGCGAGGTGGGCAGGTTCACGCCATTGTCGCGCCCGTACTTGCGCAGCAGCTGCACGGCAGTCGTGCCGGCCGAGGCCGCCACGGGCTTGCCGTCGAGCTGCTTGAAGGAGGTGATGCCCGAGTCGGCACGCACGGCCATGCGCACCTGGCTCACGTAGGTGGTCACGGCAAAGGCCACCTGCTTTTGGCGCGCGAGGTTGTTGGTGGTCGGGCCGCAGCCGATGTCCACGGTGCCGTTCTGCACCAGGGGCATGGTGTTCTGCGAGGTCAGGGCCATGTACTCGATCTTGGCCTTGGGCACGATCTGGGCCAGCACCTTCTCGCACAGCTCGACGTGGTAGCCCACGTACTTCTGCGTGGTCCCGAAGGCATAGGCCATGGGCGCCGAGCTTTCGCGCACGCCCATCACCACCTTGCCTGTGCTCTGGATCTTGTCCAGCGTGCCGGCCGCTTCCTGTGCATGGGCAGCGCCAGTTGCCGCCACCACACATGCCATCGCCACATGGGCCAGTACGAATCGCATCGAGGGTCTCCTTGGATAGTTGTTGCAGATCCGAAGGCGCGCTGCGCCTCCACCCTGCCGAGCCGCCGTCACTGGCTGCATGCAAGCAGGGCCGCCGTCAAGGCGATTGCATCAACTATCGAGCAATCAGGCGCCTGTGCATAACGATGAAATGGAAGAAGGTCATGCTCCACCCACATGACCCGGCACCCTGCTGGTGCGCCGCGGGGGCCACAGGCCCGCCGCGCCCGGTCAGCCGGCCGACCCTGCCGCAAGCCGGTGCATGAGGCCCTGCGTCGAGGCATCGACGCCCTGCCAGTCGCCGCTGTCCTGGCGCGCATGCAGCTGGCGCGCCAGGTGCTTGCCCAGCTCCACGCCCCACTGGTCGAAGCTGTTGATGCCCCAGACCGCACCGGCCGAGAAGACACGGTGCTCGTACAGCGCGATCAGGGCGCCCAGCGATGCCGGGTCCAGCTGCTGCAGCAGCAGGAAGCTGCTGGGCCGGTTGCCCGCGCAATGGCGCTCTGCCCCTTCTTCGCAGTGGCGCCCCTCCATCAGGGCCTGGGCCTGGGCAATGGCGTTGACGACCAGGCTCTGGTGATGGGCACCCAGGTATTTGCCGCCGTCGCGCAGCGCGATGAATTCCACGGGAATCACGTCCTGGCCCTGGTGCAGCATCTGGAAGAAGGCATGCTGGCCATTGGTGCCGGGCTCGCCCCATATCACGGGCGCCGTGCGCACGGGCAGTGTCTGCCCGTCGCGCGTCACGCCCTTGCCGTTGCTCTCCATCTCCAGCTGCTGCAGATAGGCGGTCAGCCGCCGCAGGCCATGGCTGTAGGGGGCAATGCAGCGGCTGGAGAAGCCGCAGAAATCGCGGTACCAGACATCCAGCAGGCCCAGGCGCAGCGGCAGGTTGCCCTCCACGCCGGAGGAAAAGAAATGCGCGTCCATGGCATGGGCGCCGTCCAGCAGCGCACGGAACTGCGCCGCCCCGATGGCGATGGCCACCGGCAGGCCGATGGCCGACCACAGCGAAAAACGCCCGCCCACCCAGTCCCAGAATCCCAGCGTGCGGCGGATGCCGAAGTCGGCTGCGGCCTGCACATTGGTGGTGAGCGCCACGAAGTGCCGGTCGATGGAGCACGCGGCCTGCGGGTCCTCGCTGCCGCCCTGCTCCAGAAACCACCGGCGCGCCGAGTGCGCGTTGAGCATGGTCTCGGCCGTGGTGAAGGATTTGGAGGCGATCAGGAACAGCGTGCTGTGCGGGCGCACGCGGCGCAGCACATGGCCGAGCTCATGGCCATCGACGTTGGAGACGAAATGGAAATTCTTGCCCGCATCGACCCAGTCCTCCAGCGCATTGACCACCACTTCGGGGCCCAGGTGCGAGCCGCCGATGCCGATGTTCACGATGTCGGTGATGCCCCCGTCGCCACGCACCTGCTCGGCCAGGGCCAGCATGGCATCCAGCGTCTCGTGCACCTGTGCCAGCGCCTCGTGCATGGCCGGCTGCCACTGCTGCACGGTGGCGCAGTGACGCAGCTGGCCGCCGTCGCGCGGCATGCGCAGCAGCCAGTGCATGACGGCGCGGCCCTCGGTGCAGTTGACGGGCTCGCCGGCCAGCATGGCGTTGCGCTGGGCCAGCACGCCGGCCTGCTGCGCCAGCTCGCGCAGCAGCGTCTCGGTGGCTTCGGTCCAGAGGTTCTTGGACAGGTCGGCGAAGACATGCGGGGCCTGCTGGCTCAGCGCGTCCAGCCGGCCCGCGTCCGCGGCAAAGGCCTGGCGCAGATCCAGGGACCGGATGTCTTCGTTGAAATGGCGTTCAAGTGCCGACCAGGCCGGCAAGGTGTTGCACAAAACGGGCAAGATCTTCATCCAATCAGTCTGCGGCCTGCTGCATCAATGCTTCGAGCTTGCGGGTGTCGGCAGCGAAGGCGCGTATGCCTTCGGCCAGCTTCTCGGTGGCCATGGCGTCTTCGTTGAGGGCCAGGCGGAACCCGGCCTCGTCGTAGTGCACGGGATCGAGCTCCAGGGTCCGCGCGGCCTCGGGGTCCAGGGCGCGCGCCAGGGGCGCATCGCTGGCGCCCAACTGGGCCAGCAGTTCGGGGGCGATGGTCAGCAGGTCGCAGCCCGCCAGCGCCACGATCTGGCCCGTGTTGCGAAAGCTCGCGCCCATGACCTCGGTGGCGATGCCGAAGTGCTTGTAGTGCTCGTAGATGGCGCGCACGGAGCGCACGCCGGGATCGTTGGCGCCGGCCATGGCGGCCTCGTCCCACTGGGCGCCGGCCTGCTTCTTGTACCAGTCGTAGATGCGGCCCACGAAGGGCGAGATCAGCTGCACCTTGGCCTGGCCGCAGGCCACGGCCTGGCAGAACGAGAACAGCAGGGTGAGGTTGGTGTGGATGCCGCGCAGCTCCAGCTGGCGCGCCGCCTCGATGCCTTCCCAGGTGGAGGCGATCTTGATGAGCACGCGGTCGATGTGCACGCCTTCGGCCTGGTACAGCTCGATCAGGCGCTCGGCACGCGCCACGGTGGCCGAGGTATCGAACGACAGGCGCGCATCGACTTCGGTGGAGACGCGGCCCGGAATGGTGTTCAGGATCTCGCAGCCGAAGCGCACCAGCATGCGGTCCATGACCTCGTCGAGGCGGCGGCCCTTGTACTGGGCCACGGTGGCGCGCATCAGCGGCGCGTACTCGGGCTTTTGCACCGCCTTGAGGATGAGCGAGGGATTGGTGGTCGCATCCCGCGGCTGGAACTGGGCCAATTGGTGGAAGTCGCCGGTATCGGCCACCACGGTCGTGTACTGTCGAAGCGCATCAAGCTGGTTCATGGAACATCCTTTGGGCGGGAGCCTGGCGAGGGGCGGCATCGCACCAGGGCGGTGCGGTTGTACCGGCAAATCCTCCGAGTGTATGCGCCCGCATGGTTTGCATTGGCGTCAGGAAAGTAAGCGAAGGCTGCCGCTCATGCAAAATGCGCGCTGGACCTGCCTTGCGGCAACCGCTTCCCTTTACCCATAGAACAACGCCCACCGCCTAATGCTGGACCGCATCACCGCCTCGCTGCCCTCGCTTGCTCCCGCCGAACAACGCGTGGCCCGCCTGGTGCTGGCCGATCCTCGGGCCTTCGCACGGCAGCCGGTGCGCGAACTGGCCGAGCGTGCCCATGTCAGCAAGCCGACGGTGGTGCGCTTTTGCCGCAGCATGGGCTACGACGGCCTGGCCGACTTCAAGCTCAAGCTGGCCGGCAGCGTCAGCGAGGGCGTGCCCTTCATCCACCGCAGCGTGGACACCGACGACAAGACCAGCGACGTGATGGTCAAGGTGGTGGACAACGCCGTGGCCGCCTTCCTGCAGTACCGCAATGCCGCCAGCACCACGGCCATAGAGCAGGCGGCGCAGGCCATCGCCTCGACCTGGCAGACGGGGCGGCGCATCGAGTTCTACGGCGCAGGCAATTCGGGCATCGTGGCGCAGGATGCACAGCACAAGTTCTTTCGCCTGGGCGTGACCAGCCTGGCCACCAGCGACGGCCACATGCAGGTGATGAGCGCCACCCTGCTGGGACCCGGCGACTGCGCGGTGATCATTTCCAACTCGGGCCGCACGCGCGACCTGATGGACGCGGCCGACATCGCGCGCAAGAACGGCGCCACCACGATTGCCATCACCGCCAGCGGCTCGCCCCTGGCCTCGGCCTGCCACATCCATCTGGCAGCCGACCATCCCGAGGGCTACGACCGCTACAGCCCCATGGTGTCGCGCCTGCTGCACCTGCTGGTCATCGACGTGCTGGCCACCTGCGTGGCGCTGCGCATCGGCCCGGCCCTGCAGCCTGCGCTGGAGCAGATGAAGAACAACCTGCGGGCCAAGCGCTACACGTAGCACCGGCCCCCAGGCCCACCCGCCTCGCTCAGCCCTGCCAGCGCCTGAGCACCAGCGAGGCGTTGACACCGCCAAAGCCGAAACCGTTGACCAGGGCATGCTCCATGGCCCAGGGCCTTGCCGCGCCGGCGATCAGGTCCAGCCCCTGGGCCAGGGGATCGGGCTCCACGAGATTGCGCGTGGCCGGCGCCATCTGGTCGCGCAGCGCCAGCACCGTGAAGATGGCCGCCACCGCGCCCGCCGCGCCCAGCAGATGGCCCGTGGCCGACTTGGTGGAGCTGATCGCCACGCCGCTGCCCTCGCCAAACAGGGAGCGCATGGCCGCCAGCTCGCCGCGGTCGCCCACGGGCGTGGAGGTGGCGTGGGCATTGAGGTACTGCAGCTGATCCGGCGACAGCCCGGCCATGGCCAGCGCCTGCGCCATGCTGCGGCGCGCGCCGTCGCCATCTTCCGGGCCCGAGGTGATGTGATAGGCATCGGCACTGGTGCCGTAGCCAACGACTTCCGCCAGCGGCACGGCGCCGCGCGCCAGGGCGTGGTCCAGCCCCTCCAGCACCAGGGCGCCCGCGCCCTCGCCCATCACAAAGCCGTCGCGGCCTGTGTCGAAGGGGCGCGAGGCCTCTTCGGGGCGGTCGTTGTATCCCGTGGAAAGGGCCTTGGCCGCCGCGAACGCACCCAGGCTCACGCGGTCGATGGCTGCCTCGGCGCCGCCGCACAGCGCCACGTCGGCCTCGCCCGAACGGATCATGCGCAGGCCGTCGCCCAGGGCCTGCACGCTGGCTGCGCAGGCGGTGACGGGGGCTCCCAGCGGTCCCTTGAGCCCATGGCGTATCGACACATGCCCGGCCGCGAGATTGACCAGGAAAGACGGTACGGTGAAGGGCGACAGGCGCGACACCCCCCGGCTGTCCGTGGTGCGCACGGCCTGGGCAATGGCGCCAAAGCCGCCGATGCCCGAGCCAATGATGCAGGCCGTGCGCGTGCGCTCGTCCTCGCTGGCCGGTTGCCAGCCGGCCTGGGCCAGGGCCTGGTCCGAAGCGTCCAGTGCCAGCGGAATGAAGCGGTCCATCTTGCGCTGGTCCTTGGGCGAGACCACGGCATCAATGTCCCAGCCGCCTTCCGGGTCGCGGGCCAGGTCGGGCACCTGGCCTGCCACCTGGCCCGGCACATCGGGCGCCAGATCCTCGGGCAGCCGGCTCAGGCCCGATGCGCCGGACAGCAGCCGCCGCCAGGCCAATTCAGTGCCCCGCCCCAGCGGCGAGACCATGCCCATGCCCGTGATGACCACGCGGCGTGCGAGAGGACCCGTGCTCATGAACGCTCCCTGATGGACCATGCAGAGACTGCAGCGCGCACGGGGCACAGGCTGCTCGGGATTGAAGAGGCGTTCATCGGTTCTTCCCTGTAGAGTGCACAGCCCCTGCCGCAGATGGTGAGCATTGCCTGCAGGCACGGACTTATGATGATGGTCGTCATCATAAACGCATTTTGATGACAACCATAATCATTGGACAGTGCACATGAAAGTCACGAAAGCCCAGGCCGCGCAGAACCGGCAGGACATCCTCGAAGCCGCTGCGCGGCTGTACCGCGAGCACGGGCTGGACGGCGTCGGCGTGGCCGAGGTGACGCGCGGCGCGGGACTCACCCACGGCGGGCTCTATCGCCACTTCGAATCCAAGGACGCGCTGGTGCGCGAAGCCTGCGCACGCGCCTTCGACTGGTCCATCGCGCCGCTGGACGGCCTGCAGGGTGAACAGGCCGGCAGCCTTGCCGCGCGCGTGCAGTCCTATCTGTCGCCGCAGCACCGCGACAGCCCCGGCGAGGGCTGCCCCGCTGCGGCGCTGGCCGTGGACGTGGCCCGGGCAGGCGGTGATCTTTCAGCGGTGTTCGCCGAAGGGGTGGAACGCAACATCGGCAGGTTTGCGCGCGTGATCGGCAAACTTGGCGACGATGAGGCACCCGATGCCGCACAGCGCGCCCAGGCCATGGCCATGCTCAGCAGCATGGTGGGCGCCCTGGTCCTGGCACGTGCCACGGTCGCCGCCAATCCAGCCTTGTCCGACGAGATCCTGGAAACGGTAAAGGCCCACCTTCTTGCGACCGAGGGACAGCCCCGCTGACCGGCTCCGCCTGCGCTATACGTCCTGCGAAGGCAGCGGCATGGCCTGCTCGATCAGGCTGGCGTGCAGGGCAGCGCCCAGCGGCAGCACCTCGTCGTTGAAGTCATACCGGCTGCTGTGCAGCGGCACCCCGGGCTGGGCGCCCGTGGATTGCCCCAGACGCAGGTAGGCGCCGGGTTTGTGCTGCAGCATGAAGGAAAAATCCTCCGCGCCCATGCTGGGCTCCAGCTGCCGGTCCAGGTTCTCCACGCCCACCAGCGCCTGGGCCACGTCGGCCGCAAAGGCGGCCTCCGTGGGGGAATTGATGGTGGCGGGATAGATGCGCTCGTAGTTGACCTTGGCCGTGGCACCCAGCCCCAGCGCCACCGCGCTGCACAACTCCTGCAGTCGCTGCTCGACACGGTCCTGCACGGCGGGATCGAAGGTCCGCACGGTTCCCACCAGCGTTGCCGTGCCCGGCATCACGCTGAAGGCGCCCAGGTCCCCGGCCTGCACGGCGCACAGGCTGATGACGGCGCTGTCGATGGCGCGCACATTGCGCGAGACGATGCTCTGCACCGCCGTGGTGATGTGCGCGGCCGCCAGCACCACGTCCACCGTCTGGTAGGGATGGGCGCCATGGCCGCCGCGCCCCGTGATCTCGATGGTGATGCGGTCGGCAGCCGCCATCATCGCGCCCATGTTGATACCGACGGTGCCGGCGCGCATGGCGGGCCAGTTGTGCATGGCGTACACGGACTGCATCGGAAAGCGGTCGAAAAGACCATCGGCAATCATGGCCCGCGCGCCGCCGCGCCCTTCCTCGGCAGGCTGAAAGACCAGCACGGCCGAGCCGTCGAAACGCCGTGTCGCAGCCAGGTAGCGGGCGGCGCCCACCAGCATGGCCGTATGGCCGTCATGCCCGCAGCCGTGCATCAGCCCCTGCTTGCCCGATTTCCAGGGAAATTCGTTGTGCTCGACCATGGGCAGTGCATCCATGTCGGCACGCAGGCCCACCATCGCTCCCGAGCTGTGCCCCTGGCCACGGATCACGGCCACCAGGCCCGTGGTGCCCAGGCCTTCGTGGATCTCGTCCACGCCGCATTGCCGCAAGGCCTCCTTGACGCGCGCAGCCGTGAAGCGCTCCTCGAACCCCAGCTCAGGATGCGCATGCAGCTCGCGGCGCAGCGCCGTCAGCTCGGGGTGGTACTGAGCGATCTGGGCAAAGACCCGACCGCCTGCCTTGTATCGAGTGGCTTCCATCGCCTTGGTTCTTTCGCTTCATTGGCCTGTGCATTACCTTAACGCAGGAAATCGCGCCCGCCCACCGTCAGCCCATCGACAGGAAACAAAAAGGCCTCCCGAAGGAGGCCATCCGTTGCGCAAACGCCGCGCGCTCAGAAGCGATGGCGCAGGCCGACGGTGAAGCCCGTGCGCTTGGTGGCGCCATTGGCGTCGAGCATCACGCCCGAGCCGCCACTGGTCTTGGTGTGGTCCAGGGCCACATAGGCATCCGTACGCTTGGAGAAGGCGTAGTCGAGCACCGCCACCAGGAAGTCTGCCTTGCCATTGAAATTGCCCGTGCCCGAGCCCGACTGCTTGGCATGGTAGTAATGCGCGCCCACATTGATCTGGGGCGTGATCTGGTAGCCGAAGCCCATCTTGTACATCTGGCGCTTGTTGGCGTCGCCGGCCACGAAGCCGCCGTTGGACGAACCCGTCCAGAAGGAGTTGAGGATGGCCTGGTCGAATCCACCGCCTGCGGTTGCCGCCGGGAATGCGTCCTTGCGCTTGTTCAGGCCGTAGCCCAGGTTGACGTACCAGGGACCCACGCGGTAGGAGCCGCCCAGGGTATAGGCATCGACCTTGGTGCCGGCCGGCAGCGTCGTACCCAGGTAGCCGGCGCCTGCGGAAATGCCGCTTTGCGAGTAGCGCAGATAGCCGCCAGCCGTCTTGATGGCGCCACCGGGCACCACGCCAGTGCCGACCTTGTCGAAGGTGTTGTTCTCGTCGAACGAATACTGCAATGCGCCGCGCACGGGGCCGAACTCGGCCAGGTACTTGACCATGTTGCTGGCGCGCGCGCCCATGGACATGCCGATTTCAGGCTTGTAGGCCTCCATGTACGGCGAATACGGGAAGGAGGCATAGGTGGACGTCACCAGGTCGAACAGCATGTTGTACTGGCGACCCAGGGTGATCTGGCCGAAGCTCTTGCTGCGCAGGCCCACCCAGGATTGCTGGAAGTAGCTTGCCGCAGCCTGCTCGCCGGTGTCGGTGAGGAAACGGGCTTCCAGGTTGGCAATGGCTGCCAGACCGCCGCCCAGGTCCTCGGTGATGTTGATGCCCCAGCGGCTTTGCGACATGCCGCCGCCGATCATCTGGGTCTTGCCGCTCTTGGTCGGGCCTTCATTGGTGGTGTGGCGCACGCCGGCATCGACGATGCCGTACAGCTGTACGCTGCTTTGCTGGGCGAATGCTGCCAAGGGTGCCGTTGCTGCCAACACCGCCAGTGCCACGCTCTTTTTCACGAATGAAGAATTCATTGTGTTGTCTCTCTCTTGTTAACGATTGGTTGGTGGAAATTTCATTCTAGAAACGCTTTTCCCGCCTCGTCACCGTTGGCACAAGCACAACACAGGTCTTTCCCTAGCACAAAACAAAAGAGCCAGTCCGAAGACTGGCTCTTTTTTGCTTCAAATGGCAACTGGCTTACGCCAGCCGTTCATTAGAAAGCGTGGCGGATACCGACTTGCACGCCAGTCTGGCTTTCGCCAGCTTGCACGCCACCAGCGTACACGCCCTTGGCTTGCAGGCCCAGGGTCGAAGCATCCTTGTTCTTCAGGAATGCCAGGTTGCCGTACAGAGAGGTGCGCTTGGACAGGTTGTGCACGTAGCCCAGAGTGATCTGGTGAGCCTTGGAGTCGATGGCCTTCTGGTCGTACAGAGCGTACTGCAGCTTGACTTCGCCCACGCCGCCCACGGGAGCCGAAGCGCCCAGCATGTAGGAGTTGGTCTTGATGTCGCCGCCGATGTCGCGCTTGAACTTGGTCTGTTGCAGCAGGCCGCTCAGCTTGGCAACGCCGAAGTTGTACGAAGCACCCAGGGTGATTTCGTCACGGTCGGTAGCCAGGCCGCCAACGGCAGTCTTTTGCTGGGCAACGCCCAGGCTGGCGCTCAGGGGGCCGTTGTCGTATGCAACGTAACCGCCGATGTAACGGCCGACGCTGTCAGCAGTACCGATGGTTTGCTTTTCGTCGAAAGCGTAGCCAAAGCCGGCGTTGAAACCGCCGAAGTTGGGGGTGTAGTACGAGATCAGGTTGTTAGCGCGGATGCCGTTGTCGTCGGCGCCTTGGCCAGCAGCCCAGTTACGGAAGCCCATGAACTGGCCGATACCGGTGGCGCTGAACAGGTCGTAGGAGGTCAGCTTTTGGAAGGTCGGAACTTGGTCACGGCCCAGGCGCACTTCACCGAAGTTGCCCGACAGGCTCACGGTGGAACGACGCTTGAAGTTGAAGCCGCTGGCGTTGCCATCGTCACCGAAGATTTCGCCTTCCAGCCAGAAGCCAGCCTTCAGACCACCACCCAGGTCTTCCGTGCCGCGCAGGCCCAGACGGCTCGTGGAAGCGCCGCTGGTGCCCAGACCATAACGGCTGTCGCCAGCTGCGTCCTTGTTCACGTAGGCAACGTTGGTGTCCACGATACCGAACAGGGTCACGGAGGATTGAGCCATTGCGGCGCCGGAAGCAGCCAGCACTGCCAGGGCAATCAGAGATTTTTTCATTACGAGTTACTCCAAGGTTTAGAAGGGCGCCGGTCGTGAGGAAGAGAGGCTTGGCCTGAGGCTCCACCGGTTTCCCGCGCCAACCTCCTGGTGGGGAAGTTAGGGCCTATTGCACCAGACCGCCGCTGCCCATGCAAAGAAATTCACCCACAAACGGGCTTGAACCCCCGTTTTTCGTTGCACTGCCGCAACAAACCTGCAGACCAACACAATCAGGCCCAACCCGAACATCGCGCCGGCCTTGTTGCGCTTGCACAAAGAGAGGGCATGTCGTCCTGGTGTACCGTTCAGACCCTGAATTTGCCAAGATTTTCCGCTCTAGGGACCGCCCATGGACAAGATACTGACTGCCGCCGATGCGGCGCTTCGCACCCTGTTTGCACAGCCTTCCGCCGCCGAACGCTCCCCGGCCGCCGGTATCGCGGAGGGAGAGCTGACCGAGGCACAGCGCCGCCTGTCGGGCGCCTTGATGCGCGTCAATCATGTCGGAGAGGTCTGCGCCCAGGCGCTGTACAACGCCCAGGCCATGGTGACGCGCGACATGGTGCTGCGCGAGCATCTGCTGGAGGCGGCCCGCGAGGAAACCGATCACCTGGCATGGACCCGCGACCGGCTCAACGCCCTGGGCGACCGGCCCAGCCTGCTGAACCCGCTGTGGTTTGCCGGGGCATTCGCCATCGGCGTGGTGGCCGCCAAGATCAGTGACGCCGCCAGCCTGGGCTTCGTGGTCGAGACCGAGGAGCAGGTTTCCGCCCACCTGGAATCCCATCTGGGCCGTCTGCCCGAGGAGGACCGCCCTTCGCTGGCCGTGGTGGCCCGCATGAAGGACGATGAGGAGCGCCATGCCGCCGCTGCGCGTGAAGCCGGCGCGCTGGAGCTGCCGCCGCCCGCCCGCGCCTTGATGCGCCTGGCCGCCAAGGTCATGACGACGACCGCTCACCGCATCTGAGATCCGAAGCTTCTGAAACGACGGGAGCTGCATCCAGCCAAAAAAAGAAGCGGGCCCGGCCCGCTTTCTTCATTCTTGCCGAGTCCCTGTCGAGGCACGGACCCAAGCACCAGATACCTCAGGCCTCGACGATGTCGAACCCCGTGGTGATCTCGGCCGTCTTGCCCAGCATGATGGTGGCCGAGCAGTATTTGTCGTGGCTCATGGCAATGGCCCGCTCCACCGCGCCCGCTGGCAGGCCGGTGCCGCTGACGGTGAACTGCATGTGGATCTTGGTGAACACCTTGGGGTCGGTGTCCGCGCGCTCCGAAGTGAGCTTGACGCTGCAGCCTTTGACCGCGTGCCTGCCGCGCTTGAGGATCAGCACCACGTCGTAGGCCGTGCAGCCGCCTGCGCCTGCCAGCAGCATTTCCATGGGGCGGGGTGCCTGGTTCTGGCCTCCATTGGCAGGATTGGCCGCATCCGGCGCCCCGTCCATATTGACCACATGGCCGCTGCCCGTTTCCGCCACGAAGCCCATGCCCGAGCGCATGCCGGTCGTGCCGCCTGTCCAACTCACTGTGCATTCCATTGTTGCGTCCTCAAAAAACTGTTGCTATTTTGCATCAACTACACAAAAACCCTGATTTTGTTGCAACGCAGCACCTGCCGTGCATACAATGCACCCAAGCGTTATCTGAAGGGTTAACCCGGACAGCCCTCCAGATGGACTGCAGATTGTGAACCAACTTCACTCTGCATCGCACCAGTTGTCTCCTCCACCTCCTCTATTGGTGGATTCAGCCCCCGGCTTTACAGCCTGGGGCTTTTTTTTGCCTTTGTCGTCCCTGGCCCAGCCTGGACGCTGCACTGCAGCATGAGTCACAAGCGCCTATGATGGCCGCCTGACACCGACGGGCCGCCTCCCGGCCTGCTGCTCTCCAGCCTTTCGCCGACGATGAACCACCCCCTGACCCCTGCCGACTACCTGACCAAGATCCTTACCGCGCGCGTGTACGACGTGGCCGTGGAGTCGGACCTGGAGCCCGCCAAGGCGCTGAGCCGCCGCCTGCACAACAAGGTGCTGCTCAAGCGCGAGGACCAGCAGCCGGTGTTCAGTTTCAAGCTGCGAGGCGCCTACAACAAGATGGCACACCTGTCCGCCGAGCAGCTGGAAAAGGGCGTGATCTGCGCCTCGGCCGGCAACCATGCGCAAGGCGTGGCGCTGGGCGCACGCAAGCTCGGTTGCCGCGCCGTGATCGTGATGCCCACCACCACGCCGCAGGTCAAGATCGATGCGGTACAGGCGCTGGGCGGCGAGGTGGAACTGGCAGGGGAAAGCTATTCCGACGCCTACAAGCACGCCGTCAAGCTGCAAAAGGAAAAGGGCCTGACCTTTGTGCACCCCTTCGACGATCCCTATGTGATCGCCGGCCAGGGCACGATTGCCATGGAAATGCTGAGCCAGCTGCAAAAGCTGGGCAGCCCGCGCCTGGATGCCGTATTTGTCGCCATCGGCGGCGGCGGCCTGATCTCGGGCGTGGCCAACTACATCAAGGCCGTGCGCCCCGACGTGAAGGTGATCGGCGTGCACACCAAGGATTCGGACGCCATGCTGCAGTCCGTGCGCGCTGGCCGCCGCGTGGAGCTGGCCGACGTGGGCCTGTTCGCCGACGGCACGGCCGTCAAGCTGGTGGGCGAGGAGACCTTCCGCATCGCCCAGGGCCTGGTGGACGACTACGTGGTGGTCGATACCGATGCCGTCTGCGCCGCGATCAAGGACATCTTCGTGGACACGCGCTCCATCGTCGAGCCGTCCGGCGCCCTGGCCGTGGCGGCGATCAAGCAGTACGTCGCGAAGAACAAGACCAGGGGCGAGACCTATGCCGCCATCCTGTGCGGCGCCAACATGAACTTCGACCGGCTGCGCTTCGTGGCCGAGCGTGCCGAGGTGGGCGAGGAGCGCGAGGCGCTTTTTGCCGTGACCATCCCCGAGGAACGCGGCAGCTTCAAGCGCTTTTGCGAAGTCGTGGGCAAGCTGCCTGGCGGCCCGCGCAACGTGACCGAGTTCAACTACCGCATCAGCCACGAGAACAAGGCCCATGTCTTCGTGGGCCTGACCACGGCAGCGCGCGGCGAGTCCGAGAAGATCGCCAGGAACTTCGAGAAGCAGGGCTTCGAGGCGCTGGACCTGACCTTCGACGACATGGCCAAGGAGCATCTGCGCCACATGGTCGGCGGCCATTCGCCGCTGGCGCAGGAAGAGCGCCTGCTGCGCTTCGTCTTCCCCGAGCGCCCCGGCGCACTGTTCAAGTTCCTCAGCCTGATGGCGCCGACCTGGAACATCTCGCTGTTCCATTACCGCAACCAGGGCGCGGACTACGGCCGCATCCTGGTCGGCATGCAGGTGCCCGCCAAGGATGGCCGTAAATTCGACGCCTTCCTGAGCAATCTGGGCTACCCCTGGGTCGAGGAAACCGGTAACCCTGCCTACCAGCTCTTCCTGAAGTAGGCCCCGCCTCGGCTGTCCAGACATGCAGCCCATACGCCATTTCCTGCTGGCCCTGCAGTTCTTCAGCCGCATTCCGGTCACCGGGCGGCTTGCGGCCTGGGCCGGCTGGAGTCCGGCAATGCAGCACGCCAGCGTGGCCCATCTGCCGGGCGTGGGCTGGCTGGTCGGCGCCTGGGGCGCGGCGTGGCTGCTGGCCGCAGGCTGGCTGCTGGCACCCAGCCCCTGGATGCCTCTGGTGGCTGCCGTGCTGTCCACCGTGGCCACGCTATGGATGACAGGGGGCTTGCACGAGGATGGATTGGCCGATGTGGCCGACGGCCTGGGCGGCTTTGTCCCGCCCCAGCGCGCGCTGGAAATCATGAAGGATTCGCGCCTGGGAGCCTACGGCGCCATGGCGCTGGTGATGGCGCTGATGACCAGGATCTCCCTGGTCGCGCTGCTGGTCGACATTCGCGTGCAATGGGCGGCCTTGCTGCTGTGCAGCATCCATGTGCTGTCGCGCATGGCGCCGCTGGCCCTCATGCAATGCCTGCCCTATCTGGGCCAGGCCGCCCACTCCAAGGCCTTGCATGCGGCTGGCAGGCCGTTGAGCGCCAAAGGCCTGGTCACGGCAATGCTCTGGAGTCTCCCCGCTTTGGCGCTGCCGGCGTGGCTGGCGGGCCTGCCACTCGTCATCGGCCTGGTCCTGCCCGGCGCCCTGGTCACGGCGGCCATGGTGCGCTGGCTGCGCCGTCGCCTGGGCGGCATGACGGGCGATTGCCTGGGCGCCGCCCAGCAGGTCTGTGAACTGGCCATGCTGCTGGGCGCCGCCGCTGTGCTGATGCGCATGCAATGAACGCTCTCCCAACGCCGCGCCTTTGGCTGGTACGCCATGCCCGCCCCCTGGTGGAGCCCGGCATCTGCTATGGCCGGCTCGACATGGAGGCCGACGCCCAGGCCACGGCCGATGCGGCGCAGGCCCTGCACCTCGCCCTGCCTGCGGATTGTCTGCTGGCGCATTCGCCACTGCGCCGATGCCATCAATTGGCACAGGCCCTGCAGGCACTGCGGCCCGGCCTGGCATCGGCGGCGGACAGCCGCCTGCTGGAGATGGACTTCGGCGAGTGGGAAGGCCAGCCATGGGATGCGCTGGACCGCAGCGCCATCGATGCCTGGGCGGCAGACCTTGCCGGGCACGCGCCGGGCCGGGGAGAGTCCCTGGCCGCCATGCTGCGCAGGGTGGACGAGGCCTTGCAGCAGGCAAGGATGTACTCGAAGGACGACGGCGCCGGGCGCGACATCGTCTGGATCACCCATGCCGGCGTGACGCGCTGCGTGCAATGGCTGATGCGTGAAGGGAACGCCCTGCCTCAGGCGGCCCAGTGGTCGCTGCCGGCGCCTGACTTTGGCGGCTGGCTGGTATTGGAACTGCAGCCGCCGCACTGACCGGACTCAGCGCTTGTCGGGCAGGGACAGCTGCAGCGTGATGGAGGCGGGGCCATCGACGCTGGGCCCCAGGCGCGCCTCGCGGCCCGAGACCGACTGCAGCACCACGCCCTCTTCCACGGCACGCCCCACGCGAAACGGCTTGGCCGGCTGGTTGCCCACGGCGATGACCGCCGCGCCGCCGCCGCTGTCGCGACCGGCCAGCACACCCACCAGCGCATAGCGCGAGACCACAGGCGCCGCGACGGGCACAGCAACACCCTGAGCAGCGGCCACGCCCCCCAGGGCCTGCGCCAGCGCGGGCGCATCGACCTGCAGTGCCTCGGGGGGAGCCGGTGGCACGGGCGCCCCCGCGCCGCCATTGCCCAGGCGCATGGCCCAGAAAGCCACGATGCCAGCCGCCAGCAGCCAGAGCACGAATGTGGCCGCCTTGACGTGCCAGGTCCGGGCCTGGCCCCGGTTCAATGAAAGTGTCACCATCGCGCGATTATGATGGAGCGATATGTCCAATTTGCTGCACCGTTCCATGACCAGCCTTCCCCGCCGTCCGCTGCCTGCCCTGCGCACCGCCGTCCAGCGCGGCTTCACGCTGATCGAGCTGATGGTGGTCCTGGTCATCATCGGCGTGCTAGCAGCCCTGATCGTGCCCAACGTGCTGGACCGCGCCGACGATGCCCGCGTCACGGCTGCACGCACCGACATCACCAACATCTCCCAGGCGCTCAAGCTCTACCGCCTCGACAACCAGCGCTATCCCACGGCCGAGCAGGGCCTGCAGGCGCTGATCATCCGTCCCACGAGCGGACCGCTGCCCAACAACTGGAAGCCCTATCTGGAAAAGCTGCCCAATGATCCCTGGGGCCGTCCGTACCAGTACCTGAATCCGGGCATCAAGGGCCCCATCGACATCATGTCCTTCGGTGCCGACGGCCAGGCCGGCGGAGAGGGCAAGGATGCCGACATCGGCAGCTGGCAGTAAGTCGATGGCCCGGGCGATGGCCCGCAAGCGCCGCGCTGCACCGCACCACAGGCCCGCACTCCCAGCGGGCCTGCCTGCTCTCATGCCCCGCCAGACGGTTGCACCCACCCTGACCATTCCTTCCCGCGGCTTCACCCTGCTGGAACTGCTGGTGGTCATCAGCATCATGGCGATTGCCGCTGCCGGCGCAAGCCTGTCTCTGCGCGACAGCGGGCAGGCCCAGCTGGAACGCGAGGCCGAGCGCTTGGCCGCACTGCTGGAATCGGCCCGCGCACAGGCACGAGCCAACGGCGTGCCCGTGCGCTGGCGGCCCATGCCGCAGGGCTTTCGCTTCGAGGGCCTGCCGGCCAGCGCGCAATTGCCTTCGCAATGGCTGCAGCCCGGGGTGCAGGCACAGCCGGCGACGCCGCTGATCCTCGGCCCCGAGCCACTGATTCCTCCCCAGTCCGTCACGCTGACGCTGCGCGACTCCAACAGCCCGCCGCTGCGCGTGGCCACGGATGGACTGCGGCCCTTTGCCGTGCAATCCCTGCCATGACAGGCATCCACGGACCACGCCGCAGGCACGGCGCGCCAAGGCGCCTGCCGCACGGCTTCACGCTGATCGAGGTCCTGGTGGCCCTGGGCATCGTGGGCATTGCCCTGATGGCAGGCCTGCAGGCCACATCGGCCCTGACTCGCAATGCCGAGCGCCAGTCCGAGGTGCTGCTGGCCCAGCTGTGCGCGCAAAACGAACTGGTGCGCCTGCGCCTGTCGCGCCAGATGCCGCCCGTGGGCGACAACAGCTTCACTTGCGAGCAGGGCAGCCGGCAGCTGCAGGTCCAGCTCAGCGTGCGCCCCACGCCCAACCCCAGCTTCCGCCGCGTGGATGCCCTGGTCGTCACGGCCGAGCATCCGGTGCTGCGGGTATCGACCATTGTGGGCCGCTTCTAGATGCGTTTGCGCCCTTTCTCCCGCGCGCAAGGCTTCACCCTGGTGGAGCTGATGGTGGCCATCGCCGTCATGGCCCTGCTGGCCCTGGTGAGCTGGCGCGGACTGGACAGCATGGTGCGCTCGCAAGAGACCATTCGCGCGCGCAACGAGCAGCAGATCGTGCTGCAGACCGTGATCGCCCAGTGGAATGCCGACCTCGAAGCCCTGATGCCGCTGGAGCACGCCCAGGTCATCGACTGGGATGGCCAGGTGCTGCGCATGACCCGCAAGAGCAGTGCCGCCGTGGACGATGGCGCCGTGGTCGTGGCCTGGGCCCGCCGCCAGACAGCCGGACGCGACCAGTGGCTGCGCTGGCAGTCGCCACCGCTGCGCACGCGCGCCCAGTGGCGCGAGGCCTGGAACCAGGGGGCGCAATGGGGACGCAATCCTTCGGACGACCAGCGCCGCCGCGAAACCGTGCTGCTGCCCCTGGACCAGTGGCGCCTGTACTACTACCGCGACAACGCCTGGAGCAACCCGCAGTCCAGCGGCTCGGACAACGGCACGGGCACGCCCAATCCACCATCCGGCGGCACCAACAGCAGCGCACAGCTGCCCACGATTCCTGACGGCATACGCGTCGAACTGACCCTGCCGCCCGACAGCGCCGTCCCCGGCCGCGTCACCATGGACTGGGTCAACCCCCTGCGATCCAACAGCCGATCATGATGCGCGCACCCCGCACCCTGCCCGTCCGCCGCCGCCATCGCGGCGTGGCCCTGCTGGCCGCCATGCTCACGGTCACGCTGGTCGCCACCTTTGCCGCCACCGCGCTGTGGCAGCAGTGGCGCAGCGTGGAGGTCGAGACCGCCGAGCGCAACCGCATGCAGGCCGCCTGGATTTTGCTGGGTGCGCTGGACTGGTCGCGCGTGGTGCTGGCCGAGGATGCGCGCACCAGCCTGCAGGTGGACCACCTGGCCGAACCCTGGGCCGTGCCGCTGCAGGAGGCGCGCCTGTCCACCTTCCTGGCGGCGCAGAACAACGTCAGCCAGGTCGATGACGGCATGGCCGACATGCAGGACGCCTTTCTCTCAGGCCAGATCATCGACCTGCAGTCGCGCCTGAACCTGCGCAACCTGCTGGGCGCGCCCGACAAGCCCGAAACCCTGCGCCCGCTGGCACGCCTGCTGGAACGCCTGAACCTGCCCCCTGCCTATGCCGCCCAGATCGTCCAGGCCCTGCGCGCAGCGGCCACCGCCGGCGAGGGCGCGCAGTTCCTGATGCCGCGCACGCTGAGCCAGTTCGGCTGGCTGGGATTGCCGCCCGAGGTCGTCTCGCGCCTGGAGCCCTACATCACCCTGCTGCCCGAGAACACGCCCGTCAACCTCAACACCGCCAGCGCCGAAGTCATCTGGGCCAGCGTGGAGGACCTGACCTGGTCCCAGGCCAGCCAGCTGGTGCAGCTGCGCGCATCGCGCCCGCTGCGCAGCCTGGCCGATGCCTCCAACGCGCTGGGCCTGCCGCAGAAATTCGAGGGACAGAACCTGTCGGTCGCCAGCAGCTTCTTCGAGGCGCGTGGCCGCATGCGCCTGGGCGAGATCGTGGCCAGCGAACGCTCCATGTTGCGGCGCAACAACATGACAGTCACTACCATCTGGCGCGAGAGGGGGGACTGGGGATTGCCCGAAGCTCCCGCGCCGTGACAGATGCCTGTCACACTCGGCCCCTACAATGCCCGCTTCCGTCCATGAGCACCTTGATTCTTCATCTGCCTGCGGGCCCCGCTGGCGAATACGCCTACGCACTCAGCAGCGACGGCCTGCGCGCCGACCGGCATGGCCACGCCGCAGCAGGCCTGCTGCCCGATCCTGGCCGCACCGGCCAGACGGTTGCCGTGGTGCCGCACCAGGCCTTGTCCTGGCATCTGGTCAGCCTCCCCCATGGCGTGCCTACGGGGAGCCGGCGTGGACATGTGCGCCTGCGTGCCGTGCTCGACGGGCTGCTGGAAGAGCGCCTGCTCGACGACCCCTCCCAACTGCATCTGGCGCTGCAGCCTCAGGCACGCGCGGGCGAGCCCTGCTGGGTTGCCGCCTGCGACAAGGCCTGGCTCCATGCCCATCTGCAGGCCCTGGAGTCCGCAGGCCGGCCCGTGGGCCGCATCGTGCCCGAATGCCCGCCCCAGTCCACGCCCCAGCTGTGGGCCGTGGGCACGCCTGAATCGGCCTGGCTGCTGGCCACCGGCCTGAGCACGGCCCCGCAAGGCATGGACTCGCTGGCCTGCCTGCCGCTGCGCACCGACAGTGCCGACCCCGCCATGCTGGCCGCCCTGCTGCAGGCCCTGCCCCCCGACACCCCGATCCAGGCGGACCCGGCGCTGGCCCGCGCCGCCGAGGCCCTGCAGCGCCCCGTCAGCCTGCTGACGGACGCCCAGCGCGGCCTGGCGGCCCGCGCACAAAACTGGGACCTGGCGCAGTTCGACCTCGACCTGGGCGGCGGCAGCCGCACCCGCCGACGCATGCTCGACGGCTGGCAGAGCTTTCTGCGCGCGCCGCAATGGAAGGCCGCGCGCTGGGGTACCGCGCTCGCACTGCTGGCCCAGGTGGTGGGCCTCAATGCCTGGGCCTGGACCGAAAACCGCGCCATCGCGGCCAAGCAGGTCCAGGTGCGCTCCACGCTGGCCACCAGCTTTCCGCGCGTTCCCGTCATCGTCGATGCGCCCGTTCAAATGCAGCGCGAAGTCGCCACGCTGCGCCAGAGCGCCGGCGCGCTGACGCAGGGCGACCTGGAACCCCTGCTGGCCGCCGCATCCCGGGCCCTGCCTGCCGGCCAGTTGCCGCAGGCCATGGACTACCAGGACCGTCAGCTGCGCCTCAAGGGCGTCTCGCTGGAGGCCGAGGCACTGGAGCAGGCACAACAACATCTGGCCGGCAGCGGCCTGCGACTGCAGCGCGACGGTGCCGACCTGCTGCTTGCCCAGGAGGCCCGGCCATGAACATGCGCGCATCCCGCCAAAGCCTGGCCCCACTGCGCGCGCGCTGGAATGCCCTGGCGCCGCGTGAACAGAACATGACGCTGCTGGCCGGTGGTGTGGTGGCACTGGCCCTGCTGTGGTGGCTGGCCCTGGCCCCCGCCCTGCACAGCCTGCGCACCGCGCCCGAACGCCATGCCCAGGCAGACCGCCAGTTGCGCCAGATGCAGCTGCTGCAGGCCGAGGCCGAGCAGCTGCGCAGCAACGCACGCCCCGTGGTCGGCGATGCCAAGGCGCTGCTGCAAAGCTCGCTGTCCGCCGAACTGGGCGCCTCCGCCCAATTGAACTGGATGGGCGACCGCGCACAGATCACGCTCAAGGCCGCGCCCGCCGCCGCGCTGGCGCGCTGGCTGGCCCAGGTCCGCAGCAACACGCACGCCGTTCCCGCCGAGATGAAGCTGGCCCGCAGTGCATCTGCAAGCGCCGCAGGCGCTGCCGATGCCGTGCGCTGGGATGGCAGCCTGGTGCTGGACCTGCCTGTCGATCCGTCGCGGGCACCTTGAGCATGCGCCGCCAGCCCCGCTCCCAGCCTGTCCTGCGCTCACCGCGCGGGTGGGCGCTGGCAGGCGCCCTGTGCGGCCTGGTGGCCACCACCGTCGTCTGGGCACCCGCCGCCTGGCTGGCACGCGGCGTGGATTCCGCCACACAGGGCCAGGTACTGCTGCTGCAACCGCGCGGCACGCTGTGGAACGGCTCGGCCTCCCTGGCCTTCACCGGAGGCGCCGGCAGCCGCGACCGCACGGCCCTGCCCACGCGGCTGGAATGGACGCTGCGCCCGCGCCTGGACGGTGCCCGCATTCAGCTGCGCAGCGAATGCTGCACACCCACGCCCGTGGTGCTGGACCTGCTGCCGCGCTGGCAGGGCCTGAGCGCCGTGGTGCACGACAGCGACACGCGCTGGCCTGCCTCGCTGCTGTCCGGCCTGGGCACGCCCTGGAACACGGTGGACCTGCAAGGCCAGCTGCGGCTGGCCACGCAGGCCCTGCAACTGCAATTGCTGTGGCAATCGGGGCGCTGGCGCAGCGACGGCAGCACGCGGCTGGAGGCGCTGGCCGTATCCTCGCGGCTGTCCCCTCTGCGCCCGCTGGGCAGCTACCGGCTCGACATCCTCGGGGGCGACAGTCCGCAGCTGCAGCTCAGTACCCTGACCGGCGACCTGCGCCTGAGCGGCCAGGGCCAATGGGTAGGCCAGCGGCTGCACTTCCAGGGCGAGGCCTCGGCCAGCCCCGAGCGCGAAACCGCGCTGTCCAACTTGCTCAACATTCTGGGACGGCGCCAGGGGCCCCGGTCCATCATTTCCTTTGGTTGATCCATGACTCAGCAGCACACGACCCCGTTCTGGCGCAACACCCTGCACACGCTGGCCGTCAGCGCCATGCTGGCCTGCACCGCTGGCACCGCCCAGGCCCAGCAGACCAATGCACCGGCCGGCGCCACGCCCAGCCTGCGTCCGGGCGAGCCTGTGACGCTGAATTTCTCGGGTGCCGACATCGAGGCCGTCTCGCGTGCCATCGGCGCCATCACCAACCGCAACGTGGTGGTCGACCCCCGCGTCAAGGGCCAGATCACGCTGCTGACCGACAAGCCCGTGCCGCCCGCCACCGCCTACCAGCAGTTCCTGGCCGCGTTGCGCCTGCAGGGCTTCACCATCGTCGAATCGGCCGGGCTGTACAAGGTCATCCCCGAGGCCGACGCCAAGCTGCAGGCCAGCGAAGTGGCCGTGGGCGCGAGCCGCAGCAGCGCGGGCAGCCAGATCGTCACCCAGATCTTCAAGCTCAACTACGAGAACGCGGCCAACCTGGTGCCCGTGCTGCGCCCCCTGATCAGCCCCAACAACACCATCAACGTCAACCCGGGCAACAACTCGCTGGTCATCACCGACTACGCTGACAACCTGCAGCGCATCTCGCGCATCGTGGCGACCATGGATGTGTCCAACGCCACCGATGTCGAAATCATCCCGCTGCGCCATGCCGTGGCCACCGACATGGTGGCCCTGGTCTCGCGCCTGATCGAAGGCGGCACGGCCAGCCCCGGCGGCCTCACCGTGACCGCAGGCGGCGCCAATATTCCGGGCCAGAGCGACAACGCCTTCAAGACCTCGCTGATGGCCGAGCCGCGCAGCAACTCCATCGTGCTGCGCGCGGCCAACCCGGCACGCCTGGCCCAGGTGCGCTCGCTGATCGCGCGGCTGGACCAGCCCGCCATGAACGGCGGCGGCGACCAGGGCAACATCCACGTGGTCTATCTCAAGAACGCCGACGCCGTGGCGCTGGCCGCCACCTTGCGCGCCGCCATCGGCGCCCAGGCCACGGCCGCCGGCACGGCCAGCGGCCAGCCCGGTGCGGGCGGCACCCTGCCGCAGGGCGGCGGCATGTCCTCCATCCCCACATCGCAGCCCGTGGTATCGCGCGACTCCAGCGGCACGGCATCCATGGGCATGGGCTCGTCCTCGGGCCTGGGCAGCGGCGGCGGGGGCGGCGCGCTGGGCGTGGCCCAGCAGCCCTCCACGGGCGGCATGATCCAGGCCGATCCTTCGACCAACTCGCTGATCATCACGGCACCGCCGCCCGTCTACCGCCAACTGCGCGCCGTGATCGACAAGCTCGACGGCCGCCGCGCCCAGGTGCTGATCGAAAGCCTGATCGTCGAAATCAAGGACAACCGGCTGGCCCAGTTCGGCATCCAGTGGCAGGCCATGCTCAGCAACAACGGCCGCGTGATCGGCACCCTGGGCACGAACTCCAATGTGGCGGGCGCCAACATCCTGAACCTGCTCGGCCTGGTCAAGGATGGAGGCCTGGACGGCAGCGCCATCACGGGAGACACGTTGTCCAGCCTGAGAGGCACCAACCTCGGCTTCACGCAGCGCGTCAACGGCAAGGACACGCTGGGCTTTCTGGCCAACTTCCTGCAAAACAGCGGTGACGCCAACATCCTGTCCACGCCCAACCTGATGACGCTGGACAACGAGGAGGCGCGCATCATCGTGGGCCAGAACGTGCCCATGGTCACGGGCTCGTACGCCAGCAACTCCACGGGCGGCACGGTCAACCCCTTCACCACCGTGGAGCGCAAGGACGTGGGCCTGATGCTGCGCGTGCGCCCGCAGATCAACGAGAACGGCACGGTGAAGCTGGCCGTGTTCCAGGAAGTCTCCTCGGTGGACGAGTCCACGCGCAAGGACACCAACGGCCTGACCACCAACAAGCGCTCCATCGAGTCCAACGTGCTGGTCGAGGACGGCAACATCGTCGTGCTCGGCGGCCTGATCGACGACAACTACTCCCAGGCCGAGGACCGGGTGCCTCTGCTGGGCGACATTCCCGTCGTGGGCAACCTGTTCCGCAACACCAACCGCAAGCGCAACAAGACCAACCTGATGGTCTTCCTGCGCCCCGTGGTGATGCGCGATGCGACTGCGACCAACCAGGTCTCTTCCGAGCGCTACGAAGCCATCCGCGCGCAGCAACAGAGCCTGCAGCCCGAGCCCAGCGCCCTGCTGCGCTCGGTCAATGCCGCGCCCGTGCTGCCCACGCTGACGCCGCAGCCGGACCCCGGCTCGTTCACCAACCCGGCCGCCATCGTCAACGTGCCGGGCGCCAGGCCCGAGCTGATCGACTTCACCCAGCCGCAGCCCGCCGCGCCCGCCCCCGTGCCGGCCGCGCCCGGCGCGCTCTGAGGCAGGAAGGCCCCATGCGCTATCCCCTGCCCTATGCGTTTGCGCGCACCAGCCAGCTGCTGATCGAGGACGACGGCCACGAGCCCCTGCTCTGGCACGGCCCCTCGCCGGACTGGCAGGCCCTGTCCGAAGTCCAGCGCAGGCATGCGGTGCAGCGCTGGCAGATGCTGGACGCGGGCACGCTGGCCCACCGCATCAGCGCCGCCTACTCGCAGGGCGAGTCCAGCGCGGCCCTGGTGGTCAGCGAGGTCGAGTCCGACGCCGACCTCTCGCGCATGATGCAGGAGCTGCCTGCGGTCGAGGACCTGCTGGAGACGGCCGACGACGCGCCCATCATCCGCATGCTCAACGCCCTGCTCACGCAGGCCGCGCGCGACGGCGCCAGCGACATCCACATCGAGCCCTACGAGCGCCATTCCAGCGTGCGCTTTCGCGTGGACGGCGACCTGCGCGAAGTCGTGCAGCCCAACCGCGCACTGCATGCAGCGCTGATCTCGCGACTGAAGATCATGGCCGACCTGGACATCGCCGAAAAGCGCCTGCCCCAGGACGGCCGCATCAGCCTGCGCCTGGGCACGCGCGCCATCGACGTGCGCGTCTCCACCCTGCCCAGCGCCCACGGCGAGCGCGCCGTGCTGCGCCTGCTGGACAAGAGCGAGAGCAAGCTCAGCCTGGAGGCCGTGGGCATGCAGGGCGAGACGCTGAGGCGATTCACCCACTTGACGGCCCAGCCGCACGGCATCGTGCTGGTCACCGGCCCCACGGGCTCGGGCAAGACCACCACGCTGTATGCGGCACTGTCGCGCATGGACGCCAGCCACAGCAACATCATGACGGTGGAGGACCCCATCGAGTACGAGCTGGCCGGCGTGGGGCAGACCCAGGTCAACGCCAAGATCGACCTGACCTTCGCCAAGGCCCTGCGCGCCATCCTGCGCCAGGACCCGGATGTGATCATGATCGGCGAAATCCGCGACTTCGAGACCGCGCAGATCGCCATCCAGGCCTCGCTGACCGGCCACCTGGTGCTGGCCACGCTGCACACCAACGATGCCTCCAGCGCCGTCACGCGCCTGATCGACATGGGGGTGGAACCCTTCCTGCTGTCGTCCTCCCTGCTGGGTGTGCTGGCCCAGCGCCTGGTGCGCAAGATCGACACCACCGAGCCCAGCGGCTACCGGGGGCGCACCGGCATCTTCGAGATGCTGGTGGTGGACGACACCATCCGCGCGCAGATCCACCGCCAGGCCAGCGAGGCCGAGATCCGCGACACCGCGCTGGCCGCGGGCATGCGCCTGATGCGCGACGACGGCGAGCGCCTGGTGCGCGAGGGCATCACCACGCCCGAGGAAGTGCTGCGCGTCACGCGCGACTAGGCGCAGGCGGCCACGCCCGACCCTGCGCAGCACGGGGCATCCCTGTTTGCCACAATGGTCGGCATGTTGGAATCCCTACGCGCCTGGAGCGCTCCCTATGGCGGCGACCTGTTCCTGTGGGTCGCCACGCTGAGCCTGATCAGCTACATCGCCCTGTGGTGGTTCAAGTCACGGCTGTCCACCAGCCAGCTGCGCCGCGTCATCCGCCTGTCGGCGCTGGTGGCGCTGCCGCTGTCCTGGCTGGCCATCCAGCAGGGCGAGAACCATCTGGCGGCAGCCATCCTCCCCCTGGTCTGGTGCGTGGTGCTGGGCATCACCTGCGCGCGGGAAATGTCCAGAAGAAACTGAGTGCGCGAACGCGCACCAGGAATGCCCTGGCGCGGCAAGGCCCGCGCCGCCCCCACCCACCGTGAACTGGAAGTTGGAACCTGCCATGACATCATTCAATGAAGTCCGTCTGTCCATGCTCGACCTCGTGGCCGTGCGCGAAGGCGGCACCGTCGCCGAGGCCCTGGACATCGCGCTGGCCACGGCCCGCAAGGCCGAGGCACTGGGATTCGAGCGCTACTGGCTGGCCGAGCACCACAACATGCCCGGCATCGCCAGCTCGGCCACGGCCGTGCTGATCGGCCACATTGCAGGCGGCACCTCGAAGATCCGCGTGGGCTCGGGCGGCATCATGCTGCCCAACCATGCCCCGCTGGTGGTGGCCGAAGCCTTCGGCACGCTGGCCGAGCTGTACCCGGGCCGCATCGACCTGGGCCTGGGCCGTGCGCCCGGCACCGATGGCGCCACCATGCGCGCCCTGCGCCGCGACCGCGTCGAGACCGAGGAAGACTTCCCGCGCGACGTGATGGAGCTGCAGCGCCTGCTGGCCCCGGCCACGCCGGATCAAAAGCTGGTGGCCACGCCCGGCGCGGGCACCAACGTGCCGATCTGGCTGCTGGGCTCCAGCCTGTTCTCGGCCCAGCTCGCAGCCCATCTGGGCCTGCCCTACGCCTTTGCCTCGCACTTCGCGCCGCGCATGCTCTACCAGGCCGTGCAGCTGTACCGCAGCCTGTTCAAGCCGTCGGCCCAACTGGCCAAGCCCTACGTGATCGTCGGCGCACCCGTGATCGCCGCGCCCACCGATGACGAGGCCGAGTACCTTGCCAGCAGCACCTACCAGCGCGTGCTGGGCATCATCACGGGCCGGCGCGGACTGCTGCCGCGCCCCATCGAGAACTACGCGGCCCAGCTCGGCGAGCAGGAGCGCCGCGCCATCGGCGACTTCCTGGCCGTGGCCTCCATCGGCGGCCCGGACAAGGTGCGCACGCGCCTGCAGAAGCTGCAGGCCGACACCGAGGCCGACGAGCTGATCCTGGTCAGCGACGTGTATGACCGCGACCTGCGCCTGCGCTCGCTGGAGATCACGGCCGGCGTCATGGGCCGCTGAAGGCATGAGCCGCTCCGCCCGGCTGCTGCAGCTGATCGACCTGCTGCGCCGCGCGCGCCTGCCCCAGGCCGGGCCGGTGCTGGCCCGGCAGCTGGACGTGAGCCTGCGCACCCTCTACCGCGACATCGCCACCCTGCGCGAACAGGGTGCCGCGATTGCGGGCGACCCGGGCGTGGGCTACGAGATGCGGCCCGGCTTTCTGCTGCCGCCGCTGATGTTCACGCCCGATGAGCTGGAAGCCCTGCTGCTGGGCGCGCGCTGGGCCAGCCGCCAGGCCGACCCCGAGCTCGCCCAGGCCGCCACCGCCGCGCTGGACCGCATACGCAGCGCGCTGCCGCTGGAGCTGCGCATCGAGGTGGACACCAGCGGCCTGCTGGTGCCGCCCATCTGCCACGAATCCGTGACCGAGCCCTGGCAGACCGCGCTGCGCCTGGCGATACGGCGCCAGCACCGGGTGCTGCTGCACTACACGGATGAGAAGGGCCAGCCGACCGAGCGCCGGATCTGGCCTTTTGCCATGGCTTTCTTCGACCAGCGGCGCATTCTTGCGGCCTGGTGCGAACTGCGCCAGGACTTCCGCCATTTCCGCGCCGACCGCGTGCGCTCCGTCACCGATCTGCAGGAACGCTATCCCGACCACCGCAGCGGCCTGATCGAACGCTGGTCGCGGCAACTGGGCTACACGGTCCGCTGACACCACTGCTGACAAAAACTGTCAGCATGGCCTCCTACAGTCGCTCCCATGGCCTTCTCGCCATGCATTCAAACCACTGGGAGCCTTCATGAACGACTCGATCAAGCCTCTGCGCTTTTACTTCCACCCCCGCTCGCGCGCCGTCATCGCGCGCTGGATGCTGGAGGAATGCGGCGCCCGCTATGAGCCCGTGCGGCTGGAATTCGGCAGCACCATGAAGGCTGCCGACTACCTGGCCATCAACCCCATGGGCAAGGTCCCCGCCCTGGTGCACGGCGAGACCGTGATCACCGAACAGGCCGCCATCCTTGCCTATCTGGCCGACATCTTCCCCGAACGAAGGCTCGCGCCGGCCGTGGACAGCCCGCTGCGCGGCGTCTACCACCGCTGGATGTTCTTCCTGGCCGGCCCCGTCGACGCCTTGATGACAGCCAAGAGCCAGGGCCACCTGGAGCAGCAGACGGCCGACCAGGCCATGTCCGCCGGCTATGGCCGCTATGACGACGTGGTGCAGACGCTGCGCCAGGCCGTGGCCGGCAGGCGCTACCTGTGCGGCGACCAGTTCACCGCCGCCGACGTGCTCATGGCCAGCTACCTGCGCTGGGGGACGATGATGAAGCTGCTGCCCGCGCTGCCCGAGTTCAGCGACTACGGCCAGCCGCTGATGGAACGCCCGGCCTCGCTGCGCTCCATCCAGCTCAACGAAGCGGACCTGGCCGCCCAGCCGGCATAGGCACCTCCGGGACCTGGGGGCGAGGCCCGAGACGGCCTCGCCATCCAGCCGTCACCGGCAGCGGCTACCATCGGGGGTTGGATCGCCGCCTGGCGTTTCCTGAACGCCATCCTTCCCAAGCCCCTCCCGACTCCCGCCGCGCATGCCTGCCTTTTCCTTCGAAGCCCTGGATGCACAAGGTCAGACCCGCAAGGGCACGATCGAAGCCGACAACGCGCGCGCCGCGCGCAGCCAGCTGCGGGCCCAGGCCCTGGTGCCCATGGCCGTGGAGATCGTGGCCTCGGGGTCGGCGTCCGGCCCGCAGGGTGGCGCCTCGCGCTGGCTGACCCGCCCCGTCCTTGGCTCCACAGGGCTCACCGTGTGGACGCGCCAGATGGCGGGGCTGGTCGGATCAGGCCTGCCCATAGAGCGCGCACTGGCCGCGCTGTCCGAAGAAGCCGACGACCCGCGCCAGCACCACCTGGTGGCCGCGCTGCGCGCCGAGGTCAACGCAGGCTCCACCTTTGCCCGCGCACTGGCCCAGCACCCGCGCGAATTCTCCGACATCTACTGCGCCGTGATCGGCGCCGGCGAGGCCAGCGGCAGCCTGGGCCCGGTGCTGGAGCGGCTGGCCGACGACCTGGAATCGCGCCAGGCCCTGCAGTCCAAGCTCATTGGCGCAGCCCTGTACCCGGCCATCGTGACCCTGGTGGCCATCGTCATCGTGTTGTTCCTGGTCAGCTACGTGGTGCCCCAGGTGGCCAGCGTGTTCGCGGGCACCAAGCGCGCCCTGCCCTGGCTCACCGTGGCCATGCTGGCGCTCAGCGACTTTGTGCGCAGCTATGGCTGGGCCGCGCTGATCGCCCTGGTGCTGGGCGCCGTGGGATTCCGGCTGTCCATGAAGAACCCCGTGCTGCGCGAGCGCTTCGACGCCTGGTGGCTGCGCCTGCCGCTGATCGGCCGGCTGGCGCGCAACTACAACGCGGCACGCTTTGCCGGCACGCTGGCCATGCTGGCTGGCGCGGGCGTGCCCATTCTCAAGGCCTTGCAGGCCGCCGCCGAAACGCTGGGCAACCGCGCGCTGCGCGCCGATGCCATGGACGCGCTGGCCCTGGTGCGCGAGGGCGCGCCGCTGGCCTCGGCCCTGGCGCAGAAAAAGCGCTTCCCGGGCCTGATCTCCATGTTTGCCCGCCTGGGCGAGCAGACCGGCCAGCTGCCCGTGATGCTGCAGCGCGCGGCCAACCAGCTGTCCACCGAGGTGCAGCGCCGCGCCATGCACCTGGCCACCATCCTGGAGCCGCTGCTGATCGTGGCCATGGGCATGGTCGTGGCCCTGATCGTGCTGGCCGTGCTAATGCCCATCATCCAGCTCAACCAGTTCGTCAAATAGCGACAAGCGCCAAGCCATGCCCGTGACCCTGCAAGACAAGCTGGTCGTTGCCATCTCATCGCGCGCACTGTTCGACTTCGAGGAAGAGAACCGGCTGTTCGATGCGGGCGACGAGCAGGCCTACATGCGCCGCCAGCTGGACCTGGTGCACCAGCCGGCACGCCCGGGCATCGCCTTCCCGCTGGTGCGCAAGCTGCTGGCCTTCAATACGCCCGAAGTGCAGCGCGTGGAGGTGATGATGCTGTCGCGCAACGACCCGGCCAGCGGCATGCGCGTGTTCGCCTCGGCCAAGGCGGCCGACATGCACATAGAGCGCGGCGTGTTCACGCGCGGGCGCGATCCGTTTTCCTACCTGCGGCCGCTGGGCGCCCACCTGTTCCTCTCGGCCAACGAGGTCGATGTGCGCAAGGCCCTGTCCATCGGCTTTCCCGCGGCGCGCGTGATGGTCGACTCCACGCCCGCAGGCGACCGCTACCCGCAGGAAGTGCGCATTGCCTTCGACGGCGATGCCGTGCTGTTCTCCGACGAGGCCGAGCGCATCTACCAGCAAGGCGGGCTGCCGGCCTTTCTGCGCCATGAGGTCTCCCATGCCGCCACGCCCCTGGGAGAAGGGCCGTTCAAACCCCTGCTGCAAGCCCTTCACCGGCTTCAGCAGCAGGCGGACTCGTCCCAGACCATGCGCATTCGCACGGCCCTGGTGACGGCGCGCAGTGCGCCGGCGCACGAGCGCGCCATCCGCACATTGCTCGATTGGGGAATCACCGTGGACGAGGCCATGTTCCTCGGCGGCCTGGAAAAAGGCCCCTTCCTGCGCGAGTTCGAGCCGGATTTCTTCTTCGACGACCAATCGGGCCATGTCAGCTCGGCGGCCCGCCATGTGCCCGCAGGCCATGTGAACAGCGGCGTCTCCAATCCGGACGCCGATCCGCTGAAGTAAACAATTGCAAAGGGCGCACAGCCCTGGCTTGCAGACACCGGTTCCATGCCCAAATAGGTGCCATGCATTTTCCCCTCATGAACCGCTCCGCCCTGCTGCGCCGGCCGCCTGTGCTGCAGGCCGCCGCTGCCGTCCTGCTGACCAGCGCCTTCATGCTGCCCGCCGCGCGCGCGCAGGCGGCCGAGACGGCCGACAAGGCGTCCACCGGACAGGCCTCGGCCAGCCCGGCGCCATTGACCAAGGGGGAAATCAAGGCCCAGCGCGAATTCAAGATGCTGGACTTCAACAAGGACGGCAAGCTCAGCCGCACCGAAGTGGCGCTGTTCCCGCGCCTGGCGGCGGCCTTCGACGAGGCCGACACCGACAAGGACGGCTACGTCTCCTATGCGGAAGTGCAGGCCTTTGCCGTCAAGTACCGCGCCGAGCGCGACAAGGCGAAGGCCAAGGCGCAGGCCGAAGAGGCAAAGGCCGCCGAGCATGCCGCAGCCGTGTCCGCTGCCAGGGACACGAAGGAAGGCGAAGGCTCAAAGGACTGAGCCTGCGCATTCAGCCACTGACACTCAGAGTCCGCCGGTACGCTTGACCTTGGGTTCCGAATAGGTCAACGGCTCCTCGCGCACCTGCAGCTTGTTGCGGGCCACGTCATCGGCCTTGCTGACCTCCTGGGCCTGCTCCACGGCCATGGCGCTGGCGCGCCACATGGACTGGATGAACTCGATGAGCTGCTTGGAAATCGGCTCCTTGGGCGGCTCCTCGACCTCTTCCTTCTGCTTGATCTCCTCGGCCAGCGTCCAGTCGCGGTTTTCCTGGTCCACCACGGACGGTTTTTCAGGATCGCGAATCACACGGCCTTCGCCGATGCGGTCCGTGGATTCGACAGGATTGGCAGCGTTCACGGGACGCACGGGCACCGCGCCCGACGCGCCGGTGGAGTACAGATCGGCGCTTTGCGGGCGCCACGGTATGGGCGATCGGTCAACAGGTGGAATTGGCATGGCTCGACCCTCTTGCTGGATGTGTGCTGTGGGCGGGAATTTCCCGCCGTCGCCTCATCATCGACAGAACCTGAAAGAACTGAAGCGCTTTTTTTGAAAGACGCCCAGGCCTGCCTCAAACCAAGGGTAAACCCCGAAACCACCCTGACCAGGCGCTAGAGGAAACGCTCCAGCATCTTGCGCGAGGCACGGTCCAGCGCCGTGCTGTCCGGCACGCTGAACTGCACGCCGTCCTGGCTGGTGATCATCAGGTGCGTGCGGCCCGACAGGCGGCGGATATCCTCCTCGGCCTTGAGCACGAGCTGCGCGGGACCGCGGTCGGTCTCCAGGTCCCAGGTGCTGGGCGTGGAATAGCTGGACACCTTGCGGATGCGCTGGATGACGGGCACGAACTCGCGCACGGCCAGATCCTGCTCGATCAGCGTGCGGGCCTGCGCGGGCAGGTGGTCCATGTGGTCCACCCACAGCGCCTCCTTGCCATCGGCACAGACCAGGGACAGGCCTTGCAGCGGCGCGGCAATGGGAAAGGCGCGCACGGGCACCACGGATTCATGGCGCGTGCCGTCGGCCAGGATCAGCACCAGGCGGCCATGGGCGTTGCGCTCCACGCGTACGCGGCTCAGATCGGCGCCGGCGGCGCAATGTTGGGCAGTGGACATGGCTTATTCCTCGATGGTGGTTGCGACCAGGGTCAGGCCTGCGGCCTGGGCATCCTCTTCGGCGCGCCGCGCCTGGGCCTGGTATAGGCGCCAGTAGGCGCCCTGCTTTTCCATCAGTTCGTCGTGCGGCCCCACTTCCACGATTTCGCCCCGGTCCATGACCACGAGGCGGTCTGCCTTGCGCAGCGTGGACAGACGGTGGGCGATGGCAATCGTCGTGCGGCCCTGCACCAGGTTGTCCAGCGCCTTCTGGATTTCCTTCTCGGTCTCGGTGTCCACGGCCGAGGTGGCCTCGTCCAGGATCAGGATGCGCGGGTCGATCAGCAGCGCGCGCGCGATGGAGATGCGCTGGCGCTCGCCGCCCGACAGGCCCTGGCCGCGTTCGCCGACCAGGGAGTCATAGCCGTGCGGCAGGCGCAGGATGAATTCATGGGCATGGGCCGCACGCGCGGCCGCCACGATTTCCTCGCGCGTGGCGTCGGGCTTGCCGTAGGCGATGTTCTCGGCAATGGTGCCGAAGAACAGGAAGGGCTCCTGCAGCACCAGGCCGATGTTGCTGCGGAAGTCCGACACCTTGAGCCGGCGGATATCCACGCCGTCGAGCTGGATGGAGCCTTCGCTCACGTCGTAGAAGCGGCTGATCAGGTTGACCAGGGTGCTCTTGCCCGAGCCGCTGTGGCCGACCAGGCCAATCATTTCACCCGGGCGAATCTGCAGATCCAGGTTCTTGATGACGGCGCGGCTGCCGTAGCGGAAGGTCAGGTTGTCCAGCGTGATGGCACCCTGCACGCGCGGCAGCTTGACCGGGTTGACCGGGTCGGGCACGTTGCTCACGTGGTCCAGGATGTCGAAGATGCGCTTGGCGCCGGCTGCCGCCTTCTGTGTGACCGAGACGATGCGGCTCATCGAATCCAGGCGGCTGTAGAAGCGGCCGATGTAGGCGATGAAGGCCGTCAGGATACCGACCGTGATCTGGCCGCCCGCCACCAGCCAGATGCCGAAGCCCCAGACCACCAGCAGGCCGATCTCGGTCAGCAGCGTCACCGTGGGCGTGAACAGCGACCAGGTCTTGTTGACCTTGTCGTTGGCCTGCAGGTTGACCAGATTGGCCTGGGCGAAGCGGTCGGCCTCGCGCTTTTCCTGGGCGAAGGCCTTGACCACACGGATGCCGGGAATGGTGTCGGCCAGCACATTGGTCACCTCGGACCAGACGCGGTCGATCTTCTCGAAGCCCGTGCGCAGGCGGTCACGCACCAGGTGGATCATCCAGGCGATGAAGGGCAGCGGCACCAGGGTGACCAGGGCCAGCCATGGATTGATGGAGAACAGGATGACCGAGGTCATCACGATCATCAGCACATCGGTCGCAAAATCCAGCGCGTTCAAGGATAGAAACAAATTGATGCGATCTGTTTCCGCCCCGATGCGCGCCATCAGGTCGCCCGTGCGTTTGCTGCCGTAGTAGTCCAGCGACAGCGTCAGCAGGTGGTTGTAGGTGGTCGTGCGCAGGTCCGAGCCAATGCGCTCGGAGACCTTGGCCAGCACGAAGGTGCGCGCCCAGCCCAGGCCCCAGGCCACCAGCGCCGCCGCAAGCAGGCCGCTCAGGTAGAAGACCACCAGGCTGCTGTCGATCTGCTGCCCGTTCTGGAACGGGATCAGGATCTTGTCCACGATGGGAATCGTCAGGTAGGGCGCCACCAGGGTGGCGCCCGTGGAGGCCAGGGTCAGCAAAAAGCCCAGCAGCAGCTGGTGCCGGTAGGGATGGGCAAAGCGCCACAGGCGCAGCAGCACCCAGGTGGAGGTCTGCGGACCCTGCTGGCGCGCGCAGGCCGGGCATTCGTCGGCCTCAGGCGGCAGCTCGGTCTGGCAGGCCGGGCAGCGGGGCACATCGTCCTCGGGCCCGTCGAAGTCCTCGCCACGCGCCATGCGCTCACGCTGGTGATCGAACTGTTGCAGCAGGCGCAATACGCCCGCCTGGTGGCGCAGGGTGAAGCGCCACAGCGCCAGCCGAGCCGCAGGACCATGCAATTCGAGGTTGCCCACGCCGCCGTGGTCCAGCGTACGCAAATTCTGATCGACCGAGAGTATCCACTCACTCCATCGCTGATCCTCAGGATCACAGGCGATGAGGCGCTGGTTGGTCAGGACAACCCAGCCTTCGCCGAAGCGCATATCCAGGGTCAGGTCAACCGTGGCGAGGGCCAGCACGTTTTCATTGGAAGCGAGCCTGGCTCGCAGCTCAGCCCCGCGGGGGCTGGCAAGGAAGGCCGAAACGTCCACAGAATGGTGTTCTTGCATGTTGAGTTGTTTTTCCCGCCCCTGGCGGCTCCTGGTGTCATGCGGGCAACCGCAGCTCCCCGGTGGATATCCCGCGCGTTGCACGGCATACCCTGCTCAACGCGCCAACCCTGGTTTAGGCTGACAACACTGCGCATGGGTTTTCTGGGCGCACAATCCTCTCCCATTCTCCGGCGATCCGAATCCGGGTCGTCGTTCACGCTTACCCGTTGACCGACATGGCGAAATTCAAAGACATCCAACTCTTGCGCACCACCTACCTGCGTGGACCCAGCGTCTGGACCTACCGTCCCGTGCTGGAGGTCTGGCTGGATCTGGGCGAGCTGGAGGACTATCCCTCGAACAAGCTTCCCGGTTTCAACGAGCGCCTGACGGCCTGGCTGCCCGACCTGGTCGAGCACCACTGCGGCGTGGGCGAGCGCGGCGGCTTCATCCAGCGCCTGGAAGGCGGCACCTGGTGCGGCCACGTGCTGGAGCACATCATCATCGAGCTGCTGAACCTGGCGGGCATGCCTGCCGAGTTCGGCCAGACCCGCGAGATCTCGCAGCGCGGCGTGTACCGCATGGTCTTCCGCTGCCCCGAGGAAACCGTGGCGCGCACGGCCCTGGCCCATGGCCACAGGCTGATCATGGCCGCCATCAATGACGAGCCCTTCGACCTGAAGGCCGCCATCAAGGCCATCAAGACCGAGATCAACGACCGCTACCTGGGCCCGAGCACGGGCTGCATCGTCGATGCGGCCGGCGAGCGCCGCATCCCCCACATCCGCCTCAATGACGGCAACCTCGTGCAACTGGGCTATGGCGCCGCGCAGCGCCGCATCTGGACCGCCGAGAGCGACCAGACCAGCGCCATCGCCGAGGGCATTGCCCAGGACAAGGACTTCACCAAGCGCCTGCTGGCCGCCTGCGGCGTGCCCGTGCCCGAAGGCCAGATCGTCCACAGCCCCGAGGAAGCCTGGGAAGTGGCGCAGGACATCGGCTTTCCCGTCACCGTCAAGCCCTCGGACGGCAACCACGCACGCGGCGTGACGCTGGACCTGCGCGACGAGGCCGACATCAAGGCCGCCTTCGCGCTGGCCCAGCCCGAAGGCTCGGACGTCATCGTCGAACGCTTCATCGACGGCACCGAGCACCGCATCCTGGTGGTGGGCGGCAAGGTGGTTGCCGCCTGCCGTGGCGAGACCGTGAGCGTGGCCGGCAATGGCAAGTCCACGGTTCGCGAACTGGTCGCCGTGGTCAACCAGGACCCGCGTCGCGGCCCCGAGCAGGAATACCCGCTGGACTGGATCAACCTCGAAGCCCCGGCCGTGAAGCTGGAACTCAAGCGCCAGAACGTCACGCCCGACACCATTCCTGCCCAGGGCACCAGCGTGCTGCTGCAGCGCAACGGCAACATGGCCATCGACTGCACCGACGAAGTCCATCCCGAAGTGGCCTACATGGCCACGCTGGCCGCCAAGATCGTGGGCCTGGACATCGCGGGCATGGACATGATCCTGCAGGACGTCTCGCGCCCCATGAAGGAGCAGGGCGGCGCCATCCTCGAAGTCAACGCCGGCCCCGGCCTGCTGATGCATCTGAAGCCCACCAGCGGCGCGCCGCGCCCCGTGGGCATGGCCATCGCCGACCACCTGTTCCCGCGCACCGAAGAGGGCACGGGCGCCGGCCGCATCCCCCTGGTCGGCATTGCCGGCACGCGCAACAACGGTTTCACGGCCCGCTTGGTGGGCTGGCTGCTGCAGTTGTCGGGCAAGCTCACGGGCGTGGCCAGCAGCGAGGGCATGTTCCTGTCCAACCGCCAGACCCAGAAGACCAACACCGCCAACTGGGCCGGCGCCCACCGCCTGCTGACCAACCGCCTGGCCCAGGCCGCCGTCATCCAGACCACGGCCCGCTCCATCCTGGAGGAAGGCCTGGCCTACGACCGCTGCCTGGTCGGCGTGGTCACCGACATGGACGGCTTCGAGCAGTTGCCCGACCATGACGTGCATGAACAGTCGCAGATGACGCGCGTGATGCGCACCCAGATCGACGTGGTGCTGGACGAAGGCGCGGGCGTCCTCAATGCCGACATCGAACAGGTGGCCGACCTGGCCCGCCTGTGCGACGGCGAGGTGCTGTTCTATTCGATGCAGGCAGACAGCCCCGTGGTAGCGGCCCACCGTTGCGAGAGCGAAGGCCGTGCCGTCTTCGTGCGCGGCAACCAGCTGATCCTGGCCACGGGCGCCGCCGAGCGCGTGCTGGGCACGCTGGACGCGCTGAGCCTGCCCGGCGGCCTGCGCCCGGACACGCCGGCCCTGCTCGCTGCCATTGCCGCGGCGTGGTCCATGGACATTGCCCCCGACCTCATCGTCGCCGGCATCAAGACCTTCGACTACACGCCGGCCGCCGCTGCGGTTTCCACCGCCGCCGCCTGAGCCCGACCACACGATGACATGCAGGCAGGCCCGGCGACGCGGGCCTGCCCTCCGAAAGAAGACACTATGCAGATCACCCGCATCCGAGCCCTGCGCGGCCCCAATCTCTGGACCCGCAGCACCGCCATCGAAGCCATCGTGCAATGCGAGCCCGGCGACTGTGACTACTCGGCCCTGGCAGGGTTCGAGGACCGGCTGCGCGCACGCTTTCCCAAGATCGGCACGCTGCAGCCGCACGGTGCCGACCAGCGCCTGTCGCTGGCCCATGTGCTGGAAGTGGCGGCCCTGTCGCTGCAGGCCCAGGCCGGCTGCCCCGTGACCTTCAGCCGCACGCACGAGACCGTGGAAGCCGGCACCTACCAGGTGGTGGTGGAGTACACCGAGGAATCCGTGGGCCGCCTGGCCATGGAACAGGCCGGTGCGCTGCTGCAGTCGGCACTGGCCGACACGCCCTTCGACGCCGACAAGGTGGTGGCCGAGCTGCGTGAACTCGACGAGGACGAGCGCATCGGCCCCTCCACAGGCTCCATCGTCGATGCGGCCGTGGCGCGCGGCATTCCCATCCGCCGCCTGACCTCGGGCTCGCTGGTGCAACTGGGCTGGGGCTCCAAGGCCCGCCGCATCCAGGCCGCCGAGCTGGACCAGACCAGCGCCGTGGCCGAATCCATCGCCCAGGACAAGGACCTGACCAAGCGCCTGCTGCACGCCGCAGGCGTGCCCGTGCCGCTGGGCCGCCCCGTCAAGGACGTGGAAGAAGCCTGGCTCGTGGCCCAGGAAGTGGGCCTGCCCGTGGTGGTCAAGCCCCAGGACGGCAACCAGGGCAAGGGCGTGGTGGTCAACATCACCACGCACGAGCAGCTCAAGGCCGCCTTCGCCACCGCCTCGGAATTCGGCGACGACATCATGGTCGAACGCTTCCTGCCGGGCCACGACTTCCGCCTGCTGGTGGTCGGCGGCCAGCTGGTGGCCGCTGCGCGCCGCGAGCCGCCCCAGGTGCTGGGCGACGGCCAGCACACCATCCGCGAACTGGTCGAGCTGGTCAACCAGGACCCGCGCCGCGGCTCGGGCCACGGCACGGCGCTGACCAAGATCCGCCTGGACGACATCGCCATCGCGCGCATCGCCACCGAAGGGCTCACGCCCGAATCCGTGCCGGCCCAGGGCCAGCGCGTGGTGCTGCGCAACAACGCCAACCTGTCCACCGGCGGCAGCGCCACCGATGTGACGGACGACGTGCACCCCGACATCGCCGCGCGCGCCGTCGAGGCCGCCCAGACCATCGGCCTGCACATCTGCGGCGTGGACGTGGTCTGCGAGACCATGCTGCGCCCGCTGGAGGAGCAAAACGGCGGCATCGTCGAAGTCAACGCCGCACCGGGCCTGCGCATGCACCTGGCGCCGTCCTTCGGCAAGCCCCGCAACGTGGGCGTGCCCATGGTCGATGAGCTGTTCGCACCCGGCCAGGATGGCCGCATCCCGCTGGTGGCCGTCACCGGCACCAATGGCAAGACCACGACCACGCGCCTGATCGCCCACCTGTTCACCTCGCATGGCTGGCGCACGGCCATGACCAATACCGACGGCGTCTACGTCAACGGCCGCCAGATCGACAGCGGCGACTGCTCGGGCCCGCGCAGCGCGCGCAACGCCCTCGCCCACCCCGAGACCGATGCGGCCGTGCTCGAATGCGCGCGCGGCGGCATCCTGCGCGAAGGCCTGGGCTTCGACCGCTGCCAGGTGGCCGTGGTCACCAACGTGGGCGCGGGCGACCACCTGGGCCTGAACTACATCACCACGGTGGAAGACGTGGCCGTGCTCAAGCGCGTCATCGTGCAGAACGTGGCCGCCGACGGCTATGCCGTGCTCAACGCCGCCGACCCGCTGGTGGCCGCCATGGCCTCCACCTCGCCGGGCAAGGTCATCTATTTCGCGGCCGACCGCCACCACCCCGTGATGGCCACGCACCGCGCCCAGGGCAACCGCGTGGTCTACGTGGACGGCGACAGCATCGTTGCGGCCGAAAGCTCGTGGCGCGAGACCATCGCCCTGCGCGAGATCCCCATCACGCGCAACGGCACCATCACCTTCCAGGTGGAGAACGTCATGGCCGCCATCGCCGCCGCCTGGGGCGTGGGCCTGCCGTGGCAGACCATCCGCCGCGGGCTGGCCGGCTTCGTCAACGACAGCGACAACGCCCCCGGACGCTTCAACGTCATGGACTACCGTGGCGCCACGCTGATCGCCGACTACGGCCACAACCCCGACGCCATCCGCGCCCTGGTGCAGGCCGTGGATGCCATGCCGGCCCAGCGCCGCAGCGTGGTCATCAGCGGCGCGGGCGACCGCCGCGACCAGGACATCACCGAGCAGACCCAGATCCTGGGCCGCGCCTTCGACGACGTCATCCTCTACCAGGATGCCTGCCAGCGCGGCCGCGCCGACGGTGAAGTCCTGGCCCTGCTGCAGCAAGGCCTGCAAGGCGCACCGCGCACCGGCTACGTGACCCAGATCCAGGGCGAGTTCAACGCCATCGACCACGCGCTGGCGCGGCTGACGCCCGGCGACCTGTGCCTGGTGCTGGTGGATCAGGTCGAGGAAGCCCTGGAGCATCTTCGCCGCCATGTGGCGGGTGAAAACACCCCCTGAGGCGCTTTGCGCCTTCCCCCTCTCTCGCTTCGCGGGAGGGGGACGACACCCTCGGGGCGGGGCGGCCCTTCCTCGGTGTCCCTGAGTTGGGCCGCGCCACTCTCATACGCAACGCCATGATCAAACCCAGTGCGAAGTATTTCCCGCGAGGCCGGGCCTTGCTCACGGCCGCTCTGGCCACGCTGCTGCTGGGCGCCTGCGGTGCGCGCGCCGAGCAGGTCGGCGCGGTGGACACGGTGTTCAAGTTCATAGGCCCGGACCACAAGATCGTGGTCGATGCCTATGACGATCCCAAGGTGGCGGGCGTGACCTGCTATGTCTCGCGCGCCAAGACCGGCGGCATCAAGGGCGGGCTGGGCCTGGCCGAGGACCGCGCCGAAGCCTCGATCAGCTGCGTGCATACCGGACCCATCCAGATCCCTGCGCCGCTCAAGCAGCAGGACGAGGTGTTCACCGAACGCATCTCGCTGCTGTTCAAGCGTCTGCGCGTGGTGCGCATGGTCGATGCGCAGCGCAACACCCTGGTCTACATGACCTACTCGGACCGCGTGATCGAAGGCTCGCCGCAGAACAGCGTCACCGCCGTGCCCGTGCCGCGCAACACGCCGATACCGCTGCAAAAGTAGCCTGGGCTCATTCCTGCGCCTGGGACCTGCAGGCCTGCACGAAGGCCGCCAGCGCCGGCGAGCGGCGCTTGCCTGCCCGCTGCACCAGCGAGAAATCGCGCCACATGCGCGGCAGCGTGGTCGGCAGCACGGCCAGTTCTCCCGAGGCGACCAGGGCCTGCACCAGCACGCGCGACAGGCAGCTGATGCCCAGGCCCTGGGCCACGCAGCGCGCAATCGCCTCCGAACTGCCCAGCGTGGCGGCGGCCGGCAGCTGGTGCAGATGCGGCAGCAAGGCATGCTCCACCATCTCGCGCGTGCCCGAGCCCGGCTCGCGCAGCAGCCAGCGCGCACCGCGCAAGGCGGCCACGCCCAGCGGGCGCTGGCCCGCGGCCTGCACCAGCGGGTCCTGTGCTGCAGCCACGATGACGAGTTCGTCGCGCATCCAGGGCTCGACCTCCAGCCCGGGCCAGTGGCTGGTGCCCTCGATCAGGCCCAGGTCCACGTCCAGCGATTCCACGGCCTGGCCCACCTCGCGCGTGTTGGCGATCTGCAGGTCCACGCTCAGGTGCGGTTGGCTGCGCGCCAGGTGCGCGAGCACAGCCGGCAGCGCATAGGTGCCTATGGTGGTGCTGGCTGCCACGCGCAGACGCACGGGCAGGCTGGCGGCCCGCACCGAAAACGCCTGCTCTATGCCCCTGGCCTGCTCCAGCAGCGCCAGCGCCTCGGGCAGCAGGGCGCGCCCCGCGTCGTTGAGCGCCAGCCGCCGGCCCACGCGCTCGAACAGCTGGGCGCCCATGGCCTGCTCCAGCTGCTGCAGCGCGGCGCTGGTGGCCGACTGCGACAGGGCCACGGCATCGGCCGCCGCCACGGTGGAGCCGGCCTGGGCAACGGCGCAGAAGATTTCAAGTTGGCGCAGGGTGAGATGCAGCATGGCGTGCAGTCTGGACGAGGCATCAACCTGTTTCCCCGGTTGATGCTACAAAAACTATTCGTTATACGAATATAGCCAAGAAATCTAAAGTGCCTCCCATGCACCGCGCTCCTGACGCGGCGCGCAGGCACCATGAACACCACTTCCCTCCCACGCTCCTCCCTCCCTGGCTGGCTTCGCCATTTGACCGAGCTTGCGCCCGGCCTGCTGCTGGCAGGCGCCATTGCCGCAGCCGCCACCTGGGGCGCACGCCAGCCCCTGCTGGCCGGCTCGGGCCTGAGCGCGCTCACGCTGGCCATCTGCATCGGCCTGGTCATCGGCAACACCGTCTATCCGCGCCTGGCGCCCAGCTGCCATGCCGGCGTGGGCCTGGCCAAGCAGCGCCTGCTGCGCGCGGGCATCGTGCTCTACGGCCTGCGGCTGACCTTCCAGGACATAGGCCATGTGGGCATGGCCGGCGTGGTGGTCGATGCCCTGGTGCTGGGCAGCACCTTTTTGCTGGCGCAGTGGCTGGGCCGCCGCGTCTTCGGGCTGGATGCGCGCACCACGGTGCTGATCGGCGCGGGCAGCTCCATCTGCGGCGCCGCTGCCGTGCTGGCCACCGAACCCGTGATCAAGGGACGTGCCGAAGACGTGGCCGTGGCCGTGGCCACCGTGGTGGTCTTCGGCACCGTCGGCACCTTTCTCTACCCCGCGCTGTTCCACTGGAACGCTTCCCACGGCTGGCTGGACATGTCGCCCGCGCAGTACGGCCTGTACGTGGGCTCCACCGTGCACGAGGTGGCCCAGGTCGTGGCCGCCGGCGAAGCCATTGCGCCCGAAGCTGCGGACGTGGCGGTGATCTCCAAGATGGTGCGCGTGATGATGCTGGCCCCCTTCCTGCTGCTGCTGTCCATGGCGGTGGCGCGCGGCAACCGCAGCAGCCAGGTGAGCGACGGCCAGCCGCGCCGCATCACCATTCCCTGGTTCGCGCTGGGCTTCGTCGCCATGGCCGGCGTGAACTCGCTGGGCGTGCTGCCTGCTGCCGTGGTGCAGGTGGGCGTGCAGCTGGACAACGCGCTGCTGGCCGTGGCCATGGCGGCCCTGGGCCTGACCACCCATGTCCGCGCCGTGCGTGCCGCAGGCACGAAGCCTCTGCTGCTGGCCGCCTTGCTTTTCGCATGGCTGCTGGTAGCGGGCCTGCTCTTCAACCGCTGGGTGCCCGGCCTGCTCTGAAGCTGCCAGCATCCATCGACCGGCCCTGCGAGGCATCGTCTCGCAGGGCCTTTTTCATGGACGGCCTGCCTTCCAGAACAAGGGAATACCCTTAAATCAAATGCAGGCACAATTAATTTGCAATGCAAATTAATTGAACTACAAAGATAATCGAGGCATGTCCTTTGCCTCTGCCCCTCCCCGCGCCCGTCTCGGCTTTCTCATGGTCACCCTGGTACGCCAATGGCGCCGCCAGGTCGAGGAGCAACTGCTGGCCGACGGCCTGACCGACGCCACCTGGGCGCCGCTGATCCACCTGCGCGCCTGGGGCGATGGCGTCACGCAAAAGGAACTGGCCGAGCGTGTGGGCCTGGACGGCTCCAGCCTGGTGCGCCTGCTCGACATTCTGGAAGGCCACGGCTGGGTGGAGCGCCGCGCCGACCCCGGTGACCGGCGCAGCAAGCGCATCTTCCTGACCGATGAAGGCAACGGCGCCGTGGACCGCGTGCGCGCCACCATGCTGCAGGCCGAGCTGGCCATGCTGCAGGACCTGGACGATGCCGAGGTCGAGGCCATGCTGGCCGGCATGGCCAAGATCCAGGCGCGCATGGGCGCGCTGCGCACGGAAGGCGCGCCATGAGCGCCCTCCACGATGCCTATGGCCGCCTGCTGCAGGCCTCGGCCCGCTGGGGTTTCGACCCCGTGCGCCTGCGCCAGCACCTGCGCACGGCCTTCGCCGCCTGCCTGGCCTTGCTGGCCGCCTGGCAGCTGGGGCTGGAGCATCCGCAGTGGGCCGCCATGGCCACCTGGGCCGCATCCCAGCCGCTGCGCGGGCAACTGGTCGAGAAAAGCTTTTTCCGGGTCGCAGGCACCGTGGCCGGCACGGCCGTGGGCGTGGGCCTGGTGCTGCTGGCCCAGGGAAACCTGCTGTGGCTGGTGCTGGGCCTGGCCGTCTGGCTGGGCCTGTGTGCGGGCGTGGGCAATCTGCAGCGCAGCTTCGTGGCCTACGGCACCATGCTGGCCGGCTATTCGGCGGCCATGGTCGCGCTGCTGGACTTCGCCCATCCCGAGCAGGTCTTCGCCCTGGGCTGGGACCGGCTGTTCACCGCGCTGACCGGCGTATTCGCAGCCTTGCTCGTGGGTTGGCTGTTCACGCCCAAGGGCAGCGGCATTCCCGGCAATGCCGAGGTACGCCAGCTGTTTGCCCGGCTGTTGCGCGATCTGGCCGACAGCCTGCAGGCGCGCGGCCGTTCGTCACTGGGCTCGCAGGAGATCGCCGCCCGCCTGCTGGCCATGGCGGTGATCGAGGAGGGGCTGGACCCGCACGCCGCAGGATCGCAGCGCTCGCGCGAGGCCGTGCACGCGCTGCGCCGGCTCATGAATGCCCAGATCTCGGCCCTGCTGTGGCTGCGCGATGCACCGTCGCAGGAGCCGCCTGCGGCCTTTGGCGAGGCGCAGGCCCTGGCCGCCGCGCAGGCGCTGCGCGAAGCCGCCGTGGCGCTGGAGACGCGCGTGCAGTTGCACGAGGCCGCGGCGGCCCTGGTACGCGCACGCGAGGCCGCTGTGGCCTGGCCCGGCGCAGCCGACATGCTGGCCCCGATGGGCTTTGCGCTGCAGGCTCACCTGGCCGCCACCCATGACGTGGCCCTGCCGCCCGGCCACCGCGCCCGCCAATGGCCCGTGGTGCTGCACAGCGATTGGCTGGGCGCGCGCCGCGCCATGCTGCGTGCCAGCGCGGCCATCGCCATCGTGGGCCTGCTGTGGGTGGTGACGGGCTGGAGCGGCGGTGCCTACATGCTGCTGGGCATGTCCATCATGCTGACCGTGTTCTCGGGCTTCGAGAACCCGTCGGCCACCATGCGCCATGTGACCCTGGGCCAGGCCATGGGCGTGCTGGTGGCCCTGGCCTGCCAGTGGCTGGTCTGGCCGTTCGCCAGCAGCCAGGCGGGCCTGGTGTGGCTGATGCTGCCCTTTGTCTACGTGGGCGCACTGCTGTTCTCGCACCAGCGCACCGCGCTCTCGGGCTATGACTGCAACATGGTGCTGCTGCTCCTGCTGCAGCCCCACTACCCGCAGACGGCCAGCTTCGGCCATGCGCTGGCCCTGGGGCTGGCGGTGGTGTCCGGGCCGCTGGCCGGCTGGGCTGCCTACCGATTCATCCTGCCGGTCACCCTGCAGGGACGGCTGCAGGGCCTGCGCTCCATGATGGTCCACGAGCTGCAGGACATGGCCGCCACGCCGGGCCATGCGCGCGATGGCCGCATCTGGCGCGCCCGCCTGTACCACCGGCTGCTGCGCCTGGTGCGCATGTCGGAGCAGGCTGGAGGGCAGCTGGGCGCGCAGGCGGCCGAGTGCGGCCTGGCCGCACTGCATGTGGGCCGCGCCATCCAGGCGCTTCATCAACTGTCCGGGGAAGCGGCCCTGGGCGACGGCACCGCCCGCGCCGTGCGCGCCGCGCTGCTGCGCCTGCAGCGGCTGCAGCAGGCGCCCGGCCAGTGCCCGCCGCTTTTGCGCGCACTGGCGCAGCGCGTGGCCGAACGCCATCCAGACCAGGCCCGCCAGCTGCGCCATGCCGCGCACGAGATCGCGCAGCACGAAGCCTTCTTCCGCAATGCCGGCTGAAGCACGGACCCATGCCAGAATGGCCAGCCCAGGCCGACAGCGCCCCACGCTCCCTGTCCCCCTGTTGCAAGGAAAGCATCCATGTCGTGGAGCGACACCACCATCACCTCACAGCGCCTGGCGCTGCGCCCCTTCACTGCCGTCGATGCCGATGAGGCCTTTGCCTGCATCACGCCCACGTTGACGCGCTACCTGTCGTTCGAGCCGCCATCGGCGCCTGCCGATTTCGAGGCGGTCTGGCGCGGATGGCTGCGGGAGATCGCAGCCGGCACGGACTTCAACTTCACGCTGCGCGAGCGCGCGTCAGGCCGATTCACCGGCCTGCTGGGCCTGCACCGCGCGCGCGATGCCGAGCCCGAACTCGGCATCTGGATACGCGAGGACGCGCATGGCCAGGGCCATGGCCGCGAAGCCGTTGCCGCCCTGGCCGCCTGGGCCGCGGAAACCTTCGCCCCACAGTCCTTCAGCTACCCGGTGGCCGAGGCCAACACGGCCAGCCGGCGCATCGCCGAAGGATTGGGCGGGGTCGTCGTGGAGCAACAGCAACGGCCCAAGTACGCGGCCGTCATCTACCGCATTCCCGCGCGCAAGCCGCACCCATGAAAAACGGCCCCCTCAGGGGCCGTTCATCGTTCAGCCGGCCATGATCACACGGCGGCAATGGACACGGCCTTGGAGACCAGGTAGGCCTCCAGCGCCTCGGGGCCGCCTTCGGAGCCGTAGCCCGAGTCCTTGATGCCGCCGAACGGCATCTCGGCCGAGGCCACGGCCGGCTGGTTGATCCACAGCATGCCGGCCTCGACCTGCTGCGCCAGCTGGTGAGCGGTCTTGATGGAGCGCGTGAACGCATAGGCGGCCAAGCCATAGGACAGGCGGTTGGCCTCGGCGATGGCATCGCCCAGATCGTCGAAGCCGCGGATGGCAGCCACGGGGCCGAAAGGCTCCTGGTTGAAGATCTCGGCGCTCAGCGGCACATCGCCCAGCACCGTGGGTGCAAAGTAGTTGCCCTTGTCGCCCAGGGAGCCGCCGCCCGTGAGCAGCTTGGCGCCCTGCTTTTGCGCGTCCTCGATGAAATGGGCCAGTGCGGTGACGCGGCGCGGATTGGCCAGCGGGCCCATCTGCGTGCCCTGCACCAGGCCATCGCCGACCTTGAGGCCTTCGGCATGCGCCACCATGGCGCGTGTGAACTCCTCGCGCACGCTGTTGTGCACAAGAAAGCGCGTGGGCGAGATACAGACCTGGCCTGCATTGCGGAACTTGGCCGCCCCCGCCGCCTTGACGGCCAGCGCCACATCGGCATCCTCGGCCACGATGACCGGCGCGTGGCCGCCCAGCTCCATGGTCGAGCGCTTCATGTGCTGGCCGGCCAGCGCCGCCAGCTGCTTGCCCACGGGCGTGGAACCCGTGAACGTGACCTTGCGGATCACGGGATGGGCGATCAGGTAGGAGGAAATCTGGGCCGGATCGCCGAACACCAGGCCCACCACCCCGGCGGGCACGCCGGCATCGACAAAGCACTTGAACAGGGCGGCAGGCGCGGCCGGCGTTTCCTCGGGCGCCTTGCACAGGAAGGAGCAGCCTGTGGCCAGCGCCGCGCCGATCTTGCGCACGATCTGGTTGACGGGGAAGTTCCAGGGCGTGAAGGCGGCCACGGGACCCACGGGCTCCTTGATCACCAGCTGCTGCACCTCGGGACGGCGCGAGGGCACGATGCGGCCATACACGCGCAGCGCCTCGTCGGCAAACCATTCGATGATGCCCACGCCGGCCAGGATCTCGCCCTTGGCCTCGGCCAGCGGCTTGCCCTGCTCCTGCGTCAGCAGGGCGGCGATCTCGTCGGCCCGGTCCTTGAGCAGGGCTGCGGCACGGCGCATGGCGGCTCCGCGCTCATGGGCGGAGACCTTGCGCCAGGTCTCGAAGCCGCGTTGAGCGGCGGCCAGCGCACGGTCCAGGTCGGCCACGTCGGCATGGGCCACATGGCCGATGACCTCGCCGCTGGCCGGATTGCGCACGGGAATCTTCCTGCCGCTGGCGGCGTCCTGCCATTGGCCGTCGATCAGGAGTTGGGTGTCGGAGTAGGAGTGGCTCATGCTGGATCAGATCCTTGGTAGATGACAGGGGGCAGATGTGTGGGGCAGGCACGGCGCTCGCAGTGTACGCACCCGGCTGCCGCTGCAGCGCAGCGACCATTCTAGGAAGCGCCGGACGGCCCTGCCGTCACCGGGCTGTCACGCACACAACACCTAAAATGCCCGGGTTTCGCAATATCCACCAATCCGTTGAGAGGGAGCTCATGACCGATCTTTTCGACACCACTGCGCGCAGGGGCTTGCGCAGCGTCGCGCTGGCGCTCGCCTTGGCCGGCAGCCTGGGGCTGGCATGGGGGCAGGAGGGCGCCACAGATGTGCCTCAGTTCATCCCCCGCATGAGCGTGGACTCGCGCGTCCAGCCGCAGGACACGCCTCGGGAGTTCCTGGCTTCGCGCAGCATGTCTTCCCCCGCAGCCGTCACCCCCACGCCGCTGCGCGTGGAACTGGGCACCTGGAAGGATGTGCGAGCCGCCTCGGCCACTGTGGGCGGCGCCCTGCAGGTGGGCGCACAGCGCCCCAGCAGCCAGACCGCCACCACCCAGGCCCTGGGCGGGCAACTGCAATGGCAGACCTCGGCCGACGGCGGGCTGATTGCCGCAGTCAGCGTGCGCTCCGAAGGTGCCTACGGCATTCGCCTGGGTGTGGAAATCGAGCAGTTGCCCGGCAGCGCCCTGCTGCGCATCTATGCCCAGGGCGACCGCGCCGGCGCCTATGAAATTTCGGGCCAGCGCGTGCTGCAGCTGCTGCAGGCCAACAAGGACGCAGGCGATGCCAGCGCCGACGGCCGCACCTGGTGGACTCCCGACAGCGGCGGCGACGAGGTCACCCTGGAGATCGACCTGCCGCCCGGCACGCCTGCCGATGCGCTGCGACTGGCCATTCCGCGCGTCATGCACGTGTACGAGAACCTGTCGCTGCCGCTGGAGGGCGAGAACGTGTTCTCGGCCCAGCTCAACGAGTCCCTGTCATGCCACCTGGACTCCACCTGCTATGACGCCTACAGCGCGCAGCGCAACGCCGTGGCGCGCATGTTCTATGTCCAGAACGGCCAGGGCTATGTGTGCTCGGGCACGCTGATCAACGACAAGGCAGGCTCCGGAACGCCCTACTTCCTCACGGCCAACCATTGCATCAGCACCCAGACCGTGGCCTCCACGCTGGAGACTTCGTGGTTCTATCGCACGCCCTCGTGCAACAGCCGCACGCTGTCGTCGGCCTCGCGCACGCTGCGCAACGGCGCCACCCTGCTGTACGCCACCGCCACCTATGACGGCAGCTTGCTGCGGCTCAACGAAGCCGCCCCTGCAGGCGCCGTCTTTGCCGGCTGGTCCACCCAGGCCCTGACCAGTGGCGCCAAGGTGGTAGGCATACACCACCCGCGCGGCGACCTGCAGAAGATCAGCTTCGGCACCTATGACCGCTCCTTGGCCTGCGAACCCTCCAGCGATGCCACCATGACCTGCCGGTACCGCGATGGCGGCTACCTCAGCGTGAATTGGGACCAGGGCCTGACGCAGCCGGGCAGCAGCGGTTCGGGCCTGTTCCTGAATGGCCTGCTGGTCGGCACGCTCTACGGCGGCGACGACCAGACCTGTTCGCGCACGGGTGGCAACTCGATCTATGGGCGCTTTGACCTGCTCTTCCCCAATGTGCAGAAGTGGCTTGCTGCAGACACGGGCACGGGCGGCGTGGACACCGGCACCGGACAGGCCCGCACCGCCATCTACCGCTTCTTCAACCGCCAGACCGGCGCTCACTTCTATACCGCCAGCGCCTCCGAGCGCGACTATGTGGTGGCCACCTACCCGGCCTTCCAGTACGAGAACGTGGCCTTCTATGCGTCCACCCAGCCGCAGCAGGGCCTGGACCCGGTGTTCCGCTTCTTCAACACGGCCTCCGGCGCACACTTCTTCACCATCAGCCAGCCTGAACGTGACTACGTGCTCGCAACCTATCCCAGCTTCAAGAGCGAGGGCACGTCCTGGTATGCCCAGACGGCCGCCGGCAATGGCACCGTTCCCATGTTCCGCTTCTTCAACGTGCAGACAGGCACGCACTTCTACACAGCCAACGCGGCTGAACGCGATTTCGTGATCGCCAGCTATCCCGTTTTCAAGTACGAAGGTGTCGCCTACTACGTCTGGAACTCGCAGTAAGCACAGCGCACTGCACCTGCTGCAGTGCCTCCCCAAAAAGAAGGCCCCGCAGTGCGGGGCCTTCTTTTTGAACAACCACACTCACCCCACCAGCACCAGCCCCGGCGGCAGGCTATCCCCAAAGCTGCGCTTCGCATCATGGGCGTCCATCTGCTGGACCTGTTCCACCAGGTCGATCCAGCGCTGCGGTGCACCGGCGCCGCGCAACCGCTCCAGCACCAGGGCGCGCTGGGCATCGGACAGGTCCAGCGCACGGTCGCCCGTCATGCGGGCCATCTGCACGGCAGCGAACATGGCGGTTTCATTGCGGCGCCAGTCCTGGGCCAGGGTGGCGTCCAGGAACTCCTGCGCAGCCTCGGGCGGCATGACGCGGTGGGCGTTGGCGGCCAGCGGCATGCGCGCGGCCAGCCGGCCTATGGCCCACCAGGTCTGCACGGATTCACCGGGGTGCTTCAGCCGCTGCAGCATCCACTGGCCCATTTCCTGGCGGTACTGCCAGGGCACAGCTTCCATGGCGGCGAACAGGCGCAGCATGTCGTCGTAGCTGCCATGGGCGGACTTGCCCTGGCTGCGCTGCGTGGACTGCTGCACGGCCTTTTGCATGTGGCCGGCAACCTCTTCCAGCAGCTCCATCTGCCGGGCCTCATCCAGGCCTGCGGCCACGCGGCGCCAGAACACCCACCATTCGGTGCGGTTGGCCGCCTCGCCGCCATGGCCCAGGCCCTGGCCATGCAGTTGCCAGACCTGCTGCATGCGCCAGCCGTCCAGCTCGGCGCCCACGCCGGGGCGCAGGCACCAGCCTGCCAGGTTCAGCCAGACGCGCTCGTGCTCGGCCGTGCGGCGGCGGCGCCTGGCGCGGGCCAGCAAGGCGTCGAACAGTGCGCGCAGCAGCGGCAGGTCCCAGTCCTCGCGCGGGCCCAGCCGTCGCTCCAGCGACTGGCGCAGCTGGCGGACCTCCTTGGCCGTCACCTCCTGGGCCTGGCTGCCGAAGATGCGCTCGATCAGGGCCACGGCGTCCGCCAGCCGGCCCTGCCGGGCAGAACGATCGCCGGTGTCCTGCGCATCTGCGGCCAGCGCACCACGCACGCTGAACGGCAGCAGCCACTGGCGCTGCGCATCGTCGGCGGCCACGCAGCGCACCTCCAGCGTGCCGACCTCGGTCATGCAGGCCTGCAGTTGCACTTCGACCTGGGCCTTGTCCCGGCCTTCGGGCGCGGGCAGCACGGTGGACAGTGCGGGCAGCTCGACCCAGCCCTCGCCGTCGAGCGCCGCGATACGGCCGGCCTGCGCAGGCGCCGCCGCCAGGCTGTTGGCCACCAGCGAAAAGCGCACGGCCTGGCCCAGGCGCAACGCAAAGCGCCGGCCGGAGAGCACGATGCGCACGCCCTCCTCCGTGCCGCGCGGCAGCAGGCAGATGCCCTGTGGTGCGGCACCCGCCTTCTCGGGCAGGACCAGCCAGTAGCTGCGCGGCGAGCCACCGCCGATGCGCGGTACCGGGGCGGGCACAGTCCGGGCATCTTCCGATTCCGGCAGATCCTCAGACGGACGGCTCTGGACATGCATGGCCAGGCCATGCGCCGCTGCGCCGCGTGCAACGGCCCAGTCGGGATGCGGGTTGTGCAGCAGGCGCAGCGGCTGGCCGCGCCAGGCCTGCAGCTGCGCCACCAGCCGCTGGGCCAGCGCATGGGCGTGGAAGACGCCGCCATTGAGCAGAACCGCATCGGGCAACTCCCCAGCCGCGTGCTGCGCGAGGAACTGCGCCAGGTGCCGTGTGATCGCCGCATCGGCAGGATAGGGCAGCCCCAGGCCGCGCAAAGCGCCCTGGCGCCGGGTGGGCAGATCCTGCAGGCCGGCCAGCGGCATGAAGCCTTCGACCACGGCCTCGCGCACCTCGTCGCGGCGCAGCATGGCCGTGCGCGTCTGCGCCAGCAGCTTCGATCCGCCGCCCAGCAGGGTCACGGCCACGGACTCGGGCGCCTCGCTGGCCAGCAACTGTTCCTTGGCCATGCGGCAGCGCTGCACCAGTTGGGCGAAGCGTGCGGCGGGCAGACGCTCGCCGGGCGGGGCGAACTGCGGCTCCAGCCGATGGGCCAGCGCCAGGTCCATGTTGTCGCCGCCCAGCATCAGGTGCTCGCCCACGGCCGTGCGTGTCAGCACGGGCAGGCCTCCAGCTTCAGCGGGCTGCACGCGGATCAGGGTCAGGTCGGTGGTGCCGCCGCCCACATCCACCACCAGCACCAGGCGGCAGTGCGCCAGCTCGGCCGCCAGGCGTTCGCCCTGCAGCACCAGCCAGTCGTGGAAGGCGGCCTTGGGTTCCTCCAGCAATTGCACCGCAGGCAGGCCGGCCAGCCGCGCGGCCTCCAGCGTCAGTGCGCGCGCGCCTTCGTCGAATGAGGCCGGCACGGTCAGCACGACCAGCTGGTCCCTCAGCGGCGCGCCGGGGTGCGTGCGGTCCCAGGCCTGGCGCACATGGTCCAGGTAACTGGCCGAGGCCTGCAGCGGCGACAGCCGGGCCACCTCTTCGGGCGCGCCCCAGGGCAGGATGGCCGCCGTGCGGTCCACGCCCGCGTGCGACAGCCAGCTCTTGGCACTGGCCACCAGGCGCGACGGCACGGCCGCGCCCAGATCACGCGCCCAGCGGCCATTGACAGCGGGCGCTTGCGCATCGGCGCCCAGTGCCGCCCAGGGCTGCTGCCAGGCATCGCCCAGTTCGCCGGGCGCCGCCTGGTAGCGCGCAGAAGGCAGCAGCACCTGGGCAGCGACCTCGCCAGCCGAGACACGCTGCGCCACGGGCAGCAAGGCGATGTCGGCCGCCGTGCCGCCCACGGGCACATGCGCCACCACGGTGTGGCTGGTGCCCAGGTCGATGCCCACGATGTGGGCGGCGTCGGGAGCGAAGGGGGTGGCGGAGGCGGGGGCGGCAGTATCAGGCATATCGGCAGTCATACAGGGCACGGTGCGCGGCCCGGACCGGGCCTGCCGCCGGGGCGGGCTACGCTACATCGGCCCGCACGTCGAACTCCACCTTCCAGCGTTCGTCACCACCCACGGGCACGGCGTTGAGTTCCAGCGTGCCGATGTCGGTCACGCGCGCATGCAGGGTGACGGGCACGATCTCGCCGGGCGCACGGCCTTCGGCGGGCAGGTGGGCCTCGATTTCCTGCAGCTCGACCAGTTCCTCGGGTCCCCAGAAGTCCAGCACGGTGCCGACCTGGTCGGCGCGGCGCACGGAGGAACCGAAGAAGCGCAGGCGCACGGGCTCGCCCACGACCAGGCCGAATTCCTGCGTGTCCAGCGCCACCTCGGTGCCCTCTTCCATGCCGAAGGGCGCCAGGCACAGGGCCGAGATGGGCGGCTCCATGCCGGGGATGGCGGGCATGTTGCTTTCCACGCCCACGTAATAGCTCTGCGCCGTGCCGCCACGGATGCGCACGCCACGGCCCGCAGCCGCCACATGGCCGAAGTAGGCGGCGCCGCGCGCCACGGCCAGGTCGAGGTTGGCGCCGTCCAGCAGGCGCGCGGGTTGCGCGCCTTCGCCGGCCAGCCAGCCGTTGACGACTTCCAGGATGCGCTGCTCGATCTGCGGCGCCTTGAGCACGCCGCCGTTGAACAGGATGGCCGAGGGATGCAGGAAGGACGCGCCCTCGGGCTGCGTGCCCTGGAGGCCTTCGATCTGCTCGGTGGCGCCGGCCTGGCGCGAGAGGAAGGCCGCCAGGTGGCGCGTGACAGCTGCGTCCTGCGCATAGGGCAGGCCCAGCTGGGTCAGCGCGGCGCGCGCGCGGGTCTGGGGCTTGTCGGCGACGGCGGCGCGCGGGAAGAAGCCTTCCACCAGCATCTGCAGCACCTCGTCACGCGTGACCTCAGTGCGGATGCTGCCGCCGATGAGCTTGCTGCCCCGGCTGGGCACGACCACGGGCACGGACTGCAGCGAGGCGTCGGCCAGCAGCTGCTCCTTGGCCTGGCGGCAGCCATGGGCCAGGGCGCGGGTCTGCCAGGCGTCGAGCTGCTTGCCCTCCTGGGCCAGCTTGCGGGCCACGCCGTAGGCCAGGGCCAGGTCCATGTTGTCGCCGCCCAGCAGGATGTGCTCGCCCACGGCCACGCGCTGCAGCTCCAGGCCGCCGTCCTTTTCCAGCACGGCGATCAGCGACAGGTCGGTGGTGCCGCCGCCCACGTCCACGACGAGGATGATCTCGCCGCTTTGTACCTGCTTGCGCCACTGGCCGCCGCTGGCCTGGATCCAGCTGTACAGCGCAGCCTGGGGTTCCTCCAGCAGCGTGAGCCTCTGGAAGCCCGCGGCGCGGCAGGCCTCGGCCGTCAGCTCGCGCGCGGCCGGGTCGAACGAGGCGGGAATGGTCACCGTCACGTCCTGGGCGTCGAACGGCGCCTCGGGATGGGCCTGTTCCCAGGCCCAGCGCAGGTGCGACAGGTAGCGGATGGAGGCGGTCAGCGGCGAGACGCGGTGCACCTCCTCGGGCGCATCGGCCGGCAGCAGGGGCGAGCGGCGGTCCACGCCCGGATGGCACAGCCAGCTCTTGGCGCTGGAGACCAGCCGTATCGGCGTGGCCGCGCCGCGCGATCGCGCGAACTCGCCCACCACGAAGTCCTGGCTGGCGCCCCAGGGCAGGGCCATGTCGGCCGCAGTCAGCTCGCTTTCATGCGGCAGGTAGAGGAAGGACGGCAGCAGCGGGCGTGCCTCCACGCTGGAGGGGCCGGTGAGCTGGGGAATGTCCAGCACGCCCTGCACCACCTTCTCGCCATCGCTGGCCTGGCGGTCCACATAGGAGAGCGCGCAATGCGTGGTGCCCAGGTCGATGCCAATGCTGTAGCGCGCCTGGGAGGATTGACGGGACTGGTCCATGCTCACAGCTCCACCTCGGCCTGGGCCACGATGGCGGCAGCCTTGTGATCGGTGAGCTGGGGCAGGCGGACATCGTCCACGCGCCAGCCACGGTGGCCCAGCGTGCCCGTGAAGGGTGCCTGGCCGACCACGTTGCCCGTCAGGCGCACGGCGGCGGCATCAAAGCCTGCGGCCAGCGTGACGCGGCTGCCTTCGGCCTCCGTCCGCACGGGGGCGATGCTGAAATGCTCGCGCAGCACCTTGCGGCAGCCTTCGTGCACCACGCGGGCGGCGGCGCCGATCTCGGCGTCGGCGTAGCCGGCCACGTCTTCCTGCACGAAGTCCACGAAGCGCGCCTCGCGCTGCAGCAGGCCCAGCAGCTGCAGCGCGGCGGTGCCAGCGGGTGCGGCCGGCTCCACGACGGTCTTTTCGACGATCTTCTCGACCGGCACCTCGACGCGGACCTCGACGATCCGGTCCACGGGCACCTCCACGCGCACCTCCTTGGGTGCGGGCGGCGGCACGTCGGCGGCCAGCGGCTCGCCGTCGCGCAGCCGGGACACATCGGCGGCCAGGCGGCCGTTGCCGAGGATGGCGAAGAAACTGCCGATCGCGATGGCGATGCGGCTCAGGAACGAGGGGGGAGTCTTGGAATTCATGGGCTTCTCTTGGCGAGAGGACCCTGCCGGGCCGATCGCCGCGCAGCAGGGCAACCGGGCGCCGATGGTCCTCCACCGGGCGCCCGCAGGGTCCGTGATGTTACCCAAAGCAACGAAGCCCCGTCCTGTACACGCCCCCATGCCCCCGTGCGCAAATGGCCTGGCGGCATAATCGCGGCTGCTCATCCCCCTGTCCATGGCCCCTACACGCCTTTTCCGCCACGCCCCGACCCGCTGCACCGCCTTGCGCGCGCAGCGGCCGCAGCGCGTGCACGGCGTGCCCACGGCCTTCATCAGCCTGTGCGGCTTCACGGCCCTGCTTTCCGCCGCCGTGCGGAAAGCCTGAGGTCCAACCCCAGCTTCCCGCACGGCCCCCGCAGCGAATCCGCATGCAAACGCATGCCAGGAGCTGCCGGCCCACGCCCGCATCGCCCTGGCCTGCACGCCTTTCAGGCTGCGCCGCCGCATGGCACAGCCGCTGTGACCCAGGAGCTGACGATGGACATGGAACTCTCCCAAAACTTTCTGCGCGCCAAAAGCCCTTGCGCGGCGGGCTTTCGCTGGTTCGTGCGCAACCGCCATGACGGCAACGACTACCAGCGCGTGCTCGACGCCCTGGTGGGCGATGGCCGCGTCGAGGACGCGCGCTGGCTCATGAACCAGTTCGGCCCCACCGATGCCGTGCTGGAGGTCGATCACCTGGAGGCCGATGCCCTGGTGTTCTCGGGCAGCGTCGTCGTGCATGGCGAGCTGCGCGTGCCCGGCCTGCTGGCCGTGGGCCGCACGCTGCAGGCCGGCGCCGGCATCCACGCGGGCCGCATCGAGGCCGGCCAGGACCTGCACAGCGGCGGCGCCATCTTCTGCAGCGGCCCGCTGCAGGCCGGCGGCCTGGTCAAGGCCGCCTGGAGCGTGGACGTGCACGAGGAACTGCGCGCCGAAGACGTGCGCGCCGGCTGGGAGCTGCGCTGCGGCGCCGACCTGCGCCTGGGCGGAGGGGCCCAGGCCGGCCAGGACATCGAGGTGCAGGGCGCCATCCGCTGCGGCAAGGGCCTGCGCGCGGGCGGCAGCATCCGCGCCAGCGGCCTGATCGAGCTGGGCCACGGCCTGTACGCTGGCGCCGACGTGGAAGGCGGCAGCCACATCGAGGTGGACTGGGGCATGCGCGCGCTGGGCGACATCCGTGCGGCCTGCAGCATCCGCGCGGGCGAGACCCTGCATGCCGAAGGCGAGATCGCGGCCGGCCCCGGCTACGGCATCTATGCGGGCATGAACGTGCAGCAGGATGCCTGGCCGTCCTGTGCCTGGGTGCATGCGGCGCAGCGGCCGCCCGCCCTCCTCAGCGGCTGGTGGGAAGAGGCCGCGGCACCGGCCTGATGCCCGCAGGGACACGCCGGCCTGCGCCCCCGCAGCGCAGCGCCGCGATGCAAAATACCCGCTTCGCCGCCGACCGGGCGGCTCCAAGGAATCCCACATCGTGTTCACCGGCATCATCCAGGCCGTGGCAAGCATTGCCGCGCTGCGCGACCAGAACGGCCTGCGCACCTTCACCCTCGACTTTCCCGAAGGCTTCTGCCAGGACCTGGCCATCGGCGCCAGCGTCTCCACCGACGGCGTGTGCCTGACGGTGACGGAGATCCTCTCGCCCACGCGCGCCACCTTCGACGTGATGCTGCAAAGCCTGAACATCACCACGCTGGGCGGCTATGCCGTGGGCGGGCGCGTCAATGTGGAGCGCGCGGCAAAGGACGGCGCCGAGATCGGCGGCCATCCGCTGTCGGGCCACGTGGACTTCACCTCGCCCGTGCTGGAAGTGGCCTCCAGCGACACCAACCACCGCATCCGCTTCGGCATTCCCGAGGGCTTTCGCCACTACGTGTTCGCCAAGGGCTACATCGCCATCAACGGCGCCAGCCTCACGGTGTCCGAGGTGGACCGCCAGGCCGGCTGGTTCGAGGTCTGGCTGATCCCCGAGACGCGCCGCATGACCGTGTTCGAGTCCAAGGGCGTGGGCGACCTGCTCAATGTGGAGATCGACCGCAGCACCCAGGTCGTGGTGGACACGGTGCGCGAGACCGTGCAGCAAAGCCTGGGCCGCCTGCAGCCCGTGCTAGAAGCCCTGCTCAAGGAAAAAGGCCTGAGCCTGGACGACTTCATAGACGTCCCCAAGCTGCCCGGCTGACTGCCTTCGTCGTTCAACGCCCCGCCGCCAGCGGCGGATTGAAACGCCGCAGGCGCAGCGCGTTGCTGAGCACGAAGACGCTGGACAGCGCCATGGCCCCGGCCGCGAACACGGGCGACAGCAGCGTGCCGTTGACGGGGTACAGCAGGCCAGCGGCCACGGGGATCAGGGCCACGTTGTAGGCAAAGGCCCAGAACAGGTTCTGGCGGATGTTGGCCATGGTGGCCTTGGACAGCGCAATCGCATTGGGCACGCCGCCCAGGTCGCCCGACATCAGCACCACGTCGGCCGCCTCGATGGCGATGTCCGTGCCCGTGCCAATGGCCAGGCCCACATCGGCCTCGGCCAGGGCCGGCGCGTCGTTGATGCCGTCGCCCACATAGGCCAGCGTGCCGTGCTCGGCCTTCAGGCGCTTGACGGCATCGACCTTGCCGCCGGGCAGCACCTCGGCCACCACCTCGTCGATGCCCAGCTGGCGCGCAATGGCCTCGGCCGTGCGGCGGTTGTCGCCGGTGATCATGGCCACCTTCAGGCCCAAGGCGTGCAGCGCGGCAATGGCGGCCGGCGTGCTGTCCTTGATGGGATCGGCCACGGCGATCATGGCTGCCAGGCGACCGTCCACGGCGGCATACAGCGGCGTCTTGCCTTCGTCGCCCAGGCGCGCGGCCTCGTCTGCCAGCGTGTCCACCTGCAGGCCCAATTCGCGCATGAAGCGGTCGGCACCGATCTCCACGCGCACGCCGTCCACCTGGGCGCGCACGCCAAAGCCTGTCACCGATTCAAAGCGATCCACGGCACCCAGCGGCAGATCCTCGGCCTTGGCAGCATCCACGATGGCGCGCGCAATCGGGTGCTCGGAGCGGTCCTCCACGGCCGCCACCAGCGCCAGCACGCGGCTGCGCTCGCCCTCGAAGCCCGGGGCCAGCACCAGGTCGGTCAGCTCGGGGCGGCCGCGCGTCAGCGTGCCCGTCTTGTCCACGGCCACCACGCGGGCGTCTTTCAAGGTCTGCAGCGCCTCGCCCTTGCGCAGCAGCACGCCCATCTGCGCGGCCCGGCCCGTGCCCACCATGATGGAAGTGGGCGTGGCCAGGCCCATGGCGCAGGGGCAGGCGATGATGAGCACGGCCACGGCATTGACCAGCGCAAAGCTCAGCGCGGGCGACGGCCCCCAGGCCAGCCAGGCGCCGAAGGTCAGCAGGGCCACGGCCATCACGGCCGGCACGAACCACATGGTGACCTGGTCCACCAGCGCCTGTATGGGCAGCTTGGAGCCCTGGGCCTGCTCGACCATGCGGATGATCTGCGCCAGCAGCGTGTCCGCACCGACCTTGGTGGCGCGAAAGGCCAGCGCGCCGTTCTGGTTCACCGTGCCGCCAACCAGTTCGGCACCCGGGGTTTTCTCGACCGGCACGGGCTCGCCGCTGATCATGGATTCATCGACGAAGCTGCTGCCCTCGATGACCTCGCCATCGACGGGAATGCGCTCGCCGGGCCGCACCTCGATGGTGTCGCCCGCACGCACGGCGGCAATGTCCACCTCCTGCACGGCGCCGTCCTTGCGCACGCGCGCCGTCTTGGCCTGCAGTCGCACCAGGCGGCGGATGGCTTCGGAGGTATTGCCCTTGGCGCGCGCCTCCATGAAGCGGCCCAGCAGGATCAGCGCCACGATCACGGCCGCCGCCTCGTAATACACATTCACCGTGCCGGCCGGCAGCCACTGCGGCACGAAGGTGGCCACCAGCGAATAGGCAAACGCCGCCGAGGTGCCCACGGCCACCAGCGAATTCATGTCGGGCGCGCCGCGCAGCAGCGCGGGAATGCCTTTCTGGAAAAAACGCAGGCCCGGCCCGAACAGCACGATGGCCGACAGCAGGCACTGCAGGTACCAGCTGTTCTGGGTGCCGATGGCCTGCCCCACCCAGTGGTGGAAGGCCGGCACCATGTGGCCGCCCATCTCCAGCACGAACACCGGCAGCGCAAACACCGTGGCCACGATCAGCGAGCGTTTGAGCGAGGCCCGCTCGCGCGCCTGGCGCTGCTCCGTGCCGTCTTCGGCCGGCGACTGCGCTGCGCCGCCTTCACTGGCCGGGTTCGCGCTGGCGCCCAGCGGACGCACCTCGTACCCGGCCTTGTGCACAGCTGCCACAAGGGCCGCCACATCTGCGCTGCCAGCCAGCGTCACCACTGCGCGTTCGGTGGCCAGGTTCACGCTGGCCGATTGCACGCCCTCCACCTTTTTCAGCGCCCGCTCCACGCGGCCCACGCAGGAGGCGCAGGTCATGCCCTCCACTTCCAGTTCCACGCTGGACTGGGGCACCTCGTAGCCGGCCTTCTCGATGGCGGAAATGGCGGCGGGCAGATCGGCCGCGCCCTCGAAGCGGATGCTGGCTTTTTCGGTGGCCAGGTTGACCACGGCCTCCTGCACGCCCGGCAGCTTCTTGAGCGCGCGCTCCACACGCCCCACGCAGGAGGCGCAGGTCATGCCCTGAACGGGCAGGTCTATGGCCATGCCGGCCTTGGTCGATGCATTCATTGCCTGACTCCTTTGTTCTCGCATTGGAGGCACTTTAGAGATTGCCACCATGTCAAGGTCAAGCCCCCTGCAGGGCGCTTTCATCGCCATGTCATCTGCCTTGCCCAGCATCGGCGGCCGTGACAAACCGATACAGAGAGAACCCGTTCATGTCCTTGACCTCCCATCGCCCCGCCCTGCGCCCGCTGGCCGTGGCCCTGGCTGCCTCCGCCCTGATCGCCGGTTGCGGCGGCTCCGGCAACGACACGCCCGCAGGCCAGCCGCTGGAGCTGCGCATTCTGCACATCAACGACCACCACTCCACGCTGGAGTCCAAGAGCAAGACCCTGCAGCTGGACGCCGGCACGGGCAAGGCCGAAGCCGTGGCCGTGGACGCCGCAGGCTTTGCGCGCGTGACCCAGGCCATCGAGGAGCTGTCCGCGCAGTCGCCCAACGTGCTCAAGCTGCACGCCGGCGACGCGCTCACCGGCACGCTGTACTTCAACCGCGCAGGCGCCGACGGCGAGGCCGATGCCGCACTCATGAACACCGTCTGCTTTGACGCCTTCACGCTGGGCAACCACGAGTTCGACAAGGGCGACAGCGGCCTCAAGTCCTTCCTGGACCGCCTGCGCGCCGGCACCTGCAAGACGCCCGTGCTCAGCGCCAACGTGCGCTTTGGCGCCAACTCGGCCCTGAACGCGGCCAAGGCGCCCGGCTATGTGAACCCCTCCACCGTGGTGGAGCGAGGCGGCCAGAAGATCGGCATCGTCGGCCTGACCATTGCGGGCAAGACCAAGGCATCGTCCAGCCCCGATACCGACACCACCTTCGAGGACGAGGCCACCGCAGCCCAGCGCGAAATCGACGCGCTGCGCGCCAAGGGCATCAACAAGATCATCGTCATGAGCCACGTGGGCTATGAGTACGACCGCCAGATCGTGCCCAAGCTCAGCGGCGTGGACGTGGTCGTGGGCGGCGACTCGCACACCCTGCTCGGCCCCGACGTGCTCAACACCACCGGCGTGGGCACGCCCGGCGGCGCCTACCCCACGCGCCTGACCGACAGGGACGGCAGCCCCGTCTGCGTGGTCCAGGCCTGGGAGTACGCCCAGGTCGTCGGCGACCTCAAGGTCCAGTTCGACGCCGACGGCCGCGTCACCCAGTGCACGGGCACGCCCCATGTGCTGATCGGCGACAGCTTCACCATCGCCGGCAAGGCCGCCACCGATGCGCAAAAGACCGCCCTCAAGGCTAGCGCCGCCGCCACCGGCGTGCTGCGCGTGACCACGCCCTCAGCCAAGGCCACCGCCGCGCTGCAGCCCTTCAAGGACAAGGTCGCCCAGTTCAACCTCAAGCAGGTCGCCACCGTGCCCCGGGAACTGTGCTCGCGCCGCGTGCCCGGCGGCGTCGGCACCATGAACTACAGCCAGTCCAGCGCCGCATGCAATGCCGAAGGCAGCGTCAGCGTGCGCGGCGGCGACATCCAGCAGCTCGTGGCCCAGGCCTACCTGGAAGAAGCCAACCGCCACTACGGCGGCGCCGACATCACCCTGCAAAGCGGCGGCGGCGTGCGCATCCCGCTGCTGGGCCAGGTCACGGCCGCCCAGGTCATCCAGGTCCTGCCCTTCGGCAACAAGCTGTTCCGCCTCGACATCACCGGCACGGAAGTCAAGGGCATGCTCGAGGACGGCCTGCAGGCCGTCTACGGCCCCAGCGGCACGACCGGCCCCTACCCCTACACGGGCGGCCTGCGCTTTGACGTGAACGCTGCAGCGGCGGCCGGCCAGCGCGTGTCGGGCATCGAGGTGTATGACAACGCGAGCAAGACGTGGAAGCCGCTGGATACCGCGCGCACATACAAGCTGTTCGTGCTGAGCTTCAATGCCACGGGTGGCGATGGCTACAAGACGCTGGCGGCCGTGCCTGATGCGCGCCGTCTGGACATTGGCGTGCTCGATTCCGATGTGTTCTTCAACTACATCGAGAGGCAGCCGGTGGATGCGGTGTCTGGTCTGCCGCTGCTGTCGCGGCTGGCGACGGATCTGTACAGTACGCGTAGTTTTCAGGGTGGGCGCTGATTAGTTCACGCTCTTTTTTGAGACCCTGCCGGGGGGTGTTTTTCGAGGCCGGGTCTCGGCCCGGCCTCTGCCCCAGAGGCACAACACAATCAAAAACAGGTCAACCAGAAATCAGCCAATCCGAGCAATCACAGCCCCCAGCACCTGCGCCTTCCCCGCCTCAGCCACCAAAGCCACCACCCCGCTGCGATGCGCAGTCACCTGCATCTCCATCTTCATGGCCTCCATGACGGCAATCACATCGCCTTCCTGGACGGTGTCGCCATCGGCCACCTTCCACGCATGCAGATTCCCTGCAATGGGTGAGGTGACGGCAGCGGGGTCCACGGCAGATTCGGCAGCCGGCGCGGCAGCCACACCGCCGCCAGCCGATGCCAGCCCCTGCAGCAGCACCGCAGGCAGGCCCAGCGACACCCGTCGCCCGTCGATCTCGACCGCGCAGCGCACCAGGCTGGCGTCGGGCAGCGGCTCGGCGCGCACGGCGGCGGCCAGGGGTTCGGCGAAGTCGGATTCGATCCAGCGCGTGTGGACCTTGAAGCCGTCGTTGCCCACGAAGTCGGCATGGCCGATGACGGCGCGGTGGAAGGGCAGGACGGAGGACAGGCCTTCGATGCGGAACTCGGCCAGGGCGCGGCGTGCGCGGGCCAGGGCCTGTTCACGGGTGGCGCCGCTGACGATGAGCTTGGCCATCAGCGAGTCGAAGCTGCCGGGCACGACCGAGCCGGTCTGCACGCCCGTGTCCAGGCGCACGCCGGGGCCCGAGGGCGGGTCGAACCGCACCACGGGGCCGGGCGTGGGCAGGAAGCCCCGGCCCACGTCTTCGGCGTTGATGCGGAATTCGATGGAGTGACCCAGCGGCGCCGGGGTTTCGGTGATGGACAGGGGCAGGCCGTCGGCCACGCGCAGCTGCTCGATCACCAGGTCCACGCCCGTGGTCTGCTCGGTCACGGGGTGCTCGACCTGCAGGCGCGTGTTGACTTCGAGGAAGGAGATGGCGCCCGTCTGGCTCAACAGGAATTCCACCGTGCCCGCGCTGACGTAGCCGGCCGCCGCGCAGATGTCGCGTGCGGAGCTGTGGATGCGGGCGCGCTGCTCGTCGCTGAGGAAGGGCGCCGGGGCCTCTTCCACCAGCTTCTGGTTGCGCCGCTGCAGCGAGCAGTCGCGCGTGCCCAGCACGACCACGTTGCCGTGGGTGTCGGCCAGCACCTGGGCCTCGATGTGGCGGGGGCGGTCCAGGAATTGCTCGACAAAGCATTCGCCGCGGCCGAAGGCGGTGACGGCCTCGCGCACGGCCGAGTGAAAGAGCTCCTCGACCTCGTCCATGCGCCACGCGATCTTCATGCCGCGCCCGCCGCCGCCGAAGGCGGCCTTGATGATGATGGGCAGGCCGTGCTGCTGGGCAAAGGCCAGCACTTCGCCGGCATCCTTGACGGGGTCGGGCGTGCCGGCCACCAGGGGAGCGCCGACCTGCAGGGCGATCTTGCGCGCCTCGACCTTGTCGCCCAGCTTGGCGATGGTCTCGGGCGTGGGGCCGATCCAGCGCAGGCCCGCATCCAGCACGGCGCGCGCGAAGGCTTCGCTTTCGGACAGGAAGCCGTAGCCGGGGTGCACGGCGTCGGCGCCGCTCTTGTGCGCGATGGCGATGAGCTTGGCGATGTTCAGGTAGGTGTCGGCCGGGCGCTCGCCGTCCAGGCCATAGGCCTCGTCGGCCATGCGCACGTGCAGGGCGTCGATGTCGGCATCGGCGTAGACGGCCACGGATTTCACGCCGTAGTCGGCGCAGGCGCGGGCGATGCGGACGGCGATCTCGCCACGGTTGGCAATCAGGACTTTTTTCATCGCAATACCTTCAATTGTTCTGCAGGCGCTGGGCGCCTTGCGCGCCGGGGGAATATTCCTCGAAGGCGCGGATGGGGTTGAAGCGGATCCAGGCGCCCACGGGAATCTGGCCGGCCAGATCGAGGTGGTGCGGCGCCACGCAGCCGATGACAGGGTAGCCGCCCGTCAGCGGATGGTCGGCCAGGAACAGCACGGGCTGGCCGCTGGGAGGCACCTGGATGGCGCCCAGCGGCGTGCCTTCGCTGGGCAGCTCGCCGGCCACGGCGCGCGCCAGGGGCCGCTCGCCCGCCACGCGCAGGCCCACGCGGTTCGATTGCGGCGTGACCTGCCAGCGCTGCGCGGCCAGCAGGGCCACGGCCTCGGGCGTGAACCAGTCGGTGCGCGGGCCCAGCTCCACGTCCAGCACCACGTCCTGCCCGGCGATGGGCAGGGACTCGGGCGGCAGCTCGGGTGCGGACACGGCCGTGCGGTCCGCAGCCCGCACGGGCAGGATCTGGCCCACGGCCAGGGCGGTTGGGCCGACATTCGCCAGGGTGTCGGTGCAGGCGCTGCCCAGCACGGGCGTGACGGCAAAGCCGCCGCGCACGGCCACATAGCAGCGCGCGCCGGCCACGGGCTGGGCAATGGTCAGCAGGTCGCCATCGGCCAGGGCCACGGCCTGGTAGCGCGGCACGCTCCAGCGCTGGCCGGACCCGGTGGTCACGGTCAGGGGCGCATCGGCGCCCGTGATGGCGACCACGGTCTCGCCCTGGCTTTGCAGCGACAGGCCACCGCCCACGGTCTCCAGCACGGCCAGGTCGCTGGCATTGCCGACCAGGCGGTTGGCGGCCTTGAAGGCTGCCTGGTCCATGGCGCCCGAGGCCGAGACGCCCTGCCCGGCCTGGCCCAGGCGGCCCCGGTCCTGGAACAGCGTCATCAGCCCGGTGGCCTTGACGCGCAGCGCGTTGCCCTCTGGCAGTTCGGCCTGCACGACAGCGGGTGCAGGTTCGGCATCCGCCTGCTCCATGCCTGCGGCATCGACAAAGCGCACGCGGTAGCCGGGCTGCAGCAGCGCAGGCAGCTCGCGCGCAAGGTCCCACATGCGCGCCGAGGTGCGGCCTATCAGTTGCCAGCCGCCCGGGCTGGCCTGGGGATAGACGGCGCTGAACGTGCCGCCCAGCGCCACGGAGCCGGCCGGCACGCGCGTGCGCGGCGTGGTGCGGCGCGGCACGTTGAAGATCGGATCGCCCCCGCTGAGGTAGGCAAAGCCGGGCGCGAAGCCCGTGAAGGCCACGGCGTACTCGCTGCCCGTGTGGCGGCGCACGACTTCCTCGGGCGTGATGCCCAGCAGCTGCGCCACATCGGCCAGGTCCTCGCCGTCGTAGTGCACGGGGATTTCGACCAGCACATCGCTGCGCTCGGCGCGCTGACTCAGGTCACGCGCGGCGATGCGGTTCACCAGCTCGGCCACGCCCACCTGGGCGGGGGTGAACTGCACAAGCACGGTGCGCGCGGCCGGCACCAGCTCCTGCACGCCGGCGATGGGCTCGCGCTGCAGCGAGCCCAGCAGGGCCAGGGTTTCATCCAGGTCGACCAGCTCCACCAGCAGGGCCTGGCGGTTGACAGGTAGAAAGCGCATGGCCACTCCTCAACCTGCGAAGGAGGAAATGCGCACGCCCTCCTGCTCGAAACGCTCGCGCAGATGGCGTGCGATGGCCACGGCTCCCGGGCTGTCGCCATGCACGCAGATGGAGTCGGCGGCAATGCGCACGGGGCTGCCGTCCACGGCCTCGACCACCCCTTCGCGCACCAGCATGAGCATGCGCGCGGCGATCTGGTCCACGTCGTGCAGCACGGCGCCCGGATCGCGGCGCGAGACCAGGGTGCCCTCGGGCGTGTAGCCCCGGTCGGCAAAGGCCTCGGCCACCACGGTCAGGCCTGCGTCGCGCGCCCAGTCGATCAGGGGCGAGCCGGCCAGCGCCACCAGCACCAGGCTGGGGTCGATGGCGCGCATGGCCGTGATCACGTCGGTGGCCTGGCGCCTGTCGTGGGCGATGGTGTTGTAGAGCGCGCCGTGCGGCTTGACGTAGCGCACCTCGGTGCCAGCCACGCGGGCCAGGCCCTGCAGCGCGCCGATCTGGTAGATGACGCCGGCCACCAGGTCGGCGCTGGCCACGTCCATGTTGCGCCGGCCGAAGCCGACCAGGTCGGGATAGGACACATGGGCGCCGACGATGGCGCCGCGCGCGCGGGCGGCCTTGAGCGTCTCCAGGATGCCTGCCGGGTCGCCGGCATGGAATCCGCAGGCCACGTTGGCGCTGCTGACGATATCGAGCATGGCGGCATCGTCGCCCATGCGCCATCCACCCAGGCTCTCGCCAAGATCACTGTTCAGGTCAATTTTCATCGTTCTCTCCTCACCGGACTCGGTGCACGGGGTTCAGTGCAGCTGGCCGGCGTTTTCCTTCAGATCCTGGGACACGGTCAGGGCCGTGCGGATGGTCTCGCGCACGGCAGCCACCTGGTCGGCCAGCGACATGCTGGGCATGCCCGGCTTGCGCGCTGCCTGCTCAGGCAGGGCCGGCACATGGATGAAGCCGCCCCGCGCACCCGGCGCAGCCTTGCCCTGGGCCAGCCAGTGCATGAGCGCGAAAAACACGTGGTTGCAGACAAAGGTGCCCGCCGTGTTGGACACGGAAGACGGAATGCCCCGCGCACGCAGGTTGTGCACCACGGCCTTGATGGGCAGCGTGGAAAAGTACGCGGCGGGCGCGCCCGGGATCACCACCTGGTCCACGGGCTGGCGCGCCGCATGGTCGGGAATGCGGGCGTCGTCGATATTGATGGCCACGCGCTCGGGCGTGAACTCGCTGCGGCCGCCGGCCAGGCCCAGGCTGATGACCAGCACCGGCTGCAGCTGCGCAAGCGCCTCCTGCAGCTGGCGCAGCGATTCGCCGAACACGCAGCGCAGCTGCAGGCCGTGGACGGTGGCGCCCTCCACGATCTCGCCATGCAGGGCACGCGCCACTTCCCACGAGGGATTGACAGGGTCCTGCTCGAACGGCTCGAAGCCGGTCACCAGGATGCGCGGGGAAGTGGAATCGGTCATGGCAACAGTCCGTCCTTTAACGGAACATCAGGAAATACATGAGGAAGACGTTGGCCGTCAGCAGGGCCAGGGCCGTGGGCACCTGGGCGCGGATCACGGCATTCTTGTCGATCTCCAGCAGCGCGGCGGGCACCAGGTTGAAGTTGGCCGCCATGGGCGTCAGCAGGGTGCCGCAGTAGCCCGAGAGCATGCCGATGGCCGCCATCACGGCCGGGTCGCCATGGTAGACGCCCACCAGAATGGGCACGCCCACGCCGCCCGTCATCACCGGGAAGGCCGCGAAGCCATTGCCCATCACCACCGTGAACAGCGCCATGCCGAGCACGTAGACGGCCACGGCCACGAAGCGGATGTCCATGTTGATATAGGTGGTGGTCACATAGGCCACGGCCTTGCCCACGCCGGCGTCCGAGAACACCAGGCCCAGCATGCCCAGCATCTGGGGCAGCACCAGGGCCCAGCCCAGCGCATCGGTCAGGCGGCGCGATTCGCGCATGCCCTGGGCCGGCGTCTCGCGGGTCAGCCAGCAGGCCAGGCCCAGCGCCAGCACGCAGCCCACGCCCAGGCTCACCAGCGTGGTGGCCTTGGGGTCCAGCAGGGGCGTTCCGCCGAAGACCAGGTGCGAGGCGCTCAGCGTGCCGACCATGGTGATCAGCGGAATCGCCAGGGCCGGCACGAACAGCTTGTTGCCCAGGCGCTTGGCGCTGGCCAGGTATTCGGCATCGCTGCGCGGCGCGTGGCGGCCGCTGCCCACGCCACCGAAGCCGGCGATCAGCGCCATGGCCACGGCGATCACGCCCACCACCATGGGGGGCAGCTCATGACCCACCAGGAAGACGGCCGCATACAGCGCCCAGAACAGGCCGCTGGACCAGCGCTTGGGATTGCTGGCATCGCGCAGCGTCATCACGGCCGTGACGGCCAGGACGAAGCCGACCAGGTAGTACAGGTGTTGGATGGTCAGCGTCATTTCAGGCTCCCTTGGCTTGGGTGGCGTTGGCATTGGCCGCGTCGGCTGCGACGCCCGCCTTGTACTGGGCCAGCTCGCGCTCGAGCATGCGGTCCAGGCGACCCAGGCGCCAGGCGTGGATCACGAAGGCGCAGATGGCCGTGGGAATGCCCCACAGCGCGACGTGGATGGGCTCGACCTCGATGCCGGCTTCCTTCAGGAAGGTGGTCATCAGCACGATGGCGCCGAAGGCCACGAAGATGTCCTCGCCGAAGAACAGGCCCACGTTGTCCGTGGCGGCCGAGTAGGCGCGCAGCTTGTCACGCACCTTGGCGGGCAGGATGCCGAAGCGCGACTGGGTCGCGCCTTCGGCCATGGGCGCCAGCAGCGGACGCACCATCTGCGGATGCCCGCCCAGGCTGGTCAGGCCCACGGCGGCCGTCAGCTGGCGCGCCGCCAGGTAGACGATGAGCAGGCGGCCAGCGGTGGCCGACTTGATGGAGCTGATCCAGTTCTGCGCATGCTGGCGCAGGCCATGGCGCTCCAGCAAGCCGATCACGGCCAGCGGCAGCAGGATGATCAGCGGCAGGTTGCGCGTCTTGATGAAGCCCGTGCCGATGGTGGCCAGCACCTTGTCGACGGGAAAGCCCGCCGCCAGTGCCGTGCCGATGGCCGTGACGATCACGACCAGCATGGGATTGAAGCGCAGCACGAAGCCCGCAACGATGATGGCCACCCCGATAAGCGGCCAGAGATTGACGTCAGTCAGCATGTTGATTCCCCCTTCACACCCCCGGTGCGCGACGGCCGTCGAGCCACCCCGCATGCCCAACCCGGTGGCAAGGAGTGCGCTGCCGACCTGGTTTTGTTCAACAAAACTAGTAATTTGTCTTACAGAAACGAATTGTGATTAAGACAATCAACGCATACTGATAGTACAAACCCGCATACACCTGCCTACGCAATGTGCACTGACAGGGTTCTTGCCAAAGTCATGAAAACTATCGATGATTGAATACCGATAGAAGACATGAATGCAACAATGCCCCTGCGCCGGTATCGCCTGCGGCAAGGCCGCCTCCTACAATGGGCCGCGCTCCCAGCGCGGGGCGCATGCGCGGCAGGCGTCGTGAATGGCCCTTCCTGCTCCCAACCCACCTTGCCCGAGCCCTGAATCCATGCGACGCCGTCAGATTGTTTCCCTGGTTCCCCGCGCTGCGGCCATCGCAGCGGTCCCGGCCCTGGCGCCGGCCTTCGTGCGCAATGCCTTTGCCGACGAGGCCGGCCTGTCCGCCAAGGCCATCACCATCGGCTCCACGGTGTCCCTGAGCGGCCCGCTGGCCGCATACGGCACCGACATCAAGCTGGGCACGGAAGCGGCCATGGCGCAGATCAATGCCCGCGGCGGAATTCACGGCCGCACGCTGCAGCTGCAGATCGTGGACGATGGCTATGTGCCCCAGCGCTCGGCCGACAACGTGCGGCAGATGCTGTCCAAGGGCACGGCCTTCGCCCTGCTGTCGTGCAACGGCACGCCCAACAATGCGGCCATCATTCCGCTGATCGAAGAGGCTGGCGTTCCCTACGTGGCGCCGATCACGGGCGCCTCGTCGCTGCGCAAGGGCGCGCGCAACGTCTTCCATGTCCGGGCCAGCTACACCAATGAGGTCCACCGACTGATACAGCGGCTTGCAGGCATGGGCCTCAAGGGCATCGGCATCGTCTACCTGGACAACGCCTACGGCCGGGAAATACTGGAAGACGCCACACGCGCACTGGAAGCCGGGAAGATGGCCCCCTCCGTACAGGCGGCCATTGCCACCGATGGCAAGAACCTGGCCGAAGTGTTGAACAAAGTGCATGCGGCCCGTCCGTCCGCCGTGTTGCTGGCCACGGCCGGCACGGTGTCGGTCGCGCTGGTGCGCGGCCTGCGCAAAAGCGTGCCCGGCGTGCTGCTCACGGGCCTGAGCGTGACCTTGCCCAACGACAGCCTCAAGCCGCTGGGCGACGATGCCCGGGGCCTTGCCATGACCATGGTCGTCCCCGCGCCCCATCAGGCCCGGCTGCAACTGGTGCGCGACTACCAATCGGCCCTGCGCGCCCACGGCCAGCAGGAGTTCTCCATGGGCTCGCTGGAAGCCTATGTGAATGCACGCGTGCTGGCCGAGGGCCTGGAACGCGCCGGCCGCGACCCCACCCAGGCCAGGCTGCGCTCAGCGCTGGCCGGCATGCGCAACTGGGACATGGGCGGCTTTGTGATCGACTACAGCGGCCAGCCGCCGCATGTGGGCTCCAGCTTCATCGACCTGGGCGTACTGGGCAACGCGGGGCGCTTCATCGGTTGATGCCGGTGGCGGCTTGCGGGCCGGGCCGCGATGGTCTCTTTCTCTCGCCGCACCAAGGAGTTCTCGCCATGCCTGCCGAACGCCACCGCCTTGTGCCCTGCGCTTCCCACCGCGGCGTGCCACGCCGCCTGCTCATCCTGGCCGCCGCTGCCCTGCCCGGCCTTGCGCCGGCGCAGAAATGGCCGGCGCAGCCCGTGCGCATCATCGTTCCCTACACGGCCGGTGGCGGCTCGGACAACATCGCCCGCGCGCTGGGCACGGAACTGTCGCGTGAACTGGGCCAGCCCGTGGTCGTGGACAACAGGCCCGGGGCCTCGGCCATGCTGGGCGCAGAAATGGTGGCGCGGGCCGCGCCTGACGGCTACACGCTGCTGATGGCCGACATGCCGCACACCATCACGCCCAGCCTGTACAAGACGCCCTACGACGCGCTCAAGGACTTCACGCCCGTGGCCCTGATCGGATCATCGCCGCTGGTGCTGGCCGTCAACCCGAATTTCAAGGCGCAGAGCGTGAAGCAATTCGTGGCCCTGGCCAAGGCGCAGCCGGGCCGGCTCAACCTTGCATCGGGCGGCACGGGCACGGCCACGCATCTGGCGGGTGAGCTGTTCAAGCAGCAGACCGGCACCTTCATCACCCACATCCCCTACAAGGGCTCTGGGCAGGCCATTGCCGATGTGGTTGCCGGGCATACCGAGAGCATGTTCGCCTCGGCACCCACCGTGATCCCGCATATCCGAAGCGGTGCGCTGCGCGCCCTGGCCACCACCAGCGCCCAACGCTCGCCGGCCCTCCCCCAGGTTCCCACGCTGGGCGAAAGCGGCGTGCGCGGCCTGACCGTGCTGCACTGGTTCGGCCTGCTGGGGCCTGCCCGTTTGCCCTCCGGCATCCAGACCACGCTGCACGATGCCGTGGCCCGCGCCATGGCCACGCCCACGCTGCAGGCCAAGCTGCAGTCCCTGGGGCTGGAGCTGACGCCCCGCACTGCGGCAGAGTTCGGCGCCCAGATGGAGACCGACGCGGCGCGTTGGGCGCGCGTCGTCAAGGAACGCAACATCAAGGCCGACTGATGTCCAGCCTGCACCCTCTTCCCGACGCCATCGACCTGCGCAGCGATACCGTCACGCGCCCCACGCCGCAGATGCTCGAAGCCATGGCCCGCGCCCCGCTGGGCGATGACGGCCTGGACGGCGACCCGACCGTGCGCGCGCTCGAGGAGACCGCAGCCCAGCGCTTCGGCAAGGCTGCGGGCCTGTTCGTGGTCAGCGGCACCATGGGCAATCTGGTGGCCGTGCTCGCCCATGGCCGCATGCCCGGCGAGGTGCTGGCCGAGGCCGGCAGCCATCTGCTGAACGCCGAGCGCGCCGCCGCGGGCCTGACCGGCATGCACTACCGCAGCCTGGCCGGCGACGGCGGCCTGATCGCCCTGCCCGCGCTGGAGGCGGCGCTGGACACCGCCATCTCCGCACGCTGCCCCAGCGCGGTGGTGGCCGTGGAGAACACGCACAATGCGCGGGGCGGCACCGTCGCCGGGCCCCAGGCGCTGGCCGCCGTGCATGCGCTGGCCTGCCGCCATGGCGTGCCCGTGCACACCGATGGCGCGCGCCTGTTCAATGCCGCCGTGGCCCTGGGCCTGTCCTGCCGCGAGATGGCTGCGCACACGGACTCGGTCACCGTCTGCCTGTCCAAGGGGCTGTCCGCGCCCGTGGGCTCGGTGCTCATGGGGCCGGCCGACTTCATCGCGCGGGCGCGCACCATACGGCGCATGCTCGGCGGCACCCTGCGCCAGGCCGGCGTGATTGCGGCGGCAGGGCTGGTGGCACTGGAGCACATGGTCGAGCGCCTGGCCGACGACCATGCGCGCGCCTGCCGCCTGCACCAGGGCCTGCGCGCCATCGACCCGGCTTGGTGCGCGGCCGAACTGCCGCAGACCAACATCGTCCAGGTTCGCGTTGACACCAGCGCGGCCGAAGCGCGCCTGTGGCAAGCACGCCTGGCCCAGGCCGGCGTGCTGGTGCGCACGGGCAGCGCCGGCCTGCTGCGCCTGGTCACGCACCGCCATATCGACGATGCCGCCGTGGACAGCACGCTGCAGGCCTTCGCCCGGCTGCAACACCCCACCTGAGCACTGCACGAAACCGGCGACCGGCCCGGCGCTGGCTACACTGCGCTCTGGCCCTTGCATCCCGACCACCATGACCCGCAGCACCGACATCCTCAACCTGACCGACCGCGTGACCGAGCAGCTGCGCAGCAAGCTCATCGATGGTGCCTGGGAGCCCGGGCAGAAGCTGTCGGAAGCCTCGCTCAGCGAAAGCCTGCAGATCTCGCGCAACACGCTGCGCGAGGCCTTCCGGCTGCTGACCAAGGAGGGGCTGCTGGTGCACGAGCCCAACAAGGGCGTGTCGGTGGCGGCGCCCAGCATCGCCTCCATCATCGACATCTACCGCGTGCGCCGCATGGTGGAGTGCCAGGCCCTGGCCCAGGCCTATCCCATGCACCCGGCGCGCAGCCTGATGCGCGAAGCCGTGGAAGCGGCACAGCGCCACCGCGAGGCCCAGGACTGGTCCGGCGTGGGCACGGCCAACATGAGTTTCCACAAGGCCGTGGTGCAGCTGGCCGACAGCGAGCGCCTGGACACCATGTTCGAGCACCTGCTGGCCGAGCTGCGCCTGGCCTTCGGCCTGCTGCGCGACCCGCACTTCCTGCATGCGCCCTATGTGGACATGAATGCGCGCATCCTGCAGCAGTTCGAGGACGGCAAGCCGGCCGAGGCCGCTGCCGCGCTCAATGAATACCTGGTGCATTCGGAGCGGCTGATCCTGGCCGCCTATGCCCGACGCCTGGCTGAGAAGGGCATCAAGGTGTGAGACAAAGACACCCCCTGAGTCGCTTCGCGCCTTCCCCCTCTCTCGCTACGCGGGAGGGGGACGACACCCTCGGTGCGGGGCGGCCCTTCCTCGGTGTCCCTCGCTTTGGGCAGCGCCGGTTTCATGGGCTGTGTGTTGCACACAGCGCCAGGAATCACTGGCTCGTGCTCAACGCGAGGCCTTGCGCCGTGCGTCCAGGCTCCAGCGCGCCACGGGCGCCAGCATCAGTTGCACGAATCCCCCGGCGATCGCCAGGTTCTTCAGGAACTGCACCAGCTGGCCCTTGTCGCCGAACTGGTTGTGGAACATCAGCGCCGACATGACGCTGAACACGGCCATCACGGCCGCGGCCTCGCGGGTGCGCCAGCCCAGCAGCAGGGCCGTGGCCACGCCCAGCTCCACCACCAGCGCCATGGCATACGACAGCATGGGCAGCGGCAGGCCCGCCTTGGCGATATAGGCCATGGTGCCCTCCGGCCCCATCAGCTTGCCGATGCCGCTGTAGATGAACAGCAGGCTCAGCAGCACCCGGGCCAGCAGCGGCGCGAAGTCGGCCCAGGGCGATGCGGCGGCATGGGCAGTGGAATGCGTGGCGGCGCGCGTCATCGCATCAGCCCGGGACACGGCCGGAACCCTGGCCTTCGGCCGCCTTCACCGAGCCACCCAGGCGCTGCACTTCGGCCAGGTACTCGGGGCCGCTGCGCATGCGCTGGTACTGGGCCAGGCGCTGCTGGTAGTCGGCATCCCAGTGGTTCACATCGGACTCGCGGTAGACGTTGAGGCCGGCGCGGTTCCACAGGGCCAGGTCGGCCTGAACCTCGGCGCGCGACAGCGCAGGGCCGGAGCTGGCGGGCTCGGCGCCGAACCAGGTTTCTGCAGATACCGTGGCAGCCGGTGCGGCCGAGGCCATGCCCGGCCACAACGCGGAGGAAAGTGCGGCAGAAAGGGCGGTGATGGCGAAGAGGGTCTTTGCGTGCTTCATGGCGAATCCTTTGTCAAATCCTGCAGCGCGTGATTGCGTTCTGCATGGCTGCAGTCTCGTCTTCGCCCGCCTGCACGTCAGTGCCTAAACGCACAGCTTTGCGCAAACTCTCCGGCTCCCGCGCTCACTGTCCACACTCATCGTCCACGCCCACCATCCACCCTCACGGCCACTGCAGGCCGGGCCGCGCCACATGCAGGGCCTGCAAGGACTCGGAGCGCCCGCGCACCTGCACCTGCCGGACTTCGCCCAGGCCATCGGCCACGCCCGCGCGGCGCGCCACCTCCAGCGACAGCACCAGCCGCGCCTGGGCGCTCTTGGTGTATTCCTGCAGGCGGCTGGCCGTGTTGACCACCTCGCCCACGGCCGTGAAGGTGGTGGTGTGCTCGAAGCCCACGCGCCCCACGGCGGCGCGCCCCGCATGCAGGCCCATGCCGAAATCCACCGGCTGGCCGAACTGCGCCTCGAAGCTCGCGCTCCACTCCTGCATGCGCCGGTCTATCAGGGCACTGGCCTGCACGGCCTGGCGGCAGGCCGTGTCCAGGTCGGTGTCCAGGCCGAAGATGGCCATCACGCTGTCGCCGATGAACTGGTTGGCCATGCCGCCGCTGTCGTGCACGGCCTGGCCCACGCGCTCGAAATACTGGTCCAGCACCCAGGACAGGTCCACGGGCCATTGCCGCTCGGCCAGGCCGGACCAGCGGCGCAGGTCCACGAACAGGATGGCCACCTCGCGCACTTCGCGGACCTCGCGCTCCTGGCCCGCGCGCCCGGCCTGGGCGGCTGCCGGCGAGCGGAACAGCGGCGCCACCTGCACATCGCCCGTGGGCCGCAGCTGGCAGGCCAGCCGCACGTCCTGCGGCGCACCCACGCGCTCCAGCGTGAGGCGCTCGTCCCGCCCCGGCGCAGGCAGGTGGGCCGCCGGGCCGGACACGCGCACGCGGCAGGTGGAGCAGCGCGCCCTGCCGCCGCACAGCGACAAATGGGCAATGCCATGCTCGCGGCTGGCTTCGAGCACGCTCATGCCCTGGGGCACCTGCACCGTGCGGCCCGGATAGTGCAGCAGCACCTGGCGGGCGCCGCGCAGGCGCATGCGCCGCCACAGCCAGGGGCCGGCCAGCAAGGCAGCCAGGCCGGCCAGCCAGCCCTGACGCAGCCCCGATGTCAGATCGCGCAGCAGCTGCGCCGCCTGCGGCGAAGGCCCGGCCGGCGCGGGCACACCGGCCGCCGCGATCTCGCGCGCCATGGAGACGATGCCCAGCGCCGCCAGCACGGGCAGCAGCACGGCGGCCGTGAGCAGCAGCGGCTGCCAGCGCCGCCACCAGCCGCGCGCACGCAGGGCCATGTGCAGGCCCATGCAGCCGTGGGTCCACGCGGCCGCCATCAGCAGCAGCTGGATGGCCATGCTGGACGGATTCCAGGAAGAACGCACGATGCGCGCATACGAGGGGTCCACGCCCCAGGCCTCCTGCGCCAGCCGCGTGGCCGGCACATGCAGGGCCAGCAGCAGCGGCAGGCCCAGGCCCAGCAGCAGCCGCACGGCCTCCAGCGCCGGCATGCGCAGGCTGCGCCGCCGCGCGAGCGCCTGCAGCGCCAGCCCCATGTGCACGGCCAGCGCGCCGTAGAGCAGCAGGCTGCCGGGCAGGGATCGCCACACGCCGTGGATCACCTCGCGCACGGCCTCGGCCGTGGCCAGCGAGACCAGGCCCAGGGCATGGTTGGACAGGTGCAGCGCCGCATAGGTCCACAGCACCAGGCCGGTGGACCAGTGGAGACTGCGCAGGGACGGCAGGGACGGAGGAAGGACACGGGCCATGGAAACGGATGATGCGCCCGACGGCAGGACAAGACAGGAACAATGGCGGCTTGAAGGAACTTGGGACAGCGCAGCCCGATCCAGAATCTTTGTACATTCCGCCCGTTATTGGTTCCATGGCCCACCCTACCCAGCCTTCCAGCTTCGCCCTGCGCGGCATCACCCTGTTCGAGGGCCTGGGCACCGCCAGCCTGGACCGCATCGCCGCCGACTGCGAATGGCGCCCGCTGCAGGCCCGCCAGCCCGTGTTCAGCCGCTGCTCCACGGGCAGCGACGTGTTCTTCCTGGTCAGCGGGCGCGTGCGCATCATCACCTATTCGCCGGGCGGGCGCGAGGTCAGCTTCCGCGACTACGGGCCCGGCGAGCACTTCGGCGACCTGGCGGCCATTGACGGCCAGGCCCGCTCCACCGATGTGGTCACCCTGGAATCCTCGCTGCTGGCCAGCCTCTCGCGCCAGGACTTCCTGGCCCTGCTGGCGCGCGAGCCCGCCGTTGCCCTGCGCATGATGGAAGGTCTGGCCGGCCTGGTGCGGCGGCTGACCGACCGCGTCATGGAACTGAGCACCCTGGGCGTGCCCACGCGCCTGCACAGGGAGCTGCTGCGCCTGGCCCGGGAGGCGGGCGTATCGCCCGAGCACACGGCCCTCATCAGCCCCGTGCCTTCGCACTCGGTGCTGGCCAGCAAGATCAGCACCAACCGCGAGCAGGTCACGCGCGAGCTGGGCGCCCTCACCCGGCGCGGCCTGCTGCGCAAGGAGGGGCGCCAGGCGCTGCTGGTGACCGATGTGCGCGCACTGCAGGCGCTGATAGCGCAGGAAAGCTAGGCGGGCTCCATTCGCCAGCCCTGCGGCGACGACACCAGGCGTTCGGTCAGCCCGATGGCCTGCAGAAAATCCTCGTCATGCGAGACCACGACCAGCGTGCCGGCGTAGCCGCGCAGCATGGCCTCCAGCGCCTGCAGGGAAGGCAGGTCCAGGTGGTTGCAGGGCTCGTCCAGCAGGAGCAGGGGCGCGGGCGGCTCGGCATGCAGCGCACAGGCCAGGGCGGCCTTGAGCTGCTCGCCGCCGCTGAGCCGGCCCGCGGGCTGCTCCACCTGCCGGGCCGCCAGCCCGAGCCAGGCCAGGCGCGTGCGCAACACATCCACAGGGGTACCGGGGCAGGCGTCCTGCAACTGCTCCATCACCGTGCGCTGCGGCTGCAACAGGGACAGGCGCTGGTCCAGGTAGGCACAGGCCTGCATGCGGCGCACCTCGCCCGCCTGGGGCGCAAGGCGGCCCGCCAGCACATCGAGCAGGCGCGTCTTGCCGCAGCCGTTGGGACCGGTCACGGCCAGGCGCTGGCCGCCGTACAGAGACAGGTTCAGGCGCGGCCCCGGGGAAAACGGCAGCAGCACATCGTCCAGCAGCGCCACCACGTCGCAGGGAGCACCTACCGGTGGCGGCGCCTGCAAGCGGATGTCGGCCTGCAGGTCGATCTGGCGCGCCGCCTCGCGCACGCGCTGGTCCAGCGCTTCGCGCGTGTCCGCCTGCTGGCGGCGCAGGCGGCCGGCCGACGCCTGGCTGCGCTCCTTTTGCCGGTCCAGCAGAATGCGCGCCTGGTTGGCCTCCAGGCCCTGGCGGCGGCCGCGCGCCTCGCGGCGCTGCTGGCGCTCCTGCTGCTCGCGCAGCTGCTGCGTTTCGCGGCGGCGCTCCAGCTTGCGCTGCTCCAGCAGTTGCACCGTCGAGGCCATCTCGCGCGCCTTGGCTTCGGCATAGAAGGCGTAGCCGCCGCCGTAGCTGCGAAGCCCCTGCGGCGACAGCTCCACGATGCGTTCCATGCCCTGCAGCAGACTGCGGTCATGACTGACCACGACCAGGCCACCGGGCCAGCGCTGCAGTTGCGCGGCCAGGGCCTGGCGGCTTTCGCGGTCCAGGTGGTTGCTGGGCTCGTCCAGCACCAGGTGGTCGGCGCCCGACAGCAGCGCGCCCGCCAGGGCCGCACGCATGGCCTCGCCGCCGCTGAGGGCGTGGCCCGGCGTATCGGCACGCAGATGGCCCAGGCCCGCCAGCTCCAGCTGGGCCTGCAGGCGCTGGCGCAGGTCCCAGCGGTCGGCCAGCAGCTCGAAGTCGCGGGGCTCGCAACTGCCGCCCTCGATGCGCGCCAGCGCCTCCAGCGCGGGCTGCAGCCCGGCCAGCGCCGCCACCGAAGGCTGGCCGTGCCAGTCCGTGCGCTGGGCCAGGTACAGCACCTGCCCCGAGCGCAGGCAGCGGCCCTGCGAGGGCGCATCCAGCCCGGCCAGGATGCGCGCCAGCCGCGACTTGCCCACGCCGTTGCGCCCCACCAGGCCGGTGCGGCGGTGGTCCAGGGTTTCGGAAAGATCGGAGAAAAGGGGGCTGCCATCGGGCAGCACGCAGGAAACGCCGTCGAGCGTGATCGTGGTATTCGTCATATCGCGGTTCATGGATGCCAACGCAGTTCCTTGCCGCTTTGCATGCATTGCGCATGCCGTGGGCAGGGTCGGGAAAAGCGGGCCGCTGGGACAGCGGCAGCATCAATGGCGCATGGGACGAATACCTCCTGCAATGGCGAACGAAGCCGCCATTATAGAAATCATGGGACGGACGTGCTGGCCGTGCCGAAGGGGGCGCCATCGGCGCCGTCGGGGCCAAGGGGGCCGGCATGCGCACCTGCGTTTGCACGCGGCGGCTCGGGTCCGGTGGACCCGGCCTGCCGCGCGGGGGCTGCAGGCGCCGATGGCGCGCAAGGGTTCGAAGACTGTGCCGGCGGGCGGCCCTGAAAGCACAGGGCGTTGAGCGCGATCCAGAGGGGCATGTGTTTATGTTCCGGGGTCGGCAGCAGGCGGCGGCCGGCGCGCGCTGCCGCGCGGCCCGGCGATGCGCCGCTGCCATTCAAGGACGAAGACGAAGAAGACGGGCACGAAGAACACCGCCAGCACCGTGCCGCTGACCATGCCGCCGAACACGCCCGTGCCGATGGCGTGCTGGGTCTCGGCGCTGGCGCCCGATGCCAGCATCAGCGGCACCACGCCCAGCGCAAAGGCCAGCGAGGTCATGAGGATGGGCCGCAGCCGAAGGCGCGCGGCCTTGATGGCGGCCTCGCGCAGGTCCTGGCCTTCCTCGCGCAGCTGCTTGGCGAATTCCACGATCAGGATGGCGTTCTTGGCCGACAGGCCGATGATGGTGATCAGGCCCACCTTGAAGAACACGTCGTTGGGCATGCCGCGCAGCAGCACGGCGGCCACCGCGCCCAGCAGGCCCAGGGGCACGACCAGCATCACCGACAGCGGGATGGACCAGCTCTCGTACAGCGCGGCCAGCACCAGGAAGACCACCAGCATGGACAGGGCCATGAGCAGGGGCGCCTGCGCGGCCGACTGGCGCTCCTGCAGCGACTGGCCGGTCCAGGCCACGGCAAAGCCGGGCGGCAGTTGGGCCACCAGCCGCTCCATCTCGGCCATGGCCGCGCCGCTGGATGTGCCGGGCGCAGGCGTGCCCGAGATGCGCGACGCCAGGAAGCCCTGGTAGCGCACCAGCTGCAGCGGCGTCTCGGACCACACGGGCGTGGCGAACTCGGCCAGCGGCACCATGCCGCCCGCAGCGTTGCGCACGTTCAGCCGGAGCACATCATCGATCTGCATGCGCGCGGGCGCGTCGGCCTGCACGATGACCTGCTGCATGCGTCCCGCGTTGGGGAAGTCGTTGACGTACAGCGAGCCCATGGCCGTGGACAGCGTCTCGCTGATGGCGGCAAAGCCCACGCCCAGGGCCTGGGCCTTCTGGCGGTCGATCTCCAGCCGCACGCTGGTGCCCGAAGGCAGGCTGTCCTGGTAGGCCGAGCCCAGCACGCTGCTGCTGCCGGCCAGCGCCAGCAACTGGTCGGTGGCCGACTTGAGCGCGGCATGGCCCTGGCCCGTGCGGTCCTGCAGGTACATGGTGAAGCCCGAGGAAGTGCCCAGCTCGTCGATGGCCGGGGGCTGCAGCACCATGATGGCGCCCTCGGGCGCGTGTTCCATGGCCTTTTGCGCGAGCGAGACTTCCTCGCCGGCCGTGGCGCCGTTGCGCTGGTCCCAGTCCTTGAGCGTGGTGAAGGCCATGGCCGCGTTCGGGCCCGAGCCCGCGAAGCTGAAGCCCAGCACCGAGATGCTGGAGGCGATGCCGGGGCGCTGCGCCACATGCTCCTCATAGCGCTTGACCACGTCCAGCGTGCGCTCGGCCGTGGCATCGGCCGGCAGCTGGATGGAGGTCATGAAGTAGCCCTGGTCTTCCTCGGGCAGGAAGGCCGAGGGCAGCTGGCGCAGCGCAAACACCAGGATGGCCACGATGGCCGCGAACAGCAGCATCATGCGGCCCGTGCGCCGGACCAGGCCCGTGACATGGGCCTCGTAGCGGTTCGTCAGCCGCTCGAAGCCGCGGTTGAACCAGCCGAAGAAGCCTTTCTTCTCATGGTGGCCTGCCGCCACCGGCTTGAGCAAGGTGGCGCACAGCGCCGGCGTCAGGCTCAGGGCCAGGAAGGCCGAGAACAGGATGGACACGGCCATGGACAGCGTGAACTGCTGGTAGATCACGCCCACCGAGCCGCTGGCGAACGCCATGGGAATGAACACCGCCGTCAGCACCAGGGTGATGCCGATGATGGCGCCCGTGATCTCCTTCATGGCCTTGAGCGTGGCATCGCGCGGCGACAGGCCCTCCTCGGCCATGAGGCGCTCCACGTTCTCGACCACGACGATGGCGTCGTCCACGATGATGCCGATGGCCAGCACCATGCCGAACATGGTCAGCACGTTGATGGAAAAGCCCGCCACCAGCATCACGGCGAAGGTGCCCAGCAGCGCCACGGGCGCCACGATGGCCGGGATCAGCGTGTAGCGCAGGTTCTGCAGGAACAGGTACATCACCAGGAAGACCAGCACCATGGCCTCGACCAGGGTCTGCACCACCTTCTCGATGGAGATCTTGACGAAGGGCGCGGTGTTGAACGAGATGGTGTGCTGCATGCCCTGCGGCAGGATGGAGGCCAGCTCGGCCATGCGCTTTTGCACGGCAGCGGCCGTGCGCACGGCATTGGCGCCCGGCGACAGCTGCACGGCGGCGCTGGTGGCGGGCTTGCCGTCCTCGCGGTTGGAGAAGGCATAGGACTGCGCGCCCAGCTCCACGCGCGCCACGTCGCCCAGCACCAGGCGGGAGCCGTCGGCATGGGCGCGCAGCACGATGGCCGCGAACTGCGCGGGCGAGGTCAGCTGGCCCTGCACCGTCAGCGGCGTGGTCACGCGCTGGCCCGGCGCGGTCGGCGCATCGCCCACGCGGCCCGGGGCGATCTGCATGTTCTGCTGCTGTATGGCCTGGGTGAGGTCGCCCATGGACAGCCCGTAGGAAATCAGCTTGGCCGGATCGACCCAGACGCGCATGGCCTGCTCGGTACCGAACAGCTGCACGCGGCCCACGCCCTCGATGCGGCGCAGCTCCTCCACGATGTTGCGCGCCATGTAGTCATTGAGTGCCAGCTCGTCGAACTCGCCGCCCGGCGAGATCAGGCCCACCAGCAGCAGAAAGCTCGACGTGGCCGACTCCACCTGCAGCCCGTTCTGGCGCACGGCCTGCGGCAGGCGCGGCTCCACGGCCTTGATGCGGTTTTGCACATCCACCTGGGCCAGCTCCGGGTTGGTGCCGGGCTTGAAGGTGGCCTTGATCTCGGCCGAGCCCGAGGTGTCCACCGAGGACTCGAAGTACAGCAGGTGGCGGACGCTGGACAGCTCGCGCTCGATCAGCGAGACCACGGAATCATTGAGCGTCTTGGGCGTGGCGCCCGGATAGGTGGCATACAGGCTCACCGTGGGCGGCGCCACCGTGGGATAGCGCGATATCGGCAATTGCGGGATGGCGAGCACGCCCAGCAGCACGATGAACAGCGCGATGACCCAGGCAAAGACGGGCCGGTGAATGAAGAACTGTGGCATGGACGCGAGGTCTGGTTTTCAATGCGCGCCAGGGCGCGCTGCGGAAAAAATACGGCGCCTGGCGCCGAATCATCTGAGGGGCCATCCGGATGCAAATCCAGATTGCCAGGAGGCATGGGGATGAAGGAAACTCCTGCCGGTGCGGCTTCGGCCTGCGGCGTGTTGCCGCAAGGGCCATTCACTCAGGGAGCCGCTGCAAAAGCTGACCGCTCCACCCGCTCATACGGCACTGCCGCTGTGACTTCATATTCATCGCTTTGTTTCGCATGCCGGCCAATGGCGGCGGCACAGGGAAACAGCTTGCGTTCTTTCGATGGCATTTCGGCCCGGGAAATGTGGAAGAACGATGGAGATGAACACAGCCGCCGCCGCGACCCAAAATGGCTTCTATCATTGCCCAGCCCTTGCCTTTCCAGCCATCGACATCGCTCATCCTCGTTGCCGAGGACGAGCCCGAGATCGCAGACATCCTGTGCGCCTACCTGGCCCGCAGCGACCTGCGCACCGTCCATGCCGCCGATGGCCAGCAGGCCCTTGAACTGCACCACCACTTGAAACCCGATCTCGTTCTTCTCGACGTGCAGATGCCACGCCTCGACGGCTGGCAGGTGCTGTCCGAAATCCGCCGGCGCGGCGACACGCCCGTCATCATGCTCACCGCCCTCAACCAGGACGTGGACAAGCTCATCGGCCTGCGGATTGGCGCGGACGACTACGTGGGCAAGCCCTTCAATGCGGCCGAGGTCGTGGCGCGCGTGCAGGCCGTGCTGCGCCGCTGCGGCCAGGGCCGGCTCCGCGATACCAAGCTGCTGCAGGCCGGCCCCTTTCGCGTGGACCTGGACAGCCGCGAGGTCAGCGTGCAGGTGCAGGGCGCCACGCATGTGCCCGAACTCACCGTGACCGAATTCAACCTGCTGGCCAGCCTGGTGCGTTCGCCCCGGCGCGTGTTCAGCCGCGCCGAGCTGCTGCTCAGTTGCCTGCCCGAAGGCCACACGCTGGAACGCACCGTGGACAGCCACATCAGCAAGCTGCGCAAGAAGCTCGAAGGCCTGGGCCTGCAGGGCATGCCCGACAGCGTGCGCAGCGTGGGCTACCGGCTGGGGATGGACCCATGAGCGCAGTGCCGGGCCTGCGCCGGCAGGTGGTGCTGACCATGTCGGCCGTCACGCTGGCCGTGGTCGTGCTGTGCGTGCTGGGTTCGTACGCCTTCTATGCACTGCTGCTGACCTTTCACCCGGCCAGCGTCTCCGACGGCTGGATGCCCTCCAGCGTGGAGCTGGCCTGGGTGCTGCTGACCCTGGTCATCGCCCTGCTGATCGCCATCTTCGTGGCCACGCGGCTGTCGCGGCGCATCCTGCCCTCGCTGGACTCGGTGGCCATCAGCCTGCGCCAGCTGGCCCAGGGCGACCTCTCGGCGCGCGCGCACACCGACGACAGCGCGCTGCACGAGGCCGCCCAGCTGGTGCACGACTTCAACAGCCTGGCCCAGCGCCTGGAAGGCATGGCGCAGGAGCGCGCCTTCTGGAGCGCGGCCATCGCCCATGAGCTGCGCACGCCCGTGACCATCCTCAGCGGACGGCTGCAAGGCCTGTCCGACGGCGTCTTCCTGCCCAGCAAGGACATGCTGGCCAGCCTGATGACCCAGGTCGAGGGGCTGACCCGCCTGATCGACGATCTGCGCCTGCTGGGCCTGCAGGACAACGGCCACCTGCATCTGGAGCTGCGCCAGACCTGCCTGGCCGGCGAGGTGCGATCGGTGACCCTGGCCGTGGGGCCGGCGCTGGAGCAGGCGGGCCTGCAACTGGCGCTGGAGCTGGACGAGCAGCCCGTGGTCTGCGACCCCGTGCGCATACGCCAGGCCCTGCTGGCCCTGCTGGAGAACGCCATGCTGTATGCGCAGCCCGGCCCCCTGCTGGTGGCCGCGCGCGTGCGCCAGGGCCTGTGCACCGTGCGCGTGGAAGACAGCGGCCCCGGCGTGGCGGCGGACCTTGCGCCGCGCATCTTCGACGCCTTCCAGCGCGGCGAAGGCGCCCGCAGCCGCAAAAACGCCGGCGTGGGGGCCAGCAAGGGCAGCGGACTGGGCCTGGCCGTGGTCCAGGCCATTGCCCAGGCCCATGGCGGGCGGGCGCAATGCCTGCCGGGCGAGCGCGGCGGCGCGCTGTTCGAGTTGAGCTGGCCGGCCTGACCTCGTCAAAGCCGCAGATCAGCCTGCGAAATCATCGGCCCGCACATGGCGTGCGTCCCAGGCGGCGGCCAGCGCAGCCGCCCGGCCCAGGCGCACGCGGCCTGATTCGAAGTCCACGATGCCTGCCTCCTGCGCCGCCGCAGGCCGCGCGGGCCGCTCGCGCGTGCGGCCGTCGGTGAGCAGCCACAGCCAGCCCTGGCAGGAGGCCTCTGCGCCGCAATGGCGCTGCAGCAACTGGCCCGCCTGCTCCACGGCCGCCTGCAGCGGCGTGCCGCCGCCCCCGCCGATGGGCGCGATCCAGTCGTCATTCCAGGCCGCAGCCTTGCGCGGCGGCAGGCGCAATTCCACGCGCGTGCCCGCAAAGCAGATCAGCGCCATCTGCTCGCGGCGGCGGTAGGCCTCTTCCATCAGCGACAGCAGCACGCCCTTGGCCCGCGCCAGTGCGCCGCTGGCGGCCATGGAGGCCGAGCAATCGAGCACAAAGCAATGCAGCCGCGTGGCCTGGGGCGGCTCGCGGCGGCGCTGCAGATGTTCGGGCGCCAGCGCCTGGGCGCCGCGCGCGGCCAGCGTGCGCGGCCAGTCCCAGCTGCCGGTGGGCGGCCCGCCTTGCGCCTGGGCCAGCCGGGGCTGGCTGGCCGCCTGCTGGCCCGCCCTCGCATCCCTTGCCTGTGGCGCGGGGCCGCGAGGGCTCAGGCTTTTTTTGCGGCGGGCGCTCCGGGCTTTGCGGCCTCGCGGGCCAGCAACGAAGGCACGGCGACACGCAGCAGGCCCACGGGCTCGGGCGGCATGGCGCCCCAGTCGGCCTCGGAGGGCGGGCTGTCGCCTGCGCCGTTGGCCGTGGATTCCGCAGGCGGCCGGCTTTGTGCCGACGACTGCGAAGGCGGATTCGATGGCGCCTGCTGTGGGGATGGCTGCTGTGGCTGCTGCTGCGGCGCCCCCGGCTTGCGGCGGTGCACCAGTACCAGCTCGGCCACGGCCTGCACATGGTCGGGCGTGGCCTCGGCATCGCCCAGCCAGGCGGCCCAGGCGCGTGCAGCACGCAGCAGCACCAGGTCGGCGCGCAGGCCGTCCACCTGGGCGGCAATGCACAGCGCTCCGGCGGCCTGCAGCACCGCGTCGGACCAGGGCAGCGCGCCGGCCGGCTGCAGGCGCTCGCGTGCCGTGCGCAGCTGCGCGGCCAGCGCGGCCTGGGCGTCTGCATGGCGGGCGCGAAAGGCTGCGGGGTCGGCATCGAACAGCAGCCGCGCGCGCACGATGGCCTGGCGCTGGGCCGCATCCTGCACATTGGCCAGGCGCACGCACAGGCCCAGGCGGTCCAGCAGCTGCGGGCGCAGCTGGCCTTCCTCGGGGTTCATGGTGCCCACCAGCACGAAGCGCGCCGCATGGCGGTGGGAGATGCCGTCGCGCTCGACCACGTTGACGCCGCTGGCGGCGGCATCCAGCAGCACATCGACCAGGGCATCGGGCAGCAGGTTGATCTCGTCCACATAGAGCACGCCGCCATGGGCGCGTGCCAGCAGGCCGGGCGCGAATTTGAGCGCATGGCCGGCCATTGCCTGGCCCAGGTCCAGCGAGCCGGCCAGATGCTCCAGCGAGGCGCCCAGCGGCAGCGTGACGAAGGGCGCGGCATCGATGAGCTCGGCCAGGGCGCGCGCGGCCGTGGACTTGGCCGTGCCGCGCGGCCCCTCGATCAGCACGCCGCCCAGTTGCGGGTCGATGGCGGCCAGCAGCAGCGCCTGGCACAGCAGGGGCTGGCCGGCAATGGCGGCAAAGGGAAACAGCGGCGGCAGCGCGGGCGGGGCGCCGCTGCCCAGGTCAGGAGATGCGGTCATGCGCGCAATCCTTCGAGGTGGTTTTCATGTTCCAGCAGCAGGTCTTCCAGCTGCTGGCGATAGTCGCCGGGCTGCTCCCACAGGCCGCGCTGCATGGCTTCGAGCAGGCGCTCCAGCATGTCGCGCAGGGCCTGCGGATTGTGCTGCACGAGAAAGTCGCGCGTGGCCGCATCCAGCACATAGGCGTCGGCCACCAGGGCGTACTGGTGGTCGCCCACCTGCTGCGTGGTGGCGTCGAAGCCGAAGAGATAGTCCACCGTGGCCGCCATCTCGAAGGCCCCCTTGTAGCCATGGCGCTTGGCGCCGTCCATCCACTTGGGATTGGTGACGCGCGAGCGCACCACGCGCGCAATCTCCTCCTTGAGCGAGCGCACGCGCGGCTGGGCCGGGTTGGCATGGTCGCCGTGGTAGAGCGCGGGCTGGCGGCCCGAGAGGTGGCGCACGGCAGAGGCCATGCCGCCCTGGAACTGGAAGTAGTCGCCCGAGTCGAGGATGTCGTGCTCGCGGCTGTCCTGGTTGTGGGCCACCACGTCGAGCTCGCCCAGGCGGCGGCGCAGCGCATCGCCTGCGGGCACGCCCTCGGCGTCCTGGCCGTAGGCATGCTGGCTCCAGCCCAGGTAGGCCTGGGCCAGGTCGGCATCGCCCTGCCAGTCGCCGCTCTGGAACAGTCCGCCCAGGCCCGAGCCGTAGTGGCCGGGCGGCGCACCGAACACGCGCCAGCCGGCCTGCAGGCGGGCCTGCACGGCGTCCATGCCCTGCGCCTGCAGCTGCTCGACCTCGGCCAGGATGCGCGCGCGTATGGGGTTGTCCTCGGCGTCTTCGTCCAGCGCGGCCACGGCCTGCACGGCCGCGTCGAACATCTGCACGGCGCCCGGGAAGGCATCGCGGAAAAAGCCCGAGATGCGCAGCGTCACATCCACACGCGGCCGGCCCATGCCCACGCGCGGCACCACCTCGAAGTCCACCACGCGCTGGCTGCCGGGCGCCCATTTGGGGCGCACCCCGATCAGCGCAAAGGCCTGGGCGATGTCATCGCCGCCCGTGCGCATGGTGGCCGTGCCCCAGACCGACAGGCCCAGGGTGCGCGGGTACTCGCCATGCTCCTGCAGATAGCGCTCCAGCAGCCTGAGCGTGGCCTGCTGGCCCAGCTCCCAGGCGGCCTGGGTGGGAATGGCGCGCGTGTCCAGCGTGTAGAAATTGCGCCCCGTGGGCAGCACGTCGGGCCGCCCGCGCGAGGGCGATCCGCTGGGCCCGGGCGGCACGAAGCGGCCCTGCAGGCCGCGCAGCAGCTGGCGCAGTTCCTCGCCGCCGCAGGCATCCAGCGCGGGCGCCAGCACGGCATGCACCTGTTGCAGCGCGGCGCGTGTCTGCGGCCAGTCACCGGCCGGGGCCTCACCTTCCAGCAGTTGCTGCGCCAGCAGCTCCAGGCGCTCGCGCGTGTCGCCTTCATGGCGCCAGGGCTCGTCGCTCACGGCCTGCAGGGCGGCGGGGCGCGCGCCGGTCCAGGGACGTGCAGGCTCCATGCGCAGCGGGTCGAACCCGGGGCTGTCCAGCAGGTCGGCGGCCAGCGCCTGGATCAGGCCCTGGCCTTCGTCCGACGGGAAGCGCGCCAGCGCCAGCAGCGTGTCGCGGCGCTGGCGGCCCTGCGGCGAGGCGCCGAAGACATGCAGGCCGTCGCGGATCTGGGTTTCCTTGAGCTCGCACAGGTAGGCGTCTATGCGTTCGAGCACGGCATCGTCGTCCTGCGCGGCACCGGGCGCCAGGTCCAGCTCCTGGTCCAGGTGCTGGCGGCGCACGATGTCCAGGATCTGGCGGCGCAGCAGCGCGCCGCGCCGCGCATCGACCAGCAGGGCGTCGTAGTACTCGTCCACCAGGCGCTCCAGGTCCTGCAGCGGGCCGTGGTTTTCGGCGCGCGTCAGCGGCGGCATCAGGTGGTCGATGATCACGGCCTGGCTGCGGCGCTTGGCCTGGGCGCCTTCGCCGGGATCGTTGACGATGAAGGGGTACAGGTGCGGCAGCGGGCCCAGGATGGCATCGGGCCAGCACGCGCCCGACAGCGCCAGGCTCTTGCCCGGCAGCCATTCGAGGTTGCCATGCTTGCCCACGTGGACCATGGCGTCCACGGCAAAGCGGTCGCGCAGCCAGAAGTAGAAGGCCAGGTAGCCGTGGGGCGGCACCAGCTCGGCATCGTGGTAGCTCGCATAGTCCTGCGCGCCCATGCCTTTACCGACCAATGCACGCGCCGGCTGTATGCCGACAAAGACATGGCCCAGGCGCAGGCCCGCGATCATGAAGCGGCCCTGGCGCAGCAGCGGGTCGGCCTCGGGCGCGCCCCAGCGCGCCGTGATGGCGTCGGCCATGCCGTCCGGCAGCGCGGCCAGGCGTGCCAGGTACTCGTCCAGCGCATAGCTTTGCCAGGCCGGGCGCAGCGGCCACTGGGCCGGGTCGTTGGCAATGCCCTGCTGCAGGGTGTGCATCAGCGCCTCGCCATCGGCGGGCAGCTGCGCGGGGTCGCCCAGCTCATGGCCTTCGGCCGCCAGGTGCTGCAGGATGGCGATCACCGAGGCCGGCGTATCCAGCCCCACGCCGCTGCCGATGCGGCCTTCGCTGCCCGGATAGTTGGCCAGCACCAGGGCCAGGCGCTTGTCGCGCGCGGGCAGGCTGCGCAGGCGGCACCAGCGCCAGGCCAGGTCGGCCACGAAGTCCACGCGGTCGGGCTCGGGCTGGTAGGCCACCACGTCGGCCTGGGTGAAGGCGCAGCGGTGGGACAGGCCCTTGAAGCTGATGGCGCGCGTGATGATGCGGCCATCCATCTCCGGCAGCACCACCTGCATGGCGATGTCGCGCGGGCGCAGGCCCTGGCTGTCGGCCCACCAGTCCTCGCGGTTGCCGCCGCTGGCAATGACCTGCAGCACGGGCGCATCGCCGGCCAGGGCCGTGCCCGATTCCAGCGCCGAGAACGCCGTGGTGTTGAGCACCAGCTGCACGGCATGGTCTTCGCAGAGCTGGCGCAGCGTGGCCAGGCACAGCGGGTCCTTGAGCGAGTCCAGCGCCACGGGCAGCGGGTTCATGCCGCGCTGCTGCAGCGACAGGGCCATGGCGTCGAAGGCCGCCGTATTGCCCGCCAGCAGGTGGGAGCGGTAGAACACCAGGGCCACGGTGGGCGCGCCCGGCGTCCAGGCGCGCTGCAGGTCGTCGATGCCGGCCACGTCATGGGCCTGGACCTGGGCCTGCATCTGGGCATGGCTCCTGGCAGCGAACAGCGCCGGGGGAACGTGGACAGCCGCCTGCGGCAGGGTGCGCGGCGGCAGCGGCGCATCGCCCCGGTCCAGCCCGTGGTAGACGGTGGCCTTGAGGAATTCGCGCGCATTGGCCGCGCCGCCCGAGCGCAGGTACTGCCACAGCTGGCGGCAGGCGGCGGCCGGCAGCGTGCTGCGCGCCAGCAGGTGCGGGTCCTCCTGCAGGTCACCCGAGAACATGGCCAGGCGCTGCCCCTTGCGGCGCGCCAGAGAGCCGATCTGCTCGATGCCGTAGGGCCAGGCCGATTCCGAGCCCAGGTGGTCCACGATGACCACGCGCGCATGGCGCAGCACCTCGTCCACATACAGGTCCAGCGAGGCCGGCTGGCGCAGGTACAGCAGATTGGCCAGCCGCACCGAGGGAAAGTCCGCCGACGCCCCGGCCAGCGCGGCCACGGCCGAGGACAGCAGGGCCAGCGTGGTGTCGGCCGAGCTCAGGATGACGATGTCGGCCGGCGTCTGGTCGAGGCGGGTGACGATGCTCTCGTCCTCGACGAAGCCGCCGGGGCGCGTGGACAGCAGGTGCATGGAACAGGTTTCAGTGCGGAATCGGAAGGTCAGGCGGCCACATTCTCCAGGCCCTTGCGCAGCGCTGCTTCGTCAAGGTCTTGCCCGATGAACACCAGGCGCGTGCCGCGTGCCTCGCCCTCGCGCCAGGCGCGGTCGAAGTGGTGGTCGAAGCGGCGGCCCACGCCCTGCAGCAGCCAGCGCATGGGCTTGCCCGGGATCTCGGCAAAGCCCTTGACGCGCAGGATGCTGTGCTGCTCCACCAGCGTCTCCAGCGCGGCCAGCAGGCGGTCGCGGTCCACGGCGGGCAGGTCGATCACGTAGGAGTCGAAGTCGTCGTGGTCATGGTCCTCGTCGTGGTCATGGTGGCTCACGCGCTGGTCAACGGTGGTCTCGGCCGCCTTGGCCAGGCCCAGCACCACGTCCAGCGGCAGGCGGCCCTGGGACGATTGCACGATCTTGACCTCGGGCGGCAGCTCCTCGCGCACCAGGGCGGTCACGCGCGCCAGGGCATCGGCATCGGCCAGATCGGTCTTGTTGAGCACCACCAGGTCGGCCGCGCCCAGCTGGTCCTCGAAGAGTTCGTGCAGCGGCGATTCGTGGTCCAGGTTGGGGTCGGCGCGGCGCAGCTCGTCCACGGCCTGGGGATTGGCGGCGAACTGGCCGCTGGCGGCCGCCGGCGTGTCCACCACGGTGACCACCGCGTCCACGGTGAACACGTTGGCGATCTCGGGCCACTGGAAGGCCTGGACCAGGGGCTTGGGCAGGGCCAGGCCCGAGGTCTCGATGATCACGGCGTCGATCTGGTCGCGGCGCTCGGCCAGCGCGCGCATCACGGGGAAGAACTCTTCCTGCACCGTGCAGCACATGCAGCCGTTGGCCAGCTCGTACAGCGCGCCTTCGCGCTCGTTGCCCTCGTCGTCGCAGCCGATGCCGCAGCCCTTGAGGATCTCGCCGTCGATGCCCAGCTCGCCGAACTCGTTGACGATGACGGCAATGCGCCGGCCATCTGCGTTGTCCAGGATGTGGCGCAGCAGCGTGGTCTTGCCGCTGCCCAGGAAGCCGGTGACGATGGTGGCGGGAATCTTGGCGGTTTGCATGGAAGGTTCTCCAGAAAAAGAGGAAGTCAGACGGTGGCGAAAGGCACGGCGCTGCGCAATGAAGGGAGAACCTCCTGCGCAAACAGTTCCATGCCGGCGAGGGCCTGGGCATCGCACCACAGGCCGTTGGCGTTGAAGACGCAGCGCAGCTGGCCAATGCCCGTGCGCTCGCGCAAGGCGGTGATCTGCGCATGGCACTGTTCGGGCGTGCCATGGATGAATTGCTCGGCCAGCACGCGCGGCACATCGATGGGCAGCACCTGGTCGGCCGGCACGCCGCGCTTGCCCGCAAAGTACACGCGCCGCTGGTACAGCTGCGGCCACAGCGTGGCCAGCTGGGCCTGCACGGCGGCCTCATCGGCACCGATGCAGACATAGCGCGCCAGCGATGAACGCGCACGCAGCGCGGAGGCATCGCGCACGCGCTCCCGGGCAGCGGCCTCCAGGCGCTCCAGCTGCATGCCTTCGGGCGGCTCCAGGCTCAGCAGCAGGGGCAGATTCTGATCGACGGCAAAGCCCAGGGTCTCAGCCGTGGAGCCGGCCACATACAAGGGAGGATGCGGACGCTGCACGGTCGAAGGCAGGGCGGGCCGGTCCTCGAAGCGCCACGGCCCCTGCCCCGCTGCGATGGGCTTGCCGGACAGCGCCTCCACCAGGATGCGGCAGGACTGCTCGAAGCGTTCGCGCGTGCTGTCCGCATCGATCTGCAGGGCGCGCAGCGCGGCCGGCTCCGTGCCCCTGCCAACGCCCACGTCGATGCGGCCCGCGCTTTGCAGGTCCAGCTGGGCAATCTCCTCGGCCAGCATCAGCGGATGGTGCAGCGGCAGCACCAGCACCGAGGTGCCCACGCGCAGCCGCTCGGTGCGCGCCAGCACGGCGGCGGCCAGCAGCAGGGGCGAGGGATAGGGCCAGGCGGTATCGGGCACGCGGAATTCGTTGAACCACACGCCCTCGAAACCCAGGCGCTCGGCGCGCTCGAACAGCGCCAGGAATTCACGGTGCCCGCCGCGCGTGGCGTCGCGCGTCCAGCCGGCCAGATCGATGCGCATGGGGTCAGTTCTCCTGTTTCAGCCGCGCGCGCAGCAAGGTTTGCGGGGGTGCGTCGATGCGCTCGAAATCCACGCCGAACACGGCATCCAGCCCCGGCGCATGCAGCAGCTCGGCAGGGGCCCCATCGAGCGCAATGCGCCCCTGGTCCAGCACGATGACGCGCCCGAAGTGCGCCAGCGCCAGGTCCAGGTCATGCATGACCACCAGCACCAGCCGCTCGCGCCCACGCTGCGCCAGCGCCTGCACCAGGGCCAGGCGGTGGCGCACGTCCAGCGCGGCGCCGGGCTCGTCGGCCAGCAGCACGGGCGGGTCGGTGGCCAGCACGGTGGCCAGCAGGGCACGCGCCTGCTCGCCGCCCGACAGCGTGGACCAGCGCCTGCGCGTGAAATCCTGCAGCCCGGCGCTCGCAATGGCCGCCTCGACATCACCCCGGCCCGCCAGCCGCATGTGCATGAGCTCGGCCAGCGTCAGGTCCCAGTGCGGCGCAAAGCGCTGGGGCATGTAGCCCACGCGGCGTGCGCGCTCGGCCACGGGCAGGGTTGCAATGTCTTGCCCGTCCAGCAGCACGCTGCCGGATGCAGGCGCCTGCAGCCCCGCCAGCAGGGACAGCAGGCTGGACTTGCCCGCGCCATTGGGTCCCACCAGGGCCACGGCGCCGCAGGCGGGCAGCTGCAGCGAGACGGCGTCCAGCACGCTGCGGCCACGATGGCGCAGCGTGAGGGACCGGGCTTGCAGGCGTGGCACGGCGCCGTCCATGGCTTGATCGTTCATGCGGACCTCAGCCTGCGCGCGAGCAGCACGATGAAGAAGGGCCCGCCGGCCACGGCCGTGACCAGGCCCAGCGGGATCTCGGCCGGCGGCAGCACGCTGCGCGCAATGGCATCGGCCAGCGTGACGATGATGGCGCCCGTGAGCGCCGACGCCGGCAGGGCCGCGCGGTGCAGCGGTCCCGCCATCCAGCGCGCGATGTGCGGCGCAGCCAGCCCCACGAAGGCCACCAGCCCGCCATAGGCCACGGCCACGGCCACCACCAGCGAGCCGGCCAGCACGGCCAGCGGCGTGAAGCGCGCCACGTCCAGGCCGAAGCCCTGGGCCGCATCGGCCCCCAGGCCCAGCAGGTCCAGCCCGCGCGCCAGCGCCATGGCCCCGGCCAGGCAGGCCAGGGAGGCACCGGCCAGCAGGCCCAGCCCGCTCCACGACGGCGTCTGTATGCCGCCCAGCACCCAGCTGAGCACCACCTGCAGGCTCACCGTCTCATCGGACAGCGCCAGCATCAGGAACGAGCGCAGCGCGCCCAGCACGGCCGCCAGCGCCACGCCGGCCAGCAGCATGCCGGCCGCATCGGTGGCACCGGCCACGCGCGAGACGGCCAGCACCAGCACGGTCGAGCCCCAGGCGCCCGCAAAGGCCAGCACGGGCAGCGTCCATGCCTGGGGCAGGCCGAACAATAAATGCATGGGAACCAGCAGGGCGACAGTCGCCCCCAGCGCCGCGCCGCCCGAGGCGCCCAGCAGATAGGGCTCGGCCAGCGGATTGCGGAACACGCCCTGGAAGATGGCGCCCGACAGGCCCAGCAGCGCGCCCACCAGGGCGGCTGCCAGCACGCGCGGCACGCGCCACTGCAGCAGCAGCCGGCTGCGCAGGCTGTCTTCGCCGCCCAGCGCGGCCAGCAGGTCGGCCGGGCTGGCCCACTGGTGGCCCGCGCAGGCGGCGATCAGCAGGCTGGCCAGCAGCAGCAGGACCGCACCGGCCCAGGGGCGCCACGCGGGTGTCCGTGAAAGGGAATTCATGCGGCCTCCCCGGCCCAGGCCGCAGGGTGCAGCCAGCGCGAGAGCTTTTCCACGCCGCCAAAGGTGCGCGGCCCGGGAATCAGGAACTCGGCACGCGCCACCGTGGTGGCCCGGCCCCCGCGCACGGCACGCAGGTCGCGCCAGCCGCGCTGGCCGATCAGGTCCTGCATGGCCTCCTGCGTGCCAGCGAACAGCAGCACGTCGGGGTCGGCGGCCAGCACGGCCTCGGGCGAGACCTGGGGCACGGTGCCCAGGCCGTCCAGCGCGAACGAAGCGCCCGCGCGCACCATGGCCTCGCCGGTATAGGTGCCCGGCCGGGCCGCCAGCAGCATGCCGTTGCCCAGCCGGCCCGTGACCATGAGGGCACGCGGCCGGGGCTGGCCGGCCACCTGCCGGTCCACGCGCAGCAGCCGCGCTTCCTGGGCCGTGGCCAGCGCCTGGCCGCGCGCCTGCACGCCCGTGGCGCGGGCCACCAGGCGCAGGTTGTCCATCACCTCGGCCAGCGAGCGGCTGAGCAGCACCATCACCGGCACGCCGATGCGCTCCATGGGATCGACCAGCTGGTGCGCCGCCTGGCGCGCGGGCGTGACGATGACCAGGTCCGGCTGGCGCGCCACCACGGCGTCCACCGAGAACCCCAGCCGCCCGCCCACCTTGGGAATGCGCTCCACGCCCGGTGGAAAGCGCGTGAAATCCTCCACGCCCACCACGCGGTCCAGCAGGCCCAGCGCGGCCACCAGCTCGGTGTTGGAGGCAAAGATGGAGACGATGCGCTGCGGCGGCGCGGCAATCTCCACGCGCCGGCCCAGCGCATCCTGCAGCACCACCGGACCGCCTGAAGCGACGGTGTCGGCCCAGGCCGCGGGCAAGCCGCAGCCCAGGGCCGCCGCCGCGCCCTGGCGCAGCAACTGGCGGCGTGGTGTGCAGACAGCCTTCATCTCAGTGTTCCATGACGCAAGGCGCCGTACATGACCTATGAAACCGGCGCAGTCCAAAGCGAGGGACACCGAGGAAGGGCCTATGCCGGCCGCGCCGCCCCGCCCCGAGGGTGTCGTCCCCCTCCCGCGAAGCGAGAGAGGGCGCCGTGCACACGGGGGAAGGCGCGAAGCGACTCAGGGGGTGCTTCATCAAAACTCTGCCTGCAGGCCGACCATGAGTTCGCGGCCCGCCATCGACGTCCCGCAGCCGCCGTTCTGGTACGCCGGGTTGGCGATGCAGGGCGCACGGTCCAGCGCGATGAAGATGGGATGGCGGTTCAGGTCGAACAGGTTGTTGACGGCTGCGAACAGCTTGACGCCCGGCGACACGCGGTAGTCGGCTCGCAGGTTCCAGATGGTGAAGGCGCCCTTGCGGTGGATGAAGGTGCTGCGGGGCTCGCCCTGCGGGATGAGCAGCGCCTCTTCCGTGTCGTACCACATGGGACCGCGCAGCAGCGTGGACAGCTGCAGGCTCCAGTCGCCCTGCAGCCGCCCGCTGCCGCGCCCGTAGCGCACGCCGGCCGAGGCCTCGTAGCGGTACATGCGCTGCACCTTGTCGGTATTGGCCGAGGCGGCCGAGCCCTTGTCCCGCATGCTGAAGTGGTAGTAGCCGCCAGCCCAGGCCTTGAGCTGGTGGCCCGTCAGGTTCAGCGCCCGCGCCAGGTCCATGTCGGCCTGCATTTCCAGGCCGCGCGCCACGATGTCGGCCGCGTTGTTGGCGTAGTCCGAGGTATTGGTCGTGGCCCCGCGCGAGACGGTGATGATGCGGTCGCTGATGGTGTTCTGGAACAGGGCCGCATCCACGCGCCAGCCGGGCTGCTGCAGCGCGGCGCCGACCTCGATCTGGCGGCTGGTCTCGGGCTTGAGGTTGGGGTTGCCGAAGGTGCGGCCACCGCCGACGGCCGTGAAGTCCGAGGCCAGCTCCGTGGCCGTGGGCGCGCGAAAGCCCGTGGAGGCCGCAGCGCGCAGCGTGAGCCGGTCCGTGGCCTTCCAGGTGGCGCCGGCCGACCAGGTGTGGTTGTCGTAGTCGCGCGTGCTGGCCTGGGCCAGGGCCAGGTTGGGCGTCTCGTCGAAGCGTGTCGTGCCCCAGGTCTTGCGCAGGCCGGCGCGCAGCGTGAGGCGGTCGTCGAACAGGGTCTGCGCGTCCTCGACGTACAGCGCGTGCACCTGCTCGGTCTGGTTGTTGTCGTAGGGCGCAACCTGGCCCGCCGGGCCGCCCGGCATGGCCACGCGCAGGCGGTCGGAGCGCAGCTTGCTGCGCTCCCAGTCGAAGCCCATCAGCAGGTCATTGGTCTGGCTGACACGCAGGCGCGGCTGAAAGCGCAGGCCCGTGGCGTCCAGCTGGCGGTGGTTGTAGTCGCGCGCCGTGCCGGGCACGGCACTGTTGCCCGAGCGGATCACGGGCGAGGCCCAGTTGAACTCATCGGTATCGACCAGGCTGTAGAGGTGGGTCGTCCAGCTCAGGCGCTGGCCGGGCAGTGCGCCTTCGTAGGTCAGGTCCAGCGAGCGGTTGCTGCGGTTGTCTCGGCTGTAGATGTTGGCGCCCGATCCGCGAAAGCCCGCGTTGTAGATGCCGTCCGTGCGCAGCTGCAGCTCCACGCGGTGCAGCTCGTGCAGCTGCCAGCCCAGGGCGCCGCTGGCGCCGCGCCGCTTCCAGCCCGTGTTCTCCATGCGCGTGCCGCCATCGCCCGACTCGTAGTCGCCGCGCCCGCCTGCGCTCACGCCGAAGTACCAGTCGAAGCGGTCATTGGCGCCGGCCGTCTGCGCATCGGTACGCCACAGGTCCCATGAACCGGCCTGGACCTGGGCGCGCGTGCCGGGCGCTGTCGCTCCCGTCTTCATGATGATGTTGACCACCCCGCCCATGGCCTGGCTGCCGTAGATCACCGAGGACGGGCCGCGCACGATCTCGATGCGCTCCACATCCGAGGGGCTGAGCTTGGACAGGTTGGCCGTGCCCGCGCGCCGGCCGTTGACCAGCACCAGCACCTGGCTGCGGAAGTCGCGCCCCTGGCCGTCGGTGGAGGCGCCGCGCAGGTTCATCGAGGTCTGGGCCGCCGTCCATTCGCTGAGAAAGCCCACGGCGTTCTCGGCCAGCAGGTCGGTGACCGAGCGCGCGCTGGAGCGCTCTATGGCCTCGCGGTCGATGGTCTGCGTGGTGCCCGCGATGCGGCTGCGCGCCTCGGGCCGCGCCGTGGCGGTCACGAAGACGGCGTCCAGCGCATCGTCGGCGGATGCACCGGCTTTGCCGGCCGCCGGTTCCTGTGCGGCGCCGGCCGCCGCGGCGCAGCAGGCCAGCACGGCCGCAGCGGTGGCCGGGCGCAGGAAGGGAGGAAGGGGAAAGGGGCCGGAACAATCGGCGGCCAAAGAAGCGAAGCGCATGCGTTGAATCCAACTGCCCCAGTCACCCGTGGGGCCTATCGTCTGAACCACGCCGCACGGCGCGCACGCCGGAGCCGGCCACGCCAGCGCAGGCTGGGGCCGGACCGGACAGGCGCACTCCCGCGGCGTCCGAAAGCAATGCAGAAGGCCGGTATCCGGGCTTGCGGAACGCTGCGGCGCGCATCGTGGGCGCGCTGCAGCAGGCATCCCCGCCTTCCCATGTCCGTCCAGACACAGTGGCTTGCGGCGCGCAACCGGTGGGTGGCGCGCCAGCGTGGGGAGTTGTATTCCGCTGACCGTTGCGGGGGCAGCGCAGGCATTGCGAGCGGCCACCTCGATGGCATCGCGCACCTGCTTCCCGTTGAACCCCTGGCCGGCAAGCGGCATGGGGCACCTTCAGCAACAGCGCACCGCCACGGCCCAGGGGCTGCGGCGGTGCGCCAGCGGCGGATTATCGCTGATGCGGTCTAGGCCCAGAAGCCCGGCACGCGGGCCAGCGCACGCAGCGCGCGGCGGCTGCTGCGCGCGCTGGTGGCCAGGCGGGCCTGCAGGTAGCCGGCGGCAAACCAGGCGCGCGGATCCGTGCCGGCCTGGTCACGAAAAAGCGCGGCCGCCACGGCCATGTCGTTGTGCAGGCCCAGCGCGTCCTGGGCGGGCACCAGCGCCTCGGCAAAGCGCCGCCCCTTTTTGCCGGGCCACATTCCAGGCGCGAATTCTCGCGCGAAGTCCGCCAGGTAGCGCAGACGCTTGAGCCGCTTGCGCACGCGGTGCTGCTGCGCCAGCGGCAGGCGGTCGAAGTGCCGGCCGTCGCGCAGCACCTGGCGGTGCAGGCGCGCCAGCCGCCGTGCCAGGTACTTGCGCGTGCCTGCGGCGGACAGGCTGACCAGGCCGGGCTGCCGCTTGCCTGCAGGCGCCTGCGCCAGCGCATGGATCTCGGCCAGCGTTTGCAGGAACTGCGGCTCGCGGACCGCAGCGGCCGCGTCCGCGTCGGCCTGCCCGGCATCCGGCACGGCCCATTCGCACAAGGGCGCATCGGCGTCCTGCAGCAGCGGCCGCACCACGTCGGCCAGGGTGCCGGCATCGCGCAGCGTGCCCAGGCGCGCAAAGGCCAGGGCCAGCGGGGCATCCCATTCGGCGCGCATGCCGGGCGCCAGCCCTGCGCATTCGCGCAGCAGGGTGCGCAGGCGCCGCAGGGCCACGCGCAGCTGGTGGATGCGTTCGGCCTCGCCGCTGCCGGCGTCCACGGCATCCACGGCATCCATATGCGACTGCACCTGGGCCAGTGCGGCAGCCAGCGTCGCACGCACAAAGCCGGCCGCATCGGGCCGGTCGGGGAACTGCCTGGCAGGGGTGGTCATGGTCAGGAAAGGATGTGCGGGCGTTGCTGCGATTGTGGGCACCGCCCGGCCCCCGGGTCAATCGGCGCCATCCCCGCTCAGGCTGTGCAGCGCGGGCCGGGCAATGCGCACATAGTCGGCCGAGTCCAGCACGATGGAGCGGTCCAGCCGGCCCGCATTGAAGGCGATCTCGGCAAAGCGCTCCACCAGTGCCGGGTCCACCACCAGGCGCACCTGCGGGTTGAAGGAGAACGGCGGCACCGATCCCATCACGCAGCCGGTGGCGGCCTGGGCCTCCTCGGGCGAGGCCAGCGTGGCCTTGCGCACGCCCACGGCCTGGGCCAGGCGCTTGAAGTCCAGCTTGCGGTCGCCGGGCAGCACGGCCAGGAACAGCTGGGGATCGCCCGCACCGGCCGCATCGCGGCTCTTGCAGAGCATGGCCTTGGCACCCTGGCCGGGTGCCGTGCCCCGGATTTCGGCGACGAGGTCGGAGCGGCCCTCGGCAGGGTGCTCGATCACGCGAAAGCGCGCGTCCTGGGATTGCAGCAGGTGAACAAGGGTGTCGAACATGGCAGGGAGCACAAGAAACGGACAAGAAGGCAGGTCGCCTGGGTTTTGACATTTTGTCCAATTCAAAACAAAATGTCCAATATGACACAACGCACTCCCGAGCAGCGCCAACTGCTGGAACAGGTGGCCAAGATCGCCGAAGGCCTGGGCCAGACCCTTGCCCCGTTCTGCGAGGTGGTGGTGCATGACCTGCTCGACCCGTCCCATGCGGTGCTGGCCATCCACAACAATCTCTCGGGCCGCGAGGTCGGCCAGGGCGCGACGGAGCTGGGGCTGGCCCGCATCCAGGACCCCGGCTACGAGCAGGTCATCGCCAACTACCCCAACCAGTTCGCCGATGGCCGCCAGGCCAAGAGCACGTCCATCGGCATCCGCGACTCCGAGGGCCGCTACATCGCCGCCCTGTGCATGAATGTGGACCTGACGATGTTCCAGGGCTTCCAGAGCATGCTCAACCGCTTTGCCGCCGTCAGCGGCGACACGCCGGCCCGCGAAATGCTGGCGCCCATGGGCGCCGGGGCCGGGGCCGGTGCCGGTGCCGACACGGTGCGCGCCCGCATCGACCAGTTCGCGGCGCGCCTGGCGACCACGCCGCGCGCCCTCAAGCCCGAGGAGAGGCGCGCCCTGGTCCGTGAACTCAAGGGCGACGGCCTGCTGGACCTTCGCCGCTCCATGGAGACCATTGCCGCCCACCTGGGCGTGTCGCGCGCCACGGTCTACAGCTACGCCAAGTAGCTCCCGGCACCCCGCCGATCTGCAACTCCTTCTCTCCCGTACCGATGACAAGCCTTCCCACCTATGACGACGTGGCCGCAGCGGCCCAACGCATCCAGGGCCATGCCCACCGCACGCCCGTGCTCACCTCGCGTACGCTGGACGAGGCGCTGGGCGCACGTGTCTTCCTGAAGTGCGAGAACCTGCAGCGCATGGGCGCCTTCAAGTTCCGCGGCGCGTTCAACGCCCTGTCTCGCTTCAGCGCCGCGCAGCGCAAGGCCGGCGTGGTGGCGTTTTCCTCGGGCAACCACGCCCAGGCCATTGCACTGGCTGCCAGGCTGCTGGAGATTCCCGCCACCATCGTCATGCCGCATGACGCGCCCGCCGCCAAGGTGGCGGCCACCAAGGGCTATGGCGGCCAGGTGGTGGTCTACGACCGCTATACCGAAGACCGCGAGCAGATCGGCCGCGACCTGGCCGAGCGCCACGGCCTGACCCTGATCCCGCCCTACGACCATGCCGATGTGCTGGCCGGCCAGGGCACGGCCGCCAAGGAACTGTTCGAGGAAACCGGCCCGCTGGACGCCCTCTTCGTGCCGCTGGGCGGCGGCGGCCTGCTGTCGGGCACCGCCCTGTCCACGCGTGCGCTCAGCCCCGAGTGCGCGCTCTACGGCGTGGAGCCCGAGGCCGGCAACGACGGCCAGCAGTCGCTGCGCGCAGGCCGCATCGTCCACATAGACACCCCCAAGACCATTGCCGACGGCGCCCAGACCCAGCACCTGGGCGGCATCACCTTCCCCATCATCCAGCGCGACGTGACCGACATCCTCACCGCCAGCGATGCCGAGCTGGTCGATGCCATGGGCTTCCTGGCCACGCGCATGAAGCTCGTGGTCGAGCCCACCGGCTGCCTGGGCCTGGCCGCCGCGCGCCAGAAAGGCGAGGAGCTGCGCGGACGGCGCGTAGGCATCATCCTCAGCGGCGGCAACGTGGACATGCAGCGCTTTTGCAGCCTGCTGGGCGCCTGATCCTGATCCTGGCCCTGATCGAAGGCCGCCCTCACCCGCGCGGGCTGAAGGTGCGCGGAAACACCACGGGCGCGCTGCGGTCGGCCAGGCGGTAGCCCATGGCGGGGCGGCGTGACGTGCCCTCCACCTGGCCGGCCTCCACCAGAAAGCCGGCCGCCATCATGCGCGTGCGAAAACCGCTCTTGTCCACGGGGCGGCCCAGCACCACTTCGTAGGCCTGCTGCAGCTGCGGCAGTGTGAAAGGCTCGGGCAGCAGAAAGGCCGGCAGCGAGGTGTATTCCACCTTGCCCCGCAGCCGCTCCACCGCTGCGCGCAGGATCTCGCCGTGGTCGAAGGCCAGCGCAGGCGCGCGCAGCAGTTCATCGACGGCAAACCACGACACATCGGCCGCATTCGCGCCCTTGGCCAGGATCAGGTCGTGCCCCGGGATCAGCGCGAAATACACATGCGTGGCCGACCAGCCACGCGGGTCGCGCGCCGCGCCGCCCCAGCTTCCCAGCTGCTCCAGGTAGGGGCTGTCCACACCCGTCTTGTCCAGCAGCTTGCGCCGCGCGCAGGCCAGCAGGTCCGCGTCCTGGCGCACATCCACAAAGCCGCCGGGCAGCGCCCACAGTCCCGGAAACGGCTCGCTGCCCGCCGTGGGGCGCTGCACCAGCAGCACCTGCAGGGCATCGTCTGCGACCGTGAAGATGACCACGTCCACCGTGGTGAACGGGCGCGGGAAGTCCAGCGCGCCCTGCGGGGATGGGGAATTTTTTTCAGCCATGGGATGGATTGTGCTTGACGTGCCGGATTTTAAGTTGCACTATGCAACCCATAAGAGTTGTACAGAACAACTTAAAAGGAGAAGCACCATGTTCGGCATCCGTTTCATCAAGTCCCAACCCACGGTCCACCTCATGCAGTTCCGCGCCGGCAAGGTGGTGCGCGAGGGTGCGGGCCAGTCCTTCTTCTACTACGCGCCCACCACCACCCTGGTCGCGGTGCCCGTGGGCAGCCAGGACTGCCACTTCATGCTGGAGCTGGTGACGGCCGACTTCCAGAGCGTCACCGTGCAGGGCCAGGTCACCTACCGCATCAGCACACCGCGCCAGACCGCCACGCTGATGGACTTCTCCCTGGCGCGCGACGGCCAGAAATACCTGTCCGAAGACCCGCAGCGCCTGGGCGACCGCGTGACCATGCAGGCCGAGGTCATCATCCAGCAGGCCGTGCAGGCGCTGGAGCTCAAGCAGGCGCTGCGCTCCTCGGCACTCATTGCGCGCACGGCCCAGCAGGAGCTGGCCGCCCAGCCCGAGATCGAGGCGCTGGGGCTGGAGATCCTGGGTGTCTCGGTCATGGCCGTCAAACCCACGCCCGACATCGCCCGCGCCCTGGAAGCCGAGGCGCGCGAGTCCAACCTCAAGGCCGCGGACGACGCCGTCTATGCCCGCCGCATGGCTGCCGTGGAAAACGAGCGCGCCATCCGCCAGAACGAGCTCGATACCGATGTGGCCGTGGAAAAGAAAAAGCGCCAGATCCGCGAGGCCCAGCTGGAAGCCAAGGCCGCCCAGATGCGCAAGGAAAACGAGCTGCGCGCCGAACAGATGTCCGCCGACGTGGCGCTGGAGACCAGCCGCCGCGACTTCGTCGAAGGCCAGGCCGCCAACAGCCGCATCCTGGCCGAGGCCGAGGCCTACCGCGTGGGCGCCGTCATGCAGGCCCTGGAAAAGGCCGACCCGCGCATCGTGCAATCGCTGGCCGCCGTGGGCATGCAGCCGGGCCAGCTCATCGCCCAGGCCTTTGGCGGCATTGCCGAGAAGGCCGAGCGCATCGGCCAGCTCAACGTCTCGCCCGAGCTGCTGCAGTCGCTCATGGGCGCCGGTGCAGGCCATGCAGCTGCCGTGGCCGATCCCGAACCCGCAAGGAGCCGCCGTGAACGCCAATGAACGCAAGACCGTGCTGGTGGTGCGGCGCACGCGGCTCGATGAGCTGGTGGCCAGGTACCACACGCTGTCCCAGGCGCGCTTCTACATCGAGCACCTGGGTGCAGACTTCGGCGACTACCTGCGCGAAAGCGCCGCCTACGCCGCCGCCCTGCAGGCCGTGGTGCAGGCGCTGGAGGCGCGCGGCCGCTACCAGATCGTGGACCGCGCCCTGGTGCCCAACTTCGTCTTCGGCGCCGACGACATCGTGGTGGCACTGGGCCAGGACGGCATGGTGGCCAACACCATGAAATACCTGGACGGCCAGCCGCTCATCGGCGTCAACCCCGAGCCCGCGCGCTGGGACGGCCTGCTGCTGCCCTTCGCCCCCGCCGACCTGGCCGCCCTGCTGGGCGACGTGGCCGCCAACCGCCGCCCCACGCGCGCCGTCACCCTGGCCGAAGCGCGCCTGAGCGACGGCCAGGTGCTGCGCGCCGCCAACGACCTGTTCATCGGCCCGCGCAGCCATACCTCGGCCCTGTACGACATCACGCTGGGCGAGCGGCAGGAGTCCCAGTCGTCCTCCGGCCTCATCGTCGCCACGGGGCTGGGCTCGTCGGCCTGGATCAAGAGCATCGTCACGGGATCGATGGGCATTGCCCGCGCCGTGCGCGGCGCATCCACCGACTTCGACTACCAGCCCTTCGCCTGGGATGCGCCACGCCTGGACTTCGCCGTGCGCGAGCCCTTTCCCAGCCGCTCCTCCACGGCCGAGCTGGTCTACGGCCAGGTCACCGCCGGCCAGCCGCTGACCCTGCGCTCGCGCATGCCCGACCATGGCGTCATCTTCTCGGACGGCATGGAGGCCGACTACCTGCAGTTCACGGCGGGCATGCAGGCCACCATCGGCCTGTCGGACCGGCAGGGCTGCCTGGTGGTGTGAAGGACCGGCCCTGCAGCGTGGCGCAGCGCCCTCAGAACACCTACAACAACAACAACAACAACAACAACGACAGCGACAACGACAACGACAACGAACAGACCATGAATCTCGCAACAGCACCCTACCTGCAGCAATCTGCCACCTGGCCTTCCGAGGGAGAGCACATCCTCGCCCACTACGACGACTCCACCGTGGTGGTCTACCAGGCCTATCGCCCGGCCATCGGCCTTCACGCGCTGGAGCATGGCCGGTTCGGCGGCCCGGACTTCAGCTTCACGCGCATGAGCTGGATCAAGCCCAATTTCCTCTGGATGATGTATCGCTGCGGCTGGGCGACCAAGGCCGGCCAGGAAGTCATCCTCGGCCTGCGCATACGCCGGACTTTCTTCGAGAGCCTGCTGGATGCCGCCGTACCTTCCACCTTCAACCCCCGGCTCTACGCTGGCCTGCCCGAGTGGCAGCAAGCGGTGGCCACCTCCGAAGTGCGCCAGCAATGGGATCCGGACCATGCCCCCAGCGGCGCCAAGCTGCCGTTGCGCGCCATCCAGCTGGGCTTGCGTGGCAAGCTGTTACGCCGTTTCGCCACGGAGGAACTGCTGGAGGTCATTGACATGACATCCTTCGTCATCGAGCAGCGGGCCCGTGCCCAGGATGGAAATCCGATGCTCATGACTCCCGTGGAGCGCGTCTACGTGCGGCTCGACAGGAAGAATTGCGCACCTGAGAACTCCGTATGACCACCACAGGCCACATCGCCTCCCTGCAAGACCTCCAGCACGCCATGGCCCAGGGTCTCACCCCGCGCTTCCTGCCGTTCTGGGGCCACCAGCCTGCGGCCGATGGCTCCATCGGCAAGACCTGCATGAGCCAGTGGTTCGAGGCGGGCTTCGAGGTCGATGGCCAGCACTACCCCACGGCCGAGCATTTCATGATGGCGGGCAAGGCACGGCTGTTTGGCGACGAGGCGGCGCACGCGGCCATCGTGCGCTGCCGCACGCCGGGCCAGGCCAAGAAGCTGGGGCGTGGCATCCAGGGCTTCGATGAAGCGGCCTGGGTGGCCGCGCGCATGGACATCGTGGTGCGCGCCAACGAGGCCAAGTTCTCCCAGAACCCCGCCCTGGCCCGCTATCTGCTGAACACGGGCGACCGCGTGCTGGTGGAAGCCAGCCCCGTGGACGCCATCTGGGGCATTGGCCTGGCCGCCGACGATGTGCGCGCCACCGACCCCGCGCGCTGGCAGGGCCTGAACCTGCTGGGCTTTGCCCTCATGCAGGTGCGCGCGCGGCTGCGCAGCACCGCTCCTGACCGACCATGAGCGGGAGCACGGGCATGGCCATGGACACGCTGGACCGATACCGTGGCGCCCTGCTGGGCCTGGCCTGTGGCGACGCCGTGGGAACGACGCTGGAATTCCAGCCGCGCGGCAGCTTTGCGCCGCTGACCGACATGGTGGGCGGCGGCCCCTTCTCGCTGCCCGCAGGCAAGTGGACCGACGACACCTCCATGGCCCTGTGCCTGGCCGAAAGCCTGCTCCAGCGCGGAGGCTGCGACCCGCAGGACCAGATGGCGCGCTATGCCAACTGGTACGAATGGGGCTACTGGAGTTCCACCGGCAACTGCTTTGACATCGGCATGGCCACCAGAGCGGCCATCCAGCGCTTCCTGGCCACCGGCGATCCGCTGGCCGGATCGCCCGACCCGGACCAGGCCGGCAACGGCTCCCTGATGCGGCTGGCGCCCGTGCCCATGTTCTTCGGCCCCGACGAGGACCTGGTGCAGCGCATGGCTGAACTCAGCTCACGCACCACCCACGCCGCACCTGAATGCCTGCAGGCCTGCCGCCTGTTCGCCGTGGCGCTGTGCCGGGCGCTGCAGGGACTGCCCCGGTCGCAGGTTCTGGACCTGGGCGGCGTTCTGCAAGACAGCGCCAGCCCGCGCCTGCAAGAGATTGCCCGTGGCCGCTATCTGAACAAGCCAGCCACGCAGATTCGCGGCAGCGGCTACGTGGTGGACAGCCTGGAGGCGGCCCTGTGGTGCTTTGCGAGGCATGACAGCTTTGCAGGCGCAGTGCTGCAGGCCGCCAACCTGGGCGATGACGCCGACACCACGGCAGCCATCACGGGCCAGTTGGCCGGAGCCTTCCACGGCGCCAGCGGCATTGCGGGCCGCTGGCTGGAACGCCTGCACCTGGCCCCTGAGATCACAGCCCTGGCCGATGCGCTCTGGCAAGCCGCCAGAGGTGCCAGGGACGCTTCTCCGACCGCACCTCTCAGCACCTGAGCGGCCTGGTGCGCTCACGACAGTCGCCGGGGCCGCGAGCGGACTGAACCAGGCTTGTCTGCGCGACAACCCACACGCCCGAGCTGCGTGACACGCGGGCCTTGCTCTTTACGAATGGCGTGCATGGGCGGCTTTTGACTGAGCCACGCTCCATTTTCAGAACAATCTGATTGCATCAACTCATATCTTCGGCGTAGAGTGTGAAATACCTAAGAGGCCACACATCGAATGATTCGATGCTTTCATTTCCACCCCTCCTTAGTCACTCAAAAGTTCGATAAAACTATTGCGTGATATTTTCGAGAATCATACTTCAACAATGGACCGAATCAGTATCATGCATTTTTCTTTCATTCCCTCATTTCCTTCGCAAGTACGCCGCCTTGCATTGATCGCCCTTCCATTTCTCATCGCCTTTTCAGCGGCAACGATGAACACCAATGCCTTTGCCGGCGGCGTATTCTCCCCCACCAGCTCCAACATTTCACTGCCCGAGGAAATAACAGTACCCGGAAATTACGCCAACGGATCGACGCTATGGAAGTCTGCGGTAACCGTATTTAATCTGCGAGCAGTGCTGAACACGGCATTCGAGTACGATGTTGAAAAAGCCGTTGTAGCTGCCAATGTCCAATCCGGAAGCAAGACGCCCGGATACAATAATGTCTACAGCACCAATATTCCCGGCATTGGAATCCGCTGGTGGGCCACATGGCGCGGCCCCGGCGCTCCCAGTGGCAGAACCATGCCCATTACCACCGAATCAGAAAATAATTCGGGCGCGCTGGGTTATTTCTGGAATGCTTCATCCCGCCAGGATGTCTGGATCGAGCTGGTGAAAACCGGCAACGTTTCCGCTGGCACGCTAACGGGCTCCGGGATGAACGTCGAGATGCGATTCCAGTGCCCCGGCTGCACCGCAGGATACGTCAACCTGTCCGGCCGTACCAGGGTGGTGGTCGGTCCCTCCTGCTCGGTGGCCGCCTCGGCCATCTCCGTACCCATGGGCGCTGTGCCCATCCTGCGATTCACGGGCCTCCAATCCACCTCCATCCCCCAGCACTTCGACATCACGCTGGAATGCAAGGGCGGCGCGCCCGCAAGCGTTCTGCACCCCCACGTCACGCTCACCGATGCCAACGACACCAGCAATCGGAGCACCGTCCTGACCTTGAGCCAGGCCACGTCAGGCGGCAAACCGGTTGCCACCGGAATAGGCATACAGATACTGAAGGATGGCACCGCACTCGCATACGGCCCCGACTCCAACGTGCCTGGCAACACCAACCAATGGAGTGCGGGAACCATCGTTCAGGGCGTTGCCCAGTTCAAGATCCCGCTGACTGCCAAATACGTGCAGACCGCTGCGGCAGTCACGACGGGGCAGGCCAACGGCAGGGCCACCTTCACGCTGAACTACCAGTGAGCAGCGTCCCCGCCCTCAGGGCTTCTTGTCCAGCTGCATTTCCCAGGACTTGAGCTGCTTGGCGCGGGCGCGGGCGAAGTCGCTCCAGCAGTTGGTGCGCGCATCGTCCTTGGCAAAGCTAGCCGAGTTGAATTCAGAGAGGAACTCGCAGGCACTGCGCGCGTACTGCACCCAGTTTCTCTGCGCCACTTCCAGCTCTTCCGAAGCCTGGGGCATGCGCGCCTTGAGCTTGAGCGACAGCGAGACGTAGGCGGCATTGACCAGGGCCACGTTCTGCTCCTGCAGGCAGGCACGCACCTCGGACATGTTGGTGGAGCTTTCCTCGCAATTGCCAGAACTCGTGGGATTGGCGGCCCGGGCCGCGGGGCTGCCACACAACAGGGCAGCGCAGGCGAGAGGGGCGAGTAGGGACGCTAGGGCTTGGTGCATGGAAGAGGGCTCGCTGGGAGGTGCCGGTGGGCGCAGCACCCCGGCCGTCGCGATTACACCATCGACCCGCCCTGCCTCGGGCCCACATTTCCCTGGTGATCACCCTGATGCAGCGACGCAAAGCGCATAAACATGCTCCCAAAGCTTTGTTGCCGTGGGTCAAGGGCGGCCAGAAGATGCAGGCGTACGCATCTTTCGTTCGTCCCGACCGCCCCGCTCCCGCCATGCACACAAGCCCCACCCTGCGCCGCCAGCCCCGCGCCACCCTTTCCGCATCCCTGACCTTCATCGCCGCCGCGCTGGCCCTGGCCTGCACTCAGGCCCGGGCCGATGCCACGCTGGACAAGATCAAGCAGCGCGGCAAGGTCACCATTGGCGTGCTGGTCAATGGCGGCCCCTTCGGCTCCATCGACCCGTCCACCCAGCAGCTCGTGGGCTGGAACCCCGAGCTGGCACGCGCCCTGGCCAAGGGCCTGGGCGTGGAGGCCGAGCTGGTCCAGGTGCAGACCGCCACGCGCGTGCAGTTTCTGCAGGCCGGCAAGGTGGATCTGCTGATCGCCTCCATGGAGCTGAACCCCGACCGTGCCGAGACCCTGGGCTACGCGCCCACACCCTTCTACCGCGTGGGCGGCACTGCCGCCGTGCGCAAGGGCAGCGGCATCGCCAAGTGGGAAGACCTGCGCGGCAAGCCCGTGTGCGTGTCCCAGGGCAGCAGCTTTGCCAAGCCGCTGGCCAGCGAGTACGGCGCCCAGGTGCATGGCTACAAGAGCTCGTCGGACTCGCTGCTGGCGCTCAAGGGCGGCAACTGCGTGGCCGCCGTGCATGACAGCACGCTGATCTACCCGCTGCTGCGCAGCAACCCCGAATGGGCGCAGTACTCGGCCCCCATCGCCGGCGAGGTGCTGCCCGCGCCTTCCGTGGTCTGGACCCGCAAGGGCGAGGTCGACACCATCGCCGCCGTGGACAAGGTGGTGCAGGACTGGCACCGCACGGGCTGGCTGATCGCCGCCGAAAAGCGCGTGGGCATCGAGCCGGCCAACCCGCTGCTGCCCGAGCTGCAGGCCAGGTTCAAGTCCGCCAGCTGACCGCCGACCGCCACGGCGGTCCACCCCTGCTTTTTTTCGACCACCCAGGCCCAGGCCCCGCAAGACGGGGCCGGGCCTTCCGTTCCCTGATGGATTCACGCATGCCCCGCCTTCTTTCCCCCCTTGCCGCCGCCCTGGCCCTGCTGCTGGGCGCCGGTGCCGCCCACGCCGATGCCACGCTGGACAAGATCAAGCAACGCGGCAAGCTGTCCGTGGGCATTGATGGCGCCAGCCCGCCGTTCGGCGTGCTGGATCCCGCCACCGGCAAGACCGGCGGCTACCAGACCGAGCTGGCCGCCGACATCGCGCGCCGCCTGGGCGTGCCGCTGGAGACGGTTCCCGTGACGGCCTCCACGCGCGTGCAGTTCCTGCAAAGCGGCAAGGTGGACCTGTTGATCGCCAACATCCAGTGGACGCAGGAGCGCAGCGAGATCCTCTCGTTCGCGCCCACGCCCTATGACCTGATCGGCGGCGGCGCCCTGGTGGCCAAGGCCAGCGGCATCAAGCGCTGGGAAGACCTGCGCGGCAAGGTGGCCTGCGTGTCGCAGGGCAGCAACTTCGCCAAGCCCCTGGCCGAGAGCTATGGCGCCGTGGTCAAGGGCCTGCGCGGCATTCCCGAGTCGCTGCTGGCGCTCAAGGGCGGCACCTGCGCGGCTTCGGTCCATATCCAGCCCGCCCTCTATGAAAAGCTCACCGGCCCGAATGCGGCCGAGTGGAAGGACTTCGAGCTGGGCACGCAGGACCAGTTGATTCCCTCGCCCACCGTGGTGTGGACGCGCCGTGGAGAGGCCGACACCCAGGCCTTCGTGGACAAGGCCATACAGGACTGGCACCGCACGGGCTTTCTGCTCAAGGTGGCCCGCGCCAGCGGCGTGCCCGACACCTGGATCGCCGAGCGCCACGAACGCGCGCTGAAGGGCCAGTTCGACCGCGCGCCCTACGACTTCGCGGTGTATGCGGCAGCGCAGGCACAAGTGCAGGCGACGCAGGCAACCCAGCCCGCCGCCAAGGGAGCCAAGCCATGAAGCCGACCCGCACCGCACTGGCGGCCCTGCTCGCCCTCACGGCCCTGGCAGCCCATGCCGACGCCACGCTGGACCGCATCAAGCAGCGCGGCAAGATCGTGGTGGGGGTGATGCTTTCGGGGCCGCCGTTCGGCACCATCGACCCCGTCACGCAAAGGCACGTGGGCTACAACGTGCAGCTGTCCGAAGGCGTGGCCAAGGGCCTGGGCGTGGGGGTGGAGACCGTGCAGGTCCAGCCGTCCAACCGCGTGCAGTTCCTGCAGCAGGGCAAGGTGGACATCCTGATCGCCAACATGCAGTGGACACAGGAGCGCAGCGAGATCCTGTCCTTCGTGCCCACGCCGTTCGAGGAAGTCGGCGGCGCCGCCATCGCCAAGAAGAGCAGCGGCGTGCGCCAGTGGGACGACCTGCGCGGCAAGCCCGTGTGCGTGTCGCAGGGCAGCAATTTCACCAAGCCGCTGGCCGATCAATACGGCGCCCAGATCAAGGCCTTCCGGGGCCAGCCCGAGTCGCTGCTGGCCCTCAAGGGCGGCAACTGCGCGGCCGCCGTGCATGTCAGCCCCACGCTGCGCGAACTCGTGGCCAGCAATGCGGACTGGAAGGACTACGAGATCGTCTCGCCCGCGGACATCATTCCCTCGCCCTCGGTGATCTGGCTGCGCAAGGGCGAGTCCGACACGCAGGCGGCCATCGACCGCATCGTGCAGGACTGGCACCGCACGGGCTGGCTGATCGAGGTGGAGCAGCGCAACGGCATGACGCCCACGCCGCTGCTGCACCAGCTGCACGACAAGTTCAGGAAGGCGCCCGCATGAGCACCCACACCAGCACCAACACCAGCACCAACACCAGCACCAGCACCAGCGGCCACATCACCGGCCCCGCCGACCTGGTCACCGCGCTGCGCCACGCCCTGGGCGATGCCCATGTGCTCACGGGTGCCGATGCGGCCGGCTACCTGACCGACCAGCATGGCCGCCTCACGGGCCAGGCCCTGGCCGTGGCACGGCCTGCCGACACGGCCCAGGTGGCGCAGCTGGTGCGCCTGTGCCGCGCCCACCGAACGCCCATCGTGGCCCAGGGCGGCAACACCGGGCTGATGGGCGGCGCCACGCCCGACGCCTCGGGCCGCGCCGTGCTGCTGTCGCTGGCGCGCCTGAACCGCGTGCGCGCCATCGACACCGACAACGACACCCTGACCGTGGAAGCCGGCGCCGTGCTGGCCCATGTGCAGCAGGCAGCGCGCGATGCGGACCGGCTGTTTCCCCTCAGCCTGGGCTCCGAGGGCAGCTGCACCATTGGCGGCAACCTGTCCACCAACGCGGGCGGCACCCAGGTGCTGCGCTACGGCAACGCGCGCGAGCTGGTGCTGGGCCTGGAAGTGGTGACGGCCGAGGGTGACATCTGGGACGGCCTGCGCGGGCTGCGCAAGGACAACACCGGCTATGCGCTGCGCGACCTGTACGTGGGCAGCGAAGGCACGCTGGGCATCATCACGGCGGCCACGCTGCGCCTGCATCCGCTGCCCCGCGCCCAGCACACGGCCCTGCTGGCCTTTGGCTGCATACGCGGTGCGGTGGCCTTCCTCAGCCAGGCGCGGGCGGGCTTCGGCGCCAGCCTGACGGCGTTCGAGCTGATGTCGGACACGGCCCTGGGCCTGATAGCCCGCCATGTGCCCGAGCAGCCGATACCGCTGGCGCTCAAGGCGCCCTGGTTTGCGCTGATCGAGCTGTCCGACAGCGAGGGCGAGGACCATGCGCGCCAGCGCTTCGAGTGCGTGGTGGGCCAGGCCTTCGAGGACGGCCTGGTCACCGATGCCGCCATTGCCGAGAGCCTGCAGCAAAGCCAGGCCCTGTGGCGGCTGCGCGACCAGGCCCTGGGCGAGGCCCAGCGGCGCGACGGCCGCAACATCAAGCACGACGTGTCGGTGCCCATCTCGCGCATCCCCGACTTTCTTGCGGCCACGGCCGCGCTGCTGCAGGCGCGCTTTGGCGCCGTGCGGCCCGTGGCCTTCGGGCACCTGGGCGACGGCAACCTGCACTACAACGTGTCGCACGCGCCGGACAGCACGCCCGCGCAGCTGTTTGCCCAGGAAGACGCCATCCACGAGGTGGTGCACGACAGCGTGCACGCCCACGGCGGCTCCATCAGCGCCGAGCACGGCGTGGGCCAGACCAAGCGCGACCTGCTGCCCCGCTACAAGAGCGCCGTGGAGCTGCAGCTCATGCGGCGTCTCAAGCAGGCCTTCGACCCGCTGGGCCTGCTCAATCCCGGCAAGGTGCTGCAAGCCCTGCCGGACGATTTGCCGCATGACTTGCCGCACGACTTGCCGCAGGTTTCTCCAACGCCAGCCGCCGCATTCCAGGAAGGCCCCACGCCATGACCACGCCCTTTCCCCTTTCGCAGCGCGTGCAGCGCGTCAGGCTCTCGCCCAATGCCGCGGCCAGCGCGCGGGCCACGGCCCTGGCCCGCCAGGGCCGCGACATCATTGCGCTGACCACGGGCGAGCCCGATTTCGACACGCCCGAGCCCATCAAGCAGGCCGCCATCGCGGCCCTGGCCCGTGGCGAAACCAAGTACACGCCCACGCCCGGCACGGCCGCGCTGCGCCAGGCCATCAGCGCCAAGTACCGGCGCGAGAACGGGCTGGACTTCGACGCCGGGCAGATCATCGTCAGCAACGGCGGCAAGCAGGTGATCTACAACGCGATGGCGGCCACGCTGGACGCGGGCGACGAGGTCATCGTGCCCGCGCCGTACTGGCCTTCGTTTCCCGACATCGTGCGCGTGAACGACGGCACGCCGGTCATCGTGGACTGCGGCATTGAGCAGGGCTTCAAGCTCACGCCGGCCGCGCTGCAGGCCGCCATCACGCCGCGCACGCGCTGGCTGGTGCTGAACACGCCGGGCAACCCCTCGGGCGCCGTCTACAGCCGCGAGGAACTGGCCGCGCTGGCCCAGGTGCTGCGCCAGCACCCGCAGGTTCTGGTGCTGCTGGACGAGCTGTACGAGCACATCTGGTTCACGCCCCAGGCCCCCGCGCACTGGCTGGCCGTGGCCCCCGACCTGCGCGAGCGCACGCTGCTGGTCAACGGCGTCTCCAAGACCTATGCCATGACCGGCTGGCGCATCGGCTGGGGCGCAGGCCCGGCCGCGCTGGTGCAGGCCATGGTGGTGATCCAGTCGCAGGCCTCGTCAGGCCCCAATTCCGTGGCCCAGGCCGCAGCCACGGCGGCGCTGCAGTCGCCCGACCAGAGCTTTGTGCAGCAGGCCCGCAACGCCTATGCGCGGCGCGCGCAACAGGTCACCCAGGCGCTGGCCCAGGTGCCGGGCCTGGCCCTGCTGCCACCGGGCGGATCGTTCTTTGCCTTTGTGCACTGCGGCGCGCTGATAGGCCACCTGCGCCCGGACGGCCAGCCCATCGCCAGCGACACCGACCTGACCGAATGGCTGCTGGAGTCCGAAGGCGTGGCTGCCGTGGATGGCGGGGCCTACGGCCTGTCGCCGTACTTCCGCATCTCCACCGCCGCCAGCGACGAGGTGCTGGCCGAGGCCACGGCCCGCATCGCACGCGCCGTGGCCGCGCTGAAAGACCCCGCTGCGCAAGCGCAAGCGCATGCACAGCCGGCCGCCCTGGAGGCCGTGCCATGAACGACAGCCTGCTTGCCCAGGGCGTGCAAGCGCTCAAGGGCCTGGGCCTGAACTACGCCTTCGTGCTGGACGTGGCCGAGCGCCAGGCCTTTGTGCGCGGCATGATCGTGACCGTGCAGCTGGCCCTGCTGACCATTGCCGGCAGCCTGGCGGCCGGCGTGGCGCTGGCGGCGGCCCTGACCTCGGGCCGCGCCTGGCTGGCACGGCCTGCGCGCGCCTTTGTGGAGGTCACGCGCAACACGCCCACGCTGGTGCAGCTGTACTGCGCCTTCCTGGTGCTCAACATGCTGATCACCCAGCAGCTGCGCGACTGGGGCGCGGGCAACAACCCGCTCACGCCCTTTGTCTGGGTGGTGATCGTGGTCTCGCTGCACAAGGGCGTGTTCCATGCCGAGGCGCTGCGCGCCGGCATCGAGGCCGTGCCCGCCACCACGCTGGAGGCGGCACGCTCGCTGGGCTTTTCGCAGCGCCAGCTGCTGGTGCGCGTGCAGCTGCCGCTGGCCGTGCGCTTTGCCCTGCCCTCGCTGACCAACAACCTGGTGGACCTGGTGAAGATGACGGCCGTGGCCTCGGCCATCGCCGTGGGCGACGTGACCTACGAGTCCATCATGATCTGGTCGCAGCGCGACAACGTGCTGGAGCTGCTGCTGCTCATCCTGCTGTGGTTCGGCCTGCTGACCTGGCTGGTCAGCCTGGCGGGCCGCTGGCTGGAACAACACCTGAGGATGCCCGGCTATGGCCAATGAAGCCACCCTGAACACCGGCGCCGCGCCCCGCCCGCTGCCCGCCGCCCTGCTGCGCGCGGCGCGCAGCCCCTGGCTGATCGCGGGCGCCGCACTGCTGGCCCTGTGCGCCTGCTGGGCCGCCACGGACAGCGCCCCGCCCGCCTTCGTGCACCTGTGGAAATGGCTGCCCGCGCTGCTGCGCGGCCTCCTGGTCAACATCGAGATCAGCGTGCTGGCCGTGGCCATCGGCACCGTAGCCGGCCTGGTGCTGGGCGCCCTGTCGCTGTCGCCCACGCCGGCCGTGCGCATGGGCGTGCGCTGGTATGTGCAGCTGTTTCGCAATGCGCCCATCCTGGTGCTCATCTACTTCACCACCTATGTGTTCCCGTTCGAGCTGAAGCTGGTGGGCTGGACCTTTCCGTTCCCCGACTGGGTCAAGGTGGTGCTGGGCCTGGCCCTGCCCACCAGCGCCAACGTGGCCGAGATCTTCCGGGGCGCCATCCAGTCCATTCCCAGCGCGCAGTGGGAGGCGGCCCAGTCGCTGGCCTTTCGCCGCAGCGAGATCTTCCGCCTCATCGTGCTGCCGCAGTGCGTGCGCCGCATGCTGCCGCCGTGGATGAACCTCTACGCCAGCATCACCATGAGCACCTCGCTGGCCTCGCTGGTGGGCGTGCACGACGTGGTGGACACCGCCCAGATCGCCAGCAACACCGTGGCACGCACGGACTTCACCATCCTTGTGTACTTCACGCTGCTCGCGCTTTTCTTTGCCTATTGCTATCCCATTGCCCGGGCAACCCGGGCATTGGAGCGACGCCATGAACGCCACTGACTCCTTTCTCTCCCAACTCGCCACGGCCGATGCCCCCGCAGGCACGGCGCCCGCACTGGTCCACCTGCAGGATGTGCACCTGTCCTTTGGCGACAACCAGGTGCTCCAAGGCATCGACGTGCAGGTGCGGCGCGGCGAGGCGGTGACCATCATCGGGCCCTCGGGCTCGGGCAAGTCCACCATCCTGCGCTGCATCACCGGCCTGCTGCGGCCCCAGCGCGGCGCCATCTCGGTGGCGGGCACGCGCGTGGACCAGCTGCGCACCGAGGCCGAGCTGATCGCCCTGCGCAAGCGCGTGGGCTTCGTCTTCCAGCAGTACAACCTGTTCCCCCATCTGTCGGTGCTGGAGAACTTGGTCATCGCCCCCACGCGCGTGGTCGGCCGCGACCGCGCCACGGCCGAGCGCGAGGCCCGCGCCCTGCTGCAGAAGGTGCGCCTGGACCACAAGGAATCCGCCTACCCCGGCGAGCTGTCCGGCGGCCAGCAGCAGCGCGTGGCCATTGCGCGCGCCCTGGCCATGCGGCCCGAGCTGATCCTGTTCGACGAAGTGACCTCGGCCCTGGACCCCGAGACCGTGGGCGAGGTGCTGACCGTGATCCGCGACCTGGTCAGGGACGGCATGACCTGCGTGCTGGTCACGCACGAAATGCGCTTTGCCGAAGAGGTCAGCGACCAGGTGTATTTCACCGAGGCCGGCCGCATCGTCGAGCACGGCCCGGCCGCCCAGATCTTCGGCAGCCCGCGCAGCGAGCGCACGCGCGAATTCCTGCAGCGCGCCCTGGGCGATGGTGCACGGCCCAGGCCTGCGCCAGCCGCCCCGGCCACAACGCCGCTGCCCTTCAACAGCCTGCGCTTTGCCCTTTGATCCCACACCTCCAGGAGCACATCCCCATGACCGCAGAAACAACGACTGAAACCCCGGCCGGCACAGGCGCAGATACAGGCACCCATACAGACGCCGTCGCCCGGCGCCGCCAGGCCGTGGACGCCGCCCTGGCCGACGTGCGCCAGCTGCTGCAGGCCGGCGCGCCCGACCGCAGCACCCTGTCGGCCATCACCGCACGCCTGGAGCAGCTGGCCGCGCACAAGGCCTTGTTCAGCCGCGCGGACTTTCCCCCGCCCGCGCAGACCGAAGGCGTGGGTGCCTCCACGCGCTACCGCCTCAACCCGGCCGATGGCGATGCGGGCCTGGCCCTGTACCTGAACTCCATCAACCCCGGCAAGACCACGGCCCCGCACAACCACACAACCTGGGCCGTGATCGTTGCCGTCGAAGGCCAGGAGCTCAACCGCCTCTACGAGCGCACGGACGACCGCAGCAACCCCGCACGCGCCAGCATCCACCTGGCGCGCGAATTCACCGTGCAGCCGGGCGCCTCCATCGCCTTCCTGCCCGATGACATCCACAGCATTGCCGTCGTGGGCGAGCAGCCCACGCTGCACTTCCACCTCTACGGCCAGCCGCTGGAAGCCCTGAGCGGCCGCGTGGCCATCGACCCCGACACCGGCGAAGTCAAGAACTACAACGCCGCCTACTTCCGTCCCAGCGAGGCCGTGGCATGAGCACCCCCCAAGACAAGCACCGGCCGCTGGGCCCGTCGACCCGCCTGCTGCACGCAGGCACGCCGCCGCTGCAGGGCGGCTCCGGCCCCGTCAACGTGCCCGTGGTGCGCACCAGCACCGTGCGCTTTGCCGACAGCGCCGCCTACGCCGACCTGCACCACCGCCGCGAGGCCGGCGAGCGCGTGGCCTCCTACGGCCGCCACGGCCTGGACACGCACCGCGCGCTGGAAGACGCCGTGGTCGCGCTGGAGGGCGGGCACCGCGCATTTCTCACGCCCTCGGGCCTGTCCGCCATCACCCTGGTGCTCATCGCCCTGCTCTCGCCCGGCGACCATGCCCTGGTGGCCGACAGCGTCTACTCTCCCGTGCGCCGCGTGGACGCCACCTTGCTGCAGCGCCTGGGCATCACGCTGGAGTACTTCTCGCCCTCGCGCGACGATCTGGCCGGCAAGATCCGCCCCAACACCCGCCTGGTCTACCTGGAATCGCCCAGCTCCCTGCTCTACGAAGTGCTGGACCTGCCCGCCCTGGCCGCCGTGGCACGCCAGCACGGCATTGCCGTGGCTACCGACAACACCTGGAGCGGCGGCTGGTTCTACCAGCCCCTGGAACACGGCGCCAACCTCTCCATCCAGGCCGCGACCAAGTACATCGCCGGCCACTCCGACGTGATGCAGGGCATCGTCATCACCGACGGCCCCGCGCTGTCGAAGAAGATATCCACCGCCTACGAGGCCCTGGGCCTGACCATAGGCGCCGACGACGCCTACCTGGCCCTGCGCGGCCTTCGCACCCTGCCCGTGCGCCTGGCCCAGCACCAGCGCCACGCCACCGAAATCGCCCAGTGGCTGGAGCAGCAGCCCCAGGTCGGCCGCGTCTTCTACCCGGCCCTGCCCTCCGATCCCGGCCATGCGCTGTGGAAGCGGGACTTCAGCGGGGCCAGCGGGCTGGTCTCGTTTGCGTTTGCCGAAGGGGTGGACGCCGGTGCCGGCGCCGTGTTCGTTGACTCGTTGCGGCAGTTTGCGCAGGGGGCTTCCTGGGGCGGGTACGAGAGCCTGGCGCTGGTGGCGCAGCCTGAGAGGTTGCGGGAGCACAGTGTGTGGGCGGGGACTGCGCCTGTGGTGCGGCTGCATGTGGGGCTGGAGGATCCTTTGGATTTGATTGCGGATCTGGAGAGGGGGTTTGGGGGGGTGGTGGAGCGGTTCAGGTTGGCTGCCTGAGATTTTTTGGTCTCTGCTGCGTTTGCTGCGTTTGCTGCGTGCGCTGCGTTTGCTGCGTGCGCTGCGTTTGCTGCGTGGTGCTGCGTGGTGCTGCGCTTGCTGGTTCTGGCCCTGCCGGGGGGTTTCTTTTCGAGGCCGGGTCTCGGCCCGGCGGCCGACCTACTTTCCTTTGTTTCGCCAAAGGAAAGTAGGCAAAGCAAAGGCGACCCGAATGTCCGCGACCCCTTCGCTTCGCTGCGGGGCAACCTGCGTCGTGGCGGTTGCGGGGTTCGCCGTGAAACTCTCTTCGCGCTGCGCGCTACGTTCAAACATCACGGCGAGTCAGATCACGAAGCAGTCCTGTCCTTCGGCAGGACTGCAACCCCGCAACCACCACGCCGCAGGCGCTGACATACGGGGAGGTGGTGCGGGCCTTCGCTTCGCTCGGCCCCCGTTTGAAGCCGAGCGAATCGATAGCGCCGGCTGTTGGCTGTTGGCTGTTGGCTGTTGGCTGTTGGCTGTTGGCTGTTGGCTGTTCCCAAGCCTCCCCCCTTCTGCCCACGCCTGCGTTGGGCGGGATGCGGGGTGGCAAGCCTGCCGAAGGACAGGCTTGCTTAGTCATCTGACTTGCCGCAGTTGTTTGAGCGGCGCGCGAAGCGCAAAGCGAGTTCTGCGGCACACCCCGCATCCCGCCCAACGCAGGTCGCCCCGGAGCGCAGCGCAGGGGTCGTGGGCAGTTTGGG